>NZ_JBIWMA010000003.1:0-707987 GCF_044766465.1 Streptomyces sp. NPDC102259 | reverse complement strand
CTCCACACTCACGCCCGGGCGATCCTGATGGCGCTCGGCCCCTCCGTTCTTCCCTCGATGATCAACTGCCTACCACACGGGAAACTACGAACTACCGGTACTACTGGTGATGCCGGTACTGCCTGTACTGCTGGTACTGCCTGTACTGCGAACTGCTGGTGGCCTCGTGAAGCGCCACTCTTCGGCAGCCAGCCCCGTTCGCCCGTCCTGCGTCTGCTCTGGCTTGGAACCCCACTGCCGAACCTCCCGGTGCGCGCGTCCGCAGCCGACGCCTTCACCGAGGTGCTGCTCACTGACTTCACTGCTGGGTACTGCCTGTACTGCTGGTACTACCTGTACTGCTCACGGCGGCCCCTGAACCGCGGCCGCCCGGTCCGGTCGTCAGTCCCGTCGCCGTCCTGCAACAACCCTGGCTTCGCAACTCCACCACCGCACCGTCCTGCGTACTACAACTGCGGTACTTCCGCCCGGCAGTTCATGTCTGCCGGGCCCTTCTGTCTCTCTGGCTACGAGAGAAACCATAACCATGCCATTGGGCAATGTCTACTCCAGCCAGCATAGATTTTCGCGTGCCGGGCGGTGAGGTACAGCTTCGCGGGTCGATGGAGGGCAGGACCGCGCCCCAGAGGTGGGGCAGGGACCCCGCCTCGAGTGGGGCAGGACCGCGCCCCGGGGGTGCGCGCGGCCGGGGTCCGCAGCTTCACCGGGCCGCTCCTCGCACGGCCGCGCACGGGAGGCTCCGGGGCTGTGAGCGGGGGCTTCGCGTCCGGTTGCGGAGGGGACCCTTTGCCAAAGTCTGATGGCATGGCCGCGTCAAATCTGTCAGGCTTCCGGCAGCCGTCGCGCACCGCCCTCCGGCACACCCACGCCGTCGGGGACAGCCACCGAGCAGGCCGGAAACCCGGCCGCCGCAAAGGAGCCACGTGTGAGACCCACCCCCCGCAAGGCCCTCGCCACGAGCGCGCTCACCCTCGCCGCGCTGGCCACCGTCTCGCTCCCCGCCGCACCCGCGGCAGCCGTCGCGCCGGACGGGATCGCCTCCACGAGCGTCGCCGCACCCGGGAGCGCGGCTGTCGCAGCCGGGAGCGCGGCCGTCGCTCCCGTGCAGGCGGCCGCCGCGGCCGACGCCTGCACCCCGGCCCAGGTGATCACCAACGGCGGCTTCGAGAGCGGCGTCTCGTCGTGGACCCAGTCCTCGACCAGCGTGATCACCAGTCGCACCGGGCAGAGCGCCCACGGCGGCACCGCCTTCGCCTGGCTGGACGGCGTGGGCAGCACCCACACCGACACGCTCTCGCAGAGCCTCACGATCCCGTCCGGGTGCGCCGCCGCCACCCTCACGTTCTGGCTGCACATCGACACGGCCGAGACGACCTCGTCCACCGCGTACGACAAGCTCACGGCCAAGATCGGCACGACGACGCTGGCCACGTACTCGAACCTCGACAAGAACACCGGCTACGTGCAGAAGTCGTTCGACGTGTCGGCGTTCGCGGGCCAGACCGTGAGCCTCGCCTTCACCGGCACCGAGGACTCCAGCCTCCAGTCGAGCTTCGTCCTCGACGACCTCGCGCTCAACACCTCCGGCGACACCGCTCCGCCCGCCGACTCCACCCGCACCCCGGCGGCGCCGTCGTACACCGTCAACCTGACCAGCAACACGGCCGGCACGGTCTGGACCGGTCACGAGAGCGCGACCTTCACCAACGCCTCCTCGACCGCGCTCAGCGAGGTGTACCTGCGACTCTGGGACAACTACCACGGCACCTGCACCTCGATGCCGATCGCGGTCAGCAACGTCACCGGCGGCACCGCGGGCGCCCTGTCCGTGGGCTGCACCGCCCTCCCGATCACGCTCGCCACTCCCCTGACCCAGGGGCAGAGCGCCACGATCGGCTTCGACCTGGGCATCACCGTGCCCAGCGGCGCCGACCGGTTCGGCTACGACGGGGCGTTCAGTTTCATCGGCAACGCGCTGCCCCTGCTGGCGGTGAAGGACGGGACGGGCTGGCACCTGGACCCGTACACGAACAACGGCGAGTCGTTCTACTCGCTGGCCGCGGACTTCAAGGTGACCCTCGACCATCCGACCACCCTCCTGGTGCCGGCCACCGGCGCCTCGGTCGACGCGGCCGGCACCAGCGGCCGCACCGTCACCACGGCCACCGCCACCAAGGTCCGTGACTTCGCGTGGGCGGCCGGCCCGTTCAGCAAGATCTCCGGCACCTCGACCGGCGGGACCCCGATCAACGTCTACTCCGTCACCGGCATCAGCTCGGCCAACGCCCAGTCGATGCTCACCACCGCCAAGACCGCCGTGGACGCGCACGCCGCCCGCTTCGGGGCCTACCCGTACGGCGAGTTGGACGCCGTCATCGACAACAGCTTCTGGTTCGGCGGCATGGAGTACCCCGGCTTCGTCCTCGACCTGGTCAGCACCACGGCGCTGACCCATGAGATCGGCCACCAGTGGTGGTACGGGATCGTCGGCGACGACGAGTACAACAGCCCGTGGCTGGACGAGTCGTTCACGGACTACGCCACCGACCTGGCGCTGGGCAAGACGGGCACCAGCTGCTGGAGCAGCGTCTCGTGGGCCTCGTCGGCGGAGAAGATCACCAACTCGATGGCCTACTGGGACACCCACTCCTCCCGGTACTCCACCGTCGTCTACGGCTACGGCAAGTGCGCCCTGCACGACCTGCGGCGGCTCATCGGCGACACCGCGATGGCCAAGCTGCTGAAGGACTACGCCACTTCGCACTGGTACGGCGTCTCGACCACGGCCGAGTTCAAGGCGGCCGCCCAGGCAGCCACGACCACCGACCTGACGTCGTTCTGGACCACCCACCGCATCGAGGGCTGACCCGGCCCGGACCGCCGTCGGCCATCCATCGCCCACCGGATCCGCGGGTGACGCCGTCCGGCGTCACCCGCGGATCCGTTGCCGCTCGCCGGTCGTGGCCGGTCGTCGCCAGTCCGCTCCGGTCCGGTCCGGTCCAGTCCGCTCCACTAACCGGTCCGGTCCGGTCCGGTCCAGTCCGCTCCACTAACCGGTCCGGTCCGGTCAGTGGATCAGCTCGGCGAACACCTGGTACGCCTTGTCGTCGAACAGCACGAACCGCACCTCTTCGACCGCCGTGCGCGCCGCGCGCACCGCCTCGACCGCGATACGGGCGGCATCCGCCATCGGCCAGCCGTACGCCCCGGTGGAGACGGCCGGGAACGCGACGGTCCGCGCGCCCAGCTCGTCCGCGACCTCCAGCGACGCGCGGTAGCAGGAGGCCAGCAGGGAGGGGTCGCTGCCGGAGACCTGGTACACGGGGCCCACGGTGTGGATCACCCAGCGCGCGTCCAGGTTCCCCGCGGTCGTGGCGACCGCCCGGCCGGTGGGCAGGCCCTTGCCGTAGTGCGCGGCGCGCAGCCGACGGCAGTCGGCGAGGATCGCGGGGCCGCCCCGGCGGTGGATGGCGCCGTCGACGCCACCGCCGCCGAGCAGTGAGGAGTTGGCCGCGTTGACGATGGCGTCCACGGACTGCCGGGTGATGTCGCCCTGGACGAGGGTGATCGTGGTCATGATGGTGTGTATACCAACGGGAACCGGCCGTCCGCTCACCTTTGCTGCCGCAGCCTGCGCCATACGGCCTTCGCCGCGTTGTGGCCCGACATGCCGTGCACACCGGGTCCGGGCGGGGTCGCCGAGGAGCAGATGAAGACGGCCGGGTGCGGAGTGGCGTACGGGAACGGCGTCAGCTTGGGACGCAGCAGGATCTGGAGCCCGGAGACCGCTCCGGAGGCGATGTCGCCGCCCACGTAGTTGGCGTTCCGGGCGGCGAGTTCGGCGGGGCCCGCGGTGGCGCGGGCGAGGACCCGGTCGCGGAATCCCGGGGCGAAGCGCTCCAGTTGGCGTTCCATGGCGTCGGTGAGGTCGCCGGTCCAGCCGCTGGGCACATGGCCGTACGCCCAGAAGACGTGCCGGCCGGCCGGGGCGCGGCTGGGGTCGACGACGCCGGGCTGCACCGTGATCATGAAGGGTCGGTCGGGTGCCCGGCCCTCCCGGGAGACCGCTCTGAGGGCGGCGCCGATCTCCGCGCTGTCCGCGCCGATCTGTACGGTGCCGGCGGCGCGGGCCTCCTTCGCGGTCCACGGGACCGGACCGTCGAGCGCGTAGTCGATCTTGAATACGCCGGGTCCGTACCGGTATCCCTCGTAGTAGTTGCCGAAACCGGCGATGCGGCCGAGCGCGGTGGGCGAGGTGTCGAAGACGTAGGCGCGGGCCGGGGGCAGGTCGTCGAGGCGCTTGACCTGGTAGTCGGTGTGGATGCTGCCGCCGAGATCCTCGAGGTAGGCGGCGAGGGCGTCCGAGATGGACTGGGAGCCGCCGCGGGCCACCGGCCAGCCGCGGGCGTGCGCGGCGAGGGCGAAGACCAGACCGATCGCGCCGGTGGCGAAGCCGCTCAGCGGGGCCATGACATGCCCGACGAGTCCGGCGAACAGGGTCCTGGCCCGTTCGTCGCGGAAGCGGCGGGTGAGCCAGCTGGACGGGGGCAGGCCGACGAGGCCGAAACGGGCCAGGGTGACCGGGTCGCGCGGGAGCGCGGTCAACGGCAGCGACATGAAGTCGCGGGCCAGGGTGTCCCACTTGGGCAGGAAGGGCTCGACCAGTCGGCGGTACGTGCCCGCGTCGCGCGGCCCGAAGGAGGCGGCCGTCTCGGCGACCGACCTCGACAGCACCGCGGCACTGCCGTCGAGGAAGGGGTGGGCCATGGGGAGCTCGGCGTGCAGCCACTCCAGGCCGTAGCGCTCCAGGGGCAGCGCGCGGAACGCGGGCGAGTTGATGCCGAGGGGGTGTGCGGCGGAGCACGGGTCGTGGTGGAAGCCCGGCAGGGTGAGTTCCTCGGTGCGCGCTCCCCCGCCCACGGTGTCCCGCGCTTCGAAGATCGCCACGGAGAAGCCGCGCCTGGCCAGCTCCACCGCCGCGGTCAGCCCGTTGGGCCCCGCTCCCACCACGACCGCATCGAGCATCGACGGCACTTCGACCCCTTCGTCAGCCGGTGACCTCCGTAGACCGGTGGCCCCCACGATCAGGATATGCCGGGGGTACGACGACACCTGCGGCGCGGGGCCCTCGACCCCGAATGCCACGGTCGAACTGTCCCGGGAGGGCGTCCGCCGGAAGGACTCCGTGCGGGTGGCTGGACGCGGGCCAGGATCTCCCGACGCGGCAGGGCCTCGCTCGCGCCCGGCCGGAGCGGCTTCAGTCCCGTCGGATTCCCGGCACCGGCCTCTCCCCGGGGCGCCTCACCTCGGGGTGCCTCTCCCCGTGCCGCCGCCCCGTGCCGCCTCACCCGTGCCGCCTCACCTCGGGTCCGACCCCACGCCCGACAGCAGTCCCGCCACGCGTCGGGCCGTCGCCGCGTCCCGGGCCGCCGTGAACGGCAGGGAGTTGCCGCCCGTGACGCGGAACGGACCGCCGTCGAGGGTGAGATGGGCGCCGCCCGCCTCCTCGACCAGCAGGAGGCCGGCCGCGTGGTCCCAGGCCGCCTCCCACGAGAACGCCGTGGCGTCCAACTCGCCCCGGGCTATGGCGAGATACTCGAGCCCGGCCGATCCGCACGCGCGCGGTGCGACGCCGTCCGTCCACACACCCAGCAGGGCACGCTTCTGCTCGTCGGTCGTGTAGTCGGGGTGGGAGGTGGCCACCCTCAGGTCGCGGCCCGGCTCGGGCGGACCGGCGAACAGCCGCTCGCCGTCCAGGAAGGCGCCGCCGCCGCGGACGGCCGTGGCGAGTTGGTCGCGGGCCGGAGCGTAGGTCCAGGAGGCGAGCAGGACGCCGTGCCGGACGAGCGCGACCAGGGTGCAGAAGCCGTCGTCGCCGTGCACGAACTGCCGTGTCCCGTCGACGGGGTCGACGATCCAGACCGGCGCGTCGCCCTGTATCGCCTCGTACGTGGCCGGGTTGGCGTGCACGGCCTCCTCGCCGACGACGACCGAGCCGGGCAGGAGGGCTCCGAGGGCCCGTGTGAGGTACAGCTCGGCATTGCGGTCGGCGTCCGTCACCAGGTCGTGGGGTCCGCTCTTCTGGTCCACCTCGTGCGCGCCGAGCTGCCGGAAGCGGGGCATGATCTCGGCCGCGGCGGCCTTGCGGACCGCCTCCTCCACGTCGGCCGAGTGGCGGGCGAGAAACTCGTCGATGGTTTCCGTGTCTTCGATCATGCATCCATGAGAGCACGCCCCACTGACAATCCCCACCCGCCCGGTGCATCCCGGGTGTAATCGGGATGAAGAACAGGAACGCTTCCCTCCGCTCTCTCGCGCCCCACCGCTCCCCCGCGTCAGCCGCGCCCCACACACCCGAGTCGGCAACCCGCCCCGCACGCGCGCGTGGGCAACCCGGCCCGTCCGCACCCCGGCGGCCCGTGCCGCATCCGAGTCAGCGACCCACCGCGTATCCCTGCATCCCGCGCGGGTTCGCGGCCGCGAGCAGGATCCCGGTCTCGGGGTCGCGGGCCACCGCGCACAGCCGGCCCTCGGACCACGGGTCGCCGAGGCTCACGTCATGGCCGCGTCGCCGCAGCTCCTCCACCACCCCGGCCGGCATCCGGGACTCCACGGTGACGGAGCCCGGCCGCATGCCGCGCGGGTAGAAGGAACCGGGGAAGGCGTCGTTGTGCCAGTTCGGGGCGTCGATCGCGCCCTGGAGGTCCAGACCGCCGCGCACCCGCGCGCGGAGCGCGACGGCCAGCAGGAAGTGCAGCTGCCACTGGTCCTGCTGGTCGCCGCCGGGGGTGCCGAACGCCAGCACCGGCACCCCGTCGCGCAGCGCGATCGAGGGGGTGAGGGTGGTGCGGGGGCGGCGGCCGGGCGTCAGCGAGTTCGGCAGGCCCTCCTCCAGCCAGGTCATCTGGAGCCGGGTGCCGAGCGGGAAGCCCAGCTCGGGCACGACCGGGTTGGACTGCAGCCAGCCGCCGCTGGGCGTGGCGGCGACCATGTTGCCCCAGCGGTCCACGACGTCGAGGTGGCAGGTGTCCCCCCGGGTGGCCCCCTGCGCCCCGACCTCCGGTTCGCCCGGCACCGGGGACGTGGTGCTCTTGGCGACCGTCGGCTCGCCGGCGCCCATGGGGCTGAAGGCGGGGTCGTCGTCGGCGACCACGTACGCGTGCGTGCTCAGCCGCGGGGTACGCCCGCCGGGGCTGCCGGGCCGCAGCTCGTACGACGCCTTGTCGCCGATCAGCCGGCGCCGGTCCGCGTTGTAGGCGGCGCCGAGCAGCTCGCCCAGCGGGACCTCGGCCGCGTCGCCGTACCAGGCCTCGCGATCGGCCATGGCGAGCTTGCAGCCCTCGATCAGGAGATGGACGTAGTCGGCGGAGCCGTACGCGGGCAGCTCGGGCGGGAGCAGGGCGAGTTGCTGGAGGAGGGCAGGGCCCTGGCTCCAGGGGCCGGCCTTGCACACCGTCCAGCCGTTCCAGTCGTACGTGGCCGGCGCCTCGTAGGACGCGGACCAGGCCGCGAGATCGGCGGCCGTGAGCGTGCCGGTGTGGCGCTCCCCACTGGTGTCCAGGGTGGGCCGGGCGGCCTGCCGGACAAGGGCCTCGGCGACGAACCCGGTCCGCCACACCGCGCGTGCGGCCTCGATCCGCGCCTCCCGGTCGCCCGCCCCGGCGGTCTCGGCGAGCAGTCGCCTCCAGGTGGCGGCGAGGGCCGGGTTGCGCAGCAGCGCGCCGGGGCGCGGCGGCCTCCCGCCCGGCAGGTACACCTCCGCCGACGAGGTCCACTCCGTCTCGAACAGCTCGCGTACGGTCTCGACGGTCGCGCCGACGTTCTCCACGGGCGCGTGCCCGTGTTCGGCGTACCCGATGGCGTACTGCAGTACGTCGTCGAGGGACTTGGTGCCGTGGTCGCGCAGGAGGAGCATCCAGGCGTCGAACGCGCCGGGCACGGCGGCGGCCAGCGGTCCGGTGCCGGGTACGAGGTCCAGGCCGAGTGCCCGGTAGTGGGCGACGCTCGCGCCCGCCGGCGCCACTCCCTGCCCGCACAGCACGCGCACCTCGCCGCCGGCCGGGGCGAGCAGGATGGGCACCTCGCCCGCGGGCCCGTTGAGATGCGGTTCGACGACGTGCAGCACGAAGGCGCCTGCCACGGCCGCGTCGTAGGCGTTGCCGCCGCCCTCCAGGACGGCCATCGCCGACTGCGAGGCCAGCCAGTGGGTGGAGGACACCATGCCGAAGGTGCCCTGGAGGGTGGGGCGGGTGGTGAACACGGGGGCTCCTCACTGCGCTGCGGCCGTTCCCGGGATCGTACGCACGCACCCGCCGCGCGCTCGCACCGTTCCCCGGCCGGTGGCACCGTTCCCCGGCCGGTGCCCCATGAAGAACCGTGATGTCCCGGTTGGGCCGGGCCCCTTCGTCACCGCGCAGCCACGGAGCGAGTTCACGCTTCCGCCCCACAGGGAGTCGTGTGACACTGGCGTCCCCCGTCCGCACTGCGGACTCCGTCCGCACCGTCCCCCACGAAAGTGCGCCGTGCGCTCACTCCCACTGCCGCTCGCCCTCACCGCGCGCCTGACCCCCGTGGTCGTGCTCGCCTGCGCGGGCTGGGCGATGTCGTCCGGGCCGCTGACCGAAAAGCAGGACACGGCGGTCAAGGACACGCAGAAGACCCAGTCCGAGAAGACGTCCGGCCCCTCCTCCACGGCCGTGTCCAAGACGTACGCCGCCGCGCCCGCCCCGTGCACCAGCGTCGCCGCGAAGACGGTCACCGCCCTCGTGCCGGGCGCCAAGACGGCGGGCAAGGAGATCCCGTCCACGGACACCGCTCTGCGCCGCACCTGCTCATGGAACGCGCTCAAGGGATACGACTACCGGTGGCTCGACGTCTCCTTCGAGATCACGGAGTCGGACGACGCGGCCCGGACGTCGTACAAGGAGCGGACCGGCGAGAAGAGCGGCGGCGGCGCGGTCCCCGGGCTCGGTGACGAGGCCTACTCGGTGGTGAACCTGACGACCGAGGACAAGCAGCAGACCCGTGAGGGCGTCGTCATCGCCCGGGTGTCCAACGCGCTGGTGGTCGTCAACTTCAACGGCAGCGACTTCGAGACGAAGAAGGCGCCCAGCACCGACGAGATCAACAAGGGCGCGATCAAGGCCGCGAAGGAAGTGGTGGCCGCCCTGTTGAATGGCGAGAAGAGCTGACCGCACGCTCCCGCCGCGCCCCGCACGCACCGAGCCGCACAGGCCGAACCGCACGGAGTGAGACACACACGCACCGAGACGCACGGGCCGAGGCACGAGAACGGCCGGAGGAGCCCGGTCGCTCCTCCGGCCGTTCTCGTTTTGTCCGTCAGACGGCGTCCTGTTCCTGCCGCGGGGGCAGCAGCAGCATCAGGGCCAGGTACAGCACCATCGAGGTGCCGAGCCCGACCGCCCAGCCGTAGTCGGCGAGGGATTCCAGCGCCGGGATCGGCCGTCCGTCGACCAGCGGCTTGAAGCTGGCGCCGCCGACGGCGAGCACTCCGCCGGTCGCGAAGGCCACCACGGCCCGCCAGTTCCAGCCGCCGTCGTACCAGTAACGGCCGCCCGTGCGGTACAGATCGGTCAGGTCGAGCTTGCCGCGGCGCAGCACCCAGTAGTCGGCGATGAGGATGCCGGCGACCGTGCCCAGCAGACCGCCGACCAGACCGAGCCAGGTGAAGATGTAGCCCTGCGGGTCGGAGTACAGCTTCCACGGGAAGATCAGCACCCCGAGGACACAGGTGGCGAGGGCGCCGGTTCGGAAACTGATCTTCCGGGGCGCGATGTTGGAGAAGTCGAAGGCGGGCGAGACCAGGTTGGCCGCGACGTTCACGGACAGGGTCGCCACCAGCACGGTCACCAGCGCGAACAGCAGACCGAAGACGTTGTCCGTCTTGGCGGCGAGCTGTACCGGATCCCAGATCGTCTCGCCGTACACGGCCTGCGAACCGGAGGTGACCATCACCGACAGCAGGGCGAACAGCGTCATGGTGGTCGGCAGACCGAGCGCCTGTCCCCAGGTCTGCGCTTTCTGCGACTTTCCGTACCGCGTGAAGTCCGGGATGTTCAGCGACAGCGTCGACCAGAAACCGATCATGCCCATCAGGGACGGCCAGAACAGCTTCCAGAAGTCGCCGCCCCAGCCGAGCTTCGACGGCTGGTCGAGCAACGGGCCGAAACCGCCTGCCTTGTTGCTCATCCAGATCAGCATCACCAGGGCGCCGACGAGGACGAACGGCGCCGCCCAGTTCTCGAAGCGCCGGATCGTCTCCATGCCCCGGTAGATGATCGCGACCTGGATCGCCCAGAAGATCGCGAACGACAGCCACATCGTCCAGGCGTAGCCGCCGATCTCACCGGCGTCGCTCCAGCCGTTTCCGATCAGTTTCCCGGCGAGGAAGTAGATCGCCTCGCCGCCGATCCAGGTCTGGATGCCGAACCAGCCGCATGCCACCAACGCCCGCACGACGGCGGGCAGGTTGGCGCCGCGGACACCGAAGGAGGCACGGGCGAAGACCGGGAAGGGGATACCGTACTTCGGCCCCGCGTGCCCGGTGAGCAGCATCGGGACCAGCACGATGACGTTGGCCAGGGCGATGGTGAGCACCGCCTGCTTCCAGTCCATGCCGACGGCTATCAGACCGGAGGCGAGCGTCCACGACGCCGTGTTGTGGGCCATGCCGACCCACAGCGCGGAGAAGTTGTACGTGGTCCAGGTGCGCTTCTCCACCGGGACCGGAAGCAGGTCCTCGTTGGCGTAGGGGCCGCTGGGCTGCGGCGCGCCCGGGGCGATCTCCACCCGGCCGTCGGCGAGGGTGACTTGGGAAGTCGGCGGTATGGCCGTGGGAGCGGTGTCGGTCATGGGCAGGCCAATCAAACGAGGGGCGGATCCGGAAAGGCCGTGCGGGCTCCGGCCCCCTCCCCCGGAAAGTCGGGGGAGGGGAGAACTGGAGTGGGGGGATGGGGAGTTGAGCGGTTTCGCTGGTTTCTGCGGTTTTCCACGCCGTACGGCGGTCCGTGGCGCCGTACGGCGGTCGTGCGCACGGGTCAGCCGTTGACGGCCGGGATCACCCGTGCCCCGTAGGCGTCGATGGTGGCCTCCTGGGCGTCGTGCATGTCGTAGACGGCGAACTGGTCCACGCCCAGCGCACGCAGCGCCTCGAGCTTCTCGATGTGCTTCTCGACCGGGCCGATGACGCAGAACCGGTCGACGATCTCGTCGGGCACGAAGGCGGTGTCGGGGTTGTCGGCCCGCCCGTGGTGCGAGTAGTCGTACCCCTCACGGGACTTGATGTAGTCGGTGAGTTCGTCCGGTACGGCGGCGGAGTGCTCGCCGTACTTGGACACCAGGTCGGCGACGTGGTTGCCGACCATCCCGCCGAACCAGCGGCACTGCTCCCGCGCGTGGGCGAGCGCCTCGGGCGAGTCGTCCTCGGTGACGTACGCCGGGGCGGCGACGCAGATCTTCACCTCGGCGGGGTCGCGGCCGGCGGCGACGGCGGCGTCCTTGACGGCCTTCACCATGTACTCGGTGAGGTAGAGGTCGGCGAGCTGGAGGATGAAGCCGTCGGCCTCCTCGCCGGTCATCTTCAGCGCCTTGGGGCCGTAGGCGGCCATCCAGACGGGGAGGTGCGCGTCCTCCTTGATCCACGGGAACTTGACGACCGTGCCGCCGAGGTCCGCCTCCTGGCCCGAGCCGAGCGCCCTGATGACCTTCATGGCCTCGCTGATCCGGGCGAGCGTGTTCGGGGTACGGCCCGCGACGCGCATCGCGGAGTCGCCGCGGCCGATGCCGCAGACCGTGCGGTTGCCGAACATGTCGTTGAGGGTGGCGAAGGTGGAGGCGGTGACCTCCCAGGTACGGGTGCCCGGGTTGGTCACCATGGGGCCCACCGTCAGGCTGCTGGTGTTCGCCAGGATCTGGCTGTAGATCACAAACGGTTCCTGCCAGAGCACGGCGGAGTCGAAGGTCCAGCCGTACGTGAAGCCGTTGCCCTCGGCACGCTTCATCAGCTCGACGACCTTCGAGGCCGGCGGGTCGGTCTGCAGGACGAGTCCGAAGTCCATGTGCGCTGCTCCTAGTTGAGGTACTGACAGGTGGAGCGCGGGGTGTAGGCGCCGTGACCGGCGTGTCCGGTGTACTCCCGCTCGGTGATGACGAGTTCGCCCCGCGACAGGACCGTCTCGACGCGGCCGGTGAGCCGCTTGCCCTCGTACGCCGAGTAGTCGACGTTCATGTGGTGCGTGTCCGCGGAGATGATCTGCTCGGCGTGCGGGTCGTAGATCACGACGTCGGCGTCGGCGCCCGGCGCGATGGTGCCCTTCTTCGGGTACATGCCGAACATGCGGGCCGGGGCGGCGCAGGCGATCTCGATCCAGCGACGGCGACTGATGTGCCCGTCGACGACGGCCTGGTGCAGCAGGTCCATCCGGTTCTCGACCCCCGGCAGACCGTTGGGGATCTTCGAGAAGTCGCCCCGGCCGAGCTCCTTCTGACCCACGAAGCAGAAGGGGCAGTGGTCGGTGGAGACGACCTGGAGATCGTTGGTCCGCAGGCCCTGCCACAGCTTGGCCTGGTGCTCCTTGGGCCGCAGCGGCGTCGAGCACACGTACTTCGAGCCCTCGAAGTCGGGCTCCGCGAGGTTGTCCGTCGACAGGAACAGGTACTGCGGACAGGTCTCACCGAAGACGTTGAGCCCCTCGTCGCGCGCCCGGGCCAGTTCCGCAACCGCTTCCATCGCCGATACGTGCACCACGTACAGCGGAGCACCCGCGACCTGCGCGAGCTTGATGGCGCGGTGGGTGGCCTCGGCCTCGAGGAGCGCCTTGCGGACCTCGCCGTGATACCTCGGATCGGTCTCGCCGCGCGCCAGCGCCTGTTCGACCAGGACGTCGATGGCGATACCGTTTTCCGCGTGCATCATGATCAGTCCGCCGTTCTCGGCGGAGCGCTGCATGGCGCGCAGGATCTGACCGTCGTCGCTGTAGAAGACGCCGGGATAGGCCATGAACTGCTTGAAGGAGGTGACGCCCTCCTCCACCAGCAGGTCCATCTCCTTCAGCGTGTCCTGGTTCACGTCGGAGACGATCATGTGGAAGCCGTAGTCGATCGCGCAGTTGCCCTCGGCCTTCGCGTGCCAGGCGTCCAGCCCCTCGCGCAGGCTGTGTCCGACGCTCTGCACGGCGAAGTCGACGATCGTGGTCGTGCCGCCCCAGGCGGCCGCCCGGGTACCGGTCTCGAAGGTGTCGGAGGCGAAGGTGCCGCCGAAGGGCAGCTCCATGTGGGTGTGGGCGTCGACCCCGCCCGGGATCACGTACTTCCCGGTGGCGTCGATGACCCGCTCGGCGGTCCAGGCCGCGGCGGCCGGGGTGCCGGAGGCGGCGAGGGCGGCGATACGGCCGTCCTCGATCAGGACGTCGGCGTGGATCTCGTCGGACGCGGTGACGACGAGGCCGCCGCGGATGACGGTACGGGTGCTCATACGTGGACGCTCCGCTGGGTTGAGGTCGTGACGTGCGGGTCGTTCGAGGCCGGTCGCGCCCCGCGGCGGAGCCGCCCACGGACGCTGCCCCGCGCCCCGGACGGGGACGCGGGGGCCTCGGGTCTTACGGTGCGGTCAGCGGGCCGTAGGCCTCCGGGCGACGGTCCCGGTAGAACTGCCAGCGGTCGCGGACCTCGCGCAGCTTGGCCATGTCGAGGTCGCGGACGACGAGTTCGGTCTCCTTGTCGCTCGCCACCTCGCCGACGAACTGGGCCTCCGGGTCCACGAAGTACGAGGTCCCGTAGAAGTCGTTGTCGCCGAGGTCCTCGACACCGACCCGGTTGATCGCGCCGACGAAGTACTCGTTGGCGACGGCCGCCGCCGGCTGCTCCAGCTGCCACAGGTACGCGGACAGACCCCGCGAGGTCGCCGACGGGTTGAAGACGATCTCGGCGCCCTCCAGCCCCAGCGCGCGCCAGCCCTCGGGGAAGTGGCGGTCGTAGCAGATGTAGACGCCGATCTTTCCGACAGCGGTCTCGAAGATCGGCCAGCCCACGTTCCCGGGCCGGAAGTAGAACTTCTCCCAGAAACCCTTCACCTGGGGGATGTGGTGCTTGCGGTACTTGCCGAGGTACGAGCCGTCGGCGTCGATCACGGCGGCGGTGTTGTAGAGGACGCCCGGCTGCTCCTCCTCGTACATCGGCAGCACCAGGACGATGCCGTGCTCCTTGGCGAGCGCCTGGAAACGCTTGACGATCGGGCCGTCCGGGATCTGCTCGGCGTACTCGTAGAACTGCGGGTCCTGGACCTGGCAGAAGTACGGTCCGTAGAACAGCTCCTGGAAACACAGGACCTGAGCACCCTGCGCGGCCGCGTCGCGGACCGCCTGCTCGTGTACCTGGATCATCGATTCCTTGTCGCCGGTCCAGGCCGTCTGGAAGACGGCGGCACGGATCACTCTGCTCATCGGGACCTCCGGTCGCTCGGTGTACGAGGAGCCTAGGAAGCCGGCGAGCCCGCTTTGAGTTGCACGGTGTCACGCCTACGGGCGTCCGGCGTGCCACCGTGTCACGTCTTGCCGGACCCATGTTTCACCACCGTTTTCCCTGGTCGTTCCATGTTTCGGAGCTGTTGCCGCGGTGCGCGGTCAGCCCAGTTGCGCGTCGTGCGCGAGAAGCGCGATGTGCACCGATGCGGCCTGTTCGAAGTCGTCGAGGTCCACGCCCAGCCGCCCCTCTATCGCCTCCAGCCGGCGGTACAGCGCGGGCCGGGAGACATGGTGGAGCTGGGCGGTGCGGGACTTGTTGCGGCCCGTTGCCAGATAGGTCCGCAGCACGGCGAGCAGGTCGTCCCCGGCCGCGCACAGCAGTCCGTCCAGTTCCCGCTCGGCGAAGGACTGCACCCGCGGGTCGTCCCGCAGCAGCCGGACCAGGCCGCGCAGATGGACGTCCTTCAGGCGGACGACGGCCGGCAGGGCGAGGGCGGCCGAGGAGTCGGCCACGGCGTCCGCGACATGCTGGGCCTCGCGCAGCCCGGCGGGCACGTCGTCCCAGACGATGCGCGGGTCGGCCGCCGCGACGACCGTACGGCTCTCCCCCGACTCGGTCCGCAGCCGGGCGGCGAAGTGCGCGGCGAGCGCCTCGGCGTCCTGGTCGCGGGCGAGGCTGAGCAGCAGGGCGGTGGCCCCGTCGGCGAGCTCGGCGACCAGCCCGGGCATCCCCAGCAGGCGGAGCATGCGCTCGAGTTGGGCGGGATCGCCGTCCCGGACGACCAGCGGGACGAAGGTCCGCCGGTTGACGGGGAGCCCGGCCGCCCGGGCCCGGGGCAGCAGTTGCCGGGCCGGCACGACACCGGAGATCAGGTCGGTGAGCAGGCTCTGCGCGGACTGTTCCTCCCAGGTGTGGGCGGAGGCGCCGCCGAGCATGCGGTGCAGGACGAGGGCCTCCGCGGCCCGGTCGGCCAGGAGCCGTCCGCCCGCGGTGTCGCCGCGGTGGCCGCAGAGCATGATCTGCCCCCACCGTTCGCCGCGTCCGCCCAGCTCGGCGCGGATCCAGCCGTCGCCCTCACTGCCGCCGGCCTGGCGGGCGATGCGCTCCCAGTCCCGCAGCACGTCGTCGACCGCCGACCGCTCCCCCGCCGTCGCCAGCACCCGGTGGGCGAGGTTGGTGACGACGACCGGACAGGCGGCGTGCTGGGCGATCACGTCGAGCAGCAGCTGGAGCGGGGCGCCCGCGGTGATCAGTCCGGTGAGGGCGGTCCGTACCGCCTCCGACAGGCTGACGGCGGCGAACTTCCGCCGGACCAGCCGGGACTGGACCTCCTCCGTCAACTCGGCGAAGGGGAAAGGGCGGTGAAGGACGACCATCGGCAGTCCGCACCGCTCGGCGGCCCGCCGCATCACGTCCGGCGGAGCGGGGAAGGCCCGCCCCAGCCCCAGCACCACGGCCGCGGCCTCCGCGCGGTGCAGGGACTGGATGTACTCGGTCTGCGCGTTCTCGTCACCGGCGAGCAGCACTCCGGTGGTGAGGACCATCTCGCCGCCGCTGAGCATCACGCCGACGTCCGCGGCCTCGGCGACGTGCACCCAGCGCACCGGCCGGTCGAGCTGGGCCGCGCCGGCCACCACCTCGGGCTCCCCGGCCAGCACCCTTTCCAGGGCCAGGACCTGACGGACCGACAGTGCGGGTTCCAGGGGTTCTACGGGCCCCCAGGGCTCCAGGGTGATGGTCATGGCGTTGTGTTCCCTTGGCTCATGCCTGCGCTACCGCGTGCTCCTCAGCGCGCCTTCGAGGATGGCGGCGCCCTCCTCGGCCTCCGCCACCGTCAGGGACAGCGGCGGGGCGACGCGCAGGGCGCTGGTGTCGTGGCCGCCGCCCTTGCCGATCAGCAGCCCGTCGGCGCGGGCCGCCTCCAGCACGGCGGCCGCGCGGTCCGGGTCCGCCTGGTCGGTGCCGGGTTTCGTCAGTTCGACGCCGATCATCAGCCCGCGCCCGCGCACCTCCCGTACCCCCGGATCCTGGGCGACGACGGCCCGCAGCCGCTCGATGAGCAGGCCGCCGACCCGCCGGGCGTTGCCCTGGAGGTCGTGTTCCAGCAGGTAGGAGAGGTTGGCGAGGCCGGCCGCCATGGTGACCTGGGTCCCGCCGAAGGTGGAGATGCTGTTGGCGTCCAGGCAGTTCATGATCTCGGAGCGGGCGATGACACCGCCGATGGACATGCCGTTGCCGATGCCCTTGGCGAAGGTGACGATGTCCGGCGGTCCGCTGCGGCCGTGCGCCTGCCAGCCCCAGAAGTGCTCGCCGGTGCGGCCCCAGCCGGTCTGCACCTCGTCGGCGATCCACAGGATCCCGTATGCGTTCAGCACTTCACGGAATGCCGCATACAGTCCGTCCGGCGGCGAGGTGAACCCGCCGACCCCCTGGATGGGCTCGGCGATCAGGGCCGCGGGCGGGCGGGTGTGACCGAGCAGGTCCTTCAGGTCCTCGACGCAGGCCTCGATGAACTCGGCGTCGGAGAGCGCGGCGAACGGGCCGCGTCCGCGTACCCCGCCGTGCACGTAGAGCGTCTGGAGCGGGGACAGCGAGGTCGGCGACCAGCCGCGGTTGCCGGTGATGCCGACCGCGCTGAAGGAACGGCCGTGGTAACTGTTGCGCATCGCGAGCACGGTGTTGCTGCGCCGGTGGGTGGTGGCGAGCAGCAGCGCCGTGTCGTTGGCCTCGGTGCCCGAGGTGGTGAAGAAGACGCGGGCGTCGGGGATGCCGCTGAGCTGGGCGATGCGCTCGGCGAGGTCGACCATGGGCCGGTTGAGATAGAGCGTCGAGGAGTGGATGATCCGCCCGGCCTGCTCGCTCACCGCCTTGGTGACCTCGGGCAGCGCGTGCGCGGTCATGGTGGTGAGGATGCCGCCGAAGAAGTCGAGGTACCTGTTGCCCTCGGCGTCCCAGACGTGCCGGCCCTCGCCGTGGGTGATCTCCAGCGGGTCCTCGTAGTAGAGGGCGAGCCAGTCCGGCAGGACCTTCCGGTGGCGGGCGTGGAGGTCCCTCACGGCTGCACCAGCCCGTCGTAGGCGTCGGGTCGGCGGTCGCGGTAGAAGGCCCACTGCTGGCGGACCTCCTCGACCAGGTCGAAGTCGAGGTCGCGGACGACGAGTTCCTCGTCCTTGTCGCTCGCGACCTCGCCGACGAACTTCCCGCGCGGGTCGACGAAGTACGACGTCCCGTAGAAGTCGTTGTCCCCGTACTCCTCGACGCCGACCCGGTTGATCGCGGCGACGAAGTACTCGTTGGCGACCGCGGCCGCGGGCTGCTCCAGCTGCCAGAGGTGGGCGGAGAGGCCGCGGTGGGTCGCGGACGGGTTGTAGACCAGTTGGGCGCCGTTGAGACCGAGTTGCCGCCAGCCCTCCGGGAAGTGCCGGTCGTAACAGATGTAGACGCCCACCTTGCCGACGGCCGTGTCGAAGACGGGCCAGCCGATGTTGCCGGGCTTGAAGTAGTACTTCTCCCAGAAACCCTTCACCTGCGGGATGTGGTGTTTCCGGTACTTGCCGAGGTACGACCCGTCGGCGTCGATCACGGCGGCGGTGTTGTAGTAGAAACCGGACTGCTCGACCTCGAAGACCGGCACGACGACGACCATCCCCGTCTCGCGCGCGAGCTCCTGCATACGACGCACGGTCGGCCCGTCGGGGACCGGCTCGGCCCAGCGGTAGTGCTCCGGCTCCTGGACCTGACAGAAGTAGGGAGCGTTGAAGACCTCCTGGAACCCGATGATCTTGGCGCCCCGACGGGCCGCCTCGCGGGCGTGCTCCTCGTGTTTCGCCACCATGGACTCGGTGTCGCCGGTCCAGGTGGCCTGGACGAGTGCGGCACGTACGACGTTGGCCATGAGCTGCTCCTTCGACGGGACGTCAGAGCCTCTACGCCCGTAGACGAAGGTCGTAGAGGGACGAACGTAAGCCTCCGGGACGGGCTTGCCAAGACCATCGTCGTTAACCCGCCGAGTCGATCGCGTTTCACACTCCGGTGGGTGAGTCGCGGGCCGTACGGCGCAAGGGGTGACCGGGTCAGGCGGTGAAGCCGGCCACCCTGAGGGCGTGCACCAGGTCCCAGTGGCGTTCCTCCGAGACGGTCCGGGCGGCCTCCAGCACGAGGGGGACGAGGGTCTGCGGGGCCGGGGCGACGCTGCGGGCGGCCTCCTCGGGGGTGCGGACCCGGACGTAGGCGTCGAGCAGCGCGCTGACCTCGCGTCGCCGGCCCTCCTCGACCAGACCGAGGACGGCCTGCCCGATCTCGGTGGCCGGCCGGGCGACGCCCTGGCGCAGGATCTGCTCGCCGTCGGCCGTGCGCCCCACCGCGACCAGTGCGTCGGCCGCGGCGACGAGCCGGTCGGCGGGCAAGGAGGCGGCCTCCCAGAGCAGGGTGGTCCAGTCGGCGGTCAGCCCGGCGCGCTGGAGTTCGGCCGCGAGCAGCGGGATGCGGGCGGCCGGCCAGTAGGCGAGCTCGACGAGCAGGGCGTGCGCCTCGCCGCTGCGGCCTTCCCCGCGCAGGCGCACCAGACGCTCGACCGTCTCGACGGTCTCCCGCCGGGCCGCCGTGTCCAGCGGCTCGCGCCGCGGCTCGGTCCGTTCGGCGGTCTCGGCGGCGGCCCCGGCGAAGCGGGCGCCGCGCGGCGTGCGGCGCCCGGTCGGGGCGGGCGCGGGCGCCACCGGCGCGGTGTCGGGCGGTACGGCGGCGGAGGCGGCGTCCGCCTCCTCCTCGGCCATCCCGGCGAAACGGGCGCTGCCGCGGCGGCGCTTGCGCTGTTTGGGGACGGGGGCCGCGGCGGCGGTGTCCTCGGCGGGAGCCGGCTCGACGGGGGCCGGCCGGGGGGCTGCGGCGTCGGCCGCCGGCGCCTCGGCCTCGTACGCGTCGACCTGCGGTCCGGCCGTGGGCTGGGCGACGCCATGACCGGCAAAGACTTCGTACCCGGTGGAAGCGTCGTACCCGGTGGAGGCGTCGTACCCGGCAGGTGAGTCGTAGCCGGTGGGAGCTCCGTGGGCGGCGGGAGCCCCGTGGGCGGGGTCGGCGGTGTGCTGGGCGGGCCTGGGGCCGGGGGGCGCGCCGGGCGTCGGGAGCCGGTCCGACTCCGCCATCCGGTAGCGGAGTTCGGCGCACCGCGCAGTGGCCCGTTCATGGTCGTCGTGGGCCCAGGCGAGGTCGAGACGGATCGCGTCGGCCTGCTCCTGGGTGGCCGCGGACGGGAGCCTGCGCCCCAGGTCGGCCAGTCGTTCGGCGGCGTAGCGCTGCTCGCGGAGCATCACGTCGAGCCGGTCCCCGAGGGCGTCGCGGCCACCGGGCCGGGCGTCGTGGGCGGCGAGGGCGGCGGCGTGCAGGGGCCGGACCCGTTCCGCCTGCTGCTCGGCGACCGCGGTCCCGTACTCGGCGGCGAGGTCCTGGAGCACCGCCTCCACCACGTCCCAGGGCGGCACCTCACGCCCGTCCAGGCAGGCCTGCATGCCGTCGGGATCGCGTTGCCAGAACACCGCGCACCAGCCGGCGCCCTGATCGAGGCGTGCCAGCAGTCCGTTCAGGTAGCTCGCGAACTCCCGTACCCGGCCCGGGAGTTGATCCACAACCATCGCTCGACTCCCGCCCCGACCGGAACACTCCGGTTCGTAGAAAACACCAACGGTGTTACAGCGCGGCTACGGCCAGTTTTCGAAACCGACGCGACGACGTGTGCGCACGATCGCGACCGGGCGCGGACAGCGACCCCAGGGTGTCACGCCGGGGCGGGCACGCACAGCCCCGCCAGCTCGTCCATCGACAGGCCGAGCACGCGGGCGAGCGCGGCGACGGTGAAGAACGCCGGGGTGGGGGCGCGGCCGGTCTCGATCTTGCGGAGGGTCTCGGCGGAGATGCCGGCGTTCGCCGCGACGATGGCCATGCTCCGGCCGCCGCGGGCCTCGCGCAGCAGCAGCCCGAGCCGTTCGCCGCGTTCGCGCTCTTCGGGGGTGAGGGGGGTACGCACCATGACCCCATTCTAATACCGGTATAGTAATTGGCATGGTGGAGCTCAAGACAGACACATCGATCGAGGCCATGTACGCAGCGGGACAGGTCGTCGCACGGGCGCTGACGGCCGTGCGGGACGCCGCCGACGTGGGCGTGTCCCTGCTGGAACTGGACGAGCTGGCGCACGACGTGCTGCGGGAGGCGGGGGCGACGTCCCCCTTCCTCGGCTACCGCCCGTCCTTCGCCATGACGCCCTTCCCGGCGGTGCTCTGCGCGTCCGTGAACGACGCGATCGTGCACGGCATCCCCACCGGATACCGGCTGCGCGACGGCGACCTCCTCTCGGCCGACTTCGGCGCCACGCTCGACGGCTGGGCCGGCGACTCCGCGATCAGCTTCACCGTGGGCACGCCGCGCCCGGCGGACGTCCGGCTGATCGAGACCGCCGAGCGCGCCCTCGCGGCCGGCATCGAGGCGGCGGTCGTCGGCAACCGCATCGGCGACATCGCGCACGCGATCGGCACGGTGTGCCGGGAGGCGGGCTACGGCATCCCGGAAGGCTTCGGAGGCCACGGAATCGGCCGCCACATGCACGAGGACCCCTCGGTCCCCAACGAGGGCCGCCCTGGCCGCGGCTACCCCCTGCGCCACGGCATGGCCCTCGCGATCGAACCCATGCTGATCGCGAGCGGCAAGGACGGCTACCACGAGGCCGAGGACGGCTGGACCCTGCGCACCAACGACGGTTCGCGGGCGGCCCACGCGGAACACACGGTGGCGATCACGGAAAGCGGTCCGAGGATCCTCACCGAGCGCCGGTAGGACCGTTCCGCCGAGGGGCGCGGGGCGTCGGCGGGACGCCGTACGGCGGCGGGTCCCAGGACATGCCGCGCCCTGCGGATCGTGCCATCGTGGTGTAGCCCGGCACGGACACGGGCAACCGTCCGCTCCGGCAGCGCACGTCGATCGAACGGAACGCCATGACCAGCGACTTCTCCAGCCCGGAGGGGTACGGCGACCCCTTCGGAGAGTTCCTGGCCCGCTTCTTCGGCGGACCCCGCCCCGGCCCCCGGCAGATCAACATCGGCCAGCTCCTCAGCCGGCCCGCGAGGGAGCTCGTGCGCGGCGCGGCCCAGTACGCGGCCGAGCACGGCAGCCGCGACCTGGACACCGAGCACCTGCTGCGCGCGGCCCTCGGCGCGGAGCCGACCCGCACGCTGCTCAGCCGGGCCGGCGCCGACCCCGAGTCCCTCGCGTCGGAGATCGACGAGCGCTCGGGCCCGGTCCAGCACCCGCCGGGCGAGGTGCCGCCTCCCACGTCGCTGTCGCTGACCCCGGCCGCCAAACGCGCCCTGCTGGACGCGCACGACCTGGCCCGCTCGCGCGGCGCCGGCTACATCGGCCCGGAGCACGTGCTCAGCGCTCTCGCCTCGAACCCGGACTCCGCGGCCGGGCACATCCTCAACGCGGCCCGCTTCGCCGCCACGGGCCTGCCGAGCGACCCGCCGGACACCGCGCAGGCGTCCCGCCCCGGTGACCGGCAGCGGCCCACCGGCACGCCGACGCTGGACAAGTACGGCACGGATCTCACGGAGCTGGCCCGCCAGGGCCGGATCGACCCGGTGATCGGCCGGGACGACGAGATCGAGCAGACCATCGAGGTGCTCTCCCGGCGCGGCAAGAACAACCCGGTGCTGATCGGTGACGCGGGCGTCGGCAAGACCGCCATCGTGGAGGGACTGGCCCAGCGGATCGTGGACGGGGACGTGCCGGACGTCCTCGTCGCGCGGCGCGTGGTCGCCCTGGACCTGACGGGCGTGGTCGCGGGCACCCGTTTCCGCGGCGACTTCGAGGAGCGGCTGACCACGATCGTCGACGAGATCCGCGCCCACTCCGACCAGCTGATCGTCTTCATCGACGAGCTGCACACCGTCGTCGGCGCGGGAGGCGGTGGCGAGGGCGGGGGGTCGATGGACGCCGGCAACATCCTCAAGCCGGCCCTGGCCCGCGGCGAGCTGCACATCGTGGGCGCGACGACGCTGGAGGAGTACCGGCGGATCGAGAAGGACGCGGCGCTCGCCCGCCGCTTCCAGCCGATCCTCGTCCCGGAGCCGTCCGTCGTGGACGCGCTGGAGATCCTGCGCGGGCTGCGCGACCGCTACGAGGCCCACCACCAAGTCCGTTACACCGACGAGGCGCTCGTCGCGGCCGTGGAGCTGTCCGACCGCTACCTCACCGACCGCCGCCTGCCCGACAAGGCGATCGACCTGATCGACCAGGCCGGCGCCCGGGTGCGGCTCGGCGCCCGCACCAAGGGCACGGACGTACGGGCCATGGAGCGCGAGGCCGAGGAACTGGCCCGCGACAAGGACCAGGCGGTCGCGGACGAACAGTACGAGCAGGCCACCCGGCTGCGGGACCGCATCGTCGAGTTGAAGCAGCGCATCGCGGACGCGAGCGGCGAGGCCACCTCCGACGAGGGCCGGCATCTGGAGGTGACCGCGGAGGCGATCGCCGAGGTGGTGTCCCGGCAGACCGGCATCCCGGTCGCCAGCCTCACCCAGGAGGAGAAGGCCCGCCTGCTCGCCCTGGAGGAGCACCTGCACGAGCGGGTCGTCGGCCAGGAGGAGGCTGTACGGGTCGTCGCGGACGCGGTGCTGCGCTCGCGCGCCGGGCTCGCCAGCCCGGACCGGCCGATCGGCAGCTTCCTGTTCCTCGGCCCGACCGGGGTCGGCAAGACCGAACTGGCCCGCGCGCTCGCCGAGTCGCTGTTCGGCAGCGAGGATCGCATGGTCCGGCTCGACATGAGCGAGTACCAGGAGCGGCACACGGTGAGCCGTCTGGTCGGCGCCCCGCCCGGCTACGTCGGCCACGAGGAGGCCGGGCAGCTGACGGAGACCGTCCGCCGGCACCCGTACTCGCTGCTCCTGCTCGACGAGGTGGAGAAGGCGCACCCGGACGTCTTCAACATCCTGCTGCAGGTCCTCGACGACGGCCGGCTCACCGACTCCCAGGGCCGTACGGTCGACTTCACCAACACGGTCATCGTGATGACCAGCAACCTGGGCTCGGAGGCGATCACCCGGCGCGGCGCCGGCATCGGCTTCGGATCGGGTGGCGCGGACGCCGACGAGGAGGCGCGGCGCGAGCAGATCCTGCGTCCGCTGCGCGAGCACTTCCGGCCGGAGTTCCTCAATCGGATCGACGAGATCGTCGTGTTCCGGCAGCTCACGAGTGAGCAACTGCGGCGGATCACCGACCTGTTGCTGGAGCGGACGCGGCGGCTGGTGCAAGCCCAGGGCATCACGGCCGAGTTCACCGACGCGGCCGTCGACTGGCTCGCCGAGCGCGGCTACCAGCCCGAGTACGGCGCCCGCCCGCTGCGCCGCACGATCCAGCGCGAGGTCGACAACCAGCTGTCCCGGCTGCTGCTCGACGGGCGGGTCGAGGAGGGCGACCGGGTGAGGGTGGAGGTCGAGGACGGGCGGCTCGCGTTCCGTACGAACACCGGCGAACCACCCGCCCCCGGGAGCTGAATCCTGTCGGGGCGACCGGACGGCTCTACGGCGCCGGACGCACCACCTGGGCCGAACCGCCGCCGCGTCGTACGGTTTCGGCGGCGGCCAGCCACTTGCCGTCCGGCAGCCGCTGCACGGCCGTCGCCGCGCCGATCTCGGGGTTGAGCTTGAAGGAGTGCCCGATGGCCTCCAGGCGGGCCCGCAGCCCGTCGGGACTGGTGTCGTTGTAGAGCGCGGGCTCCAACTCCGTCTGGGCGGCGTTGCGTTGACTGGCGCGCGGGGCGGCGATCGCGTCGACGAGCGGCAGTCCGCGGTCGAGGAACCCGGTCAGGGTCTGGAGCACGGTGGTGATGATGGTCGCGCCGCCTGGCGAACCCAGCGCCACCACCGGCTTGTCGTTCCGGTCGAGCACGATCGTCGGCGAGATCGACGAGCGCGGCCGCTTGCCCGGTCCTGGCAGGTTCGGGTCGTGGACCGTCGGGCTCGCGGGGGCGAAGGAGAAGTCCGTCAGCTCGTTGTTGAGCAGGAAGCCGCGGCCGGGCACCGTGATGCCGCTGCCGCCGGTCTGCTCGATGGTGAGCGTGTAGGAGACCACGTCGCCCCACTTGTCGGCGACGGTGAGGTGCGTGGTGTTCTCGCCCTCGTACGTCGTCGGCGCCGCCGTGCCGCCCGTGCCGCAGGCGGCCGGGTGGCGCGGGTCGCCGGGCGCCACCGGGCTGGTGAGGACCGCGTCGTCCTTGATGAGGCAGGCGCGCGAGTCGGCGTACTTCTGCGACAGCAGCTGCTTGGTGGGGACGTCCTCGAAGGCGGGGTCGCCGACCCAGCGCCCGCGGTCGGCGAACGAGATCCGGCTGGCTTCGAGGTAGTGGTGCAGGTACTGGACCTCGCTCGCCTTCGAGAGGTCCGTCCTCTCCAGGATGTTGAGGGCCTCGCCGACCGTCGTGCCGCCCGAGGACGAGGGCGCGATGGAGTAGACGCCCAGGCCGCGGTACGAGGTCTTCGTGGGGGCCTGGAGCTTGGCGCGGTAGGCCGCGAGGTCCTTGGCGGACAACTCGCCCGGCCGGGCGTTCCAGCCCGAACCCGGGTCCACGGGTGGCTTGTTCACCGTGGAGACGATGTCGTCGCCGAGGTCGCCGCGGTAGATCGCGCCGACGCCCCTGCGGGCCAGCTCCTCATAGGTGCGGGCGAGGTCGGGATTCTTGAACGTGGATCCCACCACGGGGAGTTGACCGCCGGGCAGGAACAGCTTCGCCGTGTCCGGGAAGTAGCGGAAGCGGGTCTCGTTGGCCGCGGTCTGGGTGCGGAAGGTGTCGTCGACGGTGAAGCCGTCGCGGGCGATGCGCTGGGCGGGCTTCAGGACCGTGCCGAGCTTTTCGCTGCCCCACTCCTTCAGCGCGGTCGCCCAGGTGGCGGGGGTCCCCGGGGTGCCGACGCCCAGACCGCTGGTGACGGCGTCGGCGAAGGCGAGCGGCTTGCCGTTCTCCAGGAAGAGACCGGAGTCCGCGCTCAGCGGGGCGGTCTCACGGCCGTCGATGGTGTGCACCGTACGGGACCTGGCGTCGTAGTAGACGAAGTAGCCGCCTCCACCGATGCCGGAGGAGTAGGGCTCGGTGACGCCGAGGGCGGCGGCGGTGGCCACGGCCGCGTCGACGGCGTTGCCCCCCTTGCGCAGCACCTCGATGCCGGCCGCGGAGGCGTCGGCGTCGACGCTGGCGACCGCACCGCCGTAGCCGACGGCGACCGGGACCTTCGCGACAGTGGCTCTCTCAGCGGCGGGTGGCGCCGCGGCCCCCACCGTGACCACGGCGGCCGAGACCGCCAGGACCGACAGTTTCCGCGCGACAGGGCGACGCATCCGTACCTCCAGTCCAGGAACGTCCGCGCAGCGTAACCAGTTTCCCGGGGCCCCGACAGCCTCCTTCCGGGCACTGTCATACGACTGCCACACCTCGAACACGGGTACGCCCCGGCCGTGCTCGCCCGCTACCATGCGCGCCCATGAACGACGACGTGCGCAATATCGTCCTGGGCGTGGTCGCGGCCGGCATCAGTGCCGCGCTCGGCTGGTTGACCCGCACCCATCTGTGGAAGCGCAGACTCCGGCGCAAGCAGGCCTTCTTCGGGCTGCCCGAGAACTCGGAGTGCCTGCTCGTCGTCAACCGCGACGCGGGCAGCCCCGACCTCGCGGTGCACCGCCACGACGTGTTCGCACTGCTGGAGCTCGCCGCGCTCATCAAGGACTGCGGGGCGGGCGCCGAGGTGGTCACCCAGGACGTGGCCCGGCAGGGTTTCGGAGAGCGGACGGAGTTCTGCGTCGGCGGCCCGGGGTCGAACCGCCGGATGGCGGCCCACATCCAGGCCATGCTGCCCGGGGTGCGCGTCAACACCGACCGCGAACCGGGCCCGGACCGGCTGGCGTTCCAGATAGGCGGCGAGCACCACCGTATGGAACCGGGCGTCACCGAGTACGTCCTGCTGGCCCGGCTCACCGCCGGCCGACGGCGCGAGGCGCGGCCGGTGTTCCTGTTCTGCGGCCAGCGCGCGATCAACAACCAGGCCGCCACCCGCTACCTGGTCCGCAACCACGAGCGACTGGCCCGCAAACACGGGAACGGCTCCTTCGTGCTGCTCCTGAAGGTCATCAACTCCCAGGCGTACGGCCCCGATGTGGTCGAACTGGTCGAGGACGTGACCCGGGCGGCGCAGGCGCCCCTGCCGGACCCAACAATTGTTACTCCCACGTAACTTACCGACGGTTACCTCTGGTGGGGCGGAGCGGTTACCGTCGGGTCACTTTGCGATGGCGCAGGCAAGAGGAGTGACCCGTGGGACGACAGCACCGCATGGCCCTTCGTACGACCGCCATGGGCGCCGCCTGCGCGACCCTGGTCGCCGGCGGGGTGCTGGGCCTGACGCCCGCCGCCCGGGCCGCCACCGGCGCGGTCCGCTACGTCGACATCGCCGGGGACGGCGGCACGGTCCTCAAGGCCAACGTGGTCACCCCCGCCGACAACGCCGGCCGCCACCCGCTGATCGTGCTGCCGACGAGCTGGGGCTTCCCCCAGG
Organism: Streptomyces sp. NPDC102259; assembly: GCF_044766465.1. Lineage (NCBI taxonomy): Bacteria > Bacillati > Actinomycetota > Actinomycetes > Kitasatosporales > Streptomycetaceae > Streptomyces > Streptomyces sp. NPDC102259. Next base: position 680,919 of record NZ_JBIWMA010000003.1, on the reverse strand, counting down.
TGCAGTACCTCGCCCAGGCGCAGCGACTCGCCGACTCCGGTTATGTCGTGCTCAGTTACAACGTGCGCGGCTTCTGGCAGTCCGGCGGCGAGATCGACGTGGCCGGGCCGCACGATGTCGCCGACGCCGCCAAGGTCGTCGACTGGGCACTCGCCCACACCCCCAGCGACCCGGAGAACGTCGGCATGGCGGGCGTCTCGTACGGCGCCGGGATCAGCCTGCTGGCGGCCGCCCACGACCCGCGCGTCAAGGCCGTCGCCTCGCTCAGCGGCTGGGGCGACCTGATCGACTCGATCTACTCCGGCCGCACCCAGCACGTCCAGGCCGCCGCCGTGCTCGACACGGTGGGCGCGGTCGTCGGCCGCCGGAGCGCCGAGTCCCAGGAGGTCTTCTCGGCCTTCTACTCCTCCGACCTGTCGAAGGAGAAGGAGATCGTCGCCTGGGGGCAGAAACGTTCCCCCGCTACCTACCTGGACCAGCTCAACCAGAACGACACGGCGATCATGATGGCCGGCGCCTGGGGCGACACGATCTTCCCGCCCAACCAGTCCGCCGCCTTCTACGAGAAGCTGACCGGCCCGAAGCGGCTGGAGCTGCGCCCCGGCGACCACGCGACCGCCGAGCTCACCGGTCTGTTCGGGCTGCCCAACGACGTGTGGACCGACACCGCGCGCTGGTTCGACCACTACCTCAAGGGCGAGGACAACGGCATCGACCGCGAACAGCCCGTCCGGCTCAAGTCCCGTTCCACCGGCGGCTACGAGGGATATCCGGACTGGAAGTCGGTGAACGCGACCCGCGGGAAGATCGCCCTCGCGGGCTCCACCACGATCCACACCAACGTGGACTCGGGCGCCGACGGCGGCATCGTCTTCCTGTCCAGCATCCTCGACCAGGCGGCGAAGCTGCCCCCCGTGGCCGCGATCCCCCTGCTCCTCCGCCGCTGGACCGCCGTATGGCAGTCCGGGACGTACGCCACCGCCCAGCGGGTGCGCGGCACCGCGAAGGTGCACACCACCGTCACCCCGACCGAGGAGAGCGGCACCCTCGTCGCCTACCTCTACGACGTGGGGCCGCTCGGCCTCGGCAAGCTGGTCGCCAACGCGCCGTACACCTTCCACGGGAACACGCCGGGCGAGCCGTTCGGTCTCGATCTGGACCTGTTCTCCACGGCCTACGACGTCCCGGCGGGGCACCGGCTCGCCCTGGTCGTCGACACCGTCGACCCGCTCTACATCGAGCACAACCCGTCCGGCGCGCGGCTGACCTTCTCCTCGCCGGCGAACGACCCGTCGTACGTGTCGGTTCCGCTGCGCGAGGAGTGATCTCCGGCCGCCGCCGGGGTGGGTGGGCTCTGCGGCTGACGCCGTCGCTCAGTGCTTGAGGATCTTGGAGAGGAAGTCCTTGGCGCGGTCGCTGCGCGGGGCGGTGAAGAACTCCTCGGGGGTGCGGTCCTCGACGATGCGGCCGTCGGCCATGAAGACCACGCGGTTGGCGGCCGAGCGCGCGAAGCCCATCTCGTGGGTGACCACGACCATGGTCATGCCCTCCTCGGCGAGCTGCTGCATGACCTCGAGGACCTCGTTGATCATCTCCGGGTCGAGGGCGGAGGTGGGCTCGTCGAACAGGAGCGCCTTGGGATCCATGGCCAGGGCGCGGGCGATGGCCACGCGCTGCTGCTGGCCTCCGGAGAGCTGGGCGGGGAACTTGTCGGCCTGGTCGGCGAGGCCCACCCGGTCGAGCAGTTCACGGGAGCGCCTGTCGGCCTCGTCCTTCTTGCGCCTGCGCACCTTCACCTGGCCCAGCGAGATGTTCGCGAGCACGGTCTTGTGGGCGAACAGGTTGAAGGACTGGAAGACCATGCCGACCTCGGAACGCAGTCCCGCCAGAGCCTTGCCCTCCTCGGGCAACGGCTGTCCGTCGAGCGTGATCGAACCGGAGTGGATGGGCTCCAGCCGGTTGATCGCGCGGCACAGTGTCGACTTCCCCGACCCCGAAGGGCCGATCACCACGACCACCTCGCCCCGGCCGACGGTGAGGTTGACGTCCTGCAGGACATGCAGCTCCCCGAAGTACTTGTTGACGTCACGGAGCTCGATCAACGGATCGACGGCCATGCGCAGCCCTACTCACTTTCAGCTGTGTCGTGGTTGCCGCAAACTATCCACATAAGAATGGGGTTGAGGCACGACACGCACTTTTCTGTCATTAGCCGTATTTACGCGCTCGCGCCTCAGTTCTCGGCCACCTCGGCGTACAGCTGGGACAGTTCGGGGGTCCCGGTCGCGGCCCACTCGCGCCCTGCGGCGACCACGTCGACCTCGCGGCCGGACGTCAGCCTGACGACCGGTTCCCCGCCGGGCCAGATCGCCCAGACGGCGCCGGGCACCGTACGCACCACGACCGTCCCCAGGTAGAGCCCGGCGTCGTGACCGAACCAGGGCAGGGTCTCGTCGTCCTCGCGCCAGCGCGGCGGAAGCTGGTCCAGCGCCTCCAACGAGGCGGCCGTGTCGTCGAGCCCGATCCCCTGCCGGGCCGCGTGCGCACGCAACAGCTCGCATTCGGAGAGGAGTTCGGCGATCCCCTCGGGGTCCTCGGCCAGCACCGTCGCACGGTACTTCTTGCTCCTGTTGCCCAGGAAAGGGATGTTCATAAGCCCAGCGTGACATTCGTACCGGCGTGCGCACCACAGGCGCGCTGGCATACGCCGACGGCCGAAGCCCCGGCCCGGGCGGGGGGCGCACGTCGTCGGCCGGGCCCCGGCTCCCGCTACACCTCGAGGTCGACCACGACCGGGGCGTGATCCGAGGCGCCCTTGCCCTTGCGCTCCTCACGGTCGACGTAGGCGTCCTTGACGGCCCGGGCGAACGGCTCGTTGCCGTACACCAGGTCGATGCGCATGCCGCGGTTCTTGGGGAAACAGAGCTGACGGTAGTCCCAGTACGTGAAGGGGTGGTCGTACTTGAGAGGGCGCGGGACGACGTCCGACAGGCCGGCCTCGCGCAGCGACGCCAGGGCGGCGCGCTCGGCCGGGGTGACATGGGTGAGGCCCTCGAAGGCGGCCACGTCGTGCACGTCGTCGTCGGTCGGCGCCACGTTGTAGTCGCCCATCACCGCGAAGGGGCGGCTGCCCGCCGCGTCGCCCGCGACGGCCGCCTTGAGGGCCTCGAACCACTGGAGCTTGTAGGCGTAGTGCGGGTGGTCGACCTCGCGGCCGTTCGGCACGTACACCGACCAGACGCGGACCGGGCCGCAGGTCGCCGAGATGGCGCGCGGCTCCTGCGCCCCCTCGTAGCCGGGGTCGCCCGGCAGGCCCTTGACGACGTCCGCCAGGCCGACGCGGGAGATCACCGCCACGCCGTTCCACCGGCCCGTGGCGTGCACCGCGGCCTCGTAGCCCAGCTCGCGCAGCTGGTCGAGCGGGAACTGCGCCTCGGCGACCTTGGCCTCCTGGAGGCACAGCACGTCGGTGCCGCTGCTCTCCAGCCAGGCCAGCAGCCTGGGCAGGCGGGCGGTGATCGAGTTCACGTTCCAGGTCGCGATGCGCATGCCTCACAACCTACCCGGAGGGTCCGACAACGCCCTCCCTCAGACCTCCGCGGACGCCCCCGGCGACAGCCGGCCGTGGTCGGCGCCGCCCAGGTTGCCCAGGTGGGTGTCGTAGATCGGGCGGGCGAGGTCGGTGAGGAGGGCGTCGTGGATGTCGTAGACGCGCTGCGGCCGGACCTCGCGGACGTACTCGATGACCTCGGAGATCTTGTTCCAGGGGGCCTGGACCGGGACCAGCAGGGTCTCCACCGGGTGCTCGGGGACGGTGAGCGCGTCTCCCGGGTGGAAGACGCGGCCCTCGTCGACGAGAAAGCCGACGTTGGTGACGCGCGGGAGGTCGGGATGGATGACGGCGTGCAGCTCGCCGTGGACCTGCACGTCGAAACCCGCGGCCGTGAACGTGTCGCCGTGGCCGACGGTGCGCACCCGGCCGGGGAACGCGGCGGACAGCTTCTCCGCGACGGACCTCAGGGTCCAGATCCCGACGGCCGGGTCGGCCTCCAGGGCTGCCCGCAGCCGCTTCTCGTCGAAGTGGTCGGGATGCTCGTGCGTGATCAGGATCGCGTCCGCGCCGACAGCGGCGTCCGCCTCGCTGAACCCGCCCGGGTCGAGGACGAGCGTGCGGCCGTCCTTCTCCAGGCGCACACACGCGTGCGACTTCTTGGTGAGCTTCAGAGCCGTCATGAGGTCCATCCTGCCCCCGCGTCCTGTGCGGGGCTCACTCGGTGGGGGTGGTCTCCTCCCGGATGACCTCCTGCGCCACCTTGAACGCGCTGTTCGCCGCCGGTACGCCGCAGTAGACGGCCGCCTGGAGCAGCACCTCCTTGATCTCGCCGGGGGTGAGGCCGTTGCGCAGCGCGGCGCGGATGTGGAAGGCGAGCTCCTCCAGGTGGCCGCCCGCGACCAGCGCGGTGAGCGTGACGCAGGAGCGGGAGCGCCGGTCCAGACCGGGCCGGTCCCAGATCTCGCCCCAGGCGTAGCGGGTGATGAACTCCTGGAACTCCCCGGAGAAGTCGTCCGCCTGGGACAGCGCCCGGTCGACATGGGCGTCGCCGAGGACCTCCCGGCGCACCTTCAGACCGGCGTCGTACGGATCGGGGCGGCCCATGACCTGCACCGGTTCGAGGACCGGGGCGGGGGCGATCTCCGCGATGGCCACCGGCTGCAAAGGCTGCTGGGGCGCGCTCGGGACCGCCCTGACGGGGATGCCCGGGACGGCCGTCTGCCCGGTGGCCGAGTCGTGGGCGGGCTGCCAGGCGGTGGAGAAGTGGCGGACCAGCAGGTCGGTCACGGCCGCGGGCTGCTCCACCGGGACCAGGTGCGAGGCGCCCGGTACGACGGCCAGCCGGGCGTCCGGGATGCCGGCCACCAGGGTGCGCGCCTCGGCCGGGCCGGTGACCTGGTCGTCCGAGCCGACGAGGACCAGCGTCGGCACCCCGACGAGGCCGATCTCGGCCCGCACGTCGAAGGCGGCGAGGGCCTCGCAGGCCGCTATGTAGCAGCCCGGGTCGGTGGTGCGCACCATCTGCACGGCCCACTCGGTGATCGCGGGCTGTGCGGCCGCGAAGCCGCTGGTGAACCAGCGGTCGGGCGAGCTGCGGGCGATGGGGTCGAGGCCGTTGGTGCGGACTATCACGCCCCGCTGCCGGAACTCGTCGGCCGTGCCGAACCGCGGCGAGGCCGCGATCAGCGCGAGCGAGGCGACCCGCTCCGGGTGCCGCAGCGCCAGCTCCACGCCGACCGCGCCGCCGAACGCGCAGCCCGCGTACCCGAAGCGCTGCACACCCAGCGCGTCCAGGGTGGCGAGCAGCCGCGCGGCGAGGTCGGAGACCGAGCCGACCGGGTAGGCCGGGGCGCCGCCGTGGCCGGGCAGGTCGAACCGGAAGATCCGCCACTGCTGAGCCAGCTCGGGGACCTGGCGGTCCCACATGTGCCAGGTGGTACCCAGTGAGGGACCGAGGATCAGGACGGGAGCCTCTTCTGGCCCGTCAAAGCGGTATTGCAGGGTGTTCGACGGTGTCTCACTCACGCCCCAGACCCTCTCACGTCTCACAGACGCCCCTATAACGCGGGGGTGCGGGAAACCGGTCTGACCAGGTTGAAGACCTCGCGGGCTGCGTATCGCTTGAGGCATCGGATGATCTCACGACGGGTCTTGCCCTCCTGGGTGCGGCGTCCGTAGTACGCCTGGGTGCGCGGGTCGTGGCGCAGCCGGGTGAAGACGATGCGGTGCAGGGCGGCGTTCGCCTGGCGGTCGCCGCCGTAGTTGAGCCGGCGCGTGCTCCGCCGGCCAGAGGAGTACTCGATCGGGCTGACTCCGCAAAGGGCAGCAAAGGACGCCTCGGTGTTCAGCCGCTCGGGGTTGTCTCCCATGGTGATCAGGAGAGTGACGGCGCTGTCCGGACCGATGCCCACCGGTGTCAGCAGCTGTGGGGCGTGACGCTCGACGAGCCGGGTCAGGCGTTGGTTGAGCTCGTCGATCTGTCCGGTGAGCTGTTCGATGCGCTCGGCGAGCATACGCAGCGTCATGTGGGTGGCCTGGGTCACCGCGTCCTCGTCTCCCCCACCGTCGAGTGGGCCGAGGCGCGCGCAGGTGCGGAACAGCTCGGCGTTGCCGAGGCTCGACATTCGTTCCCTCAGGGCGGGGTCGGCTATGACCAGGACGGCCTTGAGCTGGTTGATCGCCTGGGTGCGGGCCTTGACCGCGGAGTCCTTGGCGAGCTTGTAGATCCGGGCGCTGTGCACCGGACCGTCGCCGGACTTGGCCCGGGCCCGGGCGCGGCCGCTGAGCACGGCCCGCGCGGCGGCCTGCGCGTCGAGCGGGTCCGACTTGCCGAGCAGCCGGCGGGCCGTGCGGTCGGGCCGGTTCACTTCGATCACTTTGACGTGCTGAGCCAGCAGGTACCGGGAGAGGCCCGCTCCGAAGGTGCCGGTGCCCTCCACGCCGGCCCGGCGCACCGTCCCCCGCTTGCGGGCCCAGACGAGCAGCTGTCGGTAGCCGGCCGCCGTGGCCGGAAAGGATTTGGTGCCCAGGATTTTCCCGAGCGGGGAGACCACGGCGGCGACATGCACCTCTCCGTGCGTGTCCACGCCCAGAACGACCTCGCGCCGAACTGGAGGATCCGTGCTGGAGGAGGTGCTGCGCTGTCTGGTCGTCATGATGGTTCGCCTCCCACGTGTGTGACGTGCTGGCTGGGTGGATGGCACCGGCCTGCTCGGGCGGTCTGAACTGTGATGGCGCCTGATCGTCGGCAAGGCCCCTATGGGGACACGCCCTGTGGCTCGGTACCAGCAGGCGCCATCCCGCAACGACAGTCGACAAGCCCGTGACTGGACACTTCGGTCATAGATCTCATGAGTCAGACCCCCGTCCGGGACGGCATCGCGCAACCGTCCCATTGATCCCGGCACAACGGCATGACTCGATCACTGCCGGATGGCTTCGGCCGAACCGGCGCTCAACCTGGCCTGGGCGGGGTGACAATGAGTTGACTCTTCGTCTGCTCGTGACCGGCATTGACGGGCAGCCGTGTGGCCCGCCTTATCGGCTGTCCTTCGTCGACCGGGGCACGAACGGCCTCGGACCCTCTGTTGGTAAGCGGCCGGCCACAAGTTCTGTAGCTGCTGCGCGAGATTCTCGCCCGTTTCCCCTTACCTTCTCCGGGAGATGGATGCTCTGCTCGGGGCGTCGTCGCCCGCGCCTTCGTCCGCCCCGAATCCGGCGCGGCAGACGGCCAGGACCACTGAGGATCCGGGCGCAGCGGACGGCTCACCCATAGCGCCCCCCCTGGTATCAACGGTGATGGGGAGTCGGACACGAGACACGGCCCGCGGAACACGGTGGACCACGCGGATCGCGGCGCTTTGCCCTGACCTCACGGTGCTGCTCAACGGGCTGGTGATCTGCCTGGGGTTCGTGGGCCATGGCCAGAGCACCCTGCTGCTGGCCGCGTGGCTGACCGGCCGCGCCGGGGCGAAGACCCTCAAGGTGCTGGAGCTGGCCGCAGTCGCGGTCGGCGCCTCCACCTTCGTCCCGGCGGCCGTCCGTAACCTGTTCACGCACCGGCACGTCGGTGTCGGCACGCTGATGACCATCGCCGCGGTTGGTGCGGTGGCACTCGGTCAGTTCTTCGAGGCCGCCATGCTCGGCGTGCTCTTCTCCATCGCCGAAGGGCTCGAGCACTACGCGGTCGTCCGCACCCCGGCACGGCCTGCGCGTCCTGCTCAACCTGGTCCCCGACACCGCCTCTGTCCTCCGCGGCGGACACGAGGTCCAACTCGCCCCCGGCGACCTGGCGCCGGGCGATGTGATGCTGCCGCGCCCCGGACAGCGGGCCGCCAGCGACGGCGTCATCCGCTCCGGGCGCACCAGCCTGGACCTGTCCGCCTCTGTGCCGGCCCGTACGTCGCGCTGGAACGCTGGCGTGCCGGAACCGCGGAACCTTTGCGACACACCTTCAGCACCGCGCAGATCCTTTCGAACGTCGGCGCCCCCGTACGAGTCCGGGCCGACACATGGATCGAAGAACTCGGCCGCGCGGAGACACTCCTGCTGCCCGCGGCGTGCCGTGACGTCGAGATCAGCGGACCGGCCGACGTCCTCATGGGCTACCTGCCCGACCTCGACCGCGATGTCCGTGGCCCGTTGCTCGCTGCGGGATACCCGCTGCCTCTCCTGCGGCAGTTCATCGCATTGTCAGCCTGACACGCAGCCGTTTCCCTCGCGTTGAGGGGCGTCCGCCCGAGACGCGTGGAACCGACGGTTCAGCAGAAAGCTGCACGTCGGGCACCGAAAGGGAGCGATCAGCTCGCGGCGCCACTACCTCACGAACAGCGCCAAGGGACGGGGAGCATCCGAGGGTGGGCCGCAGGGCAAGTCGTCGTCCCAGCGTGGTGGGGAGAGGTCTGGCGGCTTCAGGAGCGGTGGATCGGCCCCCCGCCGCGCCCAGATGGACCGTGAGACAAGGCCCCCCAAGTCCCATCCCCTCGGACTGTGGCGGGCGAGCGGGGACGGCGCGGACGGCAATGCCGGACCCCGCGCGTGGCGAAGTCCGGCTTGGCGAGGGCCTCAAGATTCGTCGCGTACGTCGTCCTGGCTAAGCCCGGCTTCCTCCATCGTCTCCCGCATGGTGCGGCCGGTGGCGCCGTCGCCCTGCCCGCTGGTGGTCTCGGCACCAGGCGTCTCGATGACGTCATCGGTGGACGTCGTCTTCGGGCGGTTCTCCTCGGGTACGGTCACGACTTCTCCTCGCTCGTTCCTACGGCGGGCTCAGGCCGGGTGGTCCGGCTGCTGCTCGGGAGGCGTACCGCCGCCCTCTCCTCCGCCCTTGTCGCCGCGGTCCGTGCCATGGGCATGGCTGCCGCCTTCGTGGGCGGGCTGTTCCGCCTTGCGGGCCTGGCTGTCCTGCGGAGTGCCCGCCCCCTTGTCACTGCGCCGCAGCTCGGGCTGTTGCGGGTTCGACATCGGCTCTCCTCCTTGCGTTACCTCGCGCTTGCTTTACCTCGACACCGAAACACTTGCCGATCACACGGGTGGCTCACGGGCTCCGCCCCAAACGTTCAGCCGAGACATTCATCCCGTGAGCCTGCCGTCGAGCGTCTCGACAGTCGCCGGCACAGGGGCGGACTCGCCGCACGCTGCGGGTTTACGCAGCGCCTGCGGTACAGGGTCGGCACCGACGCCCAGCAGCCTCTGCCGATGGGCCGGAAAGCCGGTTCTGCCAGGACCTGCCCCGTGGCCGCCCAACGCGCTGCACCCGGCGTGACCACAACTACCGCTGCACGCGGCTCCGTGATCCGTGCTACCCGAGCGTTCGGATGATCATTCCGCTGCGCGGCCGCGTGGGGATGCGGTCCAGGGAAATGGTCAGGTCCTGCGGCGGAACCTCGTAACTCAGGTCGGCCAGGCGACGGGAAAGCGTCTCCAGGATGCCCACCGCCAGGGCCTCGCCGGGGCAGCGGTGTCCGGTCCGTGGGTCCGCACCGCCCTGAGGGATCAGTTCGTCACGGCGGGGCGGACGGTCGAGGAACCTCTCCGGGCGGAAGGAGTACGGATCCTTCCACAGGCGTTCGTCGTGGTTCTGGCCGTAGACGTCCAACAGGACGAGGCCGCCGGCCGGGACGTGGCGGCCCTGCCAGGTCAGGTCGGTGACGGCCTGGCCGCCCAGGAAGGGGGCGAAGGGGTAGAACCGGCGGACCTCGTGGGCGAACGCCGTGGCGAACCCCGCCTCACCCGCGCGCAGGCGCTTCCCGTGCTCGGGCCAACGGTGCAGGGCGTGTGCCGCGAAGGCCACGAAATAGCTCAGCGCCGTGGTGGGGCGGATGACGTTGAGCAGCTCCACCGCCGCGATCCTGGGCGTCATTTCGGCGCCGGTGGCGTCGCGGTGGCGGCAGACCCGGTCCAGCACGGAATCCTCCGGGGCCCGAGCCGTCCCGGACCTCACTTCGGTGACGAGGCCGGCGAACCGCTGTTCCTGGCGGGTGCGGGCTCGCCTGGCCCGCCAGTGCCGGGCGCCCGCCGTGGCGAACCCGTCCACCATGGCCAGCAGGTCCCGCGCCAGGGGTTCCTCCTCGTCCTCGGCGAGGGGGACGCCGGCCCAGCGGCAGACACCGCGCGTGATCACCCGGCCGACGGCATCGAAGAGCACCACGCTCGGCTGCTGCCGCCAGTACGGTACGGCTTCGTCCCAGGCGGTGGCGATGTGCTCGGCCGAGCCCGTCACCGCGTCGGTCTCCAGCAGGGGCAGGAAGAGCGACTTGCGCTGCCGGTGGGCGTCGCCGTCGAGGGTGTGAACCGCGCCGTGGCCGAAGAGGGTGCTCAGGACCGGGCCGGGAAGTGCGCCGTGGCGCCGGACGTGCTCCTCGTCGTAGAAGAACCGGACCGCCTCGGGGCCCCGCACGGCCAGGGCCGGGCGTCCGAGGACGCGCAGGTTCAGCGCGGTGTCGCCCTCGGCGCGCATCAGGTCGGGCAACCAGGCGTAGCCCTCCGTCAGGAGAGCCAGGGATTCGGGAACCGATCGGTGAGAACTCATGGCACCGGAGTGCCCGTGGCGGCCTTCCCGACACGGGCACGATTTCAGCCGCCGACGGCGGTCACGCCCTCACTCCCGCCGCCCGGGATCTTCCTCGGTCCCGGCCCCGGTCCCCGGCTCCGCCAGCCGCCGGTGGGCCGCCGCCTTGACTCCGTCGGGCAGCACCTTTCCGGCCAGCCCCTGTGCCTTGGCCTTCAAGGATCCCGTCACGACCTTCTTCTCGCCCTCCACGATCGCCTTGAACGCCTGCTCGGCCACGTGTACGGGGTCGTCCTTCTTCATGGTGCCGATCCGGGTGTCCTCCGCCATGCCCGCCCGCCGGAAGAAGTCCGTCTCCGTGGCGGCCGGCATGAACGAGGTCACCGTGACACCGGTGTCCTTCACCTCCTCCGCCAACGCCTCGGCGAAGGACTGCACGAAGGACTTGGACGCGTTGTAGACGGGCTGGAAAGAGCCCGGCATCGTCGCGGCCACGGACGAGGTGAAGGCGATCCGGCCGGCACCGCGCTCCACCATGGCCCGCAGCAGCGGCTTGGCCAGCCGAACGGTCGCGGTGATGTTGAGATCGATGATCTCCTGGTCGTCGGTCAGGTCGGTGTCGACGAAAGCACCGCCCCGGCCGACTCCCGCGTTGAGGACGGCGACGTCGACCGTCAGCCCGTCGAGCGCGTCCAGCAGCCGGTGTCGTCCTGCGGCCGTCCGGAGATCGGCGCGCACCGCGTGGACCTCCGCGCCCGACTCGCGCAGATCCTGCGCGGCGGACTCCAGCCGCTCGTCCTCGGCGTTCACCACGAGGTCGTAACCGTGGAGCGCGAACTGCCGGGCCAGCTCACGGCCGATTCCGCTGGACGCGCCGGTGATCAGGGCGATTGGCGGTGTGTGCTTCATGGCGGACGAGTAACCGCCGCGCCGTGTGCCAAGCGCCGTGGGGCCCCTTGATGTGGTTCGGTGACGCGCGGTGCTCTGCCCGGCCAGGACGTGTCCCCCGGCCGCTCGTACGCGGTCTGTGCCTCGCCACGCCCGGGCGGGCAGGGCTGTGGTCATTGAGGCGGAGCATCCAGCGGGACCGCGGCCGGAGCTCGTGCGGTGCCGTACCGACGTGGACTGGTGACTCCCGGAGTGGAGTACGGGAACGGCGTTCCCGTGCATCGCGCGACCTCGGTGGGGCCGATGGATGACCATGACGTCGATGAGGTACCGCGGAAGGCACTGGACCGGCTGACGCTGCCGGCCGAGGCCACCTCGGCATTGTGGAGCACGCCGGACGCGACGAGGGCGTGGGAGGAGCAGGAGCGCTGCTGCTGACCGGCATGACGACGCCCGTGACGGCCGGCCCCGAACCGTCGTCCTCGCCCGCGACCCCTGGCCGTCCTGTTGCCGGCTAGAGGCTGGTCAGGATCTGCGGGGAGATGTTCTTGATCATGGTGTTGGACCAGCGCATCTGCCGCAGGGTCTGCGGGTGACAGGACGAGGCGAGCGCCAGGAGCCGGTCGTCTTGGGTGGCCTGGGCCGCCTGGGCGAGCATCTCCCAGTGCAGCGAGTTCTCGGTCGCTCCCAGATGCAGTTCACGCAGGTCGCGCAGCAGGAGCAGGCCGGGCTCGGGCCGGTGGCCCATGGCCTCAGCCGCCTTCTCCCTGAGTGTCGCCAGGACGCCCGAGTCGGACGAGTCAGCCGGCTCATCGAGCTTCACCCCGTAGTGGTGACCGGTGTCGGCCAGTCGCTGGACGTGTTCGCGGGACCAGACGGCCAGGTCGGTGGCGACGTGGTGGATCTCGTGCTCGACGCGATGACGTTCCGCCACCGTGACCAGATGCCTGGCGAGATGCTTTTCGCCGTGGTGCAGCAGGCGCAGGGTCAGGGTGATGCCGTTCACCGGCTTCCCTCCGCCTGTCCGTGCCATGCGGCGCCGTCCGACTGCGCCACGCTCGCCGAGGGGCCTCCCGCCGTTGCGGGAACGCCGCCGCTCCGTGACGGCGCGGACGCGGTGGTGGTCGGCGCGGTGGCCGCCTGGCCGTCACCGCGTTCGACGAGGGTGAGAGCCGCCGCGGCCGTCTTGAACAACGGCTGCTTGGAGACCGGATCCCAGTCGGTGACGGTCGTCTCGTTGGCGGCGCGCCCGGGCGTCTTCTCGTCCGGGCCGTGACCGGCCGGGGTGTCCCAGTAGCCGTAGTGGAACGGCACGAACAGCAGTCCCGGCCGGATGTCGGTGACCCGGACCCGTGCCCGCAGCGCGCCGCGGGGCGTGGAGACCTCCACCAGGTCGCCTTCGTTCACCTCCCGCTCGTCCGCGTCGGCGACGGAAACCTCCACCCATACATCGGGCGCGGCTGCGTTCAACTGCGGGGCACGCCCGGTCTTGGTCCGGGTGTGGAAGTGATAGATCGTCCGCCCGGTGGTGAGCTGGAACGGGTACTCCGCATTGGGCTGCTCATGCGGCGGCACATACGCGGCGGCTTTGATCACCGCCTTGCCGTCCGGATTCAGGGAGCGGTACTCCACCACACTGTCCGTCGCACCGGTGAGGAGATCCTTTCCGTACGTCTCGCACACATCGGGGTGTGCCCAGCTGATGCCGTCGGTGTAGAGACGTTCCGTGCCTTCGGGTGCGTCCTCGTTGCACGGCCACTGGATACCGCTGGGACCGCGCAGTCTGTCGTAGGTGAGGCCGGTGTAGTCGCACGGCCGGCCGGCGCTGCACCGTTTCCACGCCTCGAACGCCGACTCCGGGTCGTGCCAGTGGATCAGGGCGCCGCCGTCCTTGTCGCGGAAGTCCATACGCCGGGCGTAGTCGAGGAAGATGTCCAGGTCCGGCTTGGCCTCGCCCGGCGGGTCGACGGCCTTGTCGGACAGGTGCACGGTGCGGTCGGCGTTCGTGAACGTCCCGGTCTTCTCCCCCCAGGTCGCGGCGGGCAGCACCACGTCGGCCAGTTGGGCGGTCTCCGTCAGGAACAGGTCCTGCACGATGACGAACAGCCGCTCCTGCGACAGGATCGAGCGGATGCGGGACAGCGCGGGCAGGGAGACGGCGGGGTTGGTGCCGCTGATCCACAGCATGCGGATCGAGCCCTGTTCGGCGTAGCGGAACATCTGCATCGCGTGGGTGGGCGGCGCGTAGTGCGGGATCTGCTTCGGTTCGACGTTCCAGACCTTCGCCAGGTCCGCGACGTGCTGGTCGTTCTCCCAGTTCCTGAAGCCCGGCAGGTCACCGTTGGCGCCGCACTCCCGGGTGTTCTGGGCGGTGGGCTGGCCGTTCATCTGCAGCACGCCCGCTCCCGGTCGGCCGAGCATGCCGCGGATCAGGTGGATGTTGTTGATCTGCACGGCGGCCGCGGTGGCCTGGTGGGACTGGTAGACGCCCTGCAGGACCGTCGACAGCAGCCGGTCGGCCGAGCCGATGGTCTCCGCCGCCTCGCGGATGCGCGCGGCCGGGACGTCGCAGATGCCGGCCGCCCACTCGGGGGTGCACTCCTTGACCCGGGCTTCCAGCTCCGCGAAGCCGACGGTGTGCGCTTCGACGTAGGCGTGATCGACCCGGTCGGTGCGGATGATCTCGTGCAGCAGCGCGTTGAGCAGCGCCACGTTGGTGCCGCCGCGCGGGGCGAGGTGCACCGTAGCCCGGCGCGCCACCTGCGTCGGCCGGGGGTCCACGCAGACCAGGCGGGGCGGATCGGCGCCGTCGAGCCGGTCCAGGATGCGCATCCACTGCACCGGCTGCGTCTCGGCCAGGTTGTGCCCGTACAACGCGATGACGTCCGCGTGATCGACGTCGTCGTAGCTTCCGGGCTGGCCGTCGCAGCCGAAGGACTCCTTGAGCGCTTCGGCGGCCGTGGAGGTGCAGAGCCTGGTGTTGCCGTCCAGGTGATTCGTGCCGATGCCGGCGCGGGCCAGCACCGCCAGCGTGTAGTACTCCTCCAAGAACAGTTGGCCGGTGGTGTAGAAGCCGATCGAACCGGGGCCCTTCTCGTGCAGAAGAGTCCGGGAGCGGGACACGATCCGGTCCATGGCGGTTGCCCAGTCGGTCTCGACCAGACGGCCTTCCGCGCGGACGAGCGGCCGGGTCAGCCGGTCGGGAGAGGCGTTGGCCTGCCAGCCGAACAGGTCCTTCGGCCCGAGGCGGCCGTGGTTCACCCGGTCCTGCGCGCGTCCCCGGACGCCGACCATCCGACCGTCCATGACCGCGATGTCCATCGCGTCACCGTCGGAGTGCAGAATCGACGCGGTCTGCACCCATCGCTGAACGTCATCCGGTGCGACGCCCTCTTCGAGATGAGTGTCCACCCGCGCGGGCCACACCTCGTGGCGCCCATACGGAGTGCGGCCGCCCCACGGCTGCGCGATGCGGTCCACCGAAGCGTCCATGCCGGACCTCTCCATCACAGCCGGCACCCGCCGCGCCGACCGCATCCTCGGTACCCCGGCATCGCGTCCCCGTAACCCCGGTGCTCGTCCCTCCACGCATTCGGTGCACTGAATGAAAAGCATTACTGAAAAAGCATTAGCGCCCTGCCCCCGGCCAAAGCCGCCCCGAGACACCTGCGGCCGCGGCCGTGATGCAGGGACCCTCCAGCACGGTGAACTTGATCTCCTCGAGCCGCAGTGCCGTCGCGCCGGAGGCGGCGAGGAGTTGGCGGGCGGGAGTGTCGGTGAGCAGCGACAGGGTGGCCCCGTCTGCGTCGAGTGCGGCACACGCCGCCGAGCACAGACGCCGGGGAAGCTCCGTCGTGGGCAGTTCCCCGGCCAGTGCCGCGATGCGGGCGGCTGCCGCCTCGTCGGTCGTCATGCCGAGGGCCTCTTCATGTGCGGGGTCATTACGTCGACGTACCTGCAAGCGGCCCCTCGACGCGCGAGGACCACTCGGCCGATGTCGCGGCACAGCGGGCGTAACCGTCACGAGTGGGAAGAGCGCAACACGCGGCAGGTCACTCCCAGGGACAAGTCCGACACCACCGGTCACCGCCTGGTCATCCAGGTGCACCTCGGCACGGCCGTCGACGTCGCCTCCGCCTTGGCTGCTGCGGCCTGGCCGGTTGGGCTCCGGCGCTGGACGGAGCCGTTGGCCGGACGCCGTCCGTGCGCCTCGCTCGCCCGGTTTCAGGGCTGGGCCGAAAAGCGCACCCCCCGCTCAGCCCGGCACGGCCCGGCGCAGGAGGAGCACGGCGATGTCGTCCGTGCGCTGCCCTCCCGGACCGGCCGTCCTGAGCAGGTCGTCGATGAGCGCGTCCGGGGGGCCGTCGCCGATGTGAGCGAGTCGCCGGGCGAGGCGGGCGATGGAGTCGTCGAGGTCCGCTCCTGGCTCTTCGATCAGACCGTCGGTGTAGAACGCCAGCACGGCTCCCGGGACGAAGGGAACCTCGGTCAGGGGGAAAGCGGCGTCGGGATCGATGCCCAGGAGAGGCCCGGGCGGAACGTCCAATGGCAGAGCGGCGCCGTCGGGCCCGCGCAGCACGGGTGGCGGGTGGCCCGCGCTGGCGAACGTCACGTGCCCGCGAAGGGTGTCGACGTGCGCGTAGAGGCAGCTGGTGAACAGATCGGGACCCAGATCGGTCAGGAGCCGGTTGGTACGGGACAGCACCTGGTCCGGGGCCGCGCCGAGGGCCACGTGGGCGTGTACTGCCGTACGCACCTGCCCCATGAGGGCGGCCGCGGCGGCGTTGTGTCCCTGGACGTCTCCGATGACGGCCGCGGCGCCGGCGGTCCCGAGCGGGATGAAGTCGTAGAAGTCGCCGCCGATGTCCATGCCACGCGTCGCGGGCAGATAGCGGGCCGCCGTCTGTAGGCCGGTGACCGCGGGCAGAGCACGAGGGAGCAGCGCCTGCTGAAGGTTGTGGGCGAGGTCGTGCTTCGTGTCGTAGAGGCGGGCACGGTCCAGAGCCTGGGCGATCAACCCGGCGAGCGAGGTCAGCACGGCCCGGTCCGCCGCCGAGAACACGTGCGGGGTGTCGTACGACAGGACGCAGATCCCTACCGGCCGGCCTGACACGATCAGCGGCAGGAAGGCCCAGGCTTGCTTGCCACTGGCCAAGGGAGCTTCCGGACTGATGCGCCGCATCTCGGCCGGATCCGAGAAGAACGCGGGGATGCCGCTGCCGAGGGCACGCCCGGCCGGGGTGAAGGCGGTGTCGAGGGGCAGGTGGTCGAGTCGGTCCACGACGTCGGCGGGGTAGCCACGGTGGCCGGTGATCCGCAGTCGGCCGGCCTCGGCCATGGACAGCACCAGACCCTGCGCCCCGAAGGCCGGCATGACCTGGTCGGCGACCAGGTCGATGACGTCCTGGACGCCGACGACCTCCGTCAACGCGGCCGCGAGATGTACGAGTTGGTAGAGCTGGCCGGCGCGGGTCGGTGCGGCGCTGCGCGGGGAGCCGGGGGGCGCGGGGACCGGCGGCGGGTCGGAACCGGTGCGTACGATGCGCACGCTGATGCCGCTCGCGTCAGGGTAGAGGTGGAAGTCCAGCCACAGGTCCGGCGGACGGCACGCCGAGAACACGACAGGCTCGCGGCTGATGACAGCGGCGCGGTAACGGTCCTCGTACGTGGGCTCGTCGAGCCAGCGCAGGGATTGCCAGGGCAGTGTGCCCAGCAGTTGGTCTGCGGGGCGGCCCAGCAGCTCGCAGGCCCCGGAGCTGACGTACGTGATCCGCCCTTCCAGATCCACGGAACAGCTTCCGCCGGGCAGGCGCTCCACGAGGTCCGCCGCGGCCAGCTCCTGGCTCACGGACGGTCGGCCGGTGCCCAGGCGGACGACGCGAGGTCCATCGGCCGAGACCGTGCTCACGCCGGCCTCCGCGGATTCTTCCAGCAGCCGGGCCAGGCGTCGGCAACTGGACTCGATGTTGCCGCGCTCCCGGGCGGTCATGTACGGCGGGCGGCCGGCCGGCCAGATCAGCAGCATGGCTCCGTGCGGCCGGACCCCGATGACCGGAGCGGCGACCATGGCCAGTGGGTAGGGAAGCGCCATGGCGGTGCGCGGATAGGCGTGGGCCATCTGCTCGTGACTGCTCACCCACACCAGACGTTCCTCGCGGACCGCGTCGGCCACCGGTGCGGGCGCAGTCAGTGGCACCTGCGACCAGGGAGCGGCGAACTCGGCCGGTGCTCCGCTCAACAGCTGCAGCCGCAGCAGCCGACGGTCCGCTTCCAGCAGGAAGAGAGCGCCGAGGGAAGCGCCGGTCCGGCGGACCGAGTCAGCGAACGCCGCTTCCACAGGATCGTCCGCGACAGAGGGGTCGCCCGCGCTGACCACGAGACACCTCCTCGGTCGACGAGAAGCCGACTAGCCGGGCGTGACGTGATGCGCCCATATGAGGACCTTACGCCGACACGAACCGGTCAGCGCATAACCCAGCCACAGACGCCCAGCGCATCCGAACGGGCATGCGACACCCTCTCCCCCGCCCGCTCGGACCGGTCGCGCCAACACGGCCCCGACCTGCATGAAAGGCGCCAATCGGGGCAACCGCTGTTCCTGGGAATCGGAGGATGCCTTGACCATGACAGAACAGCCGGGGCACCTGGCGAAAGAGGACACCGCCTGCTGCCCGCACCACCACCGCCATTATCCGGGATCCGGTGGAGATGAGCCGGAGTCGCCGCGTGAGCGCGTCAACCGCCGCTGGAACGAGGTCCTGCAGGAAACGCGGGTCACTCAGACGGGCGTGCAGATTCTCTTCGGTTTTCTGCTCAGCGTGGCCTTCACCCCCCTGTTCCGAGAGCTGGAGACGGTGGACCGCGTCATTTACGTCCTGACCGTGGTGCTCGGCGCGGCGGCCACCGGATCGCTCATAGCCCCCGTTTCCATCCACCGCTTCCTGTCCGGTCAGCGGATGAAGAACGAGGTGGTCGAGGCCGCCTGCCGCTTGATGATGTGCGGCATGGTCCTCCTGGCGCTGACCATCGGCTGCACGCTCCTGCTGATCCTGCGTTTCGTGGTGCCTGGTGTCCTGGCCGAAGTGCTGGTCGGCGGAGTCATGCTGTGGTTCGGTCTGTGCTGGTACGTGCTGCCGCTGCGCCTGCGCCGCCGTGCCGCTCAGCGCTCGCGGCCTGGCGGTGCACAGCACTCATGACGGGCGCCTGTTGACCGCTGAGCAGCGCCGGAGGCCCATCCCGGGTTCCTGAGAAGGGCCTCCGGCGCCCCCGGCGTCGCGGGCCGAAGGGGAGCGCCTCGGGGCCCGCTTCGCGGCGGGGGCATCACGTCGGTCACTGCCGACGCCGACATTCAGGTACTCGCCGCACCGAGAAGGACCATGTCTCTGATCAACCGTCGTCAGTTCCGCGCCACCACACGGAGCGTCTTGACCGACGGGTCGGCCGCGTCCGGGATCAGGACCCCGTGCTCGACACCGCTGCGCAGGTAGTCCAGAACCTCGTCGGTGATGACCTCACCGGGAGCGACAACGGGCACCCCCGGCGGGTACGGGCTGATCATCTCCGCGGCGATCCGTCCGGCGGCGCGCTCGGCGGACACGTGCTCCACCGGGGCGAAGAACGCCTCCCGCGGCAGCATCGCCTGCTCCAGTTCCAGGTCCGAGGGCTCGGGCAGGCGCACCGGCGGCTGCTTCTCGATGGAGTCGGCGCCCTCGACGAGCGCGCGCAGGGCGTCCAGCAGGATTTTCTCGGTCTCGTCGTCATCGGCGTGCGTGATGGACGCGCTGATCCGGCAGGTGTCGGAGCCACCGACGTCCACGTGCCGGTTCGCCCTCAACCACTCGGCCGCCTGCATGCCGCTGATACCCAGTTCCCGTACGTCGATCACGATCTTCAGCGGGTCGAACGCGGCGGCGAACCCTTCCTCGACAACCTCCCCGCCCATGGGTCGCAGACCGGGCAGATCTGCGGCGGCCGACCGAATGCGCTCCGCCCGGTGCAGCGCGGCCTCCAGGAGATCGCGCCCGTGTTCGACCATCTGACGGCGCCAGCCGTCGAGGGTCGCGTAGACCAGGGACGAGGCGCTCGTGGTGCCCAGCAGGTCCTCCCGCTGTTTGAGGGCCTCCGGCGACACCCGGTCGTACTGGAGGTGGAAGACGGAGCTCTGCTCGATGGCCCCGCCCATCTTGTGAACGCTGGTGACCACCAGGTCGGCCCCGGCGTCGATGCCCCAGGCCGGCAGTCCGGGATGAAACGGCAGATGAGCCCCCCATGCCTCATCGACGATCAGTGGTGCGTCGAACTCGTGGCAGACACGGGCCACGCCCGCCACGTCCGCACAGGTGCCCCAGTCGGTGGGAGTGATCAGCAGCATGCCCTTGGCGTCCGGGTGCTCCTCGAGACGGCGCCGGACGTCGTCGGGCTCCGGGGGGTGCGCGAGGTGCCGTTCGGCGTCGAACTTCGGGTGCACCCAGATGGGCTCCACGCCGTTGACGACGACGGCCGCGATCACCGACTTGTGCGCGTTGCGGGACAGCAGCAGTTTCTCGCCGGGACCGGCCACGGCCAGCATGGCGGTCTTGACCGACAGGGAACTGCCACAGGTGGAGAAGAACGCCTGTTCGGCCCCCACCGCGTCGGCCATCAATTCCTGAGCCTGGCTGAGCACGCCCTGGGATTGACGGCGGTCGTCCAATCCGTTGAGGGACAGTACGTCCGACCGGAACACGTCGAGCCCGACGATGTCAGCCACCCGCGGATCCACGCCGCGGCCCTGTTTGTGCCCCGGCGGGCCGAACGCCACGTCTCCACGACGCCGGAACTCCTGGAGCGCCTCCAGCACGGGTACCCGCGAGTGATCCATCGTTCCTCCCAGCGGTCATCCTCCGCCCGGCCGCACTTCGGCATGACTTGCTTCGCGTCGTCCGAGAGCGCACCGGACGAGTTGCACCGGTGCCTCGGTTGAAACCCCGGGGTGTTGCGACGCCCGGTTGGTGGCACCCGGTGGTGCACGAAGCGAAGACGGACGACGGCACTTCGATCAGAGGAGGCCAGGTGGCCCGTACGCCTTCCGGCGACGACTTGAGCGCCGATGTCCACGCCGGGCTACGCGTGGAGGTCGCGAAACGGGCGGATCTGCTGTGGGAGACCGCCCTCGAGTTGCACGCCCACCCCGAGCACGCCTTCGCCGAGCACCGGGCCGCGGCACTGCTGACGGGCGAACTGGAAAAGGCCGGTTTCGAGGTCGAGCGCGGGGTGGCCGGGATGCCCACCGCGTTCACCGCCCACTCGGGTCAAGGCCGTCCCGCCGTGGCACTGCTGCTGGAGTACGACGCCTTGCCGGGCCTCGGCCACGCCTGCGGGCACAATCTCATCGCAGCCGCCGGTCTGGGAGCGGCGCTCGCGCTGAACTCTGTGCTGGCCACCTCGACCGGACGTGTCACGGCTGTCGGGACGCCGGCCGAGGAGGGCGGGGGCGGAAAGGTCCTGGAAGTGGAGGCCGGCGTGTTCGACGACGTCGACGCCGCGCTGATGTTCCACCCGGGCGTGTACAACTGGACGCGGGCGCCACTGACGGCGCAGGTGCAGTACCGGGTGGCCTTCCACGGCCGCGCCGCGCACCCCACAGGCAACCCGACCGAAGGTGTCGACGCTCTCCTGGCGCTGCTCGAACTGTTCAACGTCCTGACCGCCCTGGGCAGGCGTCTGCCGGCGGCCTCTCACATTCAGGGGATCGTCACCGACGGGGGCAAGGCCACCAACATCGTCCCGGAGTACGCGGAGGGGCTGTTCGGCCTGCGCGCGGCAACGACCGATGCGTTGGACGACCTGACGGGGCAGTTGCGCACCGGCGCCGAGGGCGTGGCCCACGCCACGGGCACCAGGACCGAGGTGGAACGAGCCACGGTCCGCTACGAGCACTTCCGTGACAGCGGCCTGCTGTCCGAGACGTTCGCCGGACACCTGTCCGGGGCGGGGATCGAGTTGACGCCACCTGCGCCGGGCGTCTACTTGGGATCGTCGGACATCGGCAACGTCAGTACACACGTGCCCGCCATCCACCCCTTCGTCGCCATCATGGACGACGGGTCCGACCACACCCCCGAGTTCGCCGCCGCAGCCGCCTCCCCCCGGGCCCGCGACGTACTCGTCGCCGTCACCAGCGCGCTGGCCTGCACGGCCGCGGACGTGCTCTGCAACGCGGACTTGCGCGAGGAGGCGCGGAGACTTCACCGGAGGGCGGGACGATGAGCCATGTCCGCCGTAGTCGTCTTCCCCGAGCCATCGCCTCGCACCTGGCCGAACGAGCCATCCGCGCCAACGGACCGTGTCCGTCACAGCCGCAGCGGTCCCGGCGGAAGCCGGGGTGTGGGCGGTGGGAGCACAGCAGTCCTTGCCCTGCCAGGCGTCATGGCCTTCCCTGACGGCGATGGTGGCGATGACGAGGGCGGCGATCGGGTCGGCCCAGGACCAGCCGAGGGTGGCGTTGAGGACCAGCCCGAGCAGGAGGACGGCGGAGAGGCAGGTGCACAGCAGGGTCTGCTTGGAATCCGCGACGGCGCTGACGGAGCCGAGGTCGCGCCCGGCCTTGCGCTGGGCGGCGGACAGGAACGGCATGATCTCCAGTGAGAGGGCGGCGATGACGATGCCGGGGAGGGAACGGTCGACCTCACTGGATTCCCGGGAAGGCCCGCGGGACGCGCCGCGCACAACCGACCTCGTGAGACGTTTGCTGCCGGAAAACGTACCTCCTGTCCGGTCAGGGCGCGGATGGCGTCGATGCTCACGTAGGCGGAAAGCGCGAAGAAGGAGACGGCGATGATCCGTAGCGTGCGCTGGTCGCGGGCTTCGCGGACGGCGTGATCGCGGGCGGAGAACTGCCAGGCGACCGCCCCAGCCGAGGACACCTCGATGACGGAGTCCAGGCCCAAGCCGATCAGCACAGTGGAGGAGGCGATCGTGCCGGCGGTGAGGGCGACGACGGCTTCGATGACGTTGTAGGTGATGGTCGCGGCGACCAGCAGGCGTATGCGCCGGGTGAGGACATCGCGGTGGGCCGGGGACGGCCCGAGGGATATCGCGGTGACGTCAGCAGCAGCCCTTCTCGGCGGCGTCCGGGCAGATGCTGTCCGCCTCGACCGCGACTACCGAGGCGAGCAGGTGTTCCAAGGCGTGGCCGAGGCGTTCGTCGGCGAGCTCGTAGCGGGTGCGTCGTCCGTCAAGGATGGTGACGACCAGGCCGCAGTCACGCAGGCAGGCCAGGTGGTCGGACAAGCGGGTGCGGGAGATGCCGAGGGTGTCGGCAAGGTCGGCGGGGTAGGCCGGCGCCTGGCGCAGGGCGAGGAGGGTCCGGCAGCGGATCGGGTCGGCTCGTGAATGATGATGTCTGGTTCGTGGGCCTACGATCAGTCCACGCATGGTCGGTAACAGGTGAGTTTCTCGCCCCGGGTCGAAGCAGATCCAGCGGGAGGATAGGGCCTTCAGGGCGTCGGTCGATTGCCGCCGCTGGGAGCACGGCTCAGGTCGACAATGCAGAAGATGTTTCCGTCCGGGTCAGCGAGCACGACGAAATCGGGGTCGGGCGGGTAGAGGTCCCGGTCGACCACTTGTGCACCGAGGCCGACCAGTCGCTCCACCTCTGCCTGTTGTTCCTGCGTCGTGTCGATGAAGAGATCCAGGTGGAGACGGGGGTGCGGCTCCGCCCGCGACGTGCTGCGGAGCAAGCCGATTGCTCGGCCGGAGCCGTCGGTGTGGTTGAGCGTCTGCCACGTCTCGCTCTTCCATTCCTCGCTGGCCACCAGGTCCAGGGCCCGCGTCCAGAAGGCCGCTGCACGGGGGATGTCCGAGACGCCGATGACAGGAATTCCGATCCTCAGCATGCGGGCCGGCCCAGGCGGTGCCGCGACGGCGTGACCGTGCCGGACCCGATCACCTCCTCGTCCCGCACCGGCCGCCCGGCCCTCCCACCGCCGTTGTGCTCTGCGGCGGTAATCCCCTGTGCCTCGGCCCAGCGTCCGGGGGTATGCGGCGGCAGCGCCAGATCCGCGACGACACCGTAGTGGTCGCTGGCCTGGATGCCGCCCACCGGCCCGGTGAACACCCGGCGGCACGCGGCAACGCGCAGGGCGGGTCAGAGCTCGCCCGAGCCGCCCAGTCCGGTCAGCGCGCCCACCGGGTCCGGGTCGGGGGTGCCGCGAGGCCACCAGTCGTCGTGGCCCGGCTCCGACTCGTACGCGTACCACAACCCGTCGCGGCCGAAGCGGAGTTGGACGTGTCCGCGCGGGTGGGTGAGGTGGTTGCGGCGCGGGCGGAAGGCCGGGAGGTCGGCGGCGAGGAGGAGCGGCCGGGCCCGGTCGAAGCGGCCGGCCGGCGGGTCCCAGGTCTCCTCCAGGACGGTCAGGCCGTCCGGTCCGCCCTGCCGCCAGGCGGCCACCGCGCGGGCCAGGTCGGAGGGGGTGCGGCCGACGGCGGCGGCGAGTGCGGCGTAGAGGGCGCGGGTGGTGACGGTGAGCCCGGAACCGGGGCGGGACGCGGCGAGCCGTACGGCGTCCCGCCACAGGTCGAGTTCGCCGATCTCGTCGTGGCCGGTGGTCAGCAGGGCGTGGGCGCGGGCGGCGGCGTCGGTCGCGAGGTGGTCCAGCGCGAAGGAGTCGGGGCCGTTCGGCGCGGACGGGTAGGCCGGGGGCTGCTCGGGATGCGGCGGCACGGGCAGCGGGGCGGGCAGCGGCGGGAGCCGGCGCTCGGCGAGGGCTTCGGCGGCCCTTACGCCCGGCAGCGGCTCCGGCTCCTGTTCCTGAGCGGCGCGGGCCGCGCGGGTGGCGTTACGGCGGGACAGCGCGTCGAGCACCTCGCGTTCGCCCCGGCCGCGCAGCAGGAGCAGGACGAACGGGTCGGCGTCGAGCAGCCGCGCGGTCTGGTAGCAGAGGGCGGCCGCGTGCTTGCAGGGGTGACCGCGGTCGGGGCAGCTGCACTGCGGCTCCAGGTCGCCGGGACCGGGCAGCAGCGGCACCCCGCACTCGGCGAGGGACTCGGGCATCTCCTTGTCGAGCAGCGCGGCGATGTGCCCGGGGCGCTCGACGGCCGCCTCCAGGAAGCGCTCCCAGTCCTCGCCGCCGAGGGTGCGCAGCCGCACCTGCACGCGGTAGGGGCGGGGACGGCTGCCCTGCACGTACGCCAGGACGAGCCCCGGGGTGACGGTGATCGCGTCCACGTTCCCCCGCTCCGCGTAACCGCGTCCGCGGGCCAGGCGCGCGGGGTCGAGCGCACCCTCCTCCAGCGCGGTCACCCAGGCGTTGCCCCACCAGGTCCCGGCGAAGGATCCGCCGGTGCGCGGGGGGAAGGCGGGGAAGGTGCGGCGGTGCTCGCCGTCCCGTGCGGGGGCGGCCATGGTGCGGGGGGTGTGGGGCGGTTCGGGAAGCCGGTGGGGCGACGCGGGCGCGCTTCCGACCGGAGCCGCGAACGGTGAACCTTCGGGTGAACTTCCCGCGGTCGCCGACGCCGTCGCCGTCGCGTTGCCGGGACTGGTCTCGCCCTCGGCCTGACCCTCGGCCTGGACCTCGCCCTCGCTCTGGACTTCGGCCTCACCCTCGGCCTGGACCTCGCCCTCGGCTTGGACCTCACCCGCGGCCCGGGCCTCGGCCTGGACCTCGGCCCCGGCCGTATCCTCCGACGGCATCTGGAAGGCGCCCGCGAGCAACTCCCGTACGACTCGCGCTCGTTCGTCGGCGACACGGTCGTGTGCGCTGCCGTGTCGCCGGGCGTCGGTGGGACGCGCGTCGGTGGGACCTGCGTCGGCGCGGGGGCGGAGGCCGCCGTCGCCGCGCGGGGTCCTGCGGCCTGCCCGCGTCCGGGGCTCGGCCGGGCCCTGCCGGGCCTCCGCGCGGGCGGCGCGCAGCGCCTCACGCGCGATGTCCCCGGGGCGCGAGCCGGTGCCGGCCTGCGGGGCGCGCGGCTCGGCGTCCGCCGGCGAGGCATCCGACGAGGTAGGGGTCGAGGGCGAGGCATCCGACGAGGTGGGGGTCGAGGGCGTGGGGTCCGTCGGCATGGGGTTCGCCGGCGGAGTGGGGGCCGTGGTGGGGGCGGCGGCGTCGGCCCCAGCGGCTTCCACGGGGGGCGGATCCGCCACGGTCACGGC
Organism: Streptomyces sp. NPDC102259; assembly: GCF_044766465.1. Classification (NCBI taxonomy): domain Bacteria; kingdom Bacillati; phylum Actinomycetota; class Actinomycetes; order Kitasatosporales; family Streptomycetaceae; genus Streptomyces; species Streptomyces sp. NPDC102259. Next base: position 655,341 of record NZ_JBIWMA010000003.1, on the reverse strand, counting down.
GTCGGCCGGCGGCGCGGATTCCGCCGTGCGCCGCAGGGCCGCGCGGGCCGCGTCGCCGGGCCTGACGGCGGGTCCTTCGGGCCGCACCGAGGACTCGGGCGACGGCCCGTTCGTCGGCCCGTTCGTCGGTCCGTTCGTCGGTCCTTGCGTCGGCTCCTGTTCCTGCGTGCGCTCCCGAGCCGCCCGCAGCGCCCGGCGTGCCTCGTCGGCCGGGCCGGCGGCCTTCTCCCGTCGCTCCCCGGCCGTGACGGCGGCTGCGGTCTCGGCCGTGCTCACTGCTGTGCTCTCGGCCGTGCTCTCGGCCGGAGTCTCGGCTTTCTCCGTCTCCCCCATCACGCCTCCCTCCGCAGCCTGACCAGGTCGGACAGGTCACGGTCCGTGAGTTCGGTGAGGGCCGACTCGCCGGAGCCGAGGATCGCGTCGGCCAGGGCTCGCTTCGCCTGGAGCATCTCGGCGATACGGTCCTCGACCGTGCCCTCGGTGATGAGGCGGTGCACCTGGACCGGCTGGGTCTGGCCGATGCGGTAGGCGCGGTCGGTGGCCTGTTCCTCCACCGCGGGGTTCCACCAGCGGTCGAAGTGGACGACATGGCCGGCGCGGGTGAGGTTGAGGCCGGTGCCGGCGGCCTTCAGGGAGAGCACGAGGACCGGGGTCGCCCCGGCCTGGAAACGGTCCACCATCCGCTCCCGCTCAGGGATCGGGGTGCCGCCGTGCAGCAGGTCGACCGGGACCGCGCGGGCGGTGAGATGGGCGGTGATCAGGCGGGCCATTCCGACGTACTGCGTGAAGACGAGGGCCGAGCCGTCCTCGGCGAGCAGGGTGTCCAGCAGCTCGTCGAGCAGGGCGAGCTTGCCGGAGCGGGCGGCCAGGGCGTCCCCGACGGAGGCGGTCTCCTCCTTGAGGTACAGGGCCGGGTGGTCGCAGATCTGCTTGAGCGCGCCCAGCAGCTTCAGCACCAGGCCGCGCCGGGCGATGCCGTCCGCCGTCTCGATGGCCAGCAGGGACTCGCGTACCACCGCCTCGTACAGCGCGGCCTGTTCACGGGTGAGCGGGACCGGGTGGTCGGTCTCGGTCTTGGGCGGCAGCTCGGGCACGATGCCGGGGTCGGACTTCTTGCGGCGCAGGAGGAACGGGCGGACCAGACGGGCGAGACGCTCCACCGCCTGGTCGTCCTCGCCGTTCTCGACCGCGCGCGCGTGCCGGGCGCGGAAGGACTTCAGGGGGCCGAGGAGTCCCGGTGTCGTCCAGTCGAGCAGGGCCCAGAGCTCGGAGAGGTTGTTCTCGACGGGGGTGCCGGTCAGGGCCACGCGCGCGGGGGTCGGGATCGTGCGCAGCGCCTTCGCCGTCGCCGAGTAGGGGTTCTTCACGTGCTGGGCCTCGTCCGCGACGACCATGCCCCAGGACTGCCCGGCCAGGGTCGGCGCCGCCGAGCGCATCGTGCCGTACGTGGTGAGGACGAAGCCGCCGTCGAGGTCCGCCAGGCTGCGGTCGGCGCCGTGGAAGCGGCGGACCGGGACGCCGGGCGCGAAGCGGTTGATCTCGCGCTGCCAGTTGCCCAGGAGGGAGGCCGGGCAGACCACCAGGGTCGGTTCGGTGCGGGCCCGCTTCAGGTGCAGGGCGATGACGGTGATCGTCTTGCCGAGGCCCATGTCGTCGGCGAGGCAGCCGCCGAGGCCCAGGGAGGTCATGAGGTCCAGCCAGGCCAGGCCGCGCAGCTGGTAGTCGCGCAGGGTGGCGTGCAGGCCTGCGGGCGGGTCGGCGGGGTGCACACCGGCGGTGAGGCGGTCGCGCAGGGCGGCCAGGGCGCCGACGGGCACCGCCTCGACGCTCTCGCCGTCGATCTCGGCGGTGCCGCTGAGGGCGACGGACAGGGCGTCGACCGGGTCCAGCAGACCCAGTTCCCGCTTGCGGGCCTTGCGCACCAGCGCCGGGTCGACCAGGACCCACTGGTCACGGAGGCGGACCACCGGGCGGTGGGCCTCCGCCAGGGTGTCCATCTCGGCCTCGCTGAGCGGGTCGCCGCCGAGCGCCAGCTGCCAGCGGAACTGGAGCAGTTCCTCGCTCTCGAAGAAGCCGGTGCCGTCGGTCGCCGAACCGGGGGCGGTCCGGACCACCGCGGCGGCGCTGAGGTCCTGCGCCAGGTCCCTCGGCCAGTGCACGGCGACCCCGGCCGCCGCGAGCCGGGTGGCCGCCACCCCGAGCAGATCGCCCAGCTCGTCCTCGGACAGGGCCAGGACGTCCGGTGCGTCCTGTTCGGCGAGCCGGGCGAGCGGCGGCCAGACGCGGGCGGCGCGCCGTACGGCGAGGGCGGCGTCCACGCGTGCGCGTGCCCCGAAGGCGGCGTCGGCCTCGCCCGCCCACAGGGCCGCCGCGTCGGTCATCAGGGTGGGGTCGGCGAGGCTGTGCACCTGGACGATCGCCGCGCCCGCCCGGCGCGCCCGCTCGCCGTCGTCGAGCCGGTCGAACATGTCGTACGCGGACAGGTCGAGGCGGAGCGAGATCCGCACGCCCGCGTCCATGCCCGCGGCGACCTCCGCGGCCCAGTCGTGCGCGCCGGGCAGCCGCTGGGGCCGACGGTCGGCGAACGGCTTCCCGCACGCGTGCGGCGCGGCCGGGGTGCGGGGCAGGGTGTCCGCCACGGCGTCCAGGAAGGACCGCATCAGGGCCTCGGGGCGGGGCAGCAGGAGCGGCCCGGAGCCGGGGAGCGGCACCGCGTGGCCCTCGTGCGGGAGCGCGGCGGCGACCGCGCGCAGATGTGCGATGTCCTCCGGGTCCAGCGGGCCCGCCCGCCAGGCGTCGTGGCCTGTGGGTGTCAGGCCGGGCAGCAGGCGGCCGCGGGCGGTGAGCCGCAGCGCGTGCAGCGCCGCCGCGCCCCAGCAGGCGGTCGCCGGGTGGGCGGCGGGGTCGCGGCGGGCCCGCACGAGCAGCGGGAGCGCCTTGTCGAGCGGCAGGCAGAGGGCGGGGGCCTGCCGGCGGCGGATGGACGAGCCCTGCCGCCGGACGACGGTGAGCTCCGTGTGCTCCGCGTCCGGTGTGCCGGGCAGTGGGCCGTCGTCCGGGTCCCAGAAGGCGACGCGGCCCTCGCGCGGAAGGGGCGCGGGCAGGAAGACGGCGGCGAGTCGCACGGAGACGGAGCCGGGCTCCGCCTCGGCCGTGCCGTCGGCCATGACGCTCATGCCGGGTGTCCACCTCCCGCCCGCGTGTCGGATCAGTCGTCTTCGACTCTACGGGCGGGGTCTGACAATCGGTCCCGGCGGCCGGCCGGGGCACCGCTTCGCGGTCCGGCCGGGACCTTGGCCGAGGCCGGTCAGGGGACGGTACGGGAGACCACGTAGACGAAGGGGTAGATCGCGTTGCCGGTGTTCACCACGACGTCCAGCGTCGGCATGGGCTTCTTCTGTTCGTGGACGATGCCGAAGTCGTCGCCGGGGCGCGAGCCGGGGCCCGTGAACTTCCAGCCCGTGACCTCCTGGTCGCGGGCGCTGATGGTGATCTCGCCCTTCTTCAGGTCGGCCCTGCTGACGCCGATGCCGGCGAGGAACTCGTCGAGTCCGACCTGTGTGGTCTGGAACTGCGCGTACAGACGGCTGGTCTTCCAGTTGTTCGTCTCGTAGTAGGCGACCTGGTTCGAGGGGTGCGGGATCGGCACCTGGTACAGGCGGCGCTGGACCTTCGACGGCCAGCCCTCGGTCAGGCCGGTCGCCGAGTACTTGGCCTCCTTGTCCTTGCCGCTGTCGCGGCTCTGGTTGGCGGAGATCACCAGGTAGCCGGCCGGGACGCCGATGAGCAGCACGATGATCAGCAGGGTGAGCGCCCTGCGGCGGATCACGTGCCGGCGGTCCTCCGGCGGGCGGTGCGGCTCGTCGGGGGGCGCGGCCTGGCGGGGCAGCGATGCTGTCATGCGGTGTCCAGGGTCGTGCGGGGTCGTGCGGCGGTCATGCGGTGTCCTGGGGGCGGGGCGGTACGGCGGTCACGCCGTGTCCTGGGTGGTACGGCGGGCCGCCTCGGTGAACCGTTCGAAGCGCTCGTAGCGCTCCACGCGGCGGCGCTTGGCGCGCCGGAAGCGGCGGGCGACCAGGCGGGCCAGGTCGGCCGCGCCGACCATACCCGCCTCGGGGCCCAGCTGGGCGCGGACGATCCGGGCCTCGGGGCGGTAGCCGCGGCCGGTGAGCTGGCGCTTGAACGCGTCCCGCGCGGGGCTGATCAGCAGGTCGTCGGCGGCGGAGACTCCGCCGCCGATCACGAAGCAGGACGGGTCGAGGGCGGCCGCCAGGTTGGCGATGCCGACGCCGAGCCACTGGCCGATGTCCTGGAGCAGCTCGATGCACATGGCGTCGCCCTCGCGGGCCAGCTCGGTGATCATCGGGCCGGTGATGTCGCCGATGTTGCCCTTGACGTGCTCGATGATCCCGTACGCCACCGGGGAGTCGGCGGCGGCCAGTTCACGGGCCTCCCTGACCAGCGCGTTGCCCGAGCTGTACTGCTCCCAGCAGCCGCGGTTGCCGCACGGGCAGCGGTGGCCGCCGGGCACGACCTGCATATGGCCGAACTCACCGGCGACGCCGTACTTGCCGCGCTTGACCTGCCCGTCCTCCAGGATCGCGCCGCCGATTCCGGTGCCGAGGGTGATCATGACCAGGTGGTCCTCGCCGCGGCCCGCGCCGAAACGCCACTCCGCCCAGGCGGCGGTGTTGGCGTCGTTGTCCACCAGCACGGGAACCGCGAGACGGCCGGAGAGGCGGTCGCGCAGCGGCTCGTTGCGCCAGGACAGGTGGGGTGCGAACAGGACGCGATTGCGGTCCGCGTCGACCCATCCCGCCGCGCCGACGCCGACCGCGTGCACGTCGTGGCGGTCGGACAGGTCCAGGACCAGCTCGACGATCGTGTCCTCCACGACCTTCGGGCTCTTGGACTTGTCCGGAGTCTCCGCGCGGATCTTCTCCAGGATGTTGCCGTCGGCGTCGACGACCCCCGCCATCACCTTGGTGCCACCGATGTCGATGCCGACCGTCGGCACTCGGGGCGCGGTGAGGTGCGATCGGCGCTCCCTGGTGCCCACGGTGCGGAGTGCGGGGGCGCGGCGGGAGCCGATGGGGGCGGTGAAGTTGCCGTAGGTGCTCATCGCCGCCGATTCTGCCTCACCCTCCCGCCGGGTGCCGAGCGGGGCGGCGGCGGGGCCGGGCGGCCTGTGCCGGGCCCGGGCGGGTCGTGGCCGGTCGCGCCGTCTGCGCCTCGGCACGGCCCCGCGCCCCCCGGCTCGGGTCCGCGGTGGGGCGCCGGGTGCCCGAAGGGCGAGGCTCGCGGCGTCCGGCGCGTGCGATCTCGAGGCGGCGGGTCGCCCCTCCGCAGGACGCGTGCCGGACACTCCCTTGTCGAACACAAGGGTCACGCACGTGCGGGGCGGAGATCACCCATCACTCCCCTTGTCCGGACATCCGGTCACATTGTCCGGACAATGCGACCTACGCGGGCCGATCGCGCAGCCGGAACTCAGGGACGCACGAGCGGTCCTCAGGGGTGCACGAGTGGTCCTCAGGGGTGCACGAGTGGTCCTCAGGGGCGTACGAGCAGCTGGAACTCGAAGGAGTAGCGGGTCGGCCGGTAGATGTGGTCGCCGAACTCCACCGCCCGGCCGGTGTCGTCGAAGGTCGTGCGCTGCATCGTCAGCAGCGGGGCGCCCTCCTCCTCGGCGAGCCGCTCGGCCTCGGCGGCGGTGGCGGCGCGGGCGCCGATGGACTGGCGGGCGCTGTGCAGGGTGATCCCGGCGGACCGCATCAGCCGGTACAGGCCGGTGGCCTGGAGCTGCCCGGTGTCCAGGTCGAGCAGGCCGGACGGCAGGTGATTGCACAGGTACGCCATCGGCTCCCCGTGCGCCAGGCGCAGCCGCTCCACCCGGTGCACGTCGCTGCCCTCGGCCACCGCGAGCGCGGCGGCGACTTCGGCGGACGCCGGGACCATGGTGTTGACCAGCACCGTCGTCGCGGGACGCTGCCCGGCGGCCTCCAGGTCGTCGTAGAGGCTGCTGAGCTCCAGCGGGCGCTTGACCTGGCTGTGCACGACCTGCGTGCCGACCCCCCTGCGACGGACGAGGAGGCCCTTGTCGACGAGCGACTGGATCGCCTGGCGGACGGTCGGCCGGGACAGGCCGAGCCGGGCGGCGAGTTCGATCTCGTTGCCCAGCAGGCTGCCGGGAGTGAGCGATCCGTGCTCGATAGCGGCCTCCAGCTGCTGGGCGAGCTGGAAGTACAACGGCACCGGAGAACTTCGGTCCACACGTAGTTCTAGCTGCACGGTCGGGTCCACTTCTGGTTTCGGCACGGCCCGAGCGTAGCTCCGTGACCGGTTGACGGGAAGTTGTGTAGTTCGGTTGTCCGGACATACGCATTGACAGCGCCCGGCCCGCAACGCACCTTTGTCTCATGCGCATCGGGGTCATCGGGACGGGCCGCATAGGCACCATTCATGCGAACACACTCAGCCGTCACCGCGAGGTCGGATCCCTGATCCTGACGGACGCGGACCACGCGCGGGCCCAGGAGCTCGCGCACCGGCTGGGCGAGACGGCCGCCCCAGGGGTGGACGAGATCTTCCGCTGGGGCGTGGACGCCGTGGTCATCACGACGGCCACCTCGGCCCACGCCGAACTGATCGGTCGGGCAGCACGCTCCGGGCTTCCGGTCTTCTGCGAGAAGCCGATCGCCCTCGATCTGGCGGGGACCTTACAGGCGATCGCCGAGGTCGAGACCGCCGGAACGATCCTTCACATGGGCTTCCAGCGCCGCTTCGACGCGGGGTACACAGGGGCCCGGGAAGCGGTGCGTTCGGGGCGGCTCGGGCGGCTGCACACCGTGCGGGCGCTGACGTCCGACCAGTCGGCGCCGCCGGCCGCGTGGCTGCCCGTGTCCGGCGGGATCTACCGGGACGCGCTCCTGCACGACTTCGACTGTCTGCGTTGGGTGACCGGCCGCGAGGTGACGGAGGTGTACGCCGCCGGCTCCGACGCCGGGCCCGCGATGTTCCGCGAGGCGGGGGACGTGGACACGGCGGCGGCGGTCCTCACGCTCGACGACGGCACCCTCGCCACGGCGACGGCGACGCGGCTGAACGGGGCGGGCTACGACGTCCGCATGGAGCTGGCCGGGGAGCTCGACCAGATCGTCGTGGGCCTGGACGACCGCACCCCGATCGCGTCCACCGAACCCACCGGTCCACCGGCCGCGGACAAACCGTGGACGGGGTTCCTGGAGCGGTTCGAGCCCGCGTACACGGCGGAGCTGAACGCCTTCGTGGACGTGGTGCGGGGCGAGCGGGCCAACCCCTGCGGCGGCCGCGAGGCGCTCGAGGCCCTGCGGATCGCCGAGGCCTGCGAGCTGTCCCGGCGGGACCGCAGGGCGGTGTGGCTCGCGGAGATCCCGGTGACTTCCGGGACGGGGTGAGCCGGCGCCGGGGCCCGGCGGCAGGCGGGGGTTGGGCGGGGCGACCGCCGGGTCACCAGCGCACCGGAGGCTGCGCACTGCGGCGCCTCGGGTTCCTCGACGGCTACGAGGTGTGCCTGAGCGCCGCGCCGATCGTGCCGGCGTTCGCCCTGTTCGCCGGTGCGGAGAGCCGGAAGTCCGGCTGAGCGCACGGGTCCGGACTCCGGTTAACGCCGTGAAAACTTCTCGGACCCGAAGGCGAATTCCCGCGCCTTGTCATTGACATGACACTGTCTACGCGCGTCATCATGTGGCCATGAGATTCCCCCCACGGATCACTCGTACCGTCACGTCGGCGGCCGTCCTGTCCGCCCTCCTCGTCGGCGGCGCCGTCTCCGCCACCACGGCGCACGCCGCCGTCGGCAGCGTCTGCTACACGAAGCTGCCCGCCCAGGCGTACGACACGCTCGACCTCATCGACGCGGGCGGGCCGTTCCCGTACTCGCAGGACGGCGCCGTCTTCCAGAACCGGGAAGGCGTGCTGCCCGGTCAGACCACCGGCTACTACCACGAGTACACGGTGAAGACCCCGGGCTCCTCGACGCGCGGCGCGCGCCGCATCGTGACCGGGAAGAAGTCCGCCGAGGACTACTACACCGCGGACCACTACGTCACCTTCAACCTGATCAACTACGGCTGCTGACCGACACCGCTCGCCAGTCCGATCCCCAGACCCTCGCCCCGCGGACCCCCCACGTCTCCAGGCCGCGGGGCGAGGCACGTCCGGCCGGTCGGCGCGACGGCCGAGGAGGGTTCTCGGTTCAGCCCGCGTTCGTCGAGAACAGTCCGCCGGTCGGCCCCTGCTTGTCGCCGCCCTGGGCCTTCCTCAGGGCGTTGGCGAGACTCTCGATGGTGAGGGACTGGAGGATGACGCGGCCGCTGCCCTCCAGGGTGGCCAGGGACAGGCCCTCGCCGCCGAACACCGCGTTCATGACCCCTTGGCGGTTGAGACCGCCGACGCGCTGGACGCCGTACCGGATGCCCTCCTCGAAGGCGACCACGCAGCCGGTGTCCACCTCGACGCGGCCCCCGAAGTCGGCCGGATCGAGGTCGATGAAGTTGCCGGCCCCCGCGATGATCACCGTGCCGCGGCCGGTGAACTTCTCCAGGACGAAGCCCTCGCCGCCCTTCATGCCGGTCCGGCCGCCCTGGAAGGCGATGCCGAAGTCGACGCTGGCCTCGGCGGCCACGAAGGCGTCCTTCTCGGCGAACCACGCGCGTGTGCCGTCCAGCTCCAGGGCGCGCATCTCACCGGGGAGCACGCCCGCGAAGCCGACCGTGCCCTCGCCGCCCTGGGCGGTGAAGTACTGGAACGCCAGCGACTCGCCCGCGAGCGCGCGCTGGCCGACCTGCATGGCGGTGCCCATGGCCTGGCGCAGCATGCCGCCCATGCCGCCGCCGGACGGGCCGCCGCCCTGCGGTTGCCCACCGCTGCCGCCGGAGGGGCCGCCCAGCCGGGTCTCCATGGTCACGTTCGTGGTCTTGAAGAGGAACTTTCCCGCCTCGCAGTACACGGTCTGGCCGGGCTGCAGGCTGACGACCGCCATCTGCATGGCGTTGCCGACGATCTCTTGCTGAAGGGTCACAGAAGGAGAACGCGGAAGGCGGAGGAAAGAGTTCCGGTCTCCTCGGACGGCGTACCCGCGCGGGGCCGGACCTCGACGTCCGTTCACCGCCAGCAGGACGCGGAGCCGGCCGCTGGGATGGACCCATGACAACGACCGAGAAGACGCTGAACGGCAAGGTGGCCCTCGTGACCGGCGGCAGCCGCGGCATCGGAGCGGCCACCGCCCTGCGGCTCGCAGGCGAGGGCGCGGACGTGGCGGTGACGTACGTGAACGACAAGGAGGCGGCGGAGGACGTCGTACGGGCGGTGGAGGCGCTGGGACGGCGGGCGGTGGCCCTGCGCGCGGACTCGGCGGACCCGGACGAGGCGGCCGGGGCGGTGGACCGTACGGTCCGGGCGCTGGGCGGCCTCGACGTGCTGGTGAACAACGCGGGTATCGGCGTCCTCGGGCCGCTGGAGGGGCTCGGCCTCTCCGACGTCGACCGGGTGCTCGCCGTGAACGTGCGCGGGGTCTTCCTGGCCTCGCAGGCCGCCGCCGGGCGGATGGCGGACGGCGGCCGGATCATCACGATCGGCACCTGTATGACCCAGCGGGTGCCCGGCCCCGGCGGGACCCTGTACGCGATGAGCAAGTCGGCCCTGATCGGCCTGACCAAGGCGCTCGCCCGGGAACTGGGCCCGCGCGGGATCACCGCGAACCTCGTCCACCCCGGCCCGATCGACACGGACATGAACCCGGCGGACGGCCCGTACGCGGCGGGTCAGACGACGATGACCGCGCTGGGCCGCTTCGGCACGGCGCAGGAGGTGGCCGCGACGGTCGCGCACCTGGCGGTGGCCGCGTACGTCACGGGCGCCGAGTTCGCCGTCGACGGCGGTCACGCGGCATAGGGATCGGCATCGCCGTCGGCATCGGCATCGGCATCGGCATCGGCATCGGCCCGGGATCGGAACCGGGCCGGGGCCGGGGCCGAGATCCGGATGGGGATCGGGGCCGGGATCGGAACCGGGGGCGGGGCCGGGATCGGGCTTGGGCCGGGATCAGGACCGGGACCGGGATCAGGACCGGGGCCGGGGCCTGGGCCGGGATCAGGCCCGGGCCCGGGCCCGGGCCGGGATCAGGGCCGGGCCGGGATCAGGATCAGGCCCGGGTCGGGTGAGGCTCTCGTGGAGGGTGGGGGGCGGACGGGGGCGTGTCACCGCCCCCGTGAACGCCGCCTCCCTTTCGGGGGGCACGGGGGCGGCGGTCGGCTCAGCCGCCGAGTTCCTGGTGGCGGGCCGTCAGCGCCGCCGTGCCCGCCTCCGTGAGGGAGCCGAACAGGCGCAGACGGGAGATGCCGCCGTCGGGATAGATGTCCACGCGCGCGTGCGTGCCGACCGCCGGGGCCGGCAGGACGAAGCGGTGGTCGGTGTCGGGCTGGAGACGGGTGCGCGGGAGGATCTCCGTCCACTCGCCGTTCTCGCCGTCCTTGACCGACACCGAGGCCCAGCCGGCGCTGTTGCCCTTCAGGTAGGCCGTGTCGATCTCCAGCGCGCGGATCCGCGCCTGGGCCGCCAGGCGGTAGCGGATCCAGTCGTTGCCCCGGTCGCGGCGGCGGCGGGTCTCCCAGCCGTCGTCCATCTTGCGGGAGCGGCCCGGCTGGATGGTGTTGCTCGCCGGCGAGTAGAAGAGGTTGGAGGCGTCCTCGGCGCGGCCGCCGTTCTCCAGGGCGACGACGTCGAAGGTGCCGAGCGCCGTCAGCCACCCGGGATCGGGCACGACCTCCCCGTGCACGCGCAGGCGGGCGATGCCGCCGTCGGGGTGCTGGTTGACCCTCAGGTGGGTGAAGCGCTGCTCCACCGACACGGGGAAGCCGTTCGCCGCGTGGCCGCCGACCGGTGTGCGCGGGACCAGCGTCGTCCACTTCACATGGTCGCCGAGGAGCTCCTCGGGGGACGGCGAGCCGGGTACCGAGGCGCCCTCGACCGACACCGCCTGCGGGTAGTTGCCGCGGAAGTGCGCCGTGTCGACGACGATGCCCCGGATCACGCCGGGCGCGCCGAGGCGGACGAGCGCCCAGTCGTGGTCCTCGGCGGTCGGCCAGGGGTGGTCGGCGGAGGCGCCGCGGCGGCGGCGGGTCTCCCAGCCGTCCATGACCTTGCCCTTGTGCCCGAAGTGCTCCGGGTCGAACTCGGCGGGTCCGGGCGTCAGCAGGTTCTCGCGCTGGGCGAAGAACTCGTCGTTGGCGGCGACGACCCCGGCTCCGAGCTGCCGGCCGGCGAGGTCGGCGTACCGGGTGAAGGGGAAGTCGGCGGTGCGGTAGTCCGCGTACGGGTCGCCGCCGCCGTAGGGGTTCGCGTCGCCGGTGAAGCTCTCTATCGCCGTCACGGTGATCAGGTCTGCCTTTCGGGAGTCGGCCGGTGCGGGTTGGAGCCGGAGGGCGGGTCGGGCGCCCCTTCGGCTCAGGGGGTGCGGGTGAGGAGCCGGCCTTTCGGCTCGGTGAACTCGCCGTCCGAGAAGATGCGTTCGCCGCGCAGCCAGGTGGATTTCACGACGCCGTACAGGGTCTTCCCGGCGTACGCCGTGACGCGGTTGCGGTGCTGGAGTGCCGCCGGGTCGACGGTGAAGGTCTCGTCGGGGGCGAGGACGGCGAAGTCGGCGTCGCGGCCCGCTTCGATCGCGCCCTTGCCGGGGAGGCCCACCAGGGCCGCCGTGCGGGCGGACATCCACCGGACGACGTCCTCGAGGCCGTGGCCCCGTCGGCGGGCCTGCGTCCACACGGCCGCCAGGCTGAGCTGAAGGCCCGAGATGCCGCCCCAGGCCGTCGCGAAGTCGTCGGTCTTGAGGTCGGCCGTGGACGGGGAGTGGTCGGTGACCACACAGTCGATCGTGCCGTCCGCCAGGGCCTGCCAGAGCAGCTCCTGGTTGGCGGACTCGCGGATGGGCGGGCAGCACTTGAACTCGCTTGCGCCGTCGGGGACTTCCTCGGCCGTCAGGGTCAGGTAGTGCGGGCACGTCTCGGCCGTGACGCGGACGCCCTCCGCCTTGGCGGCGGCGATCAGCGGCAGCGCGTCGCTGGAGGAGAGGTGCAGCACATGCACGCGCGCGTGCAGGCGCTTCGCCTGCGCGACGAGATGCGCGATGGCGGTGTCCTCGGCGTCGCGGGGACGGCTGGCCAGGAAGTCGGCGTACCTGGGGCCGCCTTGCTGCGGGGCGGCGTCGAGGTGGTGCGGGTCCTCGGCGTGCACGATCAGCAGGCCGTCGAAGCCGGCGATCTCGGCGAGGGAGCGGGCGAGCCGGTCCTGGTCGAGGTGCGGGAACTCGTCGACGCCCGACGGGGAGAGGAACGCCTTGAAGCCGAAGACGCCGGACTCGTGCAGCGGGCGCAGGTCCTTGACGTTGTCGGGCAGGGCGCCGCCCCAGAAGCCGACGTCGATGTGCGCCTTGTCGGCGGCGACCTCCCGCTTGATCCGGAGGTGGTCGACCGTCGTGGTCGGCGGGAGGGAGTTGAGGGGCATGTCGACGAGGGTCGTGATGCCGCCGGCGGCCGCCGCCCGGGTGGCGGTCCAGAAGCCCTCCCAGTGGGTGCGGCCGGGATCGTTGACGTGCACATGGGTGTCGACCAGGCCGGGCAGCAGGACGTCGTCGCCGAAGTCCTCCAGCCCGGCCCCCTCGGGGACGGGGGTGTCGTACGGCAGGACGGCCGTGATCCGGCCGGCGGCGACCGCGACCGCGGCGGGCCGTGACCCTTCGGGAGTGATGACGCGCGTCGAGCGCAGCACCAGTTCGGCGTCGGACACCCGGACCCCTCTCTTCCGTTCTCCTCCGGTCACGCCGAAGAAACTTCCACGTAACGGAATTCAACGTTCTGTTGAAGGAGTCTTCCCTCCCGCCCCCATGCCGTCAAGGGCACACTCCCCCAGAGTGCACCCACCCCCGACACTCTGGACGTTTCCACATAATGGAATTACTATTCCGGCCAGCAGAACCTAACGACGCGCAAGCAGGGAGTCAACCGACCGCCGGGTAGGCTTCAGCCCTTCCGCCAGGTTTCGAAAGGAACGCGCCGTGCCGACGTCCAGCGCCAGCACCACCGACTCCGCCAAGTCAGCCAGCGGCGGGGTCCAGTCCCTCGAGCGCGCCTTCGATCTCCTCGAGCGGATGGCGGACGCGGGCGGCGAGGTCGGCCTGAGCGAGCTGTCCGCGAGCAGCGGGCTGCCCCTGCCGACCATTCACCGCCTGATGCGCACCCTGGTGGTCTGCGGCTACGTCCGCCAGCAGCCCAACCGGCGCTACGCGCTGGGCCCTCGGCTGATCCGGCTCGGCGAGTCCGCCGCCCGGCTGCTGGGCACCTGGGCCCGCCCCTACCTGGCCCGCCTGGTCGAGGAGACCGGCGAGACGGCCAACATGGCGCTGCTCGACGGCGACGAGATCGTGTACGTGGCGCAGGTGCCGTCCAAGCACTCGATGCGGATGTTCACCGAGGTCGGCCGTCGCGTCCTGCCGCACTCCACGGGCGTCGGCAAGGCGCTGCTCGCGGGCTTCCCGGACGACGAGGTGCGCGCCCTGCTGGCCCGCACCGGCATGCCCGCCGCCACCGACAAGACGATCACCACCGCGGACGGTTTCCTCGCGGCCCTCGCGGACGTGCGGCAGGCCGGTTACGCGGTCGACGACAACGAGCAGGAGATCGGCGTGCGCTGCCTGGCGGTGCCGGTGCCGGACTCCCCCACCCCCGCGGCGATCTCCATCTCCGGCCCGGCCGGCCGCGTCACGGAGTCGGCCACGGAGAAGATCGTGCCGGTACTGCGGCAGGTGGCGGTGGAGCTGTCACAGGCGCTGACGAGTTCCGGTCCCGCGGTCTAGGACGGGCCCGCGGCGGGGTCTCGCCGCCACCCGCCCGGCGGCGCCCTCGACCGCTCAGCGGCGCGGCGTCCGCCCGAACAGCTCCACGGCGTCACGTACCTCCGACAGGCCCCGGGCCAGTGCGCTCACCGAGCCGATCGCGCTCGCGATCAGCAGCAAGGAGCGGCGTAACCGGGGGACTTCGGGGACGCCGTGGGTCACCATCGCGGCGAGCGCGGCGAGTTCGTCCTCGGCGATCGCCCGGTCCGGGAACTCGGCCGGATACGTGGCGAGTTCGCGGCGCAGCCGGGACACCGCGGTCCGCAGTCGCACCACCCTCGGATCCTCGTAGCTGCCGGTCACTGCCCTCTGTCTCAAGCTCCGCAACACAGCTCTCCCCCCGCGCGCTCCACTGGGCGCGCGTGCGCGCCCACCCGCCCCGCAGCCCCGCGGCACCGCCCGGGAACCGTAGGACGCGCGGGTCAGTAAACGCCACCCGATGCGGCGCGCGCCACTGCGCGGACCGAAATTCAGCCCCACGAAACCGCGCGGCCGACGCCACGTCAGGTATGCAGGACGCATGACGCAAAACGAAGACCGGGCCGCGCACCAGGTGACCGGCCTGCTCCTCGCGGCGGGCGGGGGCCGCCGGCTCGGCGGGCGCCCCAAGGCGCTGCTCGAACACCGGGGTCGGCCGCTCGTCGAACACGCGGTGGGGGTCCTGCGTACGGCGGGCTGCACGCGGGTGCACGTGGTCCTCGGGGCCGCCGCCGACACCGTACGGGAGCGGGCGCGGCTGGAGGGGTGCGTGATCGTGCCGAACCCGGAGTGGGAGCAGGGCATGGGCACGTCGCTGCGGGCCGGGCTGGACTCGCTCGCCGGGACGGGGGCGCGCGCCGCGCTGGTCCTCCTCGTCGATCAGCCGGGCATCGGGCCGCGGGCCGTGGCCCGGGTGCTGGCCGCCCACGAGGACGAGTCCTCGCTCGTGTGCGCCGCCTACGACGGCGTACGCGGCCATCCCGTCCTGTTCGGGGCCGCCCACTGGGCGGGCATCGCCGCGACCGCCACCGGCGACCGGGGGGCGCGGGCCTATCTGAAGGAGCACGAGCAGGCGATCACGCTCGTCGAGTGCGCGGACGTGGCCCGCCCCTTCGACATCGACACCCCGCAGGATCTCGTCCACCTTGAGTGAGGGGCCTGGCACTGAGCGCCACCTCGCCTCGACGCAGAGATTCTCGACATCAACAAATCATTGAAGTTCCACGATGAGGAAACTAGTATCCACTGTTCAGAAGGACCCGGCCCGTCCGGGGCCCCCGCCCGCCGCACCCGGTTCGACTGGCACCCGGTGCCACCGCTGAAGGAAGTGACCGCTCATGTCCGCACCAGCGCCGTCCCCGCTGGCCATCGTCGACGCCGAGCCCCTGCCGCGGCAGGAGGAGGTCCTCACCGAGGCGGCGCTCGCCTTCGTGGCCGAGCTGCACCGGCGGTTCACCCCGCGCCGTGACGAGCTCCTCGCCCGGCGCGCGGAGCGCCGCGCCGAGATCGCCCGCACCTCCACCCTGGACTTCCTCCCGGAGACCGCCGCGATCCGCGCCGACGACTCCTGGCGGGTGGCCCCCTCCCCCGCGGCCCTGGACGACCGCCGGGTCGAGATCACCGGCCCGACCGACCGCAAGATGACCGTCAACGCCCTCAACTCGGGCGCCCGTGTCTGGCTCGCGGACTTCGAGGACGCCTCGGCGCCGACCTGGGAGAACGTCGTCCTCGGTCAGATCAACCTGGCCGACGCCTACACCCGGCGCATCGACTTCACGGATCCCGGCTCGGGCAAGTCGTACGCCCTGAAGGACGCGGACGAGCTCGCCACGGTCGTCATGCGCCCGCGCGGCTGGCATCTGAACGAGCGTCATCTCGTCGACGCGGACGGCCGTCAGGTCCCCGGCGCCCTCGTCGACTTCGGCCTCTACTTCTTCCACAACGCCCAGCGTCTCCTCGACCTGGGCAAGGGCCCGTACTTCTACCTCCCGAAGACGGAGTCGCACCTGGAGGCCCGCCTCTGGAACGAGGTGTTCGTCTTCGCGCAGGACCACGTCGGCATCCCGCAGGGCAGCGTCCGCGCCACCGTGCTCATCGAGACGATCACGGCCGCGTACGAGATGGACGAGATCCTGTACGAACTCCGCGACCACGCCTCCGGGTTGAACGCCGGCCGCTGGGACTACCTGTTCTCCATCATCAAGAACTTCCGTGACGGCGGCGCCAAGTTCGTCCTCCCGGACCGCAACGCGGTCACGATGACCGCCCCGTTCATGCGGGCGTACACCGAACTCCTCGTCCGCACCTGCCACAAGCGCGGCGCGCACGCCATCGGCGGCATGGCGGCCTTCATCCCGTCCCGCCGCGACGAGGAGGTCAACAAGGTCGCCTTCGAGAAGGTCAAGGCGGACAAGGACCGCGAGGCGAACGACGGTTTCGACGGGTCGTGGGTGGCCCACCCGGACCTGGTGCCGATCGCCCTGGCCTCCTTCGACGCCGTGCTCGGCGACCGGCCGAACCAGAAGGACCGGCTGCGCGAGGACGTCGACGTCAAGGCGGCGGACCTGATCGCCGTCGACTCGCTGGAGGCCAGGCCGACGTACCCGGGCCTGGTCAACGCCGTGCAGGTCGGGATCCGTTACATCGAGGCCTGGCTGCGCGGCCTGGGCGCGGTCGCCATCTTCAACCTGATGGAGGACGCGGCCACCGCCGAGATCTCCCGCTCGCAGATCTGGCAGTGGATCAACGCGGGGGTCGAGTTCGAGCACGACGGGACGACCGTGAAGGCCACGCCCGAGCTGGCCCGCGAGATCGCCGCCGCCGAACTGGCCGCGATCCGCGCGGAGATCGGCGAGGAGGCCTTCGCGGCGGGCCACTGGCAGCAGGCCCACGACCTGCTGCTGACGGTCTCCCTCGACGACGACTACGCGGACTTCCTCACCCTGCCCGCGTACGAGCGGCTCCAGGGCTGAGCACCGGCGCCGACCGGACCGCTCACCTCTCCGAGTGGCCCAGGGACTTCCCCGGGGCCACTCGGTCGCGTACGAGCTTCTTCACCGCGGTCGGCTCGGGGAAGCCCTGTTCACGGCGGTCCCAGACCACCTCGTCGTTCACCCGGACGACGAAGACCCCGCCCGTGCCGGGCTTCAGGGCGAGCTCCGTCAGCTCGGCCTCGAAGGTCGTGAGCAGCTCCTGCGCCAGCCAGGCCGCGCGCGGCAGCCACCGGCACTGGGTGCAGTACTCGATCTCGACCCGCCCGCTCGCGTCACTCGTCTCGTTCATCCGAGGTGCACCGACCAATCCTGTTCCGCGGCCGGCTTGCCGTGCAGGTCGGGGACCTGCTTCAGCCAGTCGGGCCGTCCTTGCCGGGTCCTCGCCGCGCGCCGGGCCTCGTCGGCGGCGAGCTCCTCCGGGGCGGGGAAGTCGGTGGGCAGCCAGGCCGCGGAGGCCGCCGCGCGCGCGTGGAGGTAGCGCACATACGCCTCCCGGGCCGCGTCCGGGGCCGCGAACTCCGCCTCGTCGGCCAGCCAGGCGTCCGGCACCTCCGCCACGATCCGGCGCAGCAGCTCCTCGGTCACCCTGGGCGCCAGCTCGGCGTCGGCCGCCCTGGTGTCCGGGGCGCAGCGGCCGAGGGCGTGGTGGCGGAAGTCGTAGCGTTTCTCGGGGTCGGCGCCGTCCCAGCGGTGGTGGAAGACGAGGGCGGCGCCGTGGTCGATGAGCCACAGCCGGGGCGGGACGGTGCCGAGCGTCGGCCACACCATCAGGTTGGAGCTGTGGACCGTACGGTCGACGTTCACCGTCAGGGCGTCCAGCCAGACGATCCTCCCGGCCTCCAGCGGCTCCACCGGGAAGGCCTCCGCGACCTCCGGCGTGAAGTCCCGCGCGCCCGGCAGGAAGTCCATCCCGAGGTTGAGCCCCGCGCTCGCGGCGTGCAGGTCCCGTACCTCCTGGTGCGGTTCGCGCTCCGCGATCGCCGGGTCGAAGTGCACCAGGACCAGCTCGGGGAAGCGCAGCCCGAGGGCGCGCGCCAGCTCGCCGACGATCACCTCGGCGACGAGCGCCTTGCGGCCCTGCGCGGAGCCCGTGAACTTCACGACGTAGGTGCCCAGGTCGTCGGCCTCGACGACGGCGGGCACCGAGCCGCCCGCCCGCAGAGGAGCGACGTAGCGGGTCGCTGTGACCTCGGTCAACATGGCTCTCCCTCTGGCCTGGAGAAACATAGTAACCAGGCGTGCCGACCACCGGCTCGTCGTCCTCGAGGAGGGGCGCGCGGTGGCCTGCGGCGGCCCCGACGACCGCCCGCACATACGCTTCCCGGCGCCGTGTCCACCCCTGACGCGGCGTCGACGCCCCCTATTCCCCTGCCCGTTCCCACCGTTCGCCCGGTCCATCCGGCCCATCGGGTCCATCCGGTTCGACGCCCCTGAGCCATTCCAGGGCCTGCTCCGGCCCCGCCACGACCCGGACGCCCGCGGGCGTCGGCGGTCTGCGCACCACGACCACGGGCAGCCCCGCCGCGCGGGCTGCGGCCAGCTTCGGGGCGGTGGCCGCTCCCCCGCTGTCCTTGGTCACGAGGACGTCGATGCGGTGACGGCACAGCAGTTCGCGCTCGCCGTCGAACGTGAACGGCCCGCGATCGAGCAGCACCTCCATGCGGGACGGGGCGGGCGCCTCGGGCGCGTCGACGGACCGTACGAGGAACCACAGGTCGTCCAGGGCGGCGAAGGCGGCCAGCCCCAGGCGTCCGGTGGTGAGGAACACCCGTCGGCCGAGCGAGGGCAGCAGCTCGGCGGCCTCCGTCAGCGAAGCGGCCTCGTGCCAGGCGTCGCCGGCCACCGGGACCCAGCCCGGGCGGCGCAGCGCGAGCAGGGGGACACCGGTGTCGGCCGCGGCCTTCGCCGCGTTGCGGCTGACGGTCCCGGCGAAGGGGTGGGTGGCGTCGACGAGCGCGTCGACTCCGTGCCCGCCCAGCCACGCGGCCAGCCCCCCGGCCCCGCCGAAGCCGCCCACCCGGACCTCGCCGGGCGGCAGCCGGGGCGCGGCCACCCGTCCGGCCAGGGAGGTCGTCACGCGGATCCCGGGCCGGGCGTCGGCCGCCAGGAGTTCGGCGAGGCGACGGGCCTCGGTGGTCCCGCCCAGGATCAGTACGTGCACGGAGTCCGGGTCCCTTCCGCGATACGAGGTCCGAGCGGCGCGGCCGAAAAGGTCGCGCCCTTCACTGAAGCACAGTGGTCCCGGCCCGGCCGGACCACCGTCGCGGGCGGGAGCTCGCGCGCGGTCGGCGGGCCGACAAGGCATTGACTCGCCCGCATCTATTTAGAGTAGCCTCGCCTAAGTTGACCGGTTTCCGGAGGGTGGCTGGTGAGATCAGGGGAACAGTCGGGGCGGGACGTCCTGGCGCGCTCGCTCAAGGGGCAGGCGCGACGCGTCGGTCTCGGCGCGGCGCTCGGGTGTGTGCACCAACTCGGGGAAGCTCTGGTACCGGTGCTCATCGGCGTCGTCATCGACCAGGCCGTGGCCGGACGGGACGCCGGGCGGCTCGCCCTCTGGCTGGCCGTCCTGACCAGCACCCTGCTGTCGACGGTCGCCGTCCGGGCGGAGGAGATCCACCGCTCCGTGCTGGCCGGGAGCTCGGCGGCCTGACCGCACCCGAACTCCCCGGGCCCGCAGGGTACGGTCCCTTCCGGGCCCGGGGTCCGCCCCGAAGCCCCCGCACCATTCGGTGGCCGGGCGCCCCGCTCCGGGGCGCCGCGCCCGGCCGCACACCGGACGCACGCCCGCGCCGACCACGTCAACAGGCTGACCGCTGCGAGGAGTTGGGCTACCGGCGTGCAGCATTCCCGTAGGCCGCGCAGGACGTGGTTCCGGGCGGTCAGGACCGCGAGAGCGGCGCGCCGCGGAGGGACGGGCCGGCCCGACCGGTCCGGGGGCGGCGTGGCCGGGCCGTCGTTCCCCGCCTCAGTACGGCCCATGGGTCCAGCGGCCGTCCGTCATCGTGGCGTGCACGGGCATCGCGCGCAGGGCGTCCGGGCCGGCCTCCGAGGGGTCCACGTCGACGACCACCAGGTCGGCCGGGTCCCCGACCCTGATGAGCCGGCGTCCGCGGGCCGCCGCGACCAGCGCGTCCTGGACGGACAGACGCTGCTCCGGGTGCCAGGCGGGGCGTTCGTCGTCGGTCCGGCTGACGGCCGACGCGATGGCGAGCCACGGGTCGAGCGGCGAGACCGGGGCGTCGGAACCGAACTCCAGACGCGCCCCGGCGGCGAGCAGATCGGCGTAGGCGAAGGCGCGTCCGGTGCGTCCGGCCCAGTGCCGGTCCGCCACGTCGCGGTCGTCCGTCGCGTGCCGGGGCTGGACGCCCGCCGTGACGCCCAGCCGCGCGAACCGCGGAAGGTCTTCGGGGCTCAGCAGCTGCGCGTGTTCGATCCGGCCCCGGCAGCGCACCGCCTCGAAGGCGTCGAGGGCCATCGTGTTGGCGTGGTCGCCGATGGCGTGCACCGCGGGTTCCACGCCGTGCGCGGCGGCCCGCCGCATGAGCCGCACCAGCTCGTGCGGGGGCGTCTCCTCGATGCCGTGCGAACCGTCCGTGCCCTCCAGCCCCGGATAGGGATCGCGGCACAGGGCGGTGCGGGTGTTGAGCGAGCCGTCGGTGAAGAGCTTCAGCGGGCCCACCCGCACCACGCCGCCGGGCGCGCCGACCTCGTCCCCCGTACGCAGTCCACGCTCCACGGCCGCGTCCAGGCGGCTCGGGTAGATCGCGGCCGACACCCGCACGGCCGGCCGGAACGCGGCCGAGCGCCGCTCCCAGTCCGCGACCGTGTCGCCGAACTGGAAGTCGATGACGCCGGTGACCCCGCGTGCGGCGGCGGCCTCGCAGGCGTCCGCGATCCAGCCGTCGACCACCGCGGCCGGCGCCTTGGGGAGGGCGGACAGGACCTCGTGGCACTCGGTCTCCCTGACCAGGCCGGTGGGGTGGTCGCCCCGGCCGACGAGGGCGAGACAGGCGGAGTTCAGCCACGCGGCGTGCAGATCGGCGCTGACCAGGGCGACCGGCCGGTCGGGCAGGACCGCGTCGAGGAGCCGCTTGTGCGGGGCGTCGGGCCACAGTCCGTCCCGGAACCCGTACCCGAAGAGCACCGTGCCGTCGGGCGCCGCGCCGCCGCGCTCCCGGACCAGGTCGGCCACCGCCCGTGCGGAGGCGGTGCCGGCCAGGTCCAGGCGGTGCCGGGCGCTCGCCCACTCCGCCATGTGGACGTGGGCGTCCCACAGGCCCGGCAGCAGCACCCGCCCGTCCAGGTCGACGACGCGCTCGCCGTCGGCCTCCACCGCCCGTCCCCCGGTCTCCGCCTCCGCGACGACGTGGGTGACCCTGCCGTCCGCGATCCGCAGCCGGGCGAGCGGCCCGCCCGCGCCGAGCCGCACCCGGTCGAGCGTCAGTGCGGCGCTCGCGTAGTCCGCCATAAGAGCCTCTCTCTGCGCCGGGCGTCTCTCCCCACCCCGAGGATCCCGCCAGGTAAAGTTAGGCTTACCTTATCTACTGATCACGCTTCCGTCCCCCGGTCCGCCTCACCGAACGAGGGGATTGGGCAGCGGCAGATAGCGGGCGTCGGCGCCGTCCGCGCCCGTCCAGCGCAGCAGCAGGTTCGTCTTGCCGGGCAGGGTGGGCGCGGTCAGCAGGGCGGTGACCTCGGGAAGGTCGTGGCGGGCCAGTTCACGGCGCACGGCCGGCCAGGGGTCGAGGCCGGGGTGACGTTCGGCGAGCGCCGCCGCGACCTCCCACAGATGGTTCACGACCAGGCAGTACACCAGCCGCTCCCAGCCGGCCGCCCGCCCCACGTCCGCCAGCAGTTTCACGCCCTCGGCGTCCCGGAACAGGGCCTGCACGGGGGTGCCGTCGGCGTCCACGGCGACGAGCGTGTTCTGGAGATGGGCCTCGACGACGACACCGTGGTCGGCGAAGGCCGTCAGCGCCGGGGGGACGACGACGGCGAGATACGCCTCCCACCAGGCCGCCGGGTCCGCCGCGGGGGCCGGCGGGCTGCCGTCGAAACCCTCCACCAGACCGGCGGCCAGCAGCGGGGTCGTGCCGGGCGGCAGCGCGCCCGCGAGCCCGTCGCGGACCAGGACGGCGAGCGCCTCGAAGGCGAACGCGGCGGTGCGGTAGCCGCGGTCGCTCAGCCAGACCGCCGGACGGCGGGCGTCGGAGCCGCCGCCCGCCGCGAAGGCTTGGACCGCCGCCTCGTCGGTGCGGCGCAGTGTCAGCAGGTCGTGCCGCCACAGCCGGCGGATGTCGTTGGTGATCCGGACGTCGAGGCTGAACTTCAGGCACAGGTCCCGCTCGGGTGCGTAGAGCGTCCGTACGGCGGCCGTCGGCCAGGCGTCGAAACCGGTCGTGCCGAGCCGGATCAGACGGCCGTCGGCGAAGGCCGGGGCGAGCTCCGGTCCGGCCAGCTCCAGCTGCCAGGGGTGGGCGGGCAGCAGCCGGTAGCCGGGCGGGGCCGTGCCGAGGGCGTCCAGCGCGCAGGTGTCGCCCTCCTCGACGACCGCGTCCTCGCGCAGCCCCAGCAGGACCAGCGGGAAGCGGGCGTGAGCCTCCGGGGCGTACGGCAGCCAGCCGGCCGGCGGGCCGCCGCCGCGCGCCTTGGGCGCGGGATGGTGGGGATGGCCGGTGAGAAGCGACTGCTCGGAGAGCAGATAGGCGCCCGGCGGCGGGGTGGCACGCGCGCGTGCGGTGAGCATCGCGGCGACCACGTCCCTGCTGTCGGTCATCTCGGCGGGCAGCTCGCGGTTGTCCAGCCCGGTGTGCCCGCGCAGCACCTCGGCGACCAGTGCGACGAGTTCGGCATGGCCGAGGCGGCGCCAGGCGCCCGCCGTGTACACCTCGGGCTCGGCGGGCCGCCGGGCGCCGCGCACCCGCAGCAGCCGGCCGCCGCCGGGCGACCCCTCGCCGGGCAGCCGGTACACGAACCGGCCGTCACACCTACCGTCACACCTACCGTCACACCGGCCGTCGCACCGTCCGTCGCCGTCCGGCGGGTGGGGCAGCGGTTCGGCGACCTCCCGCAGCAGACAGTTCAGCAGCGGCGCCGCCGCGTAGGCGTCGGCGCGCTCGGCGACGCCGTCGGCGGGCGCCGCGGCCTCGGCGGGCGGGGGGATGAGGTCCACGCGATCCACTGGTTCCCTGGTTCCCTACGGTTCTTCCGGGCGGAGACGATCAGTATCGCTGTCGTCACGGCCCCTCCGTGACGTCGTACCCGCACCCTCAGGAGCCCACCCGTGCACCGTCCCCCCACCGCCGAGGCCGAGCTGGCCGCGGAACTGGCCGCCGTACGCCCTTCGCTCGGCCCCCGGTTCACGGCCGCGCTGCCCGGGGCGAGGGCGGCCGTGCTGACCCGGCTGTGGCGGGCGCTCGTCCACGAACCCCTGCCGTGGATCACGCGCCGGGAGGAGTCCGGCGGGGAGAGCCTGCTGCGGCTGCGCGACGGCCGCCGGCTGCACGGCCCGCGCGCGGATCCGTACGCGACCGCCGCCTATGTGACGGACGTACGGCTGGACGGCGTGGCGTACGAAGATCCGGCGCGGCTGATGACGGAGCTGGCGGTGCCGCACGGCACCGGCTTCGCCGGCGAACTCGGCCACAGCGTGGTGTCGTTGGCTCTGTCACGGGCCGGGCAGGAGCCCGACCTCGTCTCCTTGACGGATCCGGGCGAGTGGCCGGTGCACGACTGGGAGTGGGAGCAGCGGGTGGTCGACGGGCATCCGTACCATCCCAACTGCCGTGCGCGGCCCGGCTTCTCGGTGGCGGAGCAGCTGGCGTACGGGCCCGAGCACCGGCCCTCGGTGCGGCTGGGTCTGCTGCCGGTGCCGGCCGTCGAGTGCCTGGTGTCCGGCGCGTGGCCGCGGGAGCTGCGGGACGGGACGCGGCTGGTGATCCCGGTGCATCCGTGGCAGGCGGCGCACGTGCTCAAGCGATCCTGCGAGCGGGGGGTCCCCGCGCATCCGCTGATGTCGTTGCGCACGCTCGCCCTTCCCGACGGTCCGCACGTCAAGACCGCTCTGAGCACCCGGCTGACGTCCTCCGTCCGGGACATCTCCGTCGGCTCCATCGCCGCCTCCGCGGCCCTCTCGGCGTTCGCGGAGACCCTGACCCCGCACACCGACGGCCTGCTGCACATGACCCGCACCCTGGGCGCGGCCACCGCGAACTCCCCTGATCTGGCGGCCGTGTTCCGGGAGTCGCCGCGGGTGTTCGGGGCGCCGGGCGAGCACGTCGTCCCGGTGGCCGCGCTCTCCGGCACCGGACTACCGCACTCCTCCTCCTGGTTGGCGGACTTCGCGCGTCTCGCGCTCACCGTCGGGCTGCGGCTGCTGGAGCTGGGCGTGGCGCTGGAGGCGCACGGCCAGAACCTGCTGGTCGTGCTGTCGGCGTCGGGCGCCCCACTGCGGCTGGTCTACCGCGATCTGGCCGACATCCGGGTCAGCCCGGCCCGGCTGGCCCGGCACGGCATCCCGCTGCCGGACGAACTACCCGAGCGGATCCGCACGGACGACGTGACCGCGCTGCGGCGCAAGCTGTTCGGCTCCCTGATCGCGGGCGCGCTGGCCGGGACGGCGGGCAGCCTTCCGGCCCTGCGGGCGGCCCTGGAGGCGGCGGTACGGGAGCTCCCCCGCTCGCCGGACCTCGTGGCGTTGTGCGAGGAACCGCTTCCGGCCAAGGCGCTGACGCTGATGCGGCTGTCGACGGGGACGCCCGGGGACCAGTGGGCCCTGCTGCCCAACCCGCTGGCCGGGGACGCGTGTTGACCGGGAGACGAGCGCGTGCCGACGACGAGGTCCGACCCGGAAGTCGAATCCGGTTCCGCCGCCGTTTTGTGGCCGGACGCCTCTGATCAATAGGATCCGCCGATGATCAGAACACAACGGCTGGCGGCGGGCGTCTGCGCCCTGCTCGCCGCGCTCACGGCCGGGATCGCGTTCCCGGCCGGGGCGGTCGCCGACGAGACCACCGCCACCGCGCCCAAGGTCGACCTGGTCCTCGACGTCAGCGGTTCGATGCGGACGAAGGACATGGACGGCGGGACGCGGATGGCCGCGGCCAAGCAGGCGTTCAACGAGGTGCTGGACGCGACCCCGGAGAACGTTCTCCTGGGCATCCGCACCCTGGGCGCCAACTACCCGGGAGACGACCAGAAAACCGGCTGCAAGGACACCGCGCAGCTCTATCCGGTCGGCCCGCTGGACCGGACCGAGGCCAAGACCGCGGTGGCGACCCTGTCGCCCACGGGCTGGACGCCGATCGGCCCCGCCCTGCTGAAGGCGGCAGACGACCTCGACGGCGGCACCGGATCCAAGCGCATCGTGCTGATCAGTGACGGCGAGGACACCTGCGCTCCGCTCGACCCGTGCGAGGTGGCCCGTGAGATCGCGGCGAAGGGCATCGGCCTGACGATCGACACGCTCGGCCTGGTGCCCAACGTCAAGATGCGCCAGCAGCTCAGCTGCATCGCCGAGGCGACCGGCGGCACCTACACCTCGGTGGAGCACACCGACGAACTCACCGACCGCGTCAACCAGTTGGTCGACCGGGCCGCCGACCCCGTGGTGACGCCGGTCGCCACCGAGGGCGCGGCCTCCTGCTCCGCGGCCCCGGCCCTGAAGTCCGGCCTGTACACCGACCGCGAGGAGTTCGGCCAGGAGCGCTGGTACAAGGTCGACGTCGAGCCGGGCCAGGAGCTGCGCGCCTCGGTGAGCGTGTCGGCGGACCGGACCATGAACCCCGACTACGGGGTGCTGCTGCGCGCGGTCACGGTGCACGGCCGGGAGATCGTGCGCGGCGAGGCGGCCGGCAACGGCCGTACCGACGTCATCTCGACCGGTCTGCGCTACCCGAAGGCGGAGAGCGACGAGGACGAGGCGCCCGCCGAGACGGTGTGCGTGCAGGTGACCAACTCCTACTCGGCGGCCGCGGGGGTGAAGACCACGCCGGGCATGCCGCTGGAGCTGACCGTGGACGTGGTCGACGGCCCCTCGCAGGCGAGCGACGTGGCCTCCTTCGGCCTCGGGCGCGGCTGGTGGCTGCTGGGCGTCCTGGTGCTGTTCGGTTTCCTCGCGGGTGTGCTGTGGGGCTGGGCGTCCCGCTGGCGGGTCGCGGTCTGGAGGACCAACTGATGCGTATCACACGTGTGTTGAGCGGCACCCTGCTGGCGCTCGGTCCGGTGCTCGGGCTGGCGCTCGGGCCGGCGGCCGCACCGGCCGCGGCCGACTCCACCCCGTCGGCGAGCCCGTCCGACGACAGCTCCGCGCCGACCGAGGCGGGCACCTCGTTCCGTACGTCGACGGAGATCGACCAGGGGCAGACGGCGACGGCGAGCGGCTCCGCGGGCGACTACCTCTACTGGTCGTTCCCGGCCGACTCCGGCCAACGCCCCACCGTCAAGGCGACGGTGAAGCTGCCGGAGAGCCACACCACGCAGACCTGGCAGGTCGACGTGTACGACGGTCTGCGGCGCCGCCAGGCCTGCCAGTACGGCGCCCAGACGCGCACCGCGGCCCAGGGCACGGCCTCGGTGGAGCTGGCCTGTGTGCTGCGCACGGTCCGCGCCTGGTCGGAGCCGTGGGCCGACGACCCGCTGCCGGGCACGTACTACGTCCGGTTGACGGCCCTCGACCTGAAGCCGGCCGACCTGGGCCTGCCGGTCGGCACGGAACTGCGGGTGGACTCCAAGGACATCGGGGGCGCCGCGGCCGTCGACGGTTCGCTGGCGGAGCCGCTGGTCCCGGGCATCGCCGTCACGTCCGACGCGAAGGACGACGATTCGTCGGCCACGGCCGTGCTGTCGAGCATCGAGCCGGACGACGGATGGGCGTCCGGCTGGTGGTCGGACCGCTGGGTGTGGACCGCGATCGGCGCGGTGCTGGCCGCCCTCGCCGGGATCGGCGGGTACACGCTGACGCGGGGATCGGGACGGCCACGGCACGTACCGCCGGGCGCGTGAGCGTCGGTTGACAGATCATCAGAAGGCCCGCCGCTGCACAGCGGCGGGCCTTCCGCCATACCGCCCGCCCGGCGCGCCCGCCCCGCCGTCCCCCTCCCCGGCCCTCCGCCGTAAACCCCGCCCGTCCGTGACGCCCTCCCCGAACCTGCCCTCACGCCTCTCGCAGGGCCTTGGCCAGGGTGCCGTCGCCGCCGACCTCGATCCGCCCGGCCCGTACCGCGTCGAGCACGCCCAACTCGCCCTGGGCGATGGCCGTGCAGGTGTCCGTGTCGAGGACGAGTCGCGCGTCGGGCTCACCGGGCGCGGGTCCGTCTCCGTACACCTGCCCGTCCTCCGCGCCGACGTACAGATGGAAGACCCCTTCGTCGAGCCGGACCTCGACGAGCCCCGCGCTCCCGGCCCCCGCGGCCCCCTCGGCGTCGAGTCCGCGCAGCAGGGGCAGCGCGAACCAGTGCGCACGGAGGGCGTCGGTGGGCCGCCGCTCACCGAGTTCGCCCTCTCCCCACTTCCCCAGGGCCTGCAGGACGGGCAGCAACTCCCGGCCGCGTCGGGTGAGTTCGTACACATAGGCCGCGCCCGGCGGAGGCAGCCGGCGCCTGGTGGTCAGCCCGTCCCGCTCCATGTCCTTCAGCCGCGAGGCGAGCACGTCCGTGCTCACGCCCGGCAGATCGGCGTGCAGGTCCGTGTAACGGCGCGGGCCGGCGAGCAGCTCCCGGACGATCAGCAGGCTCCAGCGGTCGCCCACGGCGTCGAGCGCACGGGCGGCGGAACAGTACTGGTCGTAGCTTCGGCGAGGTGACATGGCACGCAGTCTAGACATGTCGTTGGACTTTCCAAGCTGGAACTTGGTAAAACCAAGCAACACAACGAACCGGAGGGGCGAGCGCGCATGGAGTTCCGGCAGTCGAACAAGCTGAGCGAGGTCTGTTACGAGATCCGCGGCCCGGTGATCGAGCACGCCGACGCGCTGGAGGCGGCGGGCCACAGCGTCCTGCGCCTGAACACCGGCAACCCCGCGCTCTTCGGCTTCGAGGCGCCCGAGGAGATCCTCCAGGACATGATCAGGATGCTCCCCCAGGCACACGGCTACACGGACTCGCGGGGCGTCCTGTCGGCCCGCCGGGCCGTGGCCGGGCGCTACCAGACGCTGGGACTGGAGGTCGGCGTCGACGACGTCTTCCTCGGCAACGGCATCTCCGAGCTGATCTCGATGGCCGTACAGGCACTGGTCGAGGACGGCGACGAGATCCTGATCCCGGCCCCCGACTTCCCCCTGTGGACGGCGGTCACCACGCTCGCGGGCGGCAAGGCGGTCCACTACCTCTGCGACGAACAGGCCGACTGGTACCCGGACCTGGACGACATGGCCTCGAAGATCACCGACCGCACGAAGGCCGTCGTGATCATCAACCCGAACAACCCCACCGGCGCCGTCTACCCGAAGGAGATCCTCGAGGGGATCCTCGACCTGGCCCGCCGGCACGGACTGATGGTCTTCGCCGACGAGATCTACGACCAGATCCTCTACGACGACGCCGTCCACCACTCGGTCGCGGCGCTCGCGCCCGATCTGGTGGTCCTGACCTTCTGCGGCCTGTCCAAGACGTACCGGGTGGCCGGTTTCCGCTCGGGCTGGCTGGTGGTCACCGGCCCGAAGCAGCACGCGAAGAGCTACCTGGAGGGCCTGACCATGCTGGCCTCCATGCGGCTGTGCGCCAACGCGCCGGCGCAGTACGCCATCCAGGCCGCGCTCGGCGGCCGCCAGTCCATCCACGAGCTGACCGCCCCGGGCGGGCGCCTGCACGAGCAGCGCACCGTGGCCTGGGAGAAGCTCAACGAGATCCCCGGCGTGTCCTGCGTGAAGCCGAAGGGCTCGCTGTACGCGTTCCCGCGTCTGGACCCCAAGGTGCACAAGATCCACGACGACGAGAAGTTCGTCCTGGACCTGCTCCTGCGGGAGAAGATCCAGGTCGTCCAGGGCACCGGCTTCAACTGGCCGACCCCCGACCACTTCCGCATCCTGACCCTGCCGCACGCGGACGACCTGGAGGCGGCGATCGGCCGCATCGGGCGGTTCCTCAGCGGGTACCGCCAGTAGGCGGCGTCAGCGGGTAATACCGCCCTGCTCCCCCAACAGCGGAAGGGAGCATGCCGGAGCCCAGGGGAAGACGGAAGCGCCGCAAGCGTCAGGAAAGGCCGTCGAGAAGCTCGGACCGTGACAGGTCCGGACGGATGTTGTCACTCCTGGTCGCCCGTCAGCGTACCGGCCGTGATCCCGCGGTGACGGCGGATCGGGCTGCGCAGTGGGGGCAGGGGGGAGGTGGAGCGGGCTGCTCGCATCCCGGATCCGCAGGGGGCTCTCGGGACAGCAGCTCCCTGACCCGTTCCAGGGCTTCGCGCAGCGGCGGGCAGACGAGCGCCAGGCTCACCAGCCCGGCGGCGGTGAGCAGTTCCGTCGCAGCCCCCGCGCCGGGGAACAGCGCTGCCGCGGCGAGCAGGCCGGCGGCTACGGCGAGCCGTCCGGCCGCCCGGGCGATCCGCGTCCGCGGCGGTTCTCCCGCGGTGGCCGACGCCTCGGGAACCGGTGTGTCCGCGAGCAGTGCCGGTGCGACGATCACCAGTCCGTCGAGCCGCACCCGGGGGCGACAGCTGTAACGCAACGTGCTGGAGACGAGGTGCGCGAGGTCACGCACCACCGCCTCCTTCTCGGTTCCCTCGCCGAAGAGCACGCGACGGTGGTACTCGGTGAGGGCCGCGACCAGCCGCTCCGTGTCCTGGCGGGCCTGCTCGCGGACCTCGGAGGCCATCTTGCGCGTCTCGTGCCGGGCCTGGGCGCGGAGGGCGCGGCACAGCAGGTCGAACGCCCCTCCGTGGGTGTCGAGCGCCGACTGCTCCGTCCTGCGTTCCTCACGCACCAACAGCGCTTCCAGGAAGAGCACTGCCTTGGACGTCACGCCACCGGCCGCGTCGGACACGGAGACGGCTCGGTCGTCGAGCACCATGAGCCCGATGGACAGCACGCCGAACGCGGCGAAGGACGCGAACATCCACAGAGGTACGACCGAGGCTCCGCCGGCCGGCGTCATCCGGCACATCGAGACGACCACGACCATCAGCGGCACCGCCTGGAGCAGGACACCGGCAGCGCGGCCGACTCCCATCCGGTGCCACCGGTCCACGAGTTGATCCGGGTCCGGCGTGTCCCGCACCGGCACGCCCACCCGCTCCAGGTGGGCCAGAACCTGCCCGACTCGTCTCTCCGTCGCACGACGCCGGATGCGCATCACTCCCGGAACGCGCTGCAGACGCGCACCCAGCACCCGAGTGCGGCTCGTCCACGGCGCGAGGATCAGCACCGCCTCGTAAAGAGTCCACCAGAACCAGAAGAACGAGATCTCCCCGAACACCGTCCGTGTCATGTCGGCAGAGTCGCAGACGCCACTGACACTCAGGTGAGCGCGACTTCACACCACACCGTCTTGGTGTACTGGTCGCCCCACGTGGCTCCCCAGTGACCGGCCAGGGCCTCGACGAGGAGGAGGCCCCGGCCCGACTCCGCGTAGGGGGCAGGTGGTTCGAGGGTTCCGGGGGTGGGCGGACGGCGGCCGGGGCGGGCGTCGGTCACCTCGATACGGAGAGTGGCGTTCTCCGGGTGGAGGGTGAGGCGGAGCCGGAAGTCGCGGCCCCGCTCCCGGCCGTGCCGTACGGCGTTCGCCGCGAGTTCGGCCACGAGCAGGGCGGCCGTGCCGTTGGCGTCGGTGGCGTAGGGCCAGCCCCAGGTGTCGAGTTGCTCGGCGGCCAGGTGACGGGCGAGGCGGGCGCCTCTGGGCGTGGCCGAGAGACGGATGGTGAAGTGAGGGGTGGCGTGAAGCCCTCGGCCGGTCACGGCTCCGAGCTGAAGTGGTTCAAGAGCAGCTACAGCACCGACGACGGGCCCGCCTGCGTCGAGGTCGCTTCAGCCCCAGGGGCCATCCACATACGGGACTCGAAGATCGAGCAAGGCCCCCAACTCGCCTTCGGTGCGACCGAGTGGGCCGCCTTCGTCTCGTACGCCGCCGATCACTGACATACGACGAATCGACGCCCCGCAGCACGCGGGGCGTCAGCCATACGTGCGTCAGCCGAGAAGGGGGCCGCGTAGCCGTCCGGGGGGCCTTGACGGCGTACCCGGATTCGGCCATCGGTTCCTCCCGCCCGGCAAGCCTGAGGGAGTCCAGCTGATCCCGCCAACCCCCGAGGGAGGCCGTCGGCCTGGAAGCGGCCGATCGGCCCAGCCCGGACCGCGTGCCCCGAGCCCCTGTGGCACGGTGCTGGGAAGCACGGCAGAAAGAAGGAGCGCGCGCGTGGGCGACCTGTTTCTCGTGCGGCACGGGGAGACCGAATGGTCACGCTCGGGCCGGCACACCGGATCGACGGACGTCCCGCTCACCGAGCACGGCCGGGACGAGGCACGACGGCTGGAGCCGCTGATCCGTTCACACCGGATCGGGGCCGCGTTCGTCAGCCCGGCGCAGCGCGCGCGGGAGACGGCGGAGCTGATCGGACTGCACGACGTCCAGGTCGACGCCGGTCTGCGGGAGTGGGACTACGGCGGCTACGAGGGCGTCACGACGCCCGAGATCCAGCGGACGCGACCGGGCTGGTTCCTGTTCACGGACGGGGTCGCACCCGGCCCCGCCGACCATCCCGGGGAGACGCCCGAGCAGGTCGGCGAGCGGGCCGACCGGGTGCTGGCCCAGGTCGACGCGGCGCAGGCCGCCGCCGAGGCAGACGTGGTGCTGGTGGCGCACGGGCACTTCCTGCGGGTGCTGACCGCCCGCCGGCTCGGACTGCCGGCGTCGGCCGGAGCGCTGTTCCAGCTGGCGACGGGGACGCTGTGCCGACTGGGCACCGAGCACGGGCGGCCGGTGATCGCCGCCTGGAATGTCAGACCCGGGTCGTAGCCTTCGATGAGGCCCCCGTCCGGGGGCGACACGCGAGGGGAGCACGCCGTGACACGACCGCCGACCGCCGCCCAGCGGCGTGTGATCGACGCCGCCGAACCGGTCACCGGGCGGCTGCGGGGCACGGCGACCCAGCTGGCGGCGCTGGTGCGGCACGGACTCGCCTTCCGGCACCCGCGCCCGCCGCACGATCACTTCCTGACCCCGGCGGGGCATCGGACACGGGACGAGGTCCCGGCGGCGCCCGCGGCCGCGTCCGAAGCCGCTTCACACGACGCGTCGCGGGTCGCTCCCGAGCGGCCGCCGGCGGACACCGGGGTCTTCGCCGCCCGCGTCGGCGGCGAGGAGGACACCGGGCAGGTCGCTCCTTCCCGGGCCCGCGAGGTGCACAGCGCCTGGCAGGGCCTGCTCGAACTGCGTCGGATGACCAACCCGGACGGGGGCACGGACCGACCGTGCGGCTGGGAGCGCACCCACCTCGTGCGGGCCGCCGCGCTGGCCCTGGAGGCCGCCGGCCACCGTCCCGCCGGGCCGCGGGGCGCCGACGGCTACCGGGTACGGGCGACCCCGCAGCCGGAGGCGGTCGCCGTGCACGGACCGGACGACGCGACACTGCGGGCCTGCGCGGCGACGCTGGAGAAGGCGGGCTGGCAGGCCGGCGAGCACACCGATCCCCGCACGAGAGCGCGCTATCTGCTGGCCTCCCCGCGCCGGGTGTGAGGGACATGCCAAGATCGGCGGTCAGGCACCGACATCGAGAAAGCGAGAAGGGGACACCGTGAGCGAGCCGTTCTCCGTACGGATCACCGTGCGCGGATACGAGACCGACGTGCAGGGGCACCTCAACCAGAGCGTCTACATCAACTACGCGGAACACGCCCGCTGGTCACTGCTCCAGGCCGCGGGCATCACCCAGGCCGGTCTGCGCGCCAAGGGGGTGGGTCCGGTCGCCCTGGAGACGACCATCCGCTACCGGCGCGAACTCCTCGCGGGTGACGAGGTCGACGTGACCTGCGTGTTCGAGTGGAGCGGCGGCAAGACGTTCCGGATCCGACAGACCATCAGCAAGGCGGACGGCACGGTGTCCGCCGAACTCACCTCGATCGGCGGGCTGCTGGACCTCACGGAACGCCGGATGGTCGCCGACCCGACGGTCCACTTCAAGGAACTGGCCACGGATCCGGGCCTGTTCGGCCTGTAGCTCACATCGGTCGCACCTTCACACCGGTCCCGTCTTCACGCCGGTCCCGTCTTCACGCCGACTCCGCCGTCACGCCGACTCCGTCTCCCGCTCGGTGTCGTAGGCCGCCCGGGCCTCGGCGATATAGACCCTGTTGCGCTCGGCCCAGTTCGTCAGACGCTGCAGGGTCTCGTGCAACTCCTGCGCCACCGGGGTCAGGGCGTACTCGACCTTCGGCGGAACCGTCGGATGCACCGTGCGGGTGACGAGCCCGTCGCGCTCCAGGTTGCGCAGCGTGAGCGTCAGCATGCGGCGGCTGATGCCCTCGATGCTGCGCTCCAGCTCCGTGAAGCGGATGGGGCCGTGCGTCGCCGCGACGAGGATCTGCACGCTCCACTTCCCCGAGACCCTGTCAAGAACCTCTCGCACCGGGCAGGCGTGCGCGTTCACGACCTGCGAGGTAACACCGGTGTTCCCCTGGGACATCGAAGTGCCTCCTTATGCCGATCTCCATGGTTACCCACGATGGTCCCCGTTACAAGTCGTGCACCAAGGGTTCCCCTGGAGAATGTGGAGGCCACGCCGCCATGACGGTCACAACCGAGTCCCCGACACCGGCGTCGACACCGACACCGACACACCCGTCGGCGTCGGAACGAACCTACTCCCGCTGGGCGTCCCTCGTCGTCCTGTGCGCGGGGACCCTGATGACGATCCTGGACGGCAACATCGTCACCGTGGCGATGCCCGCCATCCAGAGCGACCTCGGGTTCAGCGGCCCGGGTCTGGCCTGGGTCGTCAACGCCTACCTCATCCCCTTCGGCGGTCTGCTCCTGCTGGTCGGCCGGCTCGGCGACCTGGTGGGACGCAAGCGGATGTTCACGGCGGGCCTCGCCGTGTTCACCGCGGCGTCCGTGCTGTGCGGGGTCGCCGGCAGCCAGGGTGCCCTCATCGCGGCGCGTGCCCTCCAGGGTGTCGGCGGGGCGATGACCTCGGCGGTGGTCCTGGGCATGCTCGTGACGCTCTTCCCCGAGCCGCGCGAACAGGCCCGCGCCATCGCGGTGTTCAGCGCGGTCGGCGCGGGGGGCGGCGCGCTGGGCACGTTCCTGGGCGGGGCGCTCACCCAACTCGTCAACTGGCACTGGATCTTCCTCATCAACCTGCCGATCGGCATCGTGGCCTGGCTCGCGGCCGTCCGTGTCCTCGCGCCGGAGAAGGGCGCCGGGCTCGGCAAGGGCGCCGACTACCCGGGCGCGGCCCTGGTCACGAGCGCGCTCATGCTGACCGTGTACGTCATCGTCGGCGCCGGCGACCGCGACGGCGCCGCCACCGCGCTCCTGGCCCTGCTCGCCACGGTCCTGTTCACGGCGTTCGTCCTGCGCCAGGCCCGGGCCGCGCGCCCGCTGCTGCGGCTGCGGCTGTTCCGCTCCCGGCTGCTCAGCGGGGCGAACGCCGTCCAGGTACTGATGATCGCGACGATGTTCGGCTTCCAGTTCATCGGCGCGCTGTACCTTCAACGTGTCCTCGGATACGGCGAGTTGGCGACCGGCACGGCGTTCCTGCCCGCGCCGATCGCGATCGGCCTGCTGATGCTGGTCCTGTCCGCGCGGACCATCGGCCGTTTCGGCCCGTACCGGGTCCTGCTGGCCGGTCTGCTGCTGATCACCGCCGGCATGGCCCTGCTGAGCCGCGCACCGGCCGACGGCTCCTACGCCGCCGACTTCCTTCCGCCCATGATGCTGATGTCCGCCGGGTTCGCCGCCGCGATGCCCGCGCTGACCGGACTGGCCATGTCGGGGGCCCGGGAGGAGGACGGCGGCCTGGCGTCCGGCCTCTTCAACACCACGCAGGTGGTGGGCGGTTCGCTCGGCCTCGCGATCCTGTCCACCCTGGCCGCGAGCCACACGGACGACCTGCTGGACGGGGGCGCCCAGCTGTCGCAGGCCACGGCGGACGGCTACCAACTGGCGTTCCGGGTCGCTTCGGCGACCGCGGTGACAGCCCTGGCACTTGCAGCACTGACCCTCCGCACACGGCACCCGGACGAGAGGAACGAGAACTGAGAGGGGCCGGGGCTGAGAGCGGCGGAGACTGAGAGGACGAAGGCCTGGCGAGGCGAAGGCCACGCCGGTCGAGATCCAGCGGCGCGAAGGCGGACCCCGGTACGCGGCAAGGCCGGCCAAGGCCCCGCGGAGCCGGGCGGCGAGGACGGCGGGGGCGGGCTGCGGGCGTGGAGGCCGGCGGCCGCCCCCGCTTCCTCATGCCGCCCCGAAGGCCTCCCGGTGGTCCCGCGCCCATGCGCGGTACGTTCGCGCGGGACGCCCCAGCAGTTCCCGCACGTCCTCGGTGACGACGGCGTTCCCGCCTCGGCGGACGTACGCGGAACCCCTCGCGACCCCGTCCGCGACGGCCTCGTCCTGCCCCTGGCCGAGGAGGTGCTCGCGCACCTCGTCCGGGGCGAGGTCGTGTGTCGTCACCGGCCGGCCGAGGACATCGGCGAGGACGGCGGCCTGGCCGGGCACGCTGATCGCCTCGGGTCCGGTCAGCGTGTACGTCCGCCCCGCCCACCGCTCGTCGAGGAGCACCGCGGCCGCCGCCTCGGACACGTCCCGCGGGTCGACGACGCCCTGGAGCCCGTCGCCGCTCAGGTTCGGCACCGGCTCGTCGGCGCCGATCGGCTGCGCCCAGGCGAGCGTGTTCGAGGCGAAGGAGGAGGGCCGAAGCACCACCCACTGCGCCCCGCTCTCCCGGACGGCCCGCTCACCGGCGACATGCCACTCCCCTCCCGGGCCCACCGCGGGATCCCCGGTGCCGATCGCGGACAGCTTGACCAGCCGTCCCACGCCCGTGGCCCGCGCCGCCGCCACCAGCGCGCCGTCGTGCTGCACGGACGGCCCGGGCAGACCCACCAGGAAGGCCGCCGTCACTCCGGACATCGCCGCCTCCAGGGAGGACCGGTCGAGGTAGTCCCCACGTGCCACCTCGACCCCCGAAGGCACCCTCGACCTCGCCGGGTCGCGGGTCAGCGCACGCACCTTCTCTCCGCGCGCGGCCAGGTGTCGTACGAGTTCGCTGCCGATGGTGCCCGTGGCACCGGTCACGAGAATCATGTGGACCACGCTGCCGTCCGCCCTCGCCGCGTCTCTAGGAAATTCCGGCACGCTTCGGCCGCCCGGGGGCCCCGGGACGCGCCTACCGTGGAGGCGTGACGAACACCAACGCGGATCCGGCAGATCCGCCGTACCCGTCCCCGTCCCCATCGCCTCCCCCGTCCCCGCCCCCGCCCGAGCGGGCCGTGCCCGTCCCCTCCGCGCTGCGCCCCTGGTTCACCGGCATCGGGGCGGTCACGGTCGACGGCCCCTTAGACGACGCCTTCGCGCAAGTACCGGACACGGACACGAAGGTGGTCGTCCGGGAGGAGAGGAACGGGCGGCGCGACACCCTGCTGGTGGGCCCGCGCACCCGTGCCTCGTACCACACGGACCTGCACAAGCGGTCGGTGTCCTGTGTCCAACTGCGCCTGGAACCAGGGGCGGTGGGGCCGCTGTTCGGTGTGGCGGCGGTGGACCTCGTCGGCCGGGCGGTCCCGCTGGGCGACCTGCCGGCCGGGACGGCTCGGCGGCTCGCCCGCGAGCTGACCGGGGTCGAGCGGGACGGGATCACGGCACGTCTGGCGGACCTGCTCCCGCCCGCCGGGGACGGCCCGCGCGAGCGGCTGCTGCGGGCCGCCGTCGACGCCCTGTCGACCCGCCCGTACCGGACCCCCGCCCCCGTACGCGAAGTGGCCCGCGAACTCGCCGTCAGCGAACGCCAGTTGCGCAACCTGTTCGCCGACGGCGTGGGCGTCTCCCCCAAGCACTACGCCCGTATCGACCGGCTGCGCCACCTCCTCACGCACGCGGCATCCGCCCCCTGGGCCGAGCTCGCCGCCGCCACCGGCTACTACGACCAGTCGCACATGACGGCCGACTTCCGCACCCTGATGGGTGTCCCGCCACGGGCGTTCTTCACCGTGCGGCTGCCCCGGGCCACCCCCTGCCAGGCGCTCCGGCAGCGGTGAATTCGGATGCGGAGAGCCGCGCGGGCCTGCGATGCTCCGGTCCCATGTCCGTACGACGCGTGAAACCCAGCCTCTACATTTCCGTCGACGTCGAGGCGGACGGCCCGATCCCGGGACCGTACTCGTTGCTGAGCCTGGGTGCGGCGGTCGCGGGACGGCAGGACGCCGACGGGTTCACCGCGACCGACCCCACCCGGCACACCTTCTACCGTGAACTACGGCCGATCAGCGACGAGTTCGTCCCCGAGGCGCTGGCCGTGAGCGGACTCGATCGGAAGCGCCTGGCCAAGGAGGGGCTCGAACCCGCCCTGGCGCTGGCCCAGTTCACCGGGTGGGTGCGCGAGGTGAGCGCCGACGCCCAGCCGGTGATGTGCGGCTACCCGGCGTCGTACGACTGGACGTTCCTGTACTGGTACCTGATCCGCTTCACCGGGGAGAGTCCCTTCGGGCACTCCGGTTGCCTCGACATGAAGACGCTGTACGCCACCAAGGCCGGGCTGCCGCTGCGGGCGGTGGCGAAGCGGACGATGCCGGCGCACCTGCTGTCCAGGCGCCCTCACACGCACCATGCGCTGGACGACGCCGTCGAACAGGCCGAGTTGCTCGCGAACCTCATGGCGTGGCCGGGGCCCGGTTCGTCCCGGTGAGTTCCTCCCCCGCCTCCATCGGGTGGGTCACGTCGGCCGCGTTCCGCCCCTGGCCGATGTGGTTGAACACCAGGTTGAGCAGGACGGCGGTCAGGCAGCCCGTGGAGATGCCCGAGTCCAGGACGATCTTCGCCGTCTCCGGGAAGGCGTGGTAGAACTCCGGCGCGGTGATCGGGATGATGCCGACGGCGAGCGAGACGGCGACGATCAGGACGTTGTTGTCCTTCTCCAGGCCGGCCCGGACCAGGGTCTGGATGCCGCTGGCGGCGACCGACCCGAACAGGACGACGCCGGCTCCGCCGAGCACCGGGCGGGGTACGACGGCGATGAGCGAGGCGGCCACCGGGCACAGGCCCATCAGGACGAGGAAACCGCCGCCGGTGGCGACGACATAGCGGCTGCGGATCCTCGTCATCGCGACCAGACCGATGTTCTGGGCGAAGGCGCTGCACATGAAGCCGTTGAAGACGGGGCTGAGCGCCGAGCCCAGGGTGTCGGCGCGCAGACCTGCCGCGATAGTCCGCTCGTCCGCCGGACGTTCGACGATCTCCCCCAACGCCAGCATGTCCGCGGTGGATTCGGTCATCGAGACGACCATCACCACGCACATCGACAGGATCGCCGCGAGCTGGAACTGCGGGGCGCCGAAGTGGAACGGGGTGGGGAAGCCGATGACGTCCGCCTCGGCCACCGGGCCGAAGTCCGTGACGCCGAAGGGGATCGCGACGAGCGTGCCGGCGAGCAGCCCCAGCAGCACGGCGATCTGCTTGACGAAGCCGCGTGTGAAGCGGCGCAGGAGCAGCACGATCAGGAGCGTCGCCGCGGCAAGGCCCAGGTTCGTCGTCGAACCGTAGTCGTGCGCCGCGGGGTCGGGTCCCTGCGCCCAGCCGAAGGCGACGGGGAGGAGGGAGACGCCGATCAGGGTGATGACCGTCCCCGTGACGACCGGTGGGAAGAAGCGGACCGCCTTGCAGAAGGCGGGCGCGGCCAGGAAGCCCAGCAGGCCGGCGACGATCACCGCGCCGAAGATGACGGGCAGGGCGTCCCGCTTGTCGTCGGTGGAGGCCACGATCGCCGTCATCGGGGCGACCCCGGCGAAGGTGACGCCGTTGACGAAGGGAAGGCGGGCGCCGATCTTCCAGACGCCCAGCGTCTGGAGGAAGGTGGCGAGGCCTGCCGTGAACAGACAGGCGCCGGTGAGGAAGGTGAGTTCGGTGCCGGTGAGGCCTACGGCCGCACCGACGATCAGGGGCGGGGCGACGACTCCCGCGTACATGGCGGCCACGTGCTGGAGGCCGCTCGTCGCCATTCTCAGGGCGGGGAGTTTCTCGTCGACGGGGTGGTCGACTGCATGCGGGGACACGGCGGCTCTCCTCCGGTCGGGTACGCGTCGGCTCTGACGCGGGTGTCAGGGAGGTGGTGCGGCGGTGCTGGAGGTACCTGAAGCCGGAGGCACCTGGAAGCGGGGGGTTTCTGGAAGCGGGGGTGTCTGGAAGCGGGGGTACCTGCAACCGGGGTACCCGGAGACGGGAACGGCGGGGGAACCGTTTCCCGGGGCACGCGCGGACGCGCGCGCCCCGGCCACGGCTACCGGTCGAGGGCCGTCCCCCTCGACCGGAGTTCAGTGCCCGCGGGGACCGGGTCCCTCACGGGGCGGGGGTGTTCAGCCCTGGGCGGCGATACGCGCCAGCCGCTGCGCTTCCTCCCGCGTCGAGCGGGCGATCGCGTCCTCGTCGGCGTGCAACAGGCGTCCGTGTTCCACGATCTGACGGCCGTTCACGAAGGAGGCGGTGACGGGGGCGGCCGCGCCGAGGACCAGCGCGGTCACCGGGTCGGCGATGGAGGCGTGGGCGAGGGTGTCCAGCTTCCACAGCACCAGGTCGGCCAGCTTGCCGGGCTCCAGGGAGCCGATCTGCGTGGCGCGGCCCAGGACCTGGGCGCCGCCGTACGTGCCGAGACGCAGCGCCTGACGGGCGTTCAGGGCGGCCTCGCGATGGGCGCCGAGGCGGTTGATGAGCAGGGCGTTGCGCAGCTCGGTGTGGAGCTCGCCTGACTCGTTGGAGGCCGTGCCGTCGACGCCGAGGCCGACCGGGACGCCGGCCTTCAGCATGTCGGGGACCCGGGCGATGCCCGCCGCCAGCCGGGCGTTGGACGACGGGCAGTGGGCGACGCCCGTCCCGGTCCGGGCGAAGGCGTCGATGTCGGAGTCGTTCATGTGGACGCAGTGCGCCATCCACACGTCCTCGCCGAGCCAGCCGGTGGACTCGAAGTAGTCGGTCGGGCCCATGCCGAACAGCTCGTGGCAGAACTTCTCCTCCTCGACCGTCTCCGAGCCGTGGGTGTGCAGGCGCACACCGAGCCGGCGGGCCGACTCGGCTCCCTGGCGCATCAGTTCGGTGGAGACGGAGAAGGGCGAACAGGGAGCGACGGCGACCTGGGTCATCGCGTCGAAGGAGGCGTCATGGTGCTGCCGGACGGTCTCCTCGGTGGCGGCGAGGGCGCCCTCCAGGGTCTCGACGGCGAAGTCCGGCGGCAGGCCGCCGTCCTTCTCGCTGCGGTCCATGGAGCCGCGGGCGAGCGTGAAGCGGACGCCCATGTCACGGGCGGCGCCGATGATCGCGCCGGACAGGTCGCCGGAGCCCTTGGGGAAGACGTAGTGGTGGTCCATGGCGGTGGTGACGCCGCCGCGGGCCATCATCGCGAGGGAGCCCTGGGCGGCCGCGCGGACCATCGGCTCGTCGATGCGCGCCCAGGTGGGGTAGAGGGCGACGAGCCAGTCGAAGAGGTTGTGGTCGGTCGCCAGGCCCCGGGTGATCCACTGGTAGAAGTGGTGGTGGGTGTTGACCAGGCCCGGGGTGACCAGGTGCCCGGTGGCGTCGATGCGGCGCTCGACGTTCTCCAGGCCGTCCGGGGCCCTGCCCGCGCCGAGCGACTCGATCCGGTTGCCGACGAGGACGACGTGACCGTTCGCGTACTCGGTGTCCTGGGCGTCGACGGTCGCGATCGAACAGTTCTCGATGACGGTGCGCCGGTCTGCTGCCATGGTTTCGTCCTTTTCACTCAGTGGACTCTGGTGGAGAGGGCACGGCAGGACCCTGGGAGTTTGAGTGCCGTGGCCGGTGAGGCGCGGGCTCGCCGGCCACGGGTGCCGAAAAGGGGGCGGTTCGAAAGGGGGCGGTTCAGAGGTTGGTGAGGTCCACCGGGATCTTCGCCTCGCAGCCGTCCCGCAGAACGGTCGCCTCGATCAGGCCGTAGGGACGGTCGGCGGCGAAGTAGACGGCTCCGTCGGCGGTGTCGTTCTTCAGTCCGAACGGCTTCAGGTCCACCAGGAAGTGGTGCTTGTTGGGGAGCGAGAAGCGGACCTCGTCGATCTCGTCGCGGTGGTCGATGATCCGCGCGCCCATGGCGTACAGGGTCTGCTGCAGGGAGAGGGAGTACGTCTGCGCGAAGGCCAGCAGCAGGTGCTTCTTGACCTGGGCGTACGACTCCTCCCAGTCCGGCGCCTGCTGGGCGTCGTCGGACCAGTTGAAGCGCCAGCGGCTGGACACCTCGGTCGCCAGGACGCGGTCGTGCGCCTCGGGCAGGGTCGTGTACTGGTCCTTGACGTAGCCCCAGAACTCGGAGTTCGTCGAGTTCATGACGGTCAGGTCCTTGAGCCCGGAGACGACCTCCCAGGAGGAGCCGTCGTAGGTGATCTGGGCGAGGCGGGTCTCCTGGCCCTGGCGGACGAAGGAGTGTTCGTCCTCGCCGGGCGTCTCGATCCGCTCCCAGGCGTACTCCTCGATCCGGATTTGCGCGGTCCTGATCGGTTCCTGCGAGGTCACGAAGTGGCGGGCGAGGTGGATGCCGAACTGCTCGGCGGACTCGATGCCGTGCTCCTTGGCGAACGCGTACACCGTGTTCTTGGTGGTGTCCGTCGGCAGGACGTTGGCGTTCGAGCCGGAGTAGTGGACCTCGTCCATGTCGCCGCTCAGCGACACGGACACGTTGAGGTCCTTGATGTGGTGCGTGGCGCCGTCCCGCGTGATCTTCACGACTCGGTTCTCGGCCTTGCCGTACTGGTTCTGTCCCAGGAACACAGGGCGGGCCGGGTGGGAATGGTCAGTCATCTAGCTAGCTCCCTCGGTAAACGGAGTAGCCGAACGGGTTGAGCAGCAGCGGTACGTGGTAGTGCTCGCCCGGCTCGACGGCGAACGTGATCGCCACCTCCGGGAAGAACACCCGGGTGGCACCGCTGTCCCGATTCGCGGGGGCGTCCTGCTGCGCATCGGCTTGCTTGTTCTCGGATCGCTTCTTCTCGGATCGCTCGAAATACGCCTCCACGGCGAAGTCGAGCCGTACATGGGTGGTCCCCTCCGGCAGCGCCGGCAGGTCCTTGCAGCGGCCGTCCGCGTCGGTCGCGGAACCCCCGAGCGCCCGCCAGTCCGCCCCCTGCCCGTGCTGGGCGTCCAGGCCCGAACGGGCGGAGAGGTGGACGCCGACTCCCGCGGCGGGTCGGCCGACGGAGGTGTCCAGGATGTGGGTGGACACCGATGCGGTGCCGCTGGTGCTCATGGGGTGTGTCAGTCCTCTTCGACGAGTCGGGCGAGGCGGATACGGTTGATCTTCCCCAGTTCGACGCGGACGATCTCCCGTTCCTGCTCCGGCGCGTTGCCGATCCGCTCCTTGAGCGCGTCGCGCATCTGCTCGCCGGTACGGCCGGTGGCGCAGATCAGGAAGACATGGCCGAACTTCTCCTGGTAGGCCAGGTTCAGTTCGAGCATCTCGGCCTTGAGGTCCTCGGAGGCCCCGGCCATACCGCGCTGTTCGCGGGCCGAGGTCGGGTCGCCGGGCTTCGGGCGGCCGATCGGCGGATGCCCGGCCATCGCCTCCGCCAGGTCCGTGGCGGTCAGGTCGGCCATGGCGGCGTCGGAGGCGGCGTACAGGTCGGCGACGGTGGCGTAGGGGCGGGCCGCGAGCAGTCGGGTGGCCCACGCCGTGGAGGCGCACGCCTCGTGGAGCGCGGCGCGGGCCGCGGACTCCTCGAGGTCGTTGAACCGGGCCGGGCCCGGGGGTGGGGAAGTCGAAGTCACGGGAGCCTCCGTGGCCGCGAGACGGCCTTCGTGCTTGAGCGGGCTGCGGCCAGCTAACGCCTGTCCGCGACACCACGTCAACACTTTGTTGAAAATTCCGGGTAACGAAACCCGCCGGCCCCTCCACCGCCCCGGAGCCTCCCCCGGGGACGGCACTCAGGCCTCTTTCTCCCGGTTGAGATAGTTGTAGACCGTGAAGCGGCTCACCCCGAGCGCGCTCGCCACGGTCTCCACGCCGTGCCGTACGGAGAAGGCGCCGCGCGCCTCGAGTATCCGTACGACCTCCTGTTTGGCCTTGCGGTCCAGGTCGGCGAGCGGTCTGCCCTTCCTGCGCTCCATGGCGGCCAGGATGTGATCGAGGGAGTCGGCGAGCTGGGGCAGGCGTACCGCGACGGCGTCGACTCCCTCCCAGGCCAGGACGACGTCGTCGACACCGGCCTCGTCCGGCGGGAGCATCTCCCCGCCCATCGCGTCGACCAGCGGCTTCACGGCCGCGATGAAGGCCTCGTCGCCGGCGGCGCTCACACGCCCTCCCCGACGACGTCGCCCTCCGCGGCCCGGTCCGCGTCCCCGATGACGTTGACCTGGAGCGAGATGCGGGTGGCGCCCGCGCCGAGGGACTTGCGCAGCAGGGTGTCCACGGCGGCGAGCACGGCGTCGGCGGCACCCTCCGCGGTGTTGCCGAACGGCCCGACGTCCACCGTGTCCAGGTCGGCCGCCTCGATCACCTCACGGGCGACCAGCGCGTGCGCGGGCGCCTCGTCGAGGTCGAAGGGCTCGGTGGTGAACTCCACTTTCAGTCGCATCGCGCCCCACACCTCTCTCAACGGGACCGGACCGTCGGCGCCCGGACCCCGACCCTAACGGACCGGACGGACGATCACGCGGGAGTCGGGATTCCACCTCGGCCGGGCTCCGACGCTCCCCCATCCCCTTGACAAGCCGCCCGACCGAACGGCAATCTTCCAACAAGCAGAAAATAACTTCCGCAATACGGAAACACTCGACACGGAAGGGAGCGCGGAACCCCTATGGGATTCGAAGACCGGCGCTTCAACGTCAACCTGTCGATCCTCTTCACGGAACTCCCGCTCCTGGAGCGCCCCGCGGCCGCCGCCGCGGCCGGCTTCACCGCGGTCGAGCTGTGGTGGCCCTGGATCGACTCCCCCACCCCCGAGCCGTCCGAGCTGGACGCCCTGAGGAAGGCGATCGAGGACGCGGGCGTGCGGCTCACGGGCCTCAACTTCTACGCCGGCCGGCTCCCGGGCCCCGACCGTGGCGCCCTGTCGCTGCCCGGCGAGGAGTCGGAGCGGTTCCGCGCCAACATCGACGTGGCCGCCGGCTTCGCGCAGTCGCTGGGCTGCGGCGCGCTCAACGCGCTGTACGGCAACCGCCTCGACGGCGTGGACCCGGCCGAGCAGGA
Organism: Streptomyces sp. NPDC102259; assembly: GCF_044766465.1. NCBI lineage: Bacteria > Bacillati > Actinomycetota > Actinomycetes > Kitasatosporales > Streptomycetaceae > Streptomyces > Streptomyces sp. NPDC102259. The sequence continues at coordinate 611,115 of NZ_JBIWMA010000003.1, read as the reverse complement.
CGCGCTCGCGCTGGAGAACCTGGCCCTCGCGGCCCGGGCCGCACACCGGATCGGCGCGATCCTGCTGGTCGAGGCGCTGAACCGGCCCGAGTCGCCCCGCTACCCGCTGGTCAGCGCACCGGCCGCGATCGGCATCGTCGACAAGGTCAACGAGGCGACGGGGCTCGGCAACGCGAAGTTCCTGATGGACCTGTACCACCTGTCCATGAACGGCGAGGACCTGCCGTCGGTGATCGAGCGGTACGCGTCGAGGACCGGCCATGTGCAGATCGCCGACAACCCGGGCCGAGGCGCGCCGGGCACCGGTTCGCTGCCCCTCGAGGACCTCCTCGACCGGCTGCGGAAGGCCGGATACGACGGCTGGGTCGGCCTCGAGTACAAGCCGGGCGACCGTCCGAGCGCCGAGGCCTTCGACTGGCTGCCCCGCTGATCCCCCGTACCGAGAGGCACCCCCGATGAGCAACGCACTTCCCGCGGTTCCCGCACTTCCCAAGATCGCCTGGATCGGCCTCGGCATCATGGGCTCGCCCATGTCCGAGAACCTCGTCAAGGCGGGCTACGACGTCACCGGCTTCACCCTGGAGCAGGACAAGCTGGACCGGCTGACCGCCGCCGGCGGCAGCGCCGCGGGGTCCATCGCCGAGGCCGTCCGTGACGCCGACGTCGTGATCACGATGGTGCCCGCCTCCCCGCAGGTCGAGGCCATCGCCTACGGCCCCGAGGGCATCCTGGAGAACGCGCGGTCCGGGGCGCTCCTGATCGACATGTCCTCGATCACCCCGCAGACCTCGATCGACCTGGCACGGGCGGCGAAGGACCGGGGCATCCGGGTGCTCGACGCCCCGGTGTCCGGCGGTGAGGCCGGCGCCGTCGAGGCCGTGCTGTCCATCATGGTGGGCGGCGAGCAGGCCGACTTCGACGAGGCGGAACCCCTTTTCGAGGCGCTCGGCAGGACCATCGTGCTGTGCGGTCCGCACGGCTCGGGCCAGACCGTGAAGGCCGCCAACCAGCTGATCGTCGCCGTGAACATCCAGGCGTGCGCCGAGGCCGTGGTCTTCCTGGAGAAGTCGGGCGTGGACCTGAAGGCGGCGCTGGACGTCCTGGGCGGCGGCCTCGCCGGCTCCACCGTGCTGGCCCGCAAGAAGGACAACTTCCTCACCCGCGACTTCAAGCCGGGCTTCCGCATCGACCTGCACCACAAGGACATGGGCATCGTCACGGACGCCGCCCGCAACGTCGGCGCGGCCCTGCCCGTCGGCGCGGTGGTCGCCCAGCTGGTCGCGAGCCTGCGCGCGCAGGGCGACGGCGGGCTGGACCACTCGGCCCTGCTGCGGGCCGTGGAGCGCCTGTCGGGCGCGCGACTCTGAGACTTCCGGGCGGCGCCGTCGCTGACATCTGTCCTGTCGCGCCCAGGCGGCGACGCCGTCCGGAAACCGCTGAACCGCTTTCAGCAACCGGTTGTCGTCGGTGCGCACCACCCCGGCGACAACCGAACACCAGGCTCGCGTACGGGATCTGACGGTAGGTCATGATGCCGTGCGCGCGGCCCGCGGACGTACCGTGCGACCCGGATGAGGGGTGGTCGCCGGGTACGGGCGCGGGCAGGGCGAGGACCGCGGCGGCGTGCGAGCCAGTGCGGTGGTGAAGGAACGGGGCCCGCTTCTCGACCTGAGGGAAGCCCGCTCCCGGCTCCGTCGCAACCCGCCGCGGTCCCTGCCCCCACCTCGACCCCACCCCGCACCTCGCCACCCCGCCTCACCCGCCTCACCCCGCCCCCTCCCGAGAGCTCCGTCCGGCGGCGCGAACGTCCTGTCGCGCCCAGCCTCGCGCCGTCGGACGGCCACCCCTGCCACAGCGCTCCCCCGTCAGCAGGACCGACGAGGGAGCGCTGCGCGTTGCCCTACGGATAGCGCGGCGGTCTGGATATGAATACGAATATGAATGATTCACCGCAATATCCGCACATCGTGGTCCACCCTCCGGCGCTGGACGGTTCCCGGCGGGTCACCTCGGGTGATGCCGTGCTCGGGGTCGCCTCCCATCTCGACGACGTCGTCGAGATCCTGCGCCTGGCCGACCTGGACCGGATCGAGGTGGAGGAGAGCGACCTCATCGAGTGGCAGGGCGGCGGGCCCGACGACTGGCCGGGACTGTCGGAGGAGCACGGGGAGTAGACCGGGCGCGCCAACCTCAAATCAACCTCTGAACTCTGTTCAACAGGCTTCAACCACCCCCGGGGAAGGGCACATTGTGGTCACGCGGGGCCCGCCGACACGGGGGCGGCGGGCCTCGTTCCGGGGGTGGGGACATGAACGGCGCTGGATCGGTCCGACTGAAGCCGTACGAGGTCGCACTGCTGCGGGGCGGTCCGCGGGCGGCGGGCGGCGGTCACGGTGGCCGCGCTCGCCCTTCAACTGAGGGGCCTGGTCGACGCGGGCCGACAGGGGAGGATCCGCGCGACGGGAACGGCGGGGGCGACGGGAACGGCGCGGGTAGCGGGGGCAGCGGGGGCGACGCCGGCCGAGGAGCCGGGAGACGGTCGGCCCACCCTGGATGCCCTGGCCGCCCTGCCTGCCCTGGCCGCCTTGCCCGAGGTGGTGTACGCGGCGCTGCAACGGCCCGCGAGCATCGCGGAGTTGCAGGCCCGGCCGGATGTGCGGGGGGCGCTGTCCGGGCTGCGGGTCCAGCTGGTGGCGGCCGGGATGCTGCGCTCCCTTCCGCCGCGCCGGACCCGCACGGCTCGACGCGCGCTGCGCGCCCTGCGGGAGGGGCATCCCCTGCCGGCCGGCAGGAAGGGGCTGGCGACGGACGACATCCTGATGGCGGTGGCCCTGTACGGCGAGTCCGCCCTGAGTGTGTTGGCGGCGCGCTTCGCCCTCCGGGCAGGTCTGATCGCCCGGGCCGAGGTGGCGGACAAGGGGTTCCACCGGCGCTCGCCGCGGGGCGGCGGCACAGGCGGCGGGATGTACTCCTGCGGGGGCGGAGGCGGGGGCGGCGGCTCGGACTGAGCCTCCTCGCCCTCCAGAAACGGGCTCAGAAAACGCCTACGGGACGTACTACGCACGGCAACTTTCGGAAAGCGCATTCGGAAAAGGGCGGCCCATCCCCCGGATGGGCCGCCCTTCGCGACGGCGAGCCTCGCCGGACCCCCAGCGTCAGCCTTTCGGCGTCAGACCTTCGCCACCAGCCCTTCGGCGTCAGACCTTCGGCGTCAGCCGTTCAGCCTCAGACCTTCAGCGTCCTGATCGATGTCGGCGCGTGCCCCGGCTCGGTGGCGAGTTCCTCGAACTCCACCACGTTGCCGATGTCGTTGGTGCCGCTCATCGAGATGTTGGTGACGCGCTCCAGGATCGCCTCCACGACGACCGGCACCTGGAACTCGGCGGCCAGCTTCTTGGCCTGCTCGAAGGCGGCCGCCAACTCCGCGGGGTCCGTCACCCGGATCGCCTTGCAGCCGAGGCCCTCGGCCACCTTGACGTGATCGACGCCGTACACGCCCAGCTCGGGCGAGTTGATGTTCTCGAACTCCAGATTGACCTGGAAGTCGATGTCGAACGCCCGCTGCGCCTGCCGGATCAGCCCCAGATAGGAGTTGTTGACGAGGACGTGGACGTACGGGATCTTGTGCTGCGCCCCGACCGCCAACTCCTCGATCATGAACTGGAAATCGTAGTCCCCGGAGAGGGCGACGACCTGCGCCTCCGGGTCGGCCTTCGCCACGCCCAGCGCCGCCGGGATCGTCCAGCCCAGGGGCCCCGCCTGGCCGCAGTTGATCCAGTGGCGTGGCCGGTAGACGTGCAGCATCTGGGCGCCGGCGATCTGCGAGAGGCCGATGGTGGTGACGTACCGGGTCTCCGGGCCGAAGGCCTTGTTCATCTCCTCGTAGACGCGCTGCGGTTTGATCGGGACGTCGTCGAAGTGGGTACGGCGCTGGAGGGTCGCCTTCTTCTCCTGCGCGGCGGCCGCCCACGCGGAACGGTCGGGAAGCGTGCCCGCCGCCCTCGACTCCCTCGCCGCCTCGACGAAGAGCTCCAGAGCCGCCTTCGCGTCCGAGGCGATCCCGTAGTCCGGAGCGAAGATCCTGCCGATCTGGGTGGGCTCGACGTCGACGTGGACGAAGGTGCGGCCGGCCGTGTAGACGTCGACGCGGCCGGTGTGACGGTTGGCCCAACGGTTGCCGATACCGAGGACGAAGTCGGACTCCAGGAACGTCGCGTTGCCATAGCGGTGCGAGGTCTGCAGGCCGACCATGCCGGCGTTCAGCTCGTGGTCGTCGGGGATCGCGCCCCAGCCCATCAGTGTCGGGATGACCGGAGTACCCGTCAACTCAGCGAATTCCAGCAGGAGTTCCGTGGCATCGGCCGTGATGACACCGCCGCCCGCGACGATCAGCGGCCGCTCTGACGCGTTCAGCATGGAGAGCGCCTTCGCGATCTGCACACGGGTCGCGGCCGGCTTGTAGACGGGCAGCGGCTCGTACGTGTCCACGTCGAACTCGATCTCCGTCTGCTGGACGTCGACCGGCAGGTCGATCAGGACCGGACCCGGCCTGCCGGAGCGCATGAGATGGAAGGCCTGCTGGAAGACGCCGGGGACCTGGGCCGCCTCCAGGACGGTGACCGCCATCTTGGTCACCGGCTTGGCGATGGAGGCGATGTCGACGGCCTGGAAGTCCTCCTTGTGGATCACGGCGGTCGGGGCCTGGCCCGTGATGCACAGGATCGGGACGGAGTCGCCGATGGCGGAGTAGAGCCCGGTGATCATGTCGGTGCCGGCCGGGCCGGAGGTGCCGACGCAGACACCGATGTTCCCCGGACGGGTACGGGTGTAGCCCTCGGCCATGTGCGAGGCGCCCTCGACGTGACGGGCGAGGGTGTGGTTGATGCCACCGGAGGCCTCGAGCGCCGCGTAGAAGGGGTTGATCGCCGCGCCGGGGACACCGAACGCGCTGGTGACGCCCTCGCGCTTGAGGATCTCGACTGCCGCGCGGGCAGCGGTCATACGAGCCATGGGCTACTCCTGCTTCGACTGCTTCAGCTGCTTCAGCTGTCGGATTCGCTCTCCCGTCGCGCCCCGCGGTGAGCCCTTCCATCGGTTTCGAGCATTGCGTATGTTTCCGTAATGCGGAAAACAGTTTCTGCTATCTGGAAGTAATGTAAGTGGGCACGCGAAGGTCGTCAAGAGACGGACAAGCGGAGGCCGGAGGAGGACGATGGGGCCATGTCCGAGAGCGTGCCGGTGCGCTGCCCGGCCTGTCGGCGCGAGCGCCTCTACACCGCACCGTGCTACCCGTGCGCGTGCGGTGCTCCCGTCACGCCTGTGCTGGACCGGCGGACGACGCCGACGACCGTCGTACACCGGGCGTGGGACGACGAGTGGGTCGCCCTGCGGTGCCCCGCCTGCCGCCGCCGGCACCAGTGGCCGCACCCTGAACTGGGCTGCGCCTGCGGAGCGGTGATACGAATCCCGGTGACCGACCCGACCCCCGAGCCGGAGGCGGGGGCGCGGCCCGATTCGAGGGCGGAGTCGGGGCCGGGGGCGGGGGCGAGGCAGGCGCACGAGTCGGTGCCCGAGTCGGGGCCGGGGCCGGGGCAGGCGCCGGAGCCGGAGCCTGAGTCGGGGCATGACCCAACAGCGCCGACATCGACATCGACATCAACACCGCCGCCGCAAGCCCCACCCGCACCCGCACCCGCACCCGCACCCGCAGAGCAACGGCGTCCCTTCCGACCCGTCGCCATCCGTACGGCCCGTGACGCGGTCACGGCCGCCGCGCTCTATCTGAACTGGCTCGGACACGGGGACATCCGGCGGGCCGATCAGCGGCCCACCTCCGGTATCGGCCTCGCCGCCCGCGGGCTGGTGGCCCAGGTGGACCCCAGCGTGCGCCCGGCCTCACTGCGGGACGTGGAGTGTCTGTGGCTGACGGCCATGACGGAATCCGCGGACTGCGTCTACTTCTCCCTCGCGGGGTACGCCGAGGACGCCCGGGCCCGCGCCGACCAGCTGCGGGTCCCGCTCTTCGTCCTCGACCTCACGGGCACCCCGCAGCCGGTCAACGCGATGGCCGACGCACTCGACGCCGGAGGCGCCTGAGGCACCCGAGGCACCCGAGGCGCCGGCCACCGCTAAGGGGCGTACCCCTCGCGCAGCTCGATCTTGCGTACCTTCCCCGAGACGGTCATCGGGAAGGTCTCCATGATCCGCAGCCTGCTCGGGATCTTGTAGTGCGCCAGCCGGCCCTCGCAGTGGGCGCGCAGCTCCTCCAGCGACAACGGGTCCGCCGCGTCGGCCGGGATCACACAGGCGAGGACCTCCTCGCCGTACCTCTCGTGCGGGACGCCGACGACCTGGACGTCCCGGATCTTCGGGTGGCCGTAGAGGAACTCCTCGATCTCGCGCGGGTAGATGTTCTCCCCGCCCCGGATGATCATGTCCTTGATCCGGCCGACGATCTCGACGTAACCGTCTTCACGCATCACCGCCAGGTCCCCGGTGTGCATCCAGCGTCCCGCGTCGATCGACTCGGCGGTCTTCTCGGGCTCGTTCCAGTAACCGAGCATCACGCTGTAACCGCGGGTGCACAGTTCGCCCGCGATTCCGCGCGGCCGGGTCACCCCGTCCACCGGGTCCACCACCTTCACCTCGATGTGCGGCAGGACCCTGCCCACGGTGCCGGTGCGGTGCTCCAGGTCGTCCTCGCGGCGGGTCTGGGTGGAGACGGGCGAGGTCTCCGTCATGCCGTAACAGATCGACACCTCCGCCATGTTCATCTCCGCGACCACCCGTTTCATCACCTCGACCGGGCAGGGCGAGCCCGCCATGATGCCGGTGCGCAGGGAGGACAGGTCGTAGGTCGCGAAGTCCGGCAGGTTCAACTCCGCGATGAACATGGTCGGCACGCCGTACAGGGAGGTGCACCGCTCCCGCTGGACCGCCTCCAGCGTGGCCTTCGGGTCGAAGGACGGGGCCGGGACGACGATGCAGGCGCCGTGCGAGGTGGCCGCAAGGTTTCCCATCACCATGCCGAAACAGTGATAAAAGGGCACCGGGATGCAGATCCGGTCCTGCTCGCTGTAGGCGATCGACTCGCCCACGAAGTAACCGTTGTTGAGAATGTTGTGGTGGGAGAGGGTGGCTCCCTTGGGGAAGCCCGTGGTACCCGAGGTGTACTGGATGTTGACCGGGTCGTCGCAGGACAACTCGTTTCCGCGGATGAGGAGCTCCTCGTGGAGGTCGGGCGTTCCGCGCCCCAGCAACGCATCCCAGCTCGGATCCCCGAAGTAAACGGTCTCCCGCAGTTGCGGGCATCTGCCGCGTACCTGCTCGACCATCGCCCGGTAGTCGCTCGTCCGGTGGCTCAGCGAGGCGAACAGCACGGAGATCCCGGCCTGCTGGAGGACGTACTCGACCTCGTGCGTGCGGTACGCCGGGTTGATGTTCACCATGATCGCGCCGATGCGGGCGGTGGCGTACTGCACGAGCACCCACTCGGCGCAGTTGACCGCCCAGATGCCCACCCGCTCGCCCTTGGCGACCCCGCTCGCGAGCAGCGCGCACGCCAGCCGGTCGACGTCCTCGACGAATCGGCGGTACGTCCAGCGCCGCCCGGACGGCACGTCGACGAGCGCCTCGCGGTCCGGCCAGCGCTCCGCCGTCCGGTCCAGGTCGGCGCCGATGGTGTCCCCGAGCAGCGCGGTCGCGCTCGTCCCGTGCGCGTACGAAACGGTCTTGCCCCGCGGGTACGACGCCTCGCTCACCGGAAGTCCTCCTCGCGGTACTCGTCGGGCGAGCCCGCCTCGGTCGCCTGACGCAGCTCGATCCGGCGGATCTTGCCGCTCACCGTCTTGGGCAGCGGGGCGAACTCCAGGCGTCGCACGCGCTTGTAGGGGGCGAGGACCTCGCGGGAGTGCTCGAACAGCACCTTCGCGGTGTCGGGGCCCGGCTCCCAGCCCTCGGCGAGCACGACGTACGCCTTGGGCACGGCGAGGCGCAGTGCGTCCGGGGCGGGGACGACGGCCGCCTCGGCGACCGCCTCGTGCTCCAGGAGCGCGCTCTCCAGCTCGAAGGGGCTGATCTTGTAGTCGGAGGCCTTGAAGACGTCGTCGGCCCGGCCGACGTAGGTGATGTAACCGTTCTCGTCGCGGCTGCCGATGTCACCGGTGCGGTAGTGGCCGCCGGCCATCGCCTCCGCCGTCCGGTCGGCGTCGCCGTGGTAACCGGTCATCAGGCCGACCGGCCGGGCGGCCAGGTCCAGCGCGATCTCGCCCTCCTGCGCGCCCGGCGCGCCCGACACCGGGTCGAGGAGCTCCACCCGGCAGCCGGGGCTCGGCCGGCCCATCGAGCCGGTCTTCAACTCCTGTCCGGGGCTGTTGGCGATCTGCACGGCCGTCTCGGTCTGCCCGAAGCCGTCCCGGACGGTCACTCCCCAGGCGCGCCGCACCTGCTCGATGACCTCGGGATTGAGCGGCTCGCCCGCGGCCACCGCCTCGCGGGGCGGGGTGCGCAGCTGGGTGAGGTCGGCCTGGATGAGCATGCGCCAGACGGTGGGCGGGGCGCAGAACGTCGTCACCCCGGCCCGGTCCATCTCGGTCATCAGCCGGGCCGGGTCGAAGCGGGTGTAGTTGTGGATGAAAACGGTTGCTTCGGCGTTCCACGGGGCGAAGAGGTTGGACCAGGCGTGCTTGGCCCAGCCGGGCGAGGAGATGTTGAGGTGCACATCGCCGGGCCGGAGCCCGATCCAGTACATCGTCGACAGATGGCCGATCGGATACGAGGTGTGGGTGTGCTCCACCAGCTTGGGGCGGGCGGTCGTGCCGGAGGTGAAGTACAGCATCAGCGGGTCGTCGGCGAGGGTGGGGCCGTCGGGGGTGAAGCCGGCCGGGGCGGTGTAGGCGTCCTCGAACGGCTGCCAGCCCTCGGGTGCGCCGCCGACCGCGATGCGCCGGTAGTCGCCGGGCACCTCGTCGAACTTGCCGGTGTCCTCGGTGCGGACGAGGACGTGCCGGATGCGGCCGCGTTCGACGCGGTCGCTGAGGTCGGCGGGGCCGAGCAGCGGAGTGGCCGGGACGACGACGGCGCGCAGCTTCATCGCGGCCAGCGCGGTCTCCCACAGTTCGGCCTGGTTGCCGAGCATGACGAGGATCCGGTCCTCGGCGGCGACGCCCTGCCCGCGCAGCCAGTTCGCGACCCGGTCGGAACGCTCCGACAGTTCGGCGAAGCTGAGACGGGTTTCGGAACCGTCTTCTTCCACGAGGTGCAGGGCGGTGCGCCCGTTGCCGTCGGCGATGACGTCGAACCAGTCGAGCGCCCAGTTGAAGCGCTCCGGTCGGGGCCACTCGAAACGCTCGTAAGCGGTTGTGTAGTCCTCGCGGTGCTCCAACAGGAAGTCGCGGGCTCTGCGGAAACGCTCCGTCGCCGTCGTCATCTGTCCTCACTCGTCCTCTCGGCCTGCTCGGTCGTGCGCCTCCGGGGCGCTCTCAGCCCCTGCGGCTCACTCCCGTGCTGCCGGACCATTGCCGGGCGGCTCTCTGCCATCGTGTAATCCGTGATGCAGGTCTCACTACCCCCGGACGGGGGTGTGCGGCACCACGCCGCGCGGAAAGGGCGAGAACGTGGCGGCATACGCGGCCGGAACGGTGGAGATTCGCGGTGCGCTGGCGCGGCTGCGGCGGGTGACGGGGCTGCCGGTCGCCTTCGGCGGTCTGGTGGAGCCGGGGCGGCAGCGGATGCGGATCAGCGAGTTCAGCGGCGTGGCCGGTCTCGCGTTGCGCGGACTGGCGGTGACGTCGGGCAACGGTCTCGGCGGCAAGGCGGTGGCGCTGGCCCGCCCGTGCGCGGTGACCGACTACTCCCTGTCCCGGCAGATCAGTCACGAGTACGACGCGGCCGTCGCCGAGGAGGGCCTGCGCTCGGTGCTGGCGATCCCGGTGGTCGTACGGCGCCGGGTGCGCGGGGTGCTGTACGGCGCCCTGCGCACGGCCCAGCCGTTGGGCGACCGCACGCTGACCGCGGCCGTGCAGGCGGCGCGGGACGTGGAGCAGGCGCTGGTGGTCGGGGACGAGGCGCGCGACCTGCTGACGGCGGCCCGGCCGGGCGCGGCGCATACGGGGCCCGGTCCGGGCGCCGGTCCCGGTCCCGGCGGCGGGCCGGGAGCGGGGGCAGCGGCGGGGGCCGGGGCCGGCTGGGAGCAGGTGCGCGAGGCGCACACGGCCCTGCGCGCCCTGGCTCCGCGGATCGCCGACCCGGCTCTGCGCGCCGAGCTCCTCGAGGTGTGCGGGCTGCTGACCTCGGGGTCGCCGGAGCGGTCGGCGGGGCAGCCGGTCGCCCTGGCCCCGCGTGAGCTGGACGTACTGGCGTGGGTGGCGGCGGGAGCGACGAACGCGGCGGTCGCCGAGCGGCTGGGGCTGCGCCCGGAGACGGTCAAGGGCTATCTGAGGTCGGCGATGCGCAGGCTGGGCGCGCGCACCCGGGGGGAGGCGGTGGTCGCGGCCCGGCGGGCGGGGCTGCTGCCCTGAACTCGGGGCGCGCAACATGGCCGTAGCGCGGACGGTGCAAGATGCCTGGGAGCAGCGATCACATCAAGCCAGGGAGGCCCCTCACGACAAGTGACCATTCATTCATCGTCTCTATGAATTTCCCTATGCGTCACGTTGTTATATGCCTCACCACGCCGTGTCTCCGAATTTCAAAGGGACGTTGCCTAGAATTTGCCCCGGACACGACACTCGGAGGGGAGCGGTGACCGTGCGACGGGACTTCAAGGAGCCTGCCAGATGCCGCCCCGACCTGGTCATCGGCAGGGACGAGCTGTTCACGGCCGCCCGCGACCAGCTGACGCGGGGCGGCAGTGTGCTGCTGCACGGCCCGGCCGGAATAGGAAAGTCGACCGTGCTGCGGGCATTGGCCGCGGATTACGGCGAGTCGGCCCGCACCGTCCTGCGCTGCTCGGCGACCGAGTCCGAATCCCACCTCCCCTTCCTGGCTCTGGCCGACCTCTTCGGCCTCGTGCTCGACGAGATCTCGGACAAGCTGCCCGTCGCCCAGCGCACCGCCCTGGAGTCGGCGCTCACCGGCCGAGGCGAATCGACTCTGCAACGCGACGGCCTCGCCCTGCGGTTGGCCGTGCTGTCGGCCCTGCGCGCCCTCGCCGCCGCGGGGCCCGTCCTGCTCGTCGCCGACGATCTGCAGTGGCTGGACTCCGCCAGCGCCGAACTCCTCGGCTTCGCCGCCCGCCGCCTCGGCGACACCCCCGTCCAGTTGCTGTGCGCGGTGCGGACGGAGGAGCAGGAGTACGACCGTCATCTACGCGCGTCCCCTCCCGACACCCTCGCCGTCCGGCTCAACCCCCTCTCCCGTGCCCAGGTCTCCGCGCTGCTCGACCACCGCGGCTACACCGACCTGCCCCGCTCGACGATGCGGGAGATCCACCGCACCAGCGGCGGCAACCCGCTCTTCGCCCTGGAACTGGGCCGTGCCCTCGGCGAGAGCCCGACGCCGCCCCGGCCCGGCGAGCCGCTGCCGGTGCCGACCTCGCTGCGCGCCCTGGTCCTCAGCCGCCTCGACATGCTGTCCGGCGAGGCCCGTCGCACCCTGCTCGTGGCCAGTGCCGGCGCCCGCCCCACGCTGGCCCTGCTGCACGCGGCCGGCCGTGAGGACGCCGAGGCCGAGACGGCGCAGGCCGCGGCGCTCGGGCTGCTGGCGACGGAGCCCGAGGGGCCGGCCGTACGGTTCGCGCATCCGCTGATCTCGGCCGCGCTGTACGCGGAGGCGCCCGCCCAGGAGCGCCGGGCCGCGCACGCCGCGCTGTCCACCGCCGCCTCCGATCCGATCGAGCGGGCCCGCAACCTCGCCCTGGCGACCACCGGCACCGACCCGGAGGTCGCCGCCCGGCTCGCCGAGGCCGCCGCGCTCGCCCGGGACCGGGGCGCCCCCTCGGTCGCCGCCTCCCTCGGACTGCTCGCCGCCCGGCACACCCCGCCGGACGGCGCCCCCGCGCCGGACGACCGGCGGCTCCAGGCCGCCGAGGACGCGATCACCGCCGGCGAGGTGGACCTCGCCCGGGACATCGCGCGCGAGGTGCTGACCCGGGCGACCGTGCCCGCCGAGCGGATCCGGGCCTGGGAGGTGGTGATCGAGGCCGCCGGGCAGTCCCTGGGCGAGGTCGACGCCGTCTTCCCGCAGGCCCTCGCCGACGCCGGCGACGACCCGCGGCTGCTGGCCCTGGTCCACTACCGGCTGGCCTGGCGCAAGCTGATCGTGGAGGGCGACTTCGCCGAGGCCCGCGAGGAGGCCGCGCACACGGCCGACCTGGCGGCCCGCGGCGACGACCGGCGCACCGAGCTGATGGCGCTCTCCTTCCAGGCCTCGACCGAGACCCTGATGGGCCACCCGAACGCCCCCACCACCATCAAGCGGGCCCTGCGGGAACCCCAGGACCCTTATGTGGCGTGCCATCACAACGGCGTCGGGGCGGCCCGGTTCCGCTGGCTGCTGATGAGCGATCAGCTGCCCGAGGCCCGGTCGACCATCACCGCGCTGCTGCGCGAGGTGCGCCGGCGCGGAATGGTCGAGAGCGAGGTGCACTTCCAGCGCTTCCTCGCCGAGACCGAACTGCGCTCCGGGCACTGCGGGCGCGCCCTGGACCTCGCTCGCGAGAGCCTCCGGCTGGCCCGGGACTCCGGCATCGGCCTGGGCGCCTCCGCGATGCTGGCCTCCCTCGCCGAGGCCTCCGGCGGCGACGTCGACCGGGCGCTGGCGCTGGCCCGGGAGGCGGCGGGGAAGGCCGAGGAGGACGGCGACCAGATGTACGTCTCGCGCGCGCTCGCCGCGCTCGGCCACGCCCAGTTGGTGGCCGGGGACGCGGCGGGCGCGGTCGGCTCGCTGCGCCGGGTGCGGGAACTGGAGCAGGGTCTGGGGATCACCGACCCCGCCCGGGGCCGCTGGCAGGGCGACCTCGCGGAGGCGCTGGTCCGGGTCGGCGAGCCGGGCGAGGCGCAGGACGTCATCGACGTGACGCGCGAGCACGCGCTGAGGCTGGGCCGGGAGAGCGTGCTGGCCGTGCTGGACCGGGCGGAGGCGATGGTGCGGGCGGCGCGCGGCGACCACGAGGCGGCGCTGTCGCGGCTGACGTCCGTTCAGGACCGGCTCGCCAAGCTGGGGTACGGCCTGGAGGAGGCGCGGGCGGCGTTCGTGCTGGCCGTGCTGCGCACCGGACGGCCGGGTCCGACGTCGTACGACGAGGCGGCGCGGTTGTTCCGGCGGTGCCGGGCGCTGCCCTGGCTGCGCCAGGTGGACGCGGCGGTCGCGGCGGCGGCGCCCGGGGCGGTCGCCGTGCCCCAGCAGACGGCTCCCCCGTCCGACGCGCTGGAGGGACTGGCGTCGATGGAGCGTCAGGTCGCCGCGCTCGTCATGGAGGGCGCGACCAACCGGGAGATCGCCGCGCGCCTGTTCATCAGCGTCAAGACGGTCGAGGCGACCCTGACCCGGGTGTACCGCAAGCTGGGGATCCGTTCGCGGGTGGACATCGTCCGACTGGCGGCGGGGCGTCATGCGAAGTGAGGAAACCGCGGGTTAACTGCCCCTCAGGGGCTCCCCACCCTCGGCGGGTGCTGCGCCCCGCGCGGCGGGTTCTCTGAGCGTCCCCTCGGCGGCGACTGTGGCTCGCCTGAGCCGACCGAGGGTTTTCCCTGCCCCAACTCCCTTAGGGGGTTCCCTCATTGGGGGGAACGGGTGCCGGGTTCTAGCTTAAGGGACGTGCCGCTCGCCCGGGCATACGGGGGTCGGTCCCGCGACCCCCGTGTCACCCCCCACACCCGCGCGACTCCCCCACCGGCAACCCCCCACCGAGGAGATCCATGTTCGGGCTCAACCGGTTCAAGAAGACCGCCGCCGTCCTCGCGGCGACCGCCGCGGCGGCGGCGACCGCACTGCTCAGCGCCCCCACCGCTGTCGCAGCGCCGCAGCCGATCGTCGGCGGCACGACGACGACGACCACGACGTACCCGTTCATGATGCAGATCACGGACGCCTCGCAGAACCAGTTCTGCGGCGGCACCCTGGTCTCGGCGACCAAGGTGGTCACGGCCGCCCACTGTATGGTCGGCGAGACCACGAGCAGTGTGCGCGTCGTCGGTGGGCGCACCTACCTCAACGGCACCAACGGCACGGTCAGCCGGGTCAGCAAGATCTGGATCAACCCGAGCTACACGGACGCCACCAACGGTGACGACGTGGCCGTCCTGACCCTGTCGACGTCGATGCCCTACACCACGGCGTCGTACGTCTCCTCGTCCCAGACCAGCGTGTACGCGGCCGGCACCACCGCCCGCATCATCGGCTGGGGCACCACCTCGGAGAGCGGCAGCTCCTCCAACCAGCTGCGGACCGCGACCGTCCCGATCGTGTCCGACTCCAGCTGCAAGACTTCCTACGGTTCCGACTTCGTCGCGACCGACATGGTTTGCGCCGGATACACATCCGGCGGCGTAGACACCTGCCAGGGCGACAGCGGCGGTCCCCTGCTCATCGGGGGCGTCCTGGCAGGGATCACTTCTTGGGGCGAGGGCTGCGCGGAGGCCGGTTACCCGGGTGTGTACACCCGGCTGACCACCTTCTCCAGCCTGGTGACGACGCAGGTCAACTCCTAGCCGGTCAGCTCCTGACCGGTGACCGCGTAGCAGTCCCCGAGATCTCCTGAGTACCCCTCAGGGAAAGACCGGGGGGCGCTGCGAGCCTCCACGAGCGGCCCGCAGCGCCCCCTCTCCAAGCCCTCACCGGTCGCCGGTGGGGGCTTCTCGGCTGCCGGTGGAGCGCGGCGGTCACGGCCGTACGACGGTCCCGAACCGGATGTCGTAGGACTGCCCCGGGTGCACGGTGGCCAGCATCCGCTCGCCCTCGGCGGCCACGTCCCGGCGCCGGGCCTCGTCGAGGGCGCCGAAGGGCTCGACGACCAGGGCGTCCCGCTCCAGTTTCCACACGCCCGCCAGGAAGCCGTCGACGAGGAGGGTGCGGTACGCCTGGTTGCCCTGCCAGGAGCGGCCCCGGTACTCGGCCGGGACGACCCGGGTGCGGTCGGCGTGGGAGAGAAGGAGGTTGTCGAACTCGGGGAGGAAGCGGGGCGGGGCCGGGGTGTGCGGGTCGGGGCGCGGCGCGTCGGGGAGGTCGAAGAGCTCGACGCCCTGCTCGTCGAGGAAGGTGAGGAGCTGCGGGCGCAGGCGCTCGAAGGCGTCGCGCAGCCGGGTCAGGCCGGCCCAGGTCTGCATGTCCTTGACGGAGGCCGGGCCGAAGGCGGCCAGGTAGCGCAGGACCACGGAGTCGGCGGTGGGGGCGGGCCGCGCGGGCCGGCCCAGCCAGTGCTCGGCGGTGGTGAGCGCGACCTGTCCGCTCCTGCCCCACAGCCCGCGCGGGGTGACCTGGACGAGGGGCAGACGGCAGCGGGCGGCGACGGCGAGGGACTGGGGGTCGGCGTCCGGCCACTCGGCGGAGAGGGCCTCGCGCAGCTCCTTCATGGTGCGCGGCTCGGCCTCGACGAGGTCGCGGGCGAGGGCGGCGAGCCGGTCGAGGTCGACTCCGGTGAGGCCCTTGCGGAAGTACGTCAGCTCACGCTCGCGGGCGGGCTGGACGAACGGCCGGAGCGTCAGGCAGTCGTCGGCGGTGTGGGTGTGGATGGTGGAACGCATGCTGACGATGCGGACGACCTCGCGGTCGGCCATCAGCGTCGACAGCTCCTCGGGGACGAAGCCGTCGAGACGGGCGGCCAGCGCGTAGTACGGCGGCTTGACGTTCTGCGCCTGGAGTCCGAGCAGGTGCGCCACGGCGGCCCCGGCGGACATCGACGACGGCCGCAGCAGCGACTGCCGGTCGAGGGTGGCGCGGTTGAGGGCGCGAGCGCCGAGCACGGGGCCCGCCGGGTACGTCGTCTTCGTCATGTACGGCAACGTAACGGGAGTTGCGGACACCTTCCGTCCGCAACGCACCCGCGGGCGCGGACGGAAGGCGTCCGCGCCGGGCCCGGCGGACCGGACCCGGCGGACCCGGCCCGGTGCCGGGCACGCGGTGCGGACACGTTTCGGTCGTATGCCATTCAATGGAAATCCGCCTGGTGGCCGGGGCGGCGTACGCCCATTCTTGCCGCACGCCTCGCGGGGGCCGACCGTCATGTGTCGGACATGCCGCTCCCGAGCGTTCTGCCCTTACCGCCCGGCTCCCGAAAGGAGCGGCTGCGTGACATCGACGTCTGCAAGCCCCTCGCTCACGGCATCGTCCGCCCGGACCTGCGAACGCTGGAACCCCCGGCTGGTGTCCCTGCTGGTGGCCCTGATCTGGCCGACGCAGCTGCTGGCCGTGGCCGGCATCGTCACGGCCAACACGACGGCCGACATCGCGCAACGCTTCCACACCACCCAGGTCGCCTGGTTCTCGCTGATCGTCACCATGGTGTCGACCC
This sequence comes from Streptomyces sp. NPDC102259, assembly GCF_044766465.1. Classification (NCBI taxonomy): domain Bacteria; kingdom Bacillati; phylum Actinomycetota; class Actinomycetes; order Kitasatosporales; family Streptomycetaceae; genus Streptomyces; species Streptomyces sp. NPDC102259. The sequence continues at coordinate 594,668 of NZ_JBIWMA010000003.1, read as the reverse complement.
TGCTCATCCCGTTCGTCATCAAGGCGGGCGACCGGTACGGGAGGCGGCGGATCATGCTCGCCATGATCGGCCTCGGGGTCGTCGGCGACATCGTCGCGGCCATGGCGGGCAGCTTCTGGCTGCTGCTGGTCGGCCGGGGCGTCGCCGCCTGCTACGCCCCGTTCGCCGCCCTGTCCTTCCCCGCCGTGCGTGACCTCTTCCCGGCCCGGATGGTGAAGCAGGCCAGCGCCGTCCTCGGCGGCAGCATGGGTCTGGTGGGCGTCGTGGGGCCGCTGCTCGCCGGCCGGCTGATCGACGCCGGGGGCTACCGGGCCGCGCTGTGGTTCATCGCCGCGGCGACCGCGGTGGCGTTCGTCCTGGTGGCCCTGCTGGTGCCCGAGACCCCGCGGCACGACTTCCAGAACGGCTTCGACTGGCTGGGCGCAACGCTGCTCGGCGGCGGCCTGACGGCCGTGGTGTACGCGGTCGGCCAGGGGCAGAGCTGGGGCTGGACGAGCGGTGCGACCCTCGGCTGGACGGCCGGCGGACTGCTGGCGCTCGTCGCCTTCGTCCGCGTCGAGCGCGGCAGCGCCCATCCGATCCTCGATCTGCGCGTGCTCGGCCGGCGACCGGTCGCGCTGACCGTCGGCGCCGCGGCCGTGGGCCAGGCCACCGCGCTGGCGATGGCCTCCATGGGCATCCTGCTGGCCCTCTACCCCAGCATCCCCGGGGTCTCCGACGGGCTGGGCTGGACCAGCACGCACAACGCGCGGATCGGCCTGACCTGGAACCTGGTCATGCTCGGCACCGGTTTCATGGCCGGCCGCCTGCTGCGCAAGGCCGACGCCCGAGTGCTGTGGGCGGTCGGACTGGGGCTGGGCGCGGCGGGATACGGGCTGATGGGTCTCTTCCACGCCGACGCCGCCCAGCTCGTCCTGACGGCGTGTCTGGCCAACCTCGGCACCGGCCTCATCGTCTCCATCGCCCCCGTGCTGGTCCTGGGCGTGGTCTCGGTGGAGGAGCAGGGGCAGGGCAGCGGCCTGATGCAGATGCTCTTCAACTTCTTCGGCACGGTCGTCCCCGCCGTGTGCTTCGCCGTCCTCGCCGCGCACAGCACGGTTCTGCGGGGCACCGCCTTCTACCTCGACGGCGGCTACACCTGGGTGTTCTGGACCGGAGCGCTGATCCTGCTGGCGGCGCTGGCGGTGTCCCTGTTCATCCCGGCCCTGCGGGATCCGGCGGAGAGCGACGCGGCCCCGGCCGCCGCCTGACCGAGCCGCACCGCCACCGTCGCCCCCCGCCGAGCCCCAGGGCGGGGGGCGACGACGTCGATCCGCCGGGGTTCGACCTCGCGGGACCGGGGCTTCACTGCCGTCGGCGCAGGCCGCCCTGCGCCGGAGCCGGTGGGGCCGTGACGGCGCCGAGGCTGCGGGACAGGGCCCGGGCCGTGGCGCACAGAGCGGGGGCGAGCACGCGGGGCTCCGCGTGGCCGGCCGGCACGACGACCGACAGCGCCGCGACGACCTCGCCGTCGGCCCCTCGCACGGGTGCCGCCACGGCGTGCAGCGGGACGGGCTCCGCGCGGTTGACGACGGCCACCCCGGTGCTGCGGATCTCGGCGAGGGAGCGCCGTAGCGCGGCGGAGGACAGCGGGACGCCCTCCGGCTCGTACGTCAGGGCCTGCGCGAGGATCTCGTCCTGGAAGTCGGGTTCGGCGTGGGCCAGCAGCACCAGACCGACGCCGGTGGAGTGCAGCGGCAGCCGGCCGCCCACCCGGTACAGGACGTCGACGGCGGTGTGGGCCGACAGCCGCTCGACGAGCAACGCGTCCGCGCCGTCCCGTACGGCCAGCAGGACGTGCTGGTGGGTCGCCTCGTACAGGTCCTCCATGTACGGCAGCGCCACCCTGCGCAGCCCGTGCGCGCGCGGCGCCAGCGAGGCCACCTCCCACAGCCGCAGGCCCACGACGTAGCGGCCGTCGGCGTCCCGCTCCAGAGCGCCCCAGTGCACGAGCCGCCGGGCCAGGCGTAGCGTCGTACTCGCCGGCGTGTCCGTGACGCGGCTGAGCTCGGCGAGGGTCAGCGCGCGGCGGTCCTCGGTGAAGGCCGTGAGCAGCGCGAACGCACGGTCGATGACCGGCTCGCCCTGCGGCGGCCGTCTTCCCCGGGCGGCGGGGCGGGGAGCGCCCGCGTCGTTCGTCACCCGTGCAGTGTGACCCACCCGGTGACCGGGAACGCGTGGCGACCAGGTTTCGAACGTATTCCATTCAATGGAATTCCGCCTGGTGGGCCGGTGCGGCGGATCGCATTCTTGACCGCACACGTCGACGTGTTGCCCACCTCGGGCGGAGCCGATCAGATTTCCGAGGAGACCTCATGACCGCGGAGTTCGCCCAGAGCGGCGGCGGTGCGCTGCACCTGCCCCTGCCGGGGAAGCCGACGCCCTTCTTCCTGGCGGACGGAGAGGGGGAGCGGGCACACCTGTTCGATTCCCTCATCACCGTGCTGCTCAGCAAGGACGAGACGGCCGGCCAGTTCGGCATCTTCACCCTCGCGGCTCCCCAGGGCGACGCGATCCCCACCCACAGCCACGCCGACGTGCACGAGACCTTCTACATCCTCTCCGGCCGTGCCCGGGTCTGGATCCAGGACCCCGACGGAGAGCGGTACGAGAAGCTGATGAAGCCCGGCGACTTCGGCTACGTGCCGGCCGGCTGTCTGCACACCTTCCGGGTCGAGGCCGACGACACGAAGATCATGGGCGTGTCCAGCGCGGGCTTCGAGCGGTTCTTCGGCACGGCCGGCACCCGCACGGACTCGACGGAGCTTCCGGACCCGCCGTACATCCCCTCCCCCGAGCAGCTGGGCCGGGCCGCCGGCGAGTACCGGCAGGAGTTCCGGTTCGACCTCCGCCCCCTGGACGGCTGACATGACCGCGGACGCCGCCGCCCTCCCGGCCGAGCAGACCACCGCCGCGGGCGCCCGGTTGCTGCGAGGGGTCGCCTACGCTTCGCCGCTCGGATTCCGGCCGCTGCTGCTCGACCTGTACCGCCCCGCCCGCGACCCCGAGCAGCCCGCCCCGCTGATCGTCTTCCTGCACGGCGGCGGCTGGCGGACCGGACGGCGGGACCAGTTCGGCTCGGCCTTCGCCGGATGGCAGGTCGGCCCGTTCGACCGTCTCGTCCGGGCGGGCTTCGCGGTCGCCTCCCTCGACTACCGGCTCAGCGGCGAGGCCGTCTTCCCGGCCCAGCTGCACGACGGCAAGGCCGCGCTGCGCTGGCTGCGCGCGCACGCCGACGCGCTGGGGCTCGACGCCGGACGGGTCGTGCTGTGGGGCGAGTCGGCGGGCGGTCATCTCGCGGCCCTCCTCGCGCTGACCGACGGCAGGCCCGAGTGGGAGGGCGACGTCGGAGAGCCCGGACCGGGCGTGCGCGTCACCGGGGTCGTCGACTGGTTCGGACCGGCGGACCTGCGCACCATGCAGAGCCAGTCCCGGCCCGACGCGGTGTGCTCCGCGGACGCCGTGGACTCGCGGGAGTCGCTCCTCATCGGCGCACCCGTACCGGCGGCTCCGGAACGCGCCGCCGCGGCGAGCCCGGTCAGCCACGTCTCCGCCGCCGCCCCGCCGTTCCTGCTCGCCCACGGCACGGCCGACCGGTTCGTCCCCACCGGGCAGAGCGAACAACTCGCGGCCGCCCTGCGCGCCCACGGCTGCCGGGTGAGCCTGCACCTGGTCGAGGGCGCGGACCACTTCTGGGCCGGGCTGCCCGACCCGGAGACCGTGTTCGACGAGGCCCTGGAGTTCGCCGTCCAGGTCTGCGATCCCCGCGGGCTTCCCGCCCCGTCCTGACTCCTCCTGCCCGTCCACCGGTCGGCAGACCGGTGTCCTCGCGCCACCGAACGTTGGGTCACCCGCATGAACGCCGCTCCCACCTGCCTGCGTGCCGACGAGCTGGAACAGCCCCTGGGCCTCGGCAACCGCCGTCCCCGGCTGTCCTGGTGGCTGCCGCCGGGCTCGGGCGAGCAGTTCGCCTACCGCGTCGCCACGAGCGCGGGCTGGGACTCGGGCCGCGTCGACTCCTCCGACAGCACCCACGTGCCGTACGACGGGCCGCCGCCCGGCTCCGGGGAGCGGATCACCTGGCGGGTCAAGGTCTGGACCGACCTCGGCGAGAGCGCGTGGTCGCACGAGGCCTGGTTCGAGACCGGTCTGCTGGAGCCCGCCGACTGGCAGGCGCGTTGGGTCGAGCCCGCCGAGCACTCGGCGCCGCCCGCCGGACACCGGCCCGCCCCCCTGCTGCGCACGGCGTTCACCGCGGGCTCCCCGGTCCGCCGGGCCCGCCTCTACGCCACCGCGCAGGGTCTCTACGAGGTCTTCCTCAACGGGGAGCGGGTCGGGGACGCCGAGCTGACGCCGGGCTTCACCCAGTACGACGTACGCCTCCAGGTGCAGGCGTACGACGTGACGGCGCTGCTGCGGGAGGGCGAGAACGCCCTGGGGGCGGTGCTGTCCGACGGGTGGTTCCGCGGACAGGTGGGTGTCACCCGGGCCCACGACCAGTGGGGCGAACGGGTGTCGTTCCTGGCCCAGTTGCGCCTCGAGCACGCCGACGGCACCACGTCCGTCGTGTGCACCGACCGGCACTGGCGCTGGGCTCCCGGGCCGATCGTGGCCGCGGACCTGATCGCGGGACAGGTCACCGATCTGCGCCGCACCCCCGTCGGCTGGGACCTGCCGGGCTACGACGACTCGGCGTGGACGCCGGTGGAGGTCGCCGACCACGGACACGCCGGGCTGGTCGCCTCACCCGCCCCGCCCGTGCGGCGCGTCGAGGAACTGGCCCCGGTCTCCGTGACCCGCCCGCGCCCCGACCGGCAGGTCTTCGACCTCGGCCAGAACATCAACGGCTGGGTGCGGCTGACCGACCTCGGTCCCGCGGGCACCCGTCTCACCCTCACGCACGGCGAGTCCCTGGGCCCCGACGGCGATGTGACGACGGATCACCTCCGCGTGGACATGCCGTTCCTGCCCGAGCCCCTCGCCGCCGGCCAGGTCGACCAGGTCGTCTCCGCCGGCCGGCCCGGTGCCGTCTTCGAACCGCGGCACACCACGCACGGCTTCCGCTACGTCCGCGTCGAGGGCCACCCCGGCGAGCTGACCGCCGATGACCTGCGCAGCGTGGTCGTCCACTCCGACCTGCGGCGGACCGGCTGGTTCACTTGCGACGACGAGCGGGTCGACCGGCTGCACGAGGCCGCCCGGTGGGGTCTGCGCGGCAACGTCTGCGACATCCCCACGGACTGCCCGACCCGCGAACGCGCCGGCTGGACCGGGGACTGGCAGCTGTTCGTGCCGACCGCCGCCTTCCTCTACGACGTGTCGGGCTTCTCGGCGAAGTGGCTGCGCGACGTGGCCGCCGACCAGTGGCCGGACGGCACCGTCGCCAACATCTCACCGGCCTGCCGCACCGAGGGCCCCAAGGGGCCGGTGGCGCACCTCAACGGCTCCGCCGGCTGGGGCGACGCGGTGGTCATCGTGCCCTGGCAGCTGTACCTGGCGTACGGCGACCCGGGGATCCTGGAGGAGCTGTGGCCGGCCATGACCGCCTGGCTCGGCCGGGTCGAACGGGCCGCCCGCGAGGAACGTCACCCGGACCGGATCCGGCGCTCCCCCCGCCCGGCGCCGCATGAACGGTATCTGTGGGACACCGGGTTCCACTGGGGCGAGTGGCTCGTGCCCGGTGAACACATCGGCGACCTGGAGGCGTACGCGGCCCTGGACAAGGCGGACGTCGCCACCGCCTACTACGCCCACTCCACCCGGCTGGCGGCGCGCGTCGCCCGCGTCCTGGGCCGCTACGAGGACGCCGACCGCTACCGGGAGCTGAGCGAACGGGTGCGCAACGCCTGGCGGACGGAGTTCATCGCGGCCGACGGCTCGCTGCGCCCGGACACCCAGGCCCACCATGTGCGGGCGCTCGCCTTCGACCTGGTCCCGGCCGGACTGCGGACGCGGACCGCCGAACGGCTGGTGGAACTCGTCCGCGCCGCGGGCACGCACCTGGGCACCGGCTTCCTCGCCACCCCGGACCTGCTGCCGGTGCTCGCCGACTCCGGGCACCTGGACGTCGCGTACGAACTGCTGCTCCAGGACACCGCCCCGTCCTGGCTCCACATGATCGACCGGGGCGCGACGACCGTCTGGGAGCACTGGGACGGCGTCGGCGCGGACGGCACCCCGCACGACTCCCTCAACCACTGCTCCAAGGGCGCGGTCGTCTCCTTCCTGCACCGCTGCACGGCCGGGATCAGGCCCGACGAGGACGCTCCGGGCTACCGTCGCTTCACCGTGGCGCCCCGCCCCGGCGGGGGCCTGACCCGGGCCCGCGCCGAGCACCACTCGCCGTACGGGCCGATCGCCTCGTCCTGGCACCTCGAGGACGGCCGCTTCCGCCTCTCCGTCACCGTGCCGCCCGGCACCACCGCGCACATCGCCCTGCCCGACGGCGCCCGGCACGACGCCGGGCCCGGCATCCACGCCTACGACTGCGCGGCACCGGACGCCGCCCCGACTCCCATGGGAGCGACCGCATGACCGACCCCACCGGAACGGCCCGACCCACCCCCGCGGGAGCGACGGCGCCCCCCGGCCCCGACACCGGCACCAACACCGGCACCGCCCACGACCGCCGGCCGGACGATCTGGCGCGCCAGGTCCTCTCCACGGTCCGGGGCGACGACGAGCGGCTGCGGGAGCTGATCGGCGGCCTCGTGACCCATCTGCACGCCTTCGTGCGGGAGACCCGGCCCTCCCAGGACGAGTGGCTGCGCGCGGTGGACTTCCTGGTCCGCACGGGCCGGGCCTGCACCGACCGCCGCAACGAGTTCATCCTGCTCTCCGACATGCTGGGCCTCACCTCGGCCGTGGACGACGTCAACCACACGGGTCCGCCCACCATGACGCCCAGCTCGGTCGAGGGCCCCTTCCACTCGCCGGCGCCGCCCCGCCCGATGGGTGCCTGGATCGCCGAGGGCCCCGAACTCCGGCGCGGTGAGCGGGCCGTGGTGCACGGCCGGATCACGGACTGCGACGGCAGGCCGCTGGCCGGCGCCGTGCTGGACGTCTGGCAGGCGAACGACACGGGTCTGTACGACAGTCAGGACGACGAGCAGCCCGACGGCAACCTGCGCGCGCTGTTCACCACGGGCCCCGACGGCGCCTACTGGTTCCGTACGGTCAAGCCCGCCAGCTACCCGGTACCGACCGACGGCCCGGTGGGCGAACTGCTGCGGGCGCTCGGCCGGCACCCCATGCGTCCCGCCCATATCCACCTGCGGGTGGAGGCGGCCGGTCACCGGTCCCTCACCACCCATGTGTTCGCCGCCGAAGACCCCTACCTCGGCTCCGACGCGGCGTTCGCCGTGAAGGACGCGCTGATCGCGCCCTTCGCACCGGCCGCCGACGAGGACACGGCACGCCGGTTCGGCATGGACGGGCCGTTCCTGGAGGCCGAGTTCGACATCCGTCTGGCCGCGGCGCCCGCGGCGGAAACAGGAGGAACGCGCGCATGAAGCTCGTCGGCATGGTGGATCCGGACCGGGGGTCCGGCCGCAGGCAGGTCATGATCGGCGTCGCCGTGGACGGTCGCGTCACCCCGCTCACGGAGGTGGACGACTTCTACGCGGACCTCCCCCACTGGCTGGAGCGGGCCCGCACGGTCCGCCACGGCACGATCCCGCTCGCGGAGGTGTCCCTGGCCCCGCCGGTCCCGGCGTCGGCGCGGGTGCTGTGCGTGGGTCTCAACTACCGTGCGCACGCGGCCGAGGGCGGCTTCCGGGCGCCGGAGCACCCCACCCTGTTCGGCCGCTGGACGGCCTCCCTGTCGGTGGACGGCACACCGGTCCCGGTGCCCGCGAACGAACCGGGCCTGGACTGGGAGGGCGAGGTCGTGGCCGTCGTCGGCGCCCGGCTGTGCGACGCGGGCGAGCGGGAGGCCGAGGCCGCCGTCCTCGGTTACGCCGTCTTCAACGACCTCACCGCCCGTACCGCGCAGAAGCTCACCGCCCAGTGGACGCTGGGCAAGAACGCCGATCTCAGCGGCCCGATCGGGACGATCGTCACCGCCGACGAGGTGGGCAGCCTCTCCGACGGGCTGCGCCTGGTCACCCGCGTCAACGGGGAGACCGTGCAGGACGGGAACACCCGCGACATGATCTTCGGGGTGCCCGAGCTGCTGTCCCGGATCAGCGCCACCCTGACCCTGCATCCGGGCGACGTCGTCGCCACCGGCACCCCGGAGGGCGTCGGCTACGTCCGTACGCCGCCCCGTCTGCTGCGCTCCGGCGACGTCGTCGAGGTGGAGGTCGACCGGCTCGGCACGCTGCGCACGCCCGTCACGGACGCGTCCGCGAGGTCCGGCGCGTGACCGGGACGAGCGTCCGGGTACTGATCGCCGGCGGCGGGCCGTCCGGTCTCGCCGCGGCGGTCGAGCTCGGCCGCCGCGGCATCCGCACCGTGCTCGTCGAGCCGCGCACCACCGTCGACGACGACCGGCCGCGGGCCAAGACCACCAGCATCCGCACCATGGAGCACTTCCGCCGCTGGGGCCTGGCCGACCGCTTGCGCACGGCCGCTCCGCTGCCCGTGGCCTGGTCCCAGGACGTCATCTTCTGCACCGCGCTCCTCGGCACCGAACTGACCCGGTTCCGCAACGTGTTCGGGCTGTACGACGGCCGCGACGAGCGCTGGGCGGAGCCGGGCCAGCAGGTTCCGCAGCCGGTCGTCGAGCGGATCCTGCGCGCGGCGGTGGCCGAACTGCCCTCGGTCACCTGCCTGACCGGCCACCGGGTCACCGCCGTCGAGCAGGACGAACACGCCGTGCGCGCCACGGTCGCCGACGACGACGGCTCCGTCCGCGTGCTCACGGCCGACTATCTGCTGGGCTGTGACGGCGGCGCCGGGGTCGTCCGGCAGGCCGTCGGAGCGGTGTACGCCGGCTCGTCCGGCGAACGGCCCAACCTCAGCGTCGTCTTCCGGGCGCCGGGCCTGGGCGAGGCCGTCGGCCTGGACCGGGCGGTGCAGTACTGGGTGGTGAGCCCCGAGGCGTCCGGTCTGATGGGCCGTCTCGACCTGGACGACCGGTGGTGGGCCATCGTCCAGCGGACCGACCCCGGCCGACCGGTGGAGCCCGAGGCACTGGTCCGCGGCCTCGTCGGCGGCGGACATCCCGGGCCCGTGGAGGTGCTCGCCACCGACCCCTGGACGGCGCGCATGCTGCTGGTCGACCGCTACCGGCGCGGCCGCGTCTTCCTGGTGGGCGACGCCGCGCATCTGAACCCCCCGTGGGGCGGGCACGGCTTCAACACATGTGTCGGCGACGCGGTGGACATCGGCTGGAAACTCGCCGCGGTCCTCCAGGGCTGGGGTGGCGCGGAGCTGCTGGACAGCTACCAGATCGAGCGGCGCCCGGTGGCTCAGCAGATCATCGCGAGCGGCGCCGCCCAGGACCGGCTCCTCGCCCCGTCCTTCGCCGACCCCGCACTCCTCGGGGACGGTCCCGAGGCCGGCCGCCGTCGTGCGCGGACCGCGGTCACCCTGCGGGCCAAGGCCGGTGAGTTCCACAGCGAGGGCCTCGTCCTCGGCCAGCACTACGCCTCGTCCCCCGTCGTCGTCGACGACGGCTCCGCCATCCCGCCCCTCGTGCCGCGCAGCTACCACGGCCTGTCCTTCCCGGGCGCCCGGCTGCCGCACAGCTGGCTCCCCGACGGCCGTTCCCTGTACGACCTGCTCGGCGACGGTCTGACGCTGCTCCTCCTGGCCGGTGACCGGGAAGCCGACCGCGCCGCCTTCACCCGGGAGGCCGCGGCCCGCAACGTCCCCCTCACCGCCGTGGACCTGACCGGCCTGGCCCCGCCCGAACGCTACGGCGCCCCCCTGCTGCTGATCCGGCCCGACCAGCACATCGCGTGGCGGGGCGCGGACGGCACGCGGGCCGGGCACGTGCTCGACGTCGTCCGGGGCGCCGGCGGCGCGCGGTAGCCGGGCGGACGCCGAGCGAGGAACGCCGACCTCAGCAGGGAGGTCCGACCGTCCCCTCCGGCACCGTGGGCCCGCCGCCGGGTCCAAAGTCCGTGCGGCGCACCACAGTTGACGGCACGTGATCATCCCGCGCTCCGCTATGCTCAGCCCCGTTCGAACGAGTGACGACCGGCCGAACGACATATCGATCGAGCGAGCGATGTCCCGGCGGGCGCCGAGCCCTCCCGGGAAGGAAACGTGAGAGAGCGCGTGACACCGGGACACGGCGAGGACCAGGCAGCGACGCGTTCCGAACGCCGCCCGGAGCGACTGATCGCCGGCCGGTATCTGCTCCACGACCTGCTCGGCCGAGGCGGCATGGGCACGGTCTGGCGAGCCCACGACCAGTTGCTGGACCGCCCGGTCGCCGCCAAGGAACTGCACATCCTCACCCACGGCGACGACGAGCACCGCGTACGGATGCGCCGCGCCGTCCGTGAGGCACGCGCGGTCGCCCGGGTGCCGCACCCGCACGTGGTCGGCGTCCACGACCTGGTCGAGGCGGAGGACCGGCTGTGGATCGTCATGGAACTCGTCGACGGGCCCTCGCTGGCCCAGTACCTCGCCGAGACCGGACCGCTCACCCCGCAGCACACGGCGGCCCTCGGTCAGCAGCTGCTCGACGCCCTGGAGGCCGTGCACGCGGCCGGCGCCCTGCACCGTGACGTCAAACCCGCCAACGTCCTGCTGCGCCGCGACGGCAGCGCCGTCCTCACCGACTTCGGCATCGCGGCCCTGGACGACGGCGAGTTCCTGACGACCACCGGCGAGATGGTCGGCTCCCTGGACTTCATGGCGCCCGAGCGGGTGACGGGATCGCGGACCGGACCCGCCTCCGACCTGTGGTCCCTGGGCGCGACCCTCGCCACGGTCTGCGGCGGCCACTCCCCCTTCCGCAGACCGGGAGGGCCCGCGACCCTGCACGCGGTGGCGTACGAGGAACCCGTCCTGTCGGACCGGCTCGGCCCGCTGCGGCCCGTCGTCGAGGCGCTGCTGCGCAAGTCCCCCGGCGATCGCCCCTCGGCGGCCGGTGCGCGGTCCGCCCTGCGCCGCGTCGCGGCGGGGGAGGCGGACGCCGGGCCACTGCCGTCGGCGACCGTGCGGGTGCCCCGGCCGTCGTCCCCGCTCGCCGACGCGGACACCGTGAGCAGCGGCGACCGGACGGGGCTCGTCCCGGCCGGGGAGACCGTGCCGACGGCGCGGCACACCGCGTCGCCCGAGCCCGCGCGGCGCGGGGCGTCCCGCTCCTCGGGCGCGAAGCGGCTGTGGACGGCGGCGGCCGGTACGGCGGTGTCGGCGGCGGCCGTCGCGGCCGGGCTGTTCCTCACCGGGGTGCTGCCGCTCGAGAGTGCCCGGAAGACGACGACCGTCGGTCAGGTCGTCCAGTCGGCGACGGGCTGGCAGCCGGTGACCGGAGCGGCCGTCGAGCGGGGCGACCGGGTCACGGTGCGGTTCGTCTCGGGCGAATGGACGGCCGACCACCGCAACATGCCCCTGACCGGGCCGGCCGGCTATGACGCGGACACCGACGCGCTGCTGGCCGGCGCGCAGGACTGCAAGGTCGATCCCGAGGCGCCGTTCGGCACCCTGCTGGCGGTCCTCGCGGGCGACGAGGACTCCCCCGTCCGCACCGTCGGGAAGAAGCTGACCTTCACGGCCACCGGGAACGGGACCCTTCAGCTGGGCATGAACGACACCGCCGGGCTCTGCTCCGAGGACAACCGGGGCGCGCTGACCGTGAAGGTCAGCGTCACGCACGGGAGTTGACCCCCGCGCCGCCGCCGGATCGTCCGAACGCGCCCGAGCTGCCGAAGGAGAGGGGCAGGAAGCGCTCGGCCATCCGGGCGTAGCCGGCCGCGTTCGGGTGCAGGCCGTCGGGCAGGTCGGCCACGTCGCCGGGCCCGAACAGCGTGGTCCCGTCGATGAGTCGAAGCCGGTCGTCGCCTTCTTCGCGGCGCCGTTCGACATGCCGGCCCAGCAGTTCGCGGATGCGGGTGAGCGTGAGCGCGCCGAACGCGAGTTCGGCGGGGCGGTCGACGGTGTGGACCATACCGTCGGAGCCCACCAGCGTGGGCCCGGGGCGCTGTTCGGCGGCCGGGCAGACGATGGGGCTGATGATCAGCACCGGGGTGTGCGGGTGCCCGTCGCGGATCGTGTCGAGGAAGCCGTGGAAGGCCGGGACGAAGGCGCGTTCCCGCATGCTGTCGGCGTTGTGGACGTTGATGCCCAGTTCGAGGCTGATCGCGCTCGCGGGCAGGTCGCGGACGGCGCGGGCCATGAACGGGTCGAGCTGGCACTGTCCGCCGAGGCCGAGATTGACCAGGGACCGGCCGGCGGCGCGGGCCACGGCGGCCGGCCAGGTGGAGGTCGGGCGGTCCGCGTCCGAGCACTGGCTGATGGAGCTGCCGTAGTGCACCCACAGCGGGCCGCTCGCCGGAGCCGGACGCACCGACGCACCGTCCGGGACGCGGACGTCGATCAGCGTGACGGCCGGGGTGACGGGCAGCCAGATCTCCACGCGGCGTTCACGGGCCCGCGGGCCGAGGCGGAAGCGCACGGTCGCGGGCTCGTCCGGCCCGGGCTCCAGCGAGCCGGTGGCGAGGTCGAAGAAGACCGGGCTCTGTTCCGTCGCCACCACCGGCTCGCGCAGTTCGCCGTCGACCACCAGGTCGAAGACGCTGCCCCGGGACGGCAGGCCCAGGGGCAGGACCACCGTCAGCCGGGCGTCGAGCTCGAGCTCGGTGGCGTCCGTGAGCATCTCGAACCGCACTCCGGACGGCACCGCACTGTTGAAGTCGAACGCCCGGTCGGCCAGCCGCGCCCGTCCCGAGTCCGGGGAACGGTGCAGGGTGACTCCGGTCGGGTCGGTGGTCTTCCCGAGCGCGCCGACGACACAGTCGAGCGCACGGTCGAGTACGGAATGCATGCGAGGACCTCTCGACGGCAGGTCAGGTCAGGTCAGGTCAGGTCAGGTCAGTCGTAGTCCTCTGTCCGGCATTCGTCGCGTAATTCGTCGCGTCGGTCCACGAATGGGTCCCGGCCTCCCGCCCGAGCGGCACCCGAACCAGACCTGGAGATCCTTTTCCCGTGGCTCCCTGGTGGGCCCGGGGCCCGGGTGCCAGAGTCGGGGCCATGGCCATCGACGTCGCCGCCCTCCGGGCGCATTTCCCGTCCCTCGCACAGGGTCTCGCCTTCTTCGACGGACCGGGCGGCACCCAGACGCCTCTCCCCGTCGCCGAGGCCGTCACCAGGACGATGACCGGTCCGCTGTCCAACCGGGGGCTGGTCAGCGCGTCCGAGCGCAACGCCGAACAGGCCGTCGCCGGCTTCCGGGCCGCCTACGCCGACCTGCTGGGCGTGCCGGAGACAGGCGTCGTGCACGGTCGCAGCGCCACGCAGCTCACGTACGACTTCTCCCGGACCCTGGCCAAGCACTGGCGGCCCGGCGACGAGATCGTCCTCAGCCGGCTCGATCACGACGCCAATGTCCGCCCCTGGGTCCAGGCGGCGGAGCGCGCCGGGGTCACCGTGCGCTGGATCGAGATCGACGGCGCGACCACGGAACTCGACCTCGGCTCCTACGAGCGCGCGCTGTCGCCCCGGACCCGGCTGGTCGCGGTGACGGCGGCCTCGAACGTGCTGGGCACCAGGCCGCCGGTGCGCCGGATCGCCGACCGGGCCCACGAGGCCGGCGCCCTGGTGTTCGTGGACGGGGTGCACTACGCCGCCCATCACCTGGTGGACGTGCCGGCGCTCGGGGCCGACCTGTTCGTCTGCTCGCCGTACAAGTTCCTCGGTCCGCACTGCGGGGTGCTCGCCGGATCGCCCGACGTCCTCGACACGCTCTCACCGGACAAGCTGCTGCCGTCGCCGGACACCGTGCCGGAGCGCTTCGAGTTCGGGACGCTGCCCTACGAGATCCTGGCGGGCGCCACGGCCGCCGTGGACTTCCTGGCCGCGCTCGACACGATCGGGCCGGGGCCGTCAGGGGCGCCCGGGGACGCGCCGGGGACGGCGCGGTCGCGCCGGGAACGGCTGGCGCGGTCGCTGCGGGCCCTGCACGACCACGAGAACGAGGTCCGGGCCGGGGTGGAGAAGGGGCTGCGCGCGCTGGGCGGCGCGGTCACCGTCCATTCGAGGGCGAAGGACCGCACCCCGACCGTGCTGATGAGTTTCGAGGGCCGGGACGCACGCGCGGCACAGGCGCATCTCGCCGCACGGGGTGTCGTGGCCCCGGCGGGCTCGTTCTACGCCTACGAGGCCTTCACCGCGCTGAAGCTCGACGAGCCCGCGCTGCGGGTGGGCCTCGCGCCCTACAACGACGCCGAGGACGTCGACAGGCTCCTCGACGGGCTCGCCTCGTTTCTCTGACGTGTGCCGTTTCCCAGACTTGCACCATTCGTTTTCTTGAATGGTTCGTGTTTATGAAGTAGGTTCGACGCCATGACAGCACCCCGTACACCGACCACCGCCGAGGAGCTGCGCGGTGTCGGCCTGCGGGTGACGGCCGCCCGTGTCGCACTGCTCGAGACCGTCCGGGACGGCGACCACCTCGGTGTCGAGGCGATCGCCACCGAGGTGCGCGGCCGCGTGGGCCACATCTCCCTCCAGGCCGTGTATGAGGCCCTGCACGCGCTGACCGGCGCGGGACTGGTGCGCCGCATCGAGCCCCCGGGCAGCCCCGCCCGGTTCGAGGGACGTGTGGGGGACAACCACCACCACCTCGTCTGCCGGTCCTGCGGCGCGGTCGTCGACGTCGACTGCGCCGTCGGCCACGCCCCCTGTCTGACCGCCTCCGACGACCGCGGCTTCGCCATAGACGAGGCCGAGGTCATCTACTGGGGCCTGTGCCCCGACTGTTCCACCGCCCGCAGCACCTGAGCGCCCGCAGGAACCGACGCCTGCGGTACGTGAGCATGTGATCCGACCAGTCCAGAAGGATTCCCCCATGACCGAGAACCATGATGCGATCGTGACCGACTCGAAGGCGGCGGAGGCAGGTGGCTGCCCGGTCGCGCACGACCGCGCCGCGCACCCGACCCAGGGCGGTGGAAACCGTCAGTGGTGGCCGGAGCGCCTCAACCTGAAGATCCTCGCCAAGGACCCCGTCGTGGCGAACCCGCTCGGCGCCGAGTTCGACTACGCCGCGGCGTTCGAAGCCCTCGACCTGGCGGCCGTGAAGCAGGACATCGCCGAGGTGCTGACCACCTCGCAGGACTGGTGGCCCGCCGACTTCGGCAACTACGGCCCGCTGATGATCCGCATGGCCTGGCACAGCGCCGGCACCTACCGCATCAGCGACGGCCGCGGTGGCGGTGGCCGCGGACAGCAGCGCTTCGCCCCGCTGAACAGCTGGCCGGACAACGCCAACCTCGACAAGGCCCGCCGTCTGCTGTGGCCGGTCAAGAAGAAGTACGGCCAGTCCATCTCCTGGGCCGACCTCATGATCCTCACCGGCAACGTCGCGCTGGAGACGATGGGCTTCGAGACCTTCGGCTTCGCCGGCGGCCGCGCGGACGTCTGGGAGGCCGACGAGGACGTGTACTGGGGCCCGGAGACCACCTGGCTCGACGACCAGCGCTACACCGGCGACCGTGAGCTGGAGAACCCGCTCGGCGCGGTCCAGATGGGCCTCATCTACGTCAACCCCGAGGGCCCGAACGGCAACCCGGACCCGCTGGCCTCGGCCCGCGACATCCGCGAGACGTTCCGCCGCATGGCGATGAACGACGAGGAGACCGTCGCCCTGATCGCCGGTGGTCACACCTTCGGCAAGACCCACGGCGCCGGTCCGGCGGACCACGTCGGCGACGACCCCGAGGCCGCCGCCCTCGCGCAGCAGGGCCTGGGCTGGAAGTCCTCCTACGGCACCGGCAAGGGCGGCGACGCCATCACCAGCGGTCTGGAGGTCACCTGGACCTCCAAGCCCACCCAGTGGAGCAACGACTTCTTCGACATCCTCTTCGGCTTCGAGTGGGAGCTGTCGGAGTCCCCGGCCGGCGCCAAGCAGTGGGTGGCCAAGGGCGCCGAGGCGATCATCCCCGACGCGCACGACCCGTCGA
Source organism: Streptomyces sp. NPDC102259 (assembly GCF_044766465.1). Classification (NCBI taxonomy): domain Bacteria; kingdom Bacillati; phylum Actinomycetota; class Actinomycetes; order Kitasatosporales; family Streptomycetaceae; genus Streptomyces; species Streptomyces sp. NPDC102259. The sequence goes on along the minus strand of NZ_JBIWMA010000003.1, from coordinate 578,550 downwards.
AGAAGAAGCTCCCGACGATGCTCACCACCGACCTGGCGCTGCGCTTCGACCCGATCTACGGCGAGATCTCGCGCCGCTTCCACGAGAACCCGGCCGAGTTCGCGGACGCCTTCGCCCGCGCCTGGTACAAGCTGACCCACCGCGACCTGGGCCCGAAGTCCCTGTACCTCGGCCCGGAGGTCCCGGCGGAGACCCTGCTGTGGCAGGACCCGCTGCCGGAGGCCGAGGGCGAGGTCATCGGCGCCGAGGACATCGCCGCCCTCAAGGCCAAGCTCCTCGACTCGGGACTGACCGTCTCGCAGCTGGTGTCCACCGCGTGGGCGTCGGCCTCCACCCACCGCGGCAGCGACAAGCGCGGCGGCGCCAACGGCGCCCGCATCCGCCTCGAGCCGCAGCGCGGCTGGGAGGTCAACAACCCGGACGAGCTGGCCCAGGTGCTGCGCGTCCTGGAGGGCATCCAGCAGGAGTTCAACTCCGGCGCGAAGAAGGTCTCGCTGGCCGACCTGATCGTCCTCGGCGGCGCCGCCGCCGTGGAGAAGGCCGCCAAGGACGCCGGTCACGCCGTGGAGGTCCCCTTCACGCCGGGCCGCGTGGACGCCACGCAGGAGCAGACGGACGTCGAGTCGTTCGCCGCGCTCGAGCCGACCGCCGACGGGTTCCGCAACTACCTCGGCAAGGGCAACCGCCTGCCGGCCGAGTTCCTGCTGCTCGACAAGGCGAACCTGCTGACCCTGAGCGCCCCCGAGCTGACCGTCCTGGTCGGCGGTCTGCGCGTGCTGGGCGCCAACCACGGCCAGTCCTCGCACGGCGTCTTCACCGACACGCCGGGCACGCTGACCAACGACTTCTTCGTCAACCTGCTCGACCTGGGCACGACGTGGTCGTCGACGTCCTCGGACCAGACCACCTTCGAGGGCCGCGACGCCGCCACGGGCGAGGTCAAGTGGACCGGCACCCGCGCCGACCTCGTCTTCGGCTCGAACTCCGAGCTGCGCGCGCTCGCCGAGGTCTACGCGAGCGACGACGCGAAGGCGAAGTTCGTGAACGACTTCGTCGCCGCGTGGGTCAAGGTCTCCAACCTCGACCGGTTCGACCTGGTCTGATCCCGGACTCTCCGCCGGGAGAGGCCGGAAGGAATAGAACAGCAACACGTCCAGGGCGTCCCGCCCGGTCTCACAGTGACCGGGCGGGGCGCCCCGGCGCGTTTCCCGGCGTGCGCCTGCCGTGCGGTGACGGCTGTCGCCCCGACGGGCTCCCGATGCCGGCGGGACTGTCGAAACCATTGACGAGAACATGCTCGCCCCCTATCTTCTGGCCGAAGTTACGAACCATGTTCGAAATCCCGGACAGGCAGTTTCACGGACAAGGGACGGTCCTGTATGCCTCGGAAGTACCGCCGCAGACCCCTGCTCGTCTGCGTCCTGGCCCTCCTCGTCGCCCTGGTGGCGGCGACCCAGCCGGCAGCCGCGGTCGCCGGCCGCCCGTACACCAACCCGCTGAAGTCGACCAAGGGCGCGGACCCCTGGCTGGAGTTCTACGACGGCAACTACTACCTGATCACCACGACGTTCACGGGCGTCCTCGGCATGCGCAAGGCCCCGACCCTGGCGGGTCTGGCCACCGCGCCCACCGTGCAGGTGTGGTCGGACACCACCTCGACCCGCAACACCAACATCTGGGCCCCGGAGATCCACCAGTTCAACGGCCACTGGTACCTGTACTACTCGGCCGGCCAGGGCGGCACCGCCTGCTGCGACTCCCAGCGCACCCACGTCCTGGAGAGCGCCGGCACCGACCCGCTGGGCCCCTACACCTACAAGGGCTCCCTGACCGGCTCCAACCTCACGCCGGGCGGCTGGCTCATCGACGCGAGCGTGCTCCAGGCGAACGGAAACCTGTATCTCGTCGGAAGCGGTTCCGTGAACGGCAGCGCGCAGAGCCTGGTCATCGCGCCGATGAGCAACCCGTACACGCTGTCCAGCAGCACCTTCACGGTGATCTCCAGCCCCACACTGGACTGGGAACGGGTGGGCGCGCCCGTCAACGAGGGACCGGAACCGCTGTACCACAACGGCCGCACCTTCCTCAGCTACTCCGCCAGCTACTGCCAGACCGCCGACTACAAGCTCGGCCAACTCGAGTTGACGGGCAGCGATCCGCTGAAACCGGCGTCGTGGACCAAGAAGCAGACGCCCGTCTTCCAGCGCAACGACACGGCCGGCGTCTACGGCCCGGGGCACAACGGCTTCTTCACCTCACCCGACGGCACCGAGAACTGGATCGTCTACCACGCCAACTCCTCCGCGAGCGGCGGCTGCGGCAACGGCCGGACGACCCGCGCCCAGAAGTTCACCTGGAACGCCGACGGCACCCCGAACTTCGGCACCCCCGTCGCACTGGGCACGACGCTCCCCGGTCCGTCCGGCGAGACGGCGGCGACCCCGACGGCGTACACCCTCGTCAACCGCAACAGCGGCAAGTGCCTTGACGTCGAAGGCGGTTCCACGGCCAACGGCACCAACATCCTCCAGTGGACCTGCACCGGCGGGACCAACCAGAAGTGGCGGATCGAGGACCAGGGCGACGACACCGCCCGGCTGGTGAACGTGGCCACCGGCGGGGTGATGGACACCGCCGACTGCTCCACCGCCGACGGCGCCGACCTGCGCCAGTGGTCATGGCTGAACAACACCTGCCAGCGTTTCCGTCTCGTCTTCACCGCGACCGGCGACTACGTCCGGCTCGTGGGCGAGAACAGCGGCAAGGTCGCCGACGTCGCGGACTGCGGAACCGCGAACGGCACCGACGTACGGCAGTGGACCTGGCTGAACAACACCTGCCAGCAGTGGCGCCTCGTGCCCACCACCTGAGCCCCGCCGCCACCTCCCCCACCTTGAAGAAACATCTCGGAGAAACACCCCGAGGAAGCACCCGGGAGAAACACCCGGGAAAGACTTTCCTCCCTTCCCTCCCCCTCCTCTCTCCCTTCGTCTGGAGAACACCCTTGAGACGCAACGCCGTTCGGCTGATCCTGGCCGGCCTCGTCGCCCTCGCGGCCGTCCTCGCCGGCGTGGGCGCCCCCGCCCAGGCCGCCGTGCCCGACTCCCCCGCGGTGACGTACACCAACCCGATCGCGGAGCAGCGCGCCGATCCGCACATCTACAAGCACACCGACGGCTACTACTACTTCACCGCCACGGTCCCCGCGTACGACCGCATCGTGCTGCGCCGGGCGACGACCATCCAGGGCCTGTCGACGGCCCAGGAGGTCACCACCTGGACCAAGCACAGCAGCGGGGTCATGGGCGCCCACATCTGGGCGCCGGAGATCCACTTCATCGACGGCAAGTGGTACGTGTACTTCGCGGCCGGATCCACCAGTGACATCTGGGCGATCCGGATGTACGTGCTCGAAGGCACCGGCGCCAACCCGCTCACCGCGACCTGGACCGAGAAGGGCCAGATCAAGACCACGTGGGAGAGCTTCTCGCTGGACTCCACCACGTTCGTCGTGAACGGCGTCCGCTATCTCGCCTGGGCCCAGCGCAACCCGTCCGAGGACAACAACACCAGCCTGTTCATCGCCAAGATGGCCAATCCCTGGACGATCTCGGGGACCGCCGCGGAGATCTCGCAGCCGACGCTCTCCTGGGAGACCGTCGGCTACAAGGTCAACGAGGGCCCCGCGCTGATCCAGCACGGCGGCAAGGTCTTCATGACCTACTCGGCGAGTGCGACCGACGCCAACTACTGCCTGGGCATGCTGACCGCCTCCGCGACGGCCGACCTGACCGACCCGGCGTCCTGGACCAAGGGGACGCAGCCCGTCTTCACCTCGAACGCCTCGACCTCGCAGTACGGGCCGGGCCACAACTCGTTCACGGTCTCCGAGGACGGCAAGTCCGACATCCTCGTCTACCACGACCGCAGCTACAAGGACATCACCGGCGACCCGCTGAACGACCCCAACCGCCGCACCCGGGTGCAGAAGGTGTACTGGAAGGCGGACGGCACCCCCGACTTCGGCATCCCGGTGGCCGACGGAGTCACGCCGCAGCGCTTCTCCTCCTACAACTACGCGGACCGTTTCATCCGGCACTGGGAGTACCGCGCCCGCATCGAGGCGAACGTCAGCCCGCTCGCCGACTCGCAGTTCCGGGTGGTCACCGGTCTCGCGGGCACCGGAACGGTCTCCCTGGAAGCGGCCGGCTTCCCCGGCTACTACCTGCGGCACAAGAACTTCGAGGTGTGGCTGGAGAAGAACGACGGCACGTCGGCGTTCGCGTCCGACGCGAGTTTCTACCGGCGGGCCGGCCTCGCCGACTCCGCGGGGGTCTCGTACGAGTCGTACAACTACGCCGGTCGCTATGTCCGCCACTACAACTACGTGCTGTACGTGCAGACGCCGAGCACGGCCACGGACAGGGGAGACGCGACCTTCTACGCCCAGTGAGGCTCCGCCCGGCCTGAGGAGCGCATGACGACCGAGACTATACATAGGGTGTATACGCTCTATGTATAGTCTCGACATGCCTTCTCTGACCAGGAAGATGAAGAAAACGGGGGCCAGGTTGCGGGCCGTCGCCGTCTCGGCGGCGGCCGCCTGCCTGGCGGTCACGCTGACCGGCTGCGGCGGCGCCGACATCACCCGGCCGAGCGCCGCCCGCGCCCTCCCCGCCGCCACCACCCAGGCCGCCCGCTTCGGCGCCGTCGACTGCCGTGAGGCGAAGTGCATCGCCCTCACCTTCGACGCCGGCCCGAGCGAGAACTCGGCCCGCCTGCTCGACATCCTGAAGGAGAGACAGGTCCCGGCGACCTTCTTCCTGCTGGGCGAGCGGCACATCGAGAAGTACCCGGAGCTCGTCGGGCGCATGGCCGCCGAGGGACACGAGGTGGCCAGCCACACCTGGGACCACAAGATCCTCACCAGGATCACGCCGGAGGAGATACACGAGGAACTCCAGCGCCCCAACGACGAGATAGAGCGCCTCACCGGCCGCCGCCCCACCCTGATGCGCCCGCCGCAGGGCCGCACGAACGAGACCGTGCCCGAGATCTGCCGCGAGCTGGGCCTCGCCGAGGTGCTGTGGACGGTGACCGCCAAGGACTACACGACGACCGACTCCGCGCTGATACAGCGCCGGGTCCTCGCCCAGGCCGACCGGGACGGCATCATCCTGCTGCACGACATCTACGACGGGACCGTGCCGGCCGTACCAGGGATCATCGACGCGCTGAAAGAGCGCGGATACGTTTTCGTGACGGTTCCTCAGCTGCTGGCGCCGGGGACGGCGGTGCCGGGGCAGGTCTACCGCTGACCCGAACACCACACCGCGAAGATGAGTCCGAACCTGTGAGACGGAGGGTAATACTCCGTCGGACGACCCCGACTCCCTACGATCGGCGCGTGGTCTTCTTCCAGCTCGAACGCACGGTACCGCTTTCCCTGGACGACGCCTGGCGTCGTCTGACGGAGTGGTCCCGGCACGGCGACGTGGTACCGCTCACCCACGTCGCCGTGCTCACTCCCGCCCCGACCCGCGAGGGCACGGTCTTCGTCGCGCGTTCGGGTCTCGGCCCGTTCGCCTTCGCCGACCGGATGGAGGTGACCGTGTGGCAGCCGCCGTCCGACGACGAGCCGGGCCGGTGCCGGCTGGAGAAACGTGGCCGGGTCGTCCTGGGCTGGGCCGAGATCGAGGTGCGGCCGGGCCCCGGCGGGCGGGCCAGGGTGCTCTGGCGGGAGGAGTTGCGAGTGCGTTTTCTACCGTCGTTCTTCGACCCGCTCCTCGGAGCCACGGCCCGCTCGGTCTTCGGGCGCGCGGTCAACCGCCTGCTCCGCGGCCGATGACCGAGCGAGCGTCGCATCGGCCGGGACCGTCCGGGCCGTCCGGGCCCGGGCCGGACCGGGGAACGACTGGAGCCCGCGTTCACCTGGCCGGACCGGCCGGCCGTGCGCGGGACCGGCCGTGCGGCGGGTCAGGCCACCGAGCCGATCCGGCCCGTGGGCAGTGAGGCCGCGTCGTGGTGGATGGGCGTGTGCGCGCCGGTGAGTGAGACCCCGCTGCCGCCGCGCCGGTCGGCCACGATCTCGGCGGCGATCGACAGCGCCGTCTCCTCGGGCGTGCGGGCGCCCAGATCGAGACCGATGGGTGACCGCAGACGGGCCAACTCCAGCTCGGTGACGCCTACTTCACGCAGCCGGGCGTTGCGGTCCAGATGGGTGCGGCGTGAGCCCATCGCGCCGACGTAGGCGACCGGGAGCCGCAACGCCAGGCGGAGCAGCGGTACGTCGAACTTGGCGTCGTGGGTCAGGACGCACAGCACGGTCCGCGCGTCCACCCGCGTGCGCTCCAGGTACCTGTGCGGCCACTCGACCACGATCTCGTCGGCCTCCGGGAAACGGGCCTCGGTCGCGAAGACGGGACGCGCGTCGCACACCGTCACGCGGTAGTTCAGGAATTTGCCGACCCGCACCAGCGCCGACGCGAAGTCGATCGCGCCGAACACGATCATCCGGGGCGGCGGGACGGACGACTCGACCAGGACCGTGAGCGGCGCCCCGCAGCGGGAACCCTGCTCGCCGATCTCCAGGGTGCCGGTGCGGCCGGCGTCCAGGAAGGCGCCGGCCTCGGCCGCGACCGTGCGGTCCAGCTCCGGATGAGCGCCGAAGCCACCTTCGTAGGAACCGCTTTTGTAGGAACCGCTTTTGTAGGAACCGCCGTCGCGGGAACCGCTGTAGTGGGAACCGCCGTCACGGGAAGCACGGTCGTGGGAACCGCTGTCGTAAGAGGCGCTCCCGTAGGAACCGCTGTCGTCGCTGCCGCGGGGGCGGACGAGCAGCGCACGGCCGACGAGATCGGCCGGTCCGGTCACGATCCTCGCCAGCGCCGTGGCCCCGCCGGAGGCGGCGGTCTCCAGAGCGGCCGCGATCACCGGACGGACCCGGTCGCCCACCCGCACCGGGGTGACGAGGATGTCGATGACCCCGCCACAGGTGAGGCCGACGGCGAAGGCGTCGTCGTCGCTGTAACCGAAGCGTTCGAGGACGGACTCCCCGTCCTCGAGCGCCTGCCGGCACAGCTCGTACACCGCGCCCTCCACGCAACCCCCGGAGACCGAGCCGATCGCGGTGCCCTCGGAGTCCACCGCCAGGGCGGCGCCCGGCCGGCGGGGCGCGCTGCCACCGACGGCCACCACGGTGGCGACGGCGAAGTCACGGCCCTGCTCGACCCACCGGTTCAGCTCCTCGGCGATGTCCAGCATCTCTCGGTCTCCTTGACTGCGGTGGTGTGGAGGGCGGTTGTACGGCGGGTGCGTGGCGGGCGGGTGCGTGCGTGCGTGCTGGGCGGGTGCCCGCCGGCCGGGGCGGCTAGTGCACGCCCAGCCAGCTCTCGATCGGGTTGAGGGCGAAGTAGACGAGGAAGATCGCCGTCAGCACCCACATGAAGGTGCCGATCTCCCGCGCCCTGCCCTGCGCGGCCTTTATGGCGGCGTAGGAGATGACGCCCGCGGCGACACCGGTGGTGATGGTGTACGTGAACGGCATCAGGACGACGGTCAGGAACACCGGGACAGCGGTTGCCCGGTCGGCCCAGTCGACGTGACGGGCGTTCATCAGCATCATCGCGCCGATGACGACCAGGGCGGCGGAGGCGACCTCCTGCGGGACGATCGCGGTGAGCGGGGTGAAGAACAGACAGGCCGCGAAGAAGGCGCCGGTGACGGCCGAGGCGAGACCCGTACGGGCGCCCTCGCCCACACCGGTCGCCGACTCGATGAACACGGTCTGACCGGAGCCGCCGGCCACCCCGCCGATCGCCCCGCCGGCGCCGTCGATGAACAGCGCCTTGGACAGGCCCGGCATTCGGCCCTTGTCGTCGGCCAGCTTCGCCTCGGTGCCGACGCCGATGATGGTGGCCATCGCGTCGAAGAACCCGGCGAGGACGAGCGTAAAGACGATCATGCCGACGGTCATCGCCCCGACCTCGCCCCAGCCGCCGAACTCCACGTCCCCGAAGAGCGAGAAGTCGGGCATCGAGACCGCGCTGCCGTGCAGTTCGGGAGCGCCGGCCGCCCACTGTTTCGGGTCGACGACCCCGGTGGCGTTGAGGACCGCGGCGACGACCGTGCCGCCGACGATGCCGATGAGGATGGCGCCGGGGATGTTCCGGGCCTGGAGCATGAAGATCAGCAGCAGCGTGCCGGCGAACAACAGGGCGGGCCAGCCCGCGAGTTCGCCCGCCGGGCCGAGGGTGAGAGGGGTCGCCTCGCCCTGGTGCACGAAGCCGGACTTGTAGAAACCGATGAGCGCGATGAACAGGCCGATGCCCATGGTGATGCCGTGCTTGAGCGCGAGCGGGATCGCGTTCATGATCATCTCGCGTAGGCCGGTGACGACCAGCAGCATGATGACGACGCCGTACACCACGCACATGCCCATCGCCTGCGGCCAGGTCATCTCCGGGGCGACCTGGGAGGACAGGACGCCGGAGACGGAGAGTCCGGCGGCGAGCGCGAGCGGCACCTTGCCGAAGAAGCCCATCAGCAGCGTGCTGAAAGCAGCCGCGAAAGCGGTTGCGGTAATCAGCGCCTGCTGGCCGAGGGTGTCCCCGGCCGCGTCCTTGCCGGACAGGATCAGGGGGTTGAGCAGGAGGATGTACGCCATCGCCATGAAGGTGGTGACGCCGCCGCGCACTTCGCGGGCGACCGTGGATCCTCGCTGGGATATGTGGAAGTACCGATCGAGCCAGGACCGTCCGGCCGGGACGCGGGTGCCTTCGCCCGCGTCTTCGGCTGTGGTCCTCGGCTCCAGTGACTGCTGGGTCATGGGCCATCTCCCAAGGTTCAAAGGGACACCCGCGCGGTGCCTTCGGCAGGTCGCGGGATTTGGGAATGGACGACCCGGGGGACGGCCCGAGACGAACAAGGGGGGGGTGGTCCGGGGGTGCGGCACCCCCGGACGACACCTGCTCAGACCCCGTGGGGTCACGTTCCGGTGAGGTGCTCCGGACGTACCGGCGTGCGGTTGAGCTCCAGCCCGGTCGCGTTCCGGATGGCCGCGAGGACCGCCGGAGTGGACGACAGGGTGGGTGCCTCGCCGATGCCGCGGAGCCCGTAGGGGGCGTGGTCGTCGGCGAGTTCGAGCACGTCGACCGGGATGGTCGGCGTGTCGAGAATCGTGGGGATCAGATAGTCCGTGAACGACGGGTTCCTGACCTTCGCCGTCTTGGGGTCGACGATGATCTCCTCCATGACCGCCACGCCCAGGCCCTGGGTCGTGCCGCCCTGGATCTGACCGATCACGGACAGCGGGTTGAGCGCCTTGCCGACGTCCTGGACACAGGCCAGCTCGATGACCTTCACCAGGCCGAGCTCGGTGTCGACCTCGACGACGGCGCGGTGCGCGGCGAAGGAGTACTGGACGTGTCCGAAGCCCTGCCCGGTGCGCAGGTCGAACGGTTCGGTGGGCCGGTGCCGCCACTCCGCCTCGACCTCGACGCTCTCGCCCTCGAGCACGTCGACCAGGTCGGCGAGGACCTCACCGCCGTCGGTGACGACCTTGCCGCCCTCCAGGAGCAACTCGGCGGTGGCCCAGGCGGGGTGGTAGGAGCCGAACCTGCGACGGCCGATCTCCAGGACCTTCTCCCGGACGAGCTCGCAGGAGTTCTTGACGGCGCCGCCGGTGACGTACGTCTGCCGGGAGGCCGAGGTCGAGCCGGCGCTGCCCACCTGGGTGTCCGCGGGATTGATGGTCACCTGCGAGACGCCCAGCTCGGTGCGGGCGATCTGCGCGTGGACGGTGACACCGCCCTGGCCGACCTCCGCCATGGCCGTGTGGACGGTCGCGACGGGCTCGCCGGCGATGACCTCCATGCGGACCCGGGCGGTCGAGTAGTCGTCGAACCCCTCGGAGAAACCGACGTTCTTGATGCCGACCGCGTAACCGATTCCGCGTACGACGCCTTCGCCGTGCGTGGTGTTGGACAGACCGCCGGGCAACTGCCGTACGTCCGCGCCCTCGCTGCTCTCCCACTGGCGCTCCGGGGGCAACGGCATCGCCTTGACGCGGCGCAGGATCTCGGCGACCGGCGCCGGGGAGTCGACGGGCTGCCCGGTCGGCAGGAGGGTTCCCTGCTCCATCGCGTTGAGCCGGCGGAACTCCACCGGATCCATGCCGAGTTCGGCCGCGACCTTGTCCATCTGGGCCTCGTAGGCGAAGCACGCCTGGACCGCGCCGAAGCCGCGCATCGCGCCGCAGGGCGGGTTGTTGGTGTAGAGGGCGATGGCCTCGATCTCGACGTCGTCGACGACGTACGGACCGATACCGAGCGAGGAGGCGTTTCCGACGACGGCCGGGCTGGCCGAGGCGTACGCGCCGCCGTCGAGGACGATCCGGCACTTGACGTGGGTGAGCTTGCCGTCCCTGGTCGCGCCGTGCTCGTAGGAGAGCTTCGCCGGGTGGCGGTGGACGTGACCGAAGAAGGACTCGAAACGGTTGTAAACGATTTTGACGGGTTTTCCGGTGCGCAGGGCCAGCAGACAGGCGTGGATCTGCATCGACAGGTCCTCGCGGCCGCCGAACGCGCCGCCGACGCCGGCCAGCGTCATCCGCACCTTGCTCTCGGGCAGGCCGAGGACGGGCGCGATCTGGCGCAGGTCGGAGTGGAGCCACTGGGTGGCGATGTAGAGGTGGACGCCGCCGTCCTCCTCGGGCACGGCGAGGCCGGACTCGGGGCCGAGGAAGGCCTGGTCCTGCATGCCGAAGGTGTACTCGCCCCGGACGACGACGTCGGCGCGCGCGGCGGCCGCGGTCGCGTCGCCCCGGATGATCGGCTGGCGGTGGACGATGTTCGGGTGCGCGACGTGACCGACGTGGTGGTCGTCGCGGCCCTCGTGGATCAGGATCGCGTCCGGCGCGGTCGCCGAGGCCTCGTCGGTGACGACGGGCAGCTCGCGGTACTCGACCTTGATCTTCGCGGCGGCGCGGCGGGCGGTCTCCGGGTGGTCCGCCGCGACGATCGCGACCGGCTCGCCGTGGTGCCGGACCTTGCCGTGGGCCAGGACCGGGGTGTCCTGGATCTCCAGGCCGTAGTTCTTCACGTCGGTCGGCAGGTCGTCGTACGTCATGACGGCGTAGACGCCGGGCAGGGCCAGGGCCTCGGACGTGTCGATGGAGACGATCTCGGCGTGGGCGACCGTGGAGCGCAGGATCTGGCCCCAGAGCATGTCCTCGTGCCACAGGTCGGACGAGTAGGCGAACTCGCCGGTGACCTTGAGGGTGCCGTCGGGGCGGAGCGTCGACTCGCCGATGCCGCCCTTGGTGCGGGAGCCCTGGGTGAGGGTGGTGGGAGTGCCGTTGGTGGGCATCGGGGTCAGACCGCCTCTCCCTGACGGGCGGCCGCCAGGCGGACCGCGTCCATGATCTTCTCGTAGCCGGTGCACCGGCAGAGGTTGCCGGAGAGCGCCTCGCGGATGTCCGCGTCGCTCGGGTTGGGGTTGCGTTCCAGCATCTCGTCGGCGGCGACCAGCAGACCCGGTGTGCAGAAACCGCACTGGACGGCGCCTGCGTCGATGAACGCCTGCTGGATCGGGGCGAGTTCGGTTCCCTCGCGGGTCTGGGAGTCGGCGCCCTCGGCCGGCCGGCCGTCGGCCCCGCCGGGGTAGGGAGAGGTGCCCGCCGTTTCCGGCGTTCCCGCCGTTCCCGCCGTTCCCGCCGTTCCCGCCGTTCCCGCCGCGCCAGGCGTTACCGCCGTTCCCGAGGTGCCGCAGGAACCGGTTCCACAACCGGCGCCGCCGTGCTCGGCGCGCTGCTTGGCGAAGTCCGCGAGGCCCTCGACGGTGACGATGTCACGGCCCTCGGCCTGTCCGGCGGCCACCAGGCAGGAACACACCGGGACGCCGTCCAGCCGGACCGTGCACGAGCCGCACTCGCCCTGCTCGCAGGCGTTCTTCGACCCCGGCAGCCCGAGCCGCTCACGCAGCACGTAGAGCAGGCTCTCGCCCTCCCACACGTCGTCGGCTTCCTGCGGGCGTCCGTTGACAGTGAAGTTGACGCGCATCACGCGGCTCCCTTCGCGGTGCGGCGGGGGCCGCGGTACGACTCCCACGTCCAGGTCAGCGTGCGGCGGGCCATGACGCCCACCGCGTGCCGTCGGTAACTCGCCGTCCCCCGGACGTCGTCGATGGGGTTGCAGGCGGCGGCGCACAGGTCCGCGAACTGCTTGGCGACCGAGGGGGCGATGATCTTTCCGTTGTCCCAGAAACCGCCTTCTTCGAGCGCCGCGTTGAGGAAGTCCTCGGCGGTCTTCGCCCGAACGGGGGTGGGCGCGGCCGAGCCGATGCCGGTACGGACGGTCCGGGACCGCGGGTGCAGCGCGAGACCGAAGGCGCAGACGGCGATGACCATGGCGTTGCGGGTGCCCACCTTGGAGTACTGCTGCGGGCCGTCGGCCTTGTTGATGTGGACGGCGCGGATCAGCTCGTCGGGAGCGAGCGCGTTGCGCTTCACGCCGGTGTAGAAGGCGTCGATCGGGATCCGGCGGGTACCGCGTACCGACTCCGCCTCGACCTCGGCGCCGGCCGCCAGCAGGGCGGGGTGGGCGTCGCCGGCCGGGGAGGCGGTGCCGAGGTTGCCGCCGACGCCGCCGCGGTTGCGGATCTGCGGAGAGGCCACGGTGTGCGAGGCGAGAGCCAGGCCCGGCAGCTCGGCGCGCAGGTTCTCCATGATCCGGGTGTAGGGGACGGAGGCGCCGAGCCGCACGCTCTCCTCGCCGACCTCCCATTCGTAGAGATCACCCACGCGGTTGAGGTCGAGCAGGTACTCGGGCCTGCGGTGGTCGAAGTTGATCTCGACCATCACGTCGGTGCCACCCGCAATCGGCACAGCGGTGGGGTGCTCGGCCTTGGCGGCGAGCGCCTCCTCCCAGCTGGCGGGGCGAAGGAAGTCCATGACCGGCTCTCTTCTTCGTCTCTTGAGTCTCGTGAGTCGTATCGAGCCAGAATCGGGTGCGGCGGGCCCAGCTCGTTCATGTGGTGTTCACGCGGAGTGGGGCCAGTACACAGCGCCTTGCTCCGACCGGGTCAGTCACGGAAACCATGAAGGAGTTGGCTGGTCGGCCCAGGCATCTTGTAGATTCGTATGAACGGAGGCCCTCAGTAACCTCCTGGTTTTCCTGTGGAAACGTAGGAAACAACCTGGCGACCGAAGAATGCGGTTCGTGACTGTCCGCCGCACCGGCCGGGCCCTCGGGAGCGGGACCGACGGCGGGTCCTCCTCCACCCTGTCCTTCAGGATTCATCGTAGTTTTCGAGACAAAGAACGGCGGCGACGAGATGCGGCTGCGCGCACTGCTGGACACCGATGCGCTGGGCCTCAGGCTCCTCGGCGGCGAGGACGAGCTGGACCGCACGGTACGGGGTGTCATGACCACCGACCTGCGGGACCCCAGCCGCTACCTCTCCGGGGGCGAGCTGGTGCTGACGGGCCTGGCGTGGCGCCGGGACGCGGCGGACTCCGAGCCGTTCGTGCGGATCCTGGTGCAGGCCGGGGTGACCGCGCTCGCGGCCGGCGAGGCGGAGCTGGGGGACGTTCCGGAGGACCTGGCCGTGGCCTGCGCCCGGCACCGTCTCCCGCTGTTCGCGGTGCACGAGTCGGTGGCCTTCGCGACGATCACCGAGCATGTCGTGCGGCAGGTGTCCGGCGAGCGCGCCGGGGACCTGGCGGCCGTCGTGGACCGGCACCGCCGGATGATGACCTCGGGCCCGGCGGGCGGCGGCCCGGACGTGGTCCTCGACCTGCTCGGCTCCGACCTCGACCTGCGCGCCTGGGTCCTGTCCCCCACCGGGCGGCTCATCGCGGGCCCGAAGATGGCCGGCCCGGGGCTGCCGCCCGACGCGTGCGCGAAGCTGGCGGCGGAGCACCTGGCGGCCGTCCGCACCGGACGGCGCGGACCGCACCGGGTGATCCTGGGCCAGACGACGTACTCGCTGTTCCCGATCCGCAACGGTGGTGGCCGCGCTGCGCAGACCTCACGTGCCGCACAGGCCCTCCAGGCATCACGGGACGTGCGCGAGAGCGTCCTGTCGGACTGGCTGCTGGCCGTCGAGGCGGACGCCGGGGACTGGGCGGACGAGCGCCTCGACCTGCTCCAGGGCGTCACCCAGCTGATCGCCGTCGAACGGGACCGCCGGGACGCCGCGCGCACGGTGCGCAGGCGTCTCGCGCAGGAGGTGCTGGAGCTGGTCCAGACGGGCGCGGCCCCGGCCGAGATCGCGGCCCGCCTGCGGGTGGCCGCGCCGGTGCTGCTGCCTGGGCTGGGGGCCGCCCCGCACTGGCAGGTGATCGTGGCCCGGGTCGAGTGGGACGACGGCGGGCCGGAGGCCGGCCCGGTCGCCCAGTCGCTCCTGGAGGAGATCCTGGTCGACCCGCTCGCCACCGGACCCGAGCCCTCCGACCGTATCGCCGTGGCCCACACCGGCGACGAGGCCATCGCCCTGGTCCCGCTGCCCGCGGTGTCGAGCGAGCACGACGGCTCCGAGACCGGCGTCCTCGCCGACGCGCTGCTCGCGGCCGTTCGGGAGCCGCTGTCGTCCGGCCTCGACGGCGACGGGCGGCTCACCCTCGGCGTCAGCGCGGCCGTGCACTCGGCGGAGGGGCTGCGCGGGGCCCTGGAGGAGGCACGACACGCCCGGCGCGTGGCCGCCGCCCGCCCCGGCCGGGTCTGCGCCGCGGGGCATCAGGAACTGGCCTCGCACGTGCTGCTGCTCCCGTTCGTCCCCGACGATGTGCGGAAAGCGTTTACCGCCCGTCTCCTGGACCCGCTGCGCGAGTACGACCGACGGCACCGCGCCGAGCTGATCCCGACCCTCGAAGCGTTCCTGGACTGCGACGGTTCGTGGACCCGGTGCGCGTCCCGTCTGCACCTGCACGTCAACACGCTGCGCTACCGGGTCGGACGGATCGAGCAGTTGACGAGCCGTGACCTCTCACGGCTGGAGGACAAGCTGGATTTCTTTCTCGCACTGCGGATGAGCTGATACCGGACCGGCGCCGGTCGCCACCCCTGGGTCACGGCCGGTCGACACCTTCGGGGCGCGGAGTCCACGACTTTGTGAAATCCTTCACCCGCCCCCTTGGCCCGGCCCCGCGTTCCGTGCTGAGATGCGGCCACCACTCAAAGCTCGACGGCGCGCTCGGGGAGGGCAACGTGGCGTACACCGCCATGTCTGGTACCGGAACGACCTCAGGTGACGACCCCCTCCAGACCGCGGTATGGCGGCTGCGCTCGCGCGCCTGCTGGACCGACGCGGCGGCCCTGCTCCCGCCCGACAGCGCGGCGGGCTCGATCCAGCGGGCCGCGCTGCTCGTGGAACGGTGCCTGTACACCGAGCAGGGCTGGCAGGACGCCGAGGACGCGCTGCGCACGGCGGAGGCGCTGGCCCACGACGACGAGGAGCGCGGCGCGGCCGCTTGTGAACGAGGGCAGCTTGCGTACGCGGCCACGCTGCACGGCGTGCGCGACCGGGTGGACGAGGCGCGGGCCGCGCTCGGCCGGGCGGCGGCGCTGATCCCGCCGGACGCGCCCGGACGGGCGTTGCTGGACTTCCGCCGCGGCCTGCTCGCGGAGAACATCTCGCGTTCCCCGCAGGCGGCCAGGGCCGCGTACCGCCGCGCCCACACGGCGGCCGCGGCCCACTCCGACCTGCTGCTGCTGTCCTTCACCTGGCGCCACCTCGCCGGACTCGCCCTGCGCGACGGCGAGATGGCGGAGGCCCGGCACGGCTTCGCCGAATCCCTGCGCATCCGGGAGGAGTTGGGCTACCTGGTGGGAACCGCCCCGGCACTGGCCTCGCTGGCGGACGCGGAGGTCGACCCGGAGGCCTCACGGCTGCGGGAGGAGGCGCGCCGGCTGTTCCGACTGCTGGGCGGCGTACCGACCTGGCTGGCACGGCAGTTGACCCCACCGCCGACGCCCAGCCCGTCCGGAGTCTGAGAACGAGGCCCGATCGGAGCCGGGCAGGCGAAGCCTGGTCGGGTGTGCATAGGCGACGCCTGGCCGGGGTGCACATGGGGTGAAGCCTGGTCGGGGTGCGCATGGGGCCTGGCCGGGGTGCATGGGGCGGTGTCTCGTAGGGCGCAAGCAGGCGAGATCTCGCCGGGGCGCGAGCAGGCGGAGCCTCCGCCCGGCTCAGAGGGCGTTTTCTCCAAAGATTCAGTCCCTTGATGTCCCGGTTCGGTGGGTTCTGGGTGCCGCGCCGTGTAGGGGTGGATTCGTGGGTGAGTCGACGGGTCATGAGGTTGATCATCGCGACGTGGATCATGGCTTCGGAGCGGTGGGGTTTGGCTTCGTAGTCGCGGGCGAGGCGGCGGTGATTCATCAGCCAGCCGAGCGTGCGCTCGACGGTCCAATCACCACGTAGGGGATCGGTCCACACCGGTGCGGAGGCAGCGGTCAGGGCCAGGTGGTGACGATCTCGTCGACCACGTGGAACAGGCCCTCCGGGGTGTCCGGGCCGCCGAGCCGCGTCACCGTGGGGAGGAGGCCGTAAATGCAGGAGAGAGTCTCAGAGCGGGGTTTCTCCTCGCACGCGTCCAACAGGGCGGACAAGGCGCGGTACTGGTCGGCCGGCCACCTGCCGACGAGGGTGCGGAGTAACTCCGGGTACTCCTGGGGGACGGTCGACAGTGACCTCGCCGAGCGGCGCCGGCTGATCGGCGAGGCGCTCAGCGAGGCTGCGGGATCCGCTATGCGGGGAGGAAGAACCCGGTGATGTCGGCGAGTCGGCCGTCGCGGTGGAGTGCGGTGCTCACGCCTGCCATGGCGGGTTCGCCGTGCTCGCCGAGCTGGGTCCACCGTGCGAGCGACCGGTCGTGGTGGTCGAGTACCTGGTCGATGCGGAACCGGTGGCCGGGGAAGGCTCCGGCGAATCCGGTCATGTAGGCGGCCAGCTCGGTCAGTCCGCCGACCTCCGTGCCCGGGTCCCGGTAGGCGACGTCTTTGACCGCGACCGCGTCGAGTGCGGTGAGCCGCTCGCCGGGGTCGATCGACCAGCACGCGGCATAGTTCTCCCAGAGCTGCTGTGAGTCACTCATCGCTGTCCCTCTTTCTCGGGGCCGATCGACGCCATCGCGCCGTCGGTGATCGTGTGCAGTTTGGTGAAGGGCGTGCCAGCCCTGACCAGTACCAACAGGCCTTGATAGAGCGCCAGCAGGTGGGCTGCCGACACCTCGACGTTCAGATCCGCCGAGAGCAGGCCGAGGGCGCGGCCGCGCGTCAGGGCTTCGGCGAAGCCTGACTCGATCGTCTCCAGCCCTCGGCGTACTCCGGCGGCGGCCTGCGGAACGGTGAAGGACTCCACGGCGGTGTTGGTGAGCAGACAGCCCGGATCGGGCTCGGGGCCGGTCTGGAACGCCGAGGTGAAGAACGACCGGATGCCCGCCACGGGGTCTGCCGACTCCAGGAGATGGACTCGGACCCGGCCGTGGACAACCTGGTCGTTGTAGGCGTCCAGGGCGGCGCGGAACAGGCCGTCCTTGCTTTCGAAGGCCCGGTACAGGCTGCCAGGGTGCAACCCGGTCGCCTCCTCGATGTCCCGCAGCGAGGCTCCGAGGTATCCCCGGTGGCGGAACAGTCGCATGGCGGAGGCAAGGACCTCCACCCGGTTCCAGAGCTGTTTACGTCCCACCGGCCCTCCATAGCTGAACGCATAGTTGAACGATCGATCACAAAAAATAGCATGGCAGCCGATGGGCGTCGAACTGGCCCACCCGGTTGGCGAGAGAGCCTTCAGTTCGCTGCTCTGTGCTCAGTGGCCGGTTGGGGAGGCGTTGCCGCTGTCGGGCAAGCGGGGCAGTCGGTCGCCAGGCGTGGAGATGCCCAGGAGTTGCTGGTGGATGGCACGTTGTCGGTGTCGGCCACGGTGTCACCCGGCGGGCAGGGTGAGCGCCAGCTTGCCCGTGACGCGGCCGTCGAGGAGGTGTCGGACCGCTGCGGCAGTCTCGGCGAGTGGGTAGACGCGGTCCATGACAGGGCGGAGCGCGCCCGCGTCGAAGAGACCGGTCAGATCGCGCAGCCCGTCGGCGTGCTCGGAGGAGATGAAGGTGCCCAGGTGCCGGCCGGTGAACGGGGACAGCATCTGTGCGCGCAGCTGCCGGTCGGCGCCGCCGAGCCAGGGCTCCTTCGTCTCACCGCCGGTGATGACCAGCCTGCCGCGGGGCGTGAGGGCGCGGCGCAGATCCCGCAGACCGCGGTTGCCCGCGATGTCGATGATGGCGTCGTAGCGTCGCGGGCCGACGAGGAAGTCCTCGCGGGAGTAGTCGATCACGTGGTCGGCGCCCAGCGCCCGTACGGCGTCGAGCTTGAGAGTGCTCGCGACGGCTGTGACCCGGGCGCCGAAGGCGTGGGCGAGTTGGACGGCGAAGGTGCCCACGCCGCCGGCGGCTCCAGTGATCAGGACACGGTGGCCATCCCGGATTTTGGCCTTGTCGCGGACCGCCTGGAGTGCGGTGAGCGCGCTGACGGGTACCGTCGCCGCCTCCTCGAAGGTGAGTCCCGTCGGCTTGGGAGCGATCCTGTCGGGACGGGTGGCGGCGTATTCGGCGAACGCTGCGACCGCCGTGCCGTAGACCGCGTCGCCGGGCGCGAACCCGGTCACGTCGGAGCCGACCGCCTCGATGACGCCGGCGATGTTGCGGCCGGGGTTGGGGAGCTTCGGCCTGCGCAGCCCGCTCACGGGCCGGACCGCGTAGGGCAGACCGGCCATCATGTGCCAGGTGCCCCGGTCCACGCTGGAGGCGCGCACCCGCACCAGCACCTCGCCCGGCCCGATGCCGGGCCGGGCCAACCGCGCCGTGCGCAGCACGTCTTCCGGCTCGACGCCGTAGCGCTCCTGCACGACCGCCACCATCGTCCTCACCCCACCGGTGGTTGTGATCGGCTCGCTCATGTTCTGCATCGTCCCCTGCTTACTTACGGTGTAAGTAAATGCTTACGCCGTAAGTAGAGCACTTACGGCGTAAGCTCGTCAATGCTGGGAAACCTCAAGAGGGAGTGAGCGACCACAGTGACTCGACGCACCACCCCGCAGCCGACCCGCGAGACGCTCACCCGGCAGCGGGTACTGCAAGCAGCCGTCGAACTCGCCGACAGCGGCGGCCTGGAGACGCTCAGCATGCGCAAGCTGGGCGAGGCCGTCGGAGTCGAGGCAATGTCCCTGTACAACCATGTGGCCAACAAGGAGGACCTGCTCGACGGCATGGTTGACCTGGTCTTCGGCGATGTCGAACTGCCCACGCCGGGTGACGACTGGCGGCAGGCGATGCGGCAGCGGGCAATCTCGATGCGCCTCGTGCTGTCCCGCCACCGCTGGGCGATCGGGCTGATGGCGTCACGATCCACTCCGGGCAAGGCCACCCTGCGTCACCACAATGCCGTTCTCGGCTGCCTGCGGCAGGGCGGGTTCTCGCTCACCCGGACTGCCCACGCCATCTCGCTCATCGACAGCTACATCTACGGGTTCGCCCTGCAGGAGAAGGCCTTGCCCTTCGACACCCCGGAGGAGACCGCTGAACTGGCGGAGTCCATCATGAGCGGCTTCGCCGACGGCGAGTACCCGTACCTGACCGAGATCGCGACCGCTCACGTGCTGCGTCCCGGGTACGCCTACGGCGACGAGTTCGAATTCGGACTGGACCTCATCCTCGACGGCCTCCAGCAAGCGGCGGAATGAGGAGCCACTGAACTTGATTGGGTGATGTCGGGGCCGGCTGTCCGACCCGAGTTGCCTGGCTCCGGGCCCGATGGGTGTTGCCGGGCACTGCGCCAGTCCCGGCGGCTTCCACACCGACGACGGCAAGAAGATCGGGTCGTTCGCCGTCCACCGGCCCCCGCGCAGGGTTCTCCTGCTGCACGTCTGCCTGATGCTGCTGGCGGCCCACCTGACGAACACCCTGCCCTGGGCCGCAGCCTCCGAGTGGATCATCTGGAGCGTCCTGGCTGCGGCCGTCCTCCGGACTACCTCAGCCGGGAGTAGTGACCAGGAGGGGTCGGGGCGGTCCTGCCCCGGCCCCACGCGGCGCGTCCTGCGGATGGATGTATGTCCAGACGCGACCGGGTTCGAGACTTCCCCGCGTGGGAGGAGCCGGCGCCCGGTTGGAGCGTCGTACGACAGGGCGGCGGACGACTTCACCATGGGCCGCCCCGACGGCATGCTGTTCTGCTCCGACGGCCTGAGCAGCTCAAAGGAGTGACAGCGCACCGCATGCCCGGCCGGGGTGTTCATCGCGCTGGCCGGGCACGTCAGTTGACGGTCAGGACCGCCGTGTTGTTCGCGAGGTCCGGGTCGAAGTCGTTCTCGTACTCGCCGAACTCACCGAACGAGGGATGGATGCTCACGGCGCCGATCGCACCGGGCACCACCGTGTCGACGCGCACAGGGGCGGTTCAGTTGCGCGTGCCTGCGAAGTGGCCGCGCACCAGCGTCTGCGCCCGGTCCGGCTCCCCCGCCGTCAGCGCTTCCAGCAGCGCCATGTGCTCCGCCGCGTCGGCCATGAGATCCGCCCGCCCGCGCCGCACCGACCCGCCGGCCAGCGGCCACTGCGAGCGCCGGTGCAGGTCCTCGGCGACGCCGACCAGCTGCTCGTTGCCGGCCAGGGCGAGCACCGCCCGGTGGAAGACCCGGTCGGCCTCCGCGTACGTGGCCGGACAGCCGGAGGCCGCCGCGCGCACGCTCGCCTCACCGACCGGCCGCAGCTCCGCCCAGCGCTCGGCGGGCACCGTACTGGCGAGCCGCAGCATCACGGGAACCTCGATCAGCGCGCGCACCTCGGCCAGTTCGGCCAGCTCGCGCGTGCTGCGCACGATCACCCGGAAGCCCCGGTTCGGGACGACCTCGACGGCGCCCTCCAGCGCCAGCTGCTGCATCGCCTCGCGCACCGGCGTCGCGGAGACCCCGAAGCGGTCACCGAGGACCGGCGCCGAGTAGACCTCGCCCGGCAGCAGTTCCCCGGCGACGAGCGCGGTGCGCAGGGCGTCGAGGATCTGGCCGCGCACCGAGGCGCGCTGCACCACCGGCCGGGGGCGCGGGACAGGGGTCTCGCTGTGCGTGTGCTCACCGCGCGCGGCGCCCGTCGGGCCGCATCTCTCCCGGTCCGCGCCCGCGCCGTACTCGGCGGACCCCCGTGACTGCGCCGGCACCCGGGCACGGCCTTCGGCCCCCGGCACGGCCGGGGTCCCGGTACCGGTGGAGCCCTGCGCACCCTGCTCCACGGGGCCTCCTCCGGCCTTGTCGGTACTTGGGGTCATTACGGCGGGTTGTTACTCGTCCGTCAAGCACCTTAGGCGTACTGGCCGTCAGTTCAAATCCCGACCATACTCAGTAAGGTAAGGCTTACCTTTAATCCCACTCGAAACGGCGGTCCCGGCATGCCCACAGCCCCGTCGGCCACAGCGGAGGCCTACACCCGTCTCGCGGAGGTCTTCCCGGACCTGACCGTCACGGAGCTGGGGCACCAGGAACCGTTTCCGCAGGGCGGCGGCTGGGTCACGGCGGCCGACCTCGCGAAGGGCGGACCGGCACTCGAGGCCTTCCTCGCCTGGGACGACGCCCAGGTCGTCCGTGACTACGGACGACCCGCCCGCCCGGACGTCGTGGCGAGCTTCGGACTGCACCGGTACTCCTGGCCCGCCTGCCTGCTGATCACCGTCCCCTGGTTCCTGCACCGCCGGGTGCCCCGCCTCCCCGTGACGCACGTCTCGTACGACCGCACGGGCGACGGCATGCGGATGGCCGTCCGGCCGCCCACCTCCTTCGCCTGTCTGCCGGGCGATCCGGCTGCACTGCTGCCCGGCGCCCGGGTGGTCCCGGACGAGGAGGCACTGCGGGCGGAGGTGCGGGTGGCGATAGCCGAGCACCACGAGCCGGTGCTCGCCGGGTTCGGACCGCCCACGCGACGCCGGGGCCGGGCCCTGTGGGGCATGGTGACCGACGAGATCGTCGAGGGCCTCTGGTACGTCGCCGAGCTGCTCGGCGAGGGCGAGAAGGACCGGGCGCGTCGGGAACTGGAGCTGCTCCTGCCGGGCGCCACCCGCCCCTACGTCGGTTCGGCCTCCTTCCGTGAGCTGACCGGACCGGACGGCGCGACCCTGCCCACCCGGGACCGGGCGAGCTGCTGCATGTTCTACACACTGCGCCCCGACGACACCTGCGCCACCTGCCCGCGCACCTGCGACGCGGACCGCGTCACCAAGCTCACCGCGGTCGCCGCCAGTTGAGGGCGCCTCAGGCACACCCCCGGGGCCGGACGCAGTCGGACGTCCCGTAAGATCACCCGGACGAGACTCCCCCGGGTTACAGGCAATTCACAACTTCCTCACTTCCCCCGGGAACTTTCCGAGGAACCACTCGTACGGGTAGTCTTATTCGAACTCAACTCCCGCCCCTCAAGCGGCAGTTCGAGCAGAACGTCGCCCTGGGCATCCCCTTGCACTTCCTTGGCGGCCTCTTGCCCCGAAACCCCCTGAGGGACGGCGGGATTGCGCCACTATGGCGGGCGTTACGCCCTATCCCAATGCAAGGGACCCCTGATGAGATTGACCGACATATCGCTGAACTGGCTGCTTCCCGGCGCCGTACTGCTCCTGGGCATGCTGGCGGCGGTGGCGGTGCTCGCGCGCGGCAAGCGCTCCTCCGGGGCAAACGCGAGCGCGGACGATTCGTGGGAGCGTACCGAGGAGCGCCGCAGGCGCAAGGAGGCCATATATGGCACTGCCTCCTACGTTCTTCTCTTCTGCTGCGCGGCCGTGGCCGCCGCGCTCTCCTTCCACGGCCTGGTCGGCTTCGGCCAGCAGAACCTCGGCCTCACCAACGGCTGGGAGTACCTGGTCCCGTTCGGCCTCGACGGCGCCGCCATGTTCTGCTCCGTGCTCGCGGTGCGCGAGGCCAGTCACGGTGACGCCGCACTCGGCTCCCGGATACTCGTATGGACGTTCGCGGGCGCGGCAGCCTGGTTCAACTGGGTGCACGCCCCCAGGGGTCTCGGTCACGACGGCGCGCCGCAGTTCTTCTCCGGCATGTCCCTCTCGGCGGCCGTACTCTTCGACCGGGCCCTGAAGCAGACCCGCCGGGCCGCGCTGCGCGAGCAGGGCCTCGTGCCCCGTCCGCTCCCGCAGATCCGTGTCGTGCGCTGGGCCCGTGCCCCCCGCGAGACCTACAAGGCCTGGTCGCTGATGCTGCTCGAGAACGTGCGCAGCCTGGACGAGGCCGTCGACGAGGTCCGCGAGGACAAGGCCCGCAAGGAAGAGACGAAGCTGCGGCGCCGCGAGCAGCACCGCGTCGAGCGGGCCCAGTTGAAGGCGATCAGCCGGGGCCACGGCCCCCGCTTCCCCGGTCGCGGTGGCGGCGGTGGCCGTCCGGTGGAGGCTCCGGCCGCCCTGGAGCCGGCCACGGCCGAGCGGGTCGCCGCGGAGCCTGCCATAGCCAACTCGGCGGAGCAGCTGCCCGCACGCTCACGTCACTCCCTGCAGCCCGTACGCCACGGTGCTGACTCCTCGATCACCGTCGACCTCACCGCGGAGGACGACACCATGGCCCTGCCGCGCCTCGACTCCCTGGAGCGCAAGCTCAAGGACCTGGAGCAGCAGTTCGGCTGACGGATCATCGGTTGTCACGGGAAGGGGGCGCGACCGCCGAGGTCGCGCCCCCTTCCCGTTGCCCGCCGCTCAGCGGCCGCCGCTCGACAACCGGTTGCCCGTCGGCCCCTTGCCCGACGACCGCTCGCCAGTCGGCCGCTCGCCCGTCGGCCTGCGCTCACGCGGCCCCGGCGCCCAGCTCGAACCAGATGACCTTGCCGCCGCCCTGCGCCCGTATCCCCCACGTGTCCGCGAGGGACTCCACCAGGACCAGACCCCGGCCGTGCGTGGCCTCGTCGGCGCTCGGCACCCTCGGCCGGGGGCGGTGGGCCGCGGAGTCCCGCACCTCCACCCGCAGGCCTGACGGTGAGACGGTGGCCGTCAGGACCGCGTCGTCATCGGTGTGCACGAGCGCGTTGGTGACGAGTTCGCTGGTGAGCAGTTCCGCCGTCTCCGACCGCCCCGGCCTTCCCCAGCCCCGCAACAGCTCCCTCAGCGCCCGGCGCGTCTCGGGCACCGCCCGCAGGTCCGCCCGCCCCAGTCTGCGCCTGAGCTGCGACGCCCGGTCCTGATCCGTCACGTCCTCGGCCCTGTTCTCCCCCGCCTGTCTCGTCGCCGAGGTGCCCACGATCGCCGTCGGACCGCTTCCCCGTGCCTGCCTCTCCATGACCCCCGCCCGCGTGTCGATGTGGGTTCCCCTCCTGCTCGAACACGTTCACGGGGATCCTTGCCCGGTCGACACCTCGCCAGTCATGTCGAATCATCGACGCCCGGGTGTTCGGCCATGTTCGGGCGGGCCGCCAGGACGCTCCCGGGAAGGGGGTGACCGCCCGACAGCACTGTTCGGGCCGCCGGGGAGGGGCCTTCCACGGCGCGTCCGCCCCTCGATCGAGCGCGTCCGGAGCGAGCGCCGGGACGGTTCGCACCTCCTGCGCGGTACGTGGCCCGTGCGCCGCCGGTGACGTCGGCGCGGCACAGGCCGGACGGGCCGACGCCGGCGGACCGGGCCGTGCGCGCCGCCCACGATCCCGCCGCGGCCGACGCCCCGAGAGAAAAGCCCAGGTCGAGCGGCCGGTTCCGCTTGGCGGGGTGAATACCGGGAAAGAGGGCGGGTCGCCGGGCGGGGACGGTGATCGGCCCCGGTTTCCCGCCGATGGGGCTGCCGTACGACGGCGCCGACGTGCCGTCGGGGGGCGCGCGCCCGCGCAACGGAATCTGACCGTCTCCTCCCTGGCGAGCGGGAGTGAGCCGGCGTACCCGCGGTGCGATACGGCCGCCGATCCGACCGTCCCGCCCGGCTCCGGACCTACGCACCCGGGTGGCCGACTGACCGCCGGGGATCGGCCCGTCTGCCGAGTCGCCCCTGCCGACCTGGCCGTATGCGAAGAAGCGGTGGGGCAGCAGGTACCGCCCGCACCGCGTCGACCGCGGCCCCGCACCGCCCCGCCGCGACGAGCGCGCCCTCGCAGGGCCGACGAGGTTGGCCGGAATCCGCTGGTGCGCGAACGGCCGCGGCGGGGAAAACGGTGGGGTGGACCGACGATCGAGCCGGTGGTCGGGCGATCGACGTACGCGTCGCCGGAAGTGCCCCGGCAGACAGCAGACAGTAGACAGCTGGCAGAAACAGAGGCCCCCCTCGGCCGAACGCTCACCCCGTCGGCCTGGCGTGTGCGGCATCGGCGTCCGGCCGAGCGGCGGTGCGTGGGCGCGGCGGTGCCGGGCGCGGCGGTGCGTGGGTGCGGGGTGCTCTAGCCGACCTCGGCTCCCGTCGTGCCGATGTGGAAGATCTTGCGGGTCCCACGGGTCATGTCGACGATCAGCTTCGTGGTCTGGTCGCCCCAGGTGAGGGTGACGACGGCCTCCGTGTAGTTCGCCGTCCCGTTGTCGGTGACCTTCCACGCGAGCGGGACGTTCTGAGCCTGGAGGACGCCGTTGGCGTGGTTCTTGTCCTCCCAGGCCGCCAGCTCCTTCTGGAAGGCGGGGGTGAGGTAGTGCTTGCGGAGTTCGTCCGCGAGCTTGTCGCCGCCCTCGTCGCTCACCGCGTCGATGTAGGCGCCGTAGAAGTCGGCGATGCGCGTGATGTTGTCCGACGGCTTGCCGCTCACGCTGCGCGGGCTGCCGGCGGAGGCCTGCGCCGTCACGCCGAGACCCAGGGCCAGGGCGAGGCCGGCGGCCACTGCCGTACGGCGCCGGGTGGTACGGAAACGGGACGTGCCGTTGCCGGTCGTGTTGCCCGCACCGATCGTGTCGATGGTGTCGGTCGTGTCGATGGTGCCGGTCGTGCTGTTGTCGCTGGTCATGTGCGTGTTCCCCGTCGGTCTCGTGTGTGCGGCCCATGCGGCCCCACTGGTGGCTGCGTGGTCGTGCGGGGCCGCCGCCCTCCCGACCCCCGTGGCGGGAGGGCGGCGGCCCCGGTTCTTCCTCGGTGGTCGTGTGTCAGTGGAGCTTGTTGACGGCCCTGACGGTCGTCTTCTTGAAGGCCTTCACCGGGGCGTCGCCGAAGTCGCCCAGCTGGCCCCAGTCCACGACCGTCACCGTCGTGCCGTCGCGGCCGACGGAGAGGAGGCGGATGTCGTTCGCGCCCCAGGAGGTCTCGGTGTGCAGGCCGTAGACGTGGGCGCCTTCCTCCACGTTCAGCTTCCCGTAGTCCTTGAGCGTGGCCTCGACCTCCGGGTCCGCCTGCTCGATCCACGCGGGACAGGACTTGATGTCCCGGTCGACCCGCGAGAACCGCCCCTTCGCCGCGCTGACGCTCGACAGCTCGACGCTCACCTGACGGGCACTCGTGTCGAGGTCGGTCCGGAAGTCCCGGTACCAGGAGTTCCGGCCGTCGCCCAGCACCATGGCGAGGCAGCGGTCCACCTCGACGTCCGGTGACGCGCCGGCGGTGATCTTGCCCGCCGTCCAGGACGAGCTGGGGTGCGGCGGAAGGTCGGCGGCCGAGAGGAATCCGGGCGGTCGCACGGTGGCGGCGCCCGCCGGTACGGCGAGCACGGAGCCGAGGGCGAGGCCCGCGGCCGTGAGTGCGGTGAGCCCGGTGAGCGTGCCCGCTCGGGTGCGCTTGGACATGGGTGTCCCCCGTGAGTCAGTGCATGGTTGTGGGTTGTCATCTCGACACCGGTTGGTCGGTCCGGCCCTGGTCGGTGCGACACCAAGAGCATCGGCGGTCCGGGCGGCTCGGTGCAACGCTCGACGCCCGATCGGCCGGGGTGGAACCATCCCATCCCATCTGACGTGCAGGTATATGAGTGCCTGGGATGACCGCCGGGCCGGACGAACACGGGGAGAACGGTGTCGACCGACGACGGCGTGGCCGATGTGGCGGAGTTCGCGGCGCTGCTGACGGAACTGAAGGGCCGCACGGAGCGCAGTTACGGCTCCCTCGCCCGCCGGCTGGGCATGAACACCTCGACGCTGCACCGGTACTGCGCGGGGGAAGCGGTTCCGCAGGATTTCGCCCCCGTCGAACGGCTCGCGGAGTTCTGCGGCGCGACACCGGACGAACGCCTCGAACTGCACCGACGCTGGCTGCGAGCGGTGGCGGCCCGCCAACGGTCCCGGATCACGGCGACTTCGGAGAACCCGGAAACACAGGAAGCCCCGGAAACACAGGAAGCCCGGGAAGCCCGGGAAACACGTGAGCCCTACGAACAGTCGGAAACACCGGGAACGACGGGGACACCGGTAACGCCGGTAACGAAAGAAACGTCGGTGGCGCCGGAAACGCCGGCAACCGCAGCAACCTCAGAGACCGTGAAACCCGCTGAAACGCCGGCGGAAACGGACGCCCGGCCTTCGGCAGAAGCGCAGGCTCGGAAACCTGACGGGAAACAGGTACCGCCTCGCCGTTGGTACCGCCGTCGGCGCACCACGGTCGCCGTCGGCGTCGCCTGCGCACTGCTCGCCACCCTCGGAACGCTGTCCGCGCTGCCCGGCGGCGGCCGCCCCTCGGCCTCCGGCGACGCGGCCCCGTCCTCCGGTTCCGCCACGGCCGCGCCCCGGACGACGGCCCCGTCCCCCTCCCCGACGACCGGCGAACGCTCGACCGCCTCCTCCACACCCGGCGCCTCCTCCGCCTCCGCCCGCCCCACGAGGACCACCCTCTCCCCGGGCACCTCCCCGGCCGGCGGCAAGGCCTCGGCGCCCGCGTCGGGCGTGCCGCTCGCCTGGACCGTCGACTCGCAGCTGTGGGCGCAGGGTTGCGGTCACGACTACGTCATCGACAAGCCGCCGGCGCAGGTCCCGCCGCCCCCGGCGGAGCAGGACGCCGGCCCCTGGGCGACCGCCCAGGGCGCGGTGCACGGGCGGGAGACCAATGTGGAGATCTCGGTGCAGGGCCGCACCTCCACGGCCGTCGTGCTGACCGCGCTGCGGGTGCGGGTCGTCGGTCGTGCCTCCCCCGTGCCGGGCACGGCGTACGCCATGGACCAGGGCTGCGGCGGCTCGCTCAGCAAGCGTTACTTCGCGGTCGACCTGGACAAGGACCGTCCGGTGGCGCACTCGGTCGCCGGCGACGACGCGGGCACGCCGATCCCGGCGGTGAGCCTGCCCTACCGCGTGTCCAGCGCCGACCCCGAGGTGCTCCTGGTCACGGCACGGACCGAGACCTGCGCCTGCGACTGGTACCTCGAACTGGACTGGTCGTCCCAGGGCCGCACCGGCACGGCCCGTGTCGACGACCACGGCCGCCCGTTCCGCACGAGCGGCATCAAGGGACTGCCGCGCTACTGGTACGGCTCCGAGAACGGCGAACGTCAGTGGGTCCCGACCGGCGACTGACACCCCTGACCCCGGCCGTCGCCGTCCGCCGGCCGTCGCCGTCCACTACCGTCCACCATCCACCGTCCTACGGCCGTGGCATGTTGCGCAGATTGGAACGGGCCATCTGAAGCATCCGGCCCACTCCGCCATCGAGAACGATCTTCGAGGCGGAGAGTGCGAAACCGGTTACCATCTCGGCGCTGATCTTCGGCGGGATGGACAGGGCGTTGGGGTCGGTGACGATGTCGACGAGGGCTGGACCCTTGTGCCGGAAGGCGTCCCGCAGGGCGCCGGCCAGCTGTCTGGGCTTCTCGACGCGCACACCGTGGGCACCGCAGGCGCGGGCGACGGCGGCGAAGTCGGGGTTCTTGTTGGTCGTGCCGTACGAGGGCAGACCGGCGACCAGCATCTCCAACTCGACCATGCCCAGTGACGAGTTGTTGAAGAGGACGACCTTCACCGGCAGGTCGTACTGCACCAGCGTCAGGAAGTCGCCCATCAGCATGGCGAAACCGCCGTCGCCGGACATCGACACGATCTGACGGCGGCGGTCGGTGAACTGGGCGCCGATCGCCATCGGCAGCGCGTTCGCCATGGAACCGTGCGAGAAGGAACCGATGACACGGCGACGGCCGTTGGGCGTGAGATAGCGGGCGGCCCAGACGTTGCACATACCGGTGTCGACGGTGAACACGGCGTCGTCGTCCGCGAGTTCGTCGAGGACGGCGGCAACGTACTCGGGATGGATGGGAACGTGTTTCTCCACTTTCCGCGTGTACGCCTTCACCACCCCCTCCAACGCGTCGGCGTGCTTCTTCAGCATCCGGTCGAGGAACCGCCGGTTCTCCTTGGCCCGCACACGCGGGATGAGACAGCGCAAGGTCTCCCGTACGTCGCCCCACACGGCGAGGTCCAGTTTCGAGCGTCGGCCGAGGTGCTCGGGGCGCACGTCGACCTGGGCGATCTTCACGTCGTCGGGGAGGAAGGCGTTGTAGGGGAAATCGGTTCCGAGCAGGATCAGCAGGTCGCACTCGTGCGTGGCCTCATAGGCGGCGCCGTAACCGAGGAGACCGCTCATCCCGACGTCGTACGGATTGTCGTACTGAATGTATTCCTTGCCGCGCAACGCATGCCCCACCGGCGACTTGATCTTCCCGGCGAACTCCATGACCTCGGCGTGCGCGCCGGCCGTGCCGCTGCCGCAGAACAGGGTGACCTTGTCCGCCGCGTCGATCATCGCGACGAGCGCGTCGATCTCGGCGTCGCCGGGGCGGACGGTGGGCCGTGCGGTGACGAGAGCGGTTTCGACCGCTTTCTCGGGAGCGGGCCGGTCGGCGATGTCGCCGGGGAGCGACACGACGCTGACGCCGCCGCGCCCGACCGCGTTCTGGATGGCCGTGTGCAGCAGCCGTGGCATCTGTTTCGGGCTGGAGATCAGCTCGCTGTAGTGGCTGCACTCGCGGAACAGCTGATCGGGGTGGGTTTCCTGAAAATAGCCGAGACCGATTTCGCTGGACGGGATGTGCGAGGCGAGGGCCAGGACGGGGGCCATGGAGCGGTGGGCGTCGTAGAGGCCGTTGATGAGATGGAGGTTGCCGGGTCCGCAGGACCCCGCGCAGGCCGCGAGCTTCCCGGTGATCTGGGCTTCCGCCCCGGCGGCGAAGGCGGCCGTCTCCTCGTGCCGGACGTGGATCCAGTCGATGCCGGGGTTGCGCCGCACCGCGTCCACGACGGGGTTGAGGCTGTCCCCCACGACACCGTAGAGACGCCGCACTCCCGCGCGGGCGAGGATGTCCACGAACTGTTCCGCGACGTTCTGCTTGGCCATGGCTCGACGCACCCTTCGGTCTCCTCGGGCTCCCTCCCTCCACAGTGGCCGCGGTGACCCGGTTACGCCTCCCAGACGGCCGCCGCCGTGCGGTCGTCGGCGTAGCCCTTCACCCTCACCTGGGTGTCGGCAAGGAAGGCGGCGAGACCGGGCGGGGACTGGCCCGACCAGCGCCCCGTCAGGTACCCGGACAGCTCCGGCTCCCCGCGCAGGGGTTCGGCCAGACCGTCGCTGCACATCAGGAGCGTGTCACCCGGGCGGGCTACCGAGGCGCGGAAACGGAAGGGCTCGCGGGGCGGTTCCGGGTCCGGGTCGTAGGGGTTCGGCGGTGTGGTGATGCCCAGGTCCATGGTGAGCCGGTCGCCCTCGGGCGTCTCCGCGGGCAGCGAGCCGAACCCGACCACCGGTTCGCCCGCCACCGCGCCCACCTGCGGTTCGATGTCCCGCCACACGCCTCCCCGCAGCCGGAACAGTCCGCCGGCGCCGACGCCGAAGAAGACGCGCGTGCGGCAGGCCGGGTCGGCGGGCAGGAGCAGGCAACGCAAGGTGGCCGCGTACTCGTCCGGTTCCAGGCCCTGTTCGGCGGCGCCGGCGCGGAGCCGCCCGAGACTGCGGTCGGTGAGCCGGTGCAGGCCCGACTTCAGGTCGCCGCGCCGGGCCGCCCTTATGTCCTCCGAGAGCCGGACGTGGCTGCGGCCCACGGCCCGCCCGATCCACTGGCACACCTCGGCGGCCGCCCGATGCGCTCCCGGGGTCGCCCGGGCGCCGGTCGCCAGCGCGACGAGGATCAGCGCCTGCTCGCCCGTGCCGAAGCGGGCGGTGAGAAGCGAGTCGCGGCGCGGCTCCCCGCGATACCGCGCGGAGTCCCCCCGCACCGACGCGGCCCGCAGCGCCCAGGTCCCGTACCGGGCGCCGTCCAGGACGGTGTCGGCGACCAGGTCGGCGAGGTCGTCCGGGTCCGCGGGCGGAAGAGCGGTGGGCTCGGCGTCGTAGGTGGGCGGCCCGGAACCGACGTAGTCCTTGGAGGTGGACAGGGGCGGCCGGGCGGGCGGGGCGGGCAGGCTGAGGACGGTGGGGGGATGGTCCGGCGGGGCGGTGCTCGGGGTGACGGACGCGCTTTCCGAGTCCGGCTCGCGTCCCGGGGCGGGCGCGGGGTCCGTCGCGTGGAGGGGGGCTGCCGAGCCGTCGACGGAGGCGGTGGGGGCCTGTGGGGGCGGCGGCGCGTGGGCCGGAACGGGTGGCATCGCGGGCGGTGGCGGCGGCGCGGCGGGTGAGGCGGACGTGGCGCCCTCCACGGACTCGGTCGCGGTCACCGAACCGGCGGGTGAGCTCGGCGGCGGCGGGGGCGGGGTGGACGGCGGCGTGGACGGGGTGGACGGCGGCGCGGGTGGAGTGGACGGCAACGGGGGTTCGGAGACGCCGGGGGGCGTCTCCCTCGGCGCAAGGCCGTCGTCGTCGGCGGCGGGGGCGGGAGTGGGAGTGGGCGCGGGGGCGGAGTCATGGAGCGTCCGCTGGGCGAATCCCGGTGGCAGCTGGCGGGGCGGGAAGTTCGTGGGACCGGCGGGCGTGGCCGACGGCGGCTCCCACGGAGCGCGGTGCCGTCCCGGCGGACGGGCACCCTGGTCCGCTTCCACGGCGCCTGCGCCGAGGCCCGCCCCCCGTTCGGCGACGTCACGCTCCGCACCGCGTCCGATGCCGTCACGCTCAGTGTCACGTCCGGTGCCGTCCCGCTCGGCGTCGCTCCAGCCGTCACGACGCTCGTCACCTTCGCGTCCGGCACCGGCGCCAGCACCAGCACCAGCACCAGCACCAGCACCAGGCTGTTCGGGGTCAGGCCCGGTATTCCAGGGGGTGTTCCACCCGGTTTCCCGCCGCGGGGCGGACTCGGCGGCGGATCGGCTCCGGGGCAGCGGAACGGTGGCATCCGGGGACGGCGGCGCCCCTGCCGTCGTCGCGGCGGACGAGGACCACCAGTCGGTCTGCCCGGCGGAACCGGACCGCTCGGTGCGGGGTGGCGGCACCGGGCCCGCGCCGCCGGGAACGTCCGCGCCGCCCGCGTGGCCCTGTCTGCCGCCCGTGTCCTCCGGGCGCCGAGGAGCCGCCGTGCCTCCCGTGCCGCCGACGCCGTCCGGCGTACCCGCACCCTTCGTCGCCGTACCGGCGCTCTCCGCCGTATCCGCGGAGCGCACCGCTCCGGCGGCCGAGGCGAAACGGTCGTCCAGGGAGTCCGCGGTGCGCGCGGGCCCCGCGTCCTCGGTGGCGTCGTCGTACAACTGCCCCCACCAGTCGTCCTCGTGACCGGTGGGCCTTCCCCCCTGCTGGCTCATGCCCCCAATTGTCCACCGCGCGGGCCCGATGAAAACGGGGCATCCGGAAAATGCGCCACCGCACGTGTGTCGAACAGGGGGCCGAGTGACGTCCTGAACGGCAGTGCGAAGCATGGTGCGACAAAGGTCGCCGGGCGGTTCCACCCCCCACGGGGGAACCGCCCGGCGACATGGGGTGACCCACGCTCATATCCCCTATGCGCCCCTGCGCGTCATGAGCCCGGATCACGTTCTCGAAAGGTTTCCGCGCCGCGGCGCGGTGGCCGACCGGCCCGAGTCTGCACGGCGTTCCTGGACCTCCGCTGTGGATGTTCAGTGGATGATCACGTGTTTCCGCCGTGGCCACACCTTGGCAGAGTGACCGGCGGTACGGCGATGATGTGCGGCGGCGGGTTTACGCCGTGGCTGTTTCCCGCCACTTCACGGGACGTCAGAAGGAGAGAGACCCCCGATGCTGGGAGCGATAGGGCTGGACGAGACGCACGAGTCGGCGTACCGGGCGCTGGTGTCCGTGGGCGCCGCCGACGTGCCCGACCTGGCGCGTCGGCTGGCCCTCGGCGAGCACGACACCGAACGCGCGCTGCGCCGGCTGGAGCGGCACGGCCTCGCCGCGCAGTCCTCGGGTCGCCCCGGTCGCTGGGTCGCCGCGCCTCCGGGCGTCGCACTGGGCGCGCTGCTCACCCAGCAGCGGCACGAGCTGGAGAAGGCGGAACTGGCGGCGGCCCTGCTCGCCGAGGAGTACCGGGCGGCCGCCGCCGAACCGGCGGTGCACGACCTGGTCGAGGTGGTGACGGGCGCCGCCGCCGTCGCCCAGCGCTTCCTGCAGATCCAGCTCGGGGCGAGCGAGGAGGTCTGCGCGCTGGTCACCGGTACCCCGGTGGCCGTGACCGGCGGCGAGAACGACGCCGAGGAGCGGGCGACCGCCCGCGGGGTGCGCTACCGCGTCGTACTGGAACGGGCGGTGCTCGACCGGTCGGACGGCATGACGGAGCTGACCGCCGCGCTGAACCGGGACGAACAGGTGCGGGTGGTGGACCGGGTGCCGACGAAGCTGGTCGTCGCCGACCGCTCGCTCGCCCTGGTGCCGCTGACCGGCCGCTCGGCGGAGCCCGCCGCGCTGGTGGTGCACGCCAGCGGGTTGCTGGAGCTGCTGTCGGGTCTGTTCGAGTCGGTGTGGCGGGAGGCGCTGCCGCTGCGCCTCGGCACGGCCGGCGTCGTCGAACAGGTCCCGGACGGTCCCGACGCCGCCGACCTGGAGATCCTTTCCCTGCTGCTGGCCGGGATGACCGACGCGAGCGCGGCCAAGCAGCTCGACCTCGGGCTGCGGACCGTACAGCGCCGGGTGAAGAGGCTGATGGAGCTGACGGGAGTGACCACCCGGCTGCAACTGGGCTGGCACGCGTACGAACGCGGCTGGGTGGCCCGCGAGCACTGACCGCACGGGTCATCGGGCCGGGCCGGGCGGGGCCGGGTCGGGCCGTACGTCTTGACCTGCGCGTTCTCGTCGACTCGGGCACCCTGGGCAGATGGGAGTGGCACAACTCCTACTGGTCGGACTGGTCATTCTGCTCGGCCTGTGCGGAGTGCTGGTGCCCGGCGTGCCGGGGTCGTGGCTGGTGTGGGCCGCGGTCCTGTGGTGGGCGCTGGAGGATCCGCAGCCGGTCGCCTGGGGCGTGCTGGTCGGTGCCACGGTGACGCTGTTCCTGTCACAGGTGGTGCGCTGGACGCTGCCGCCCCGTCGGCTGCGGGAGAGCGGCGCGACCCCTCGGATGGCGGTGTACGCGGGGCTCGGCGCGTTCCTCGGCTTCTTCCTGCTCCCCGTGATCGGCGCGATCCCCGGCTTCATGGGCGGCATCTATCTCTGCGAGCGTCTTCGCCTGGGCCGCCCCGGCGAAGCGCGGGCGTCCCTGCGCACGGCGATGCGCTCGGGCGGCTCCAGCGTCCTCGCGGAGCTGTTCACCTGCCTGTTGATCATGGGGGCGTGGCTGGGGACGGTTCTGTGGGGATGACTGCTCTGAGGATGACGTCTCTGGGGATGACGTCTGGGGATGACGTCTGGGGATGACGTCTCTGGGATGACGCGCCCCGGCGGCGGCCTCTCGATCAGGCGAGGGTCCGCGACCGCTCCTCGAGCGAGCCCTCCAGCGTGAGCAGCCGCACCTTGCGCTCCAGCCCGCCCGCGTAACCCGTCAGCGAGCCGTCGGCGCCGATCACCCGGTGGCAGGGGCGCACGATCAGCAGCGGATTCGCCCCGATCGCCCCGCCGACGGCCCGTACGGCCATCCGCGAGGCGCCGACACGGGCGGCGATCTCACCGTAGGTCGTGGTCGCCCCGTAGGACACGGATTCCAGGGCGGCCCACACGCGCTCGCGGAACTCGGTGCCGTCGCTGCGCAGCGGCAGCCGGAACTCCTTCAGCTCGGCGGCGAAGTAGGCGGCGAGCTGCTCCGTGGCGGAGCGGAAGGGCCCCGGGTCGTGCCGCCAGTCGTCCTGGACGGTCCGCCCGCCCTTCTGGCCGGGCACGGAGACAGAGGTCAGCGCGGCGTCGGCGTCGGCGGTGAGCAGCAGGGGGCCGAGCGGGCTCGCCACGCTGGTCCAGTACGTCAGGTCGGTCATCGTTCCTCCGCGGCGCGCAGATGGTGCAGGGCGTAGGTGCGCCAGGGGCGCCAGGTGTCGGGGACGTCCGGGCCGGGCGGCACGACGTCGGGGTCGCCGAGGGCACGGGCACGGATCTCCGCGATGGTACGGGCGTCCAGCCCGGGCACCGCGAGCAGCGCCTCCTGGGCGTCGTCCCGGTCGACGCCCGGGTCCAGCCGTACGGTGCCGTCGGCGAGGGCGGCGGTGAGGGCGCCCAGCGGCCCCTCGGGCTCGGACTGCGCCAGGGCGGCCGGCTCGGGGAAGAGGTGGGTCAGGGTCCCGCAGGGCGCGTCGAGGGCCTTGCCGTAGGCGCGAACGAGCCGTTCCGCCGCCACCCGCCCCACGACCGCCCGCACCGCGTGCTCCTCGGGATCGGCGGCCCCCGGCGCACGCAGTCCGGGCCGGGCGGCGACCAGCGGGGCGAGCCGCGGATCGGCGCCGAGCCGCTCGTCGACGGCGTACGGGTCGGAGTCGAGGTCGAACAGCCTCCGCAGCCGCTGGACGGCGGTGGTGAGGTCGCGCGGGTCGGTCAGATGCAGCCGGGCGTCGAGCCAACCGCCGGGATGGACGGCCGACGCCCGGCCCGGGTCGCCCGCCCGCTCGTCCACCGCGACGATCCCGGTGCCGTACGGCAGCCGCAGCGTACGGCGGTAGGTGCGCCCGCCGGGCGGCCCGCTCACCTCCTCCACCCCGGCCACGGCCTCCCGCCGCAGCAGGTCGAACACGGCGCCCGCGTGGTACGGGCCCCGGTGGGCGAGCCGCAGCGGGATCCCGGCGGACGGAGTGGCGGTGCGGCGGGTCGCGCGTACCGCGGCCCGCAGTTCGGTCGGCGTCGTCGCGTACACGGTCCGGACGGTGTCGTTGAACTGGCGCACGCTGGCGAATCCGGCCGCGAAGGCGATCTCGGTGACCGGCAGGCCCGTCGTCTGGAGCAGGACCCGCGCGGTGTGCGCGCGCTGCGCGCGGGCGAGGGCCACCGGCCCCGCGCCGAGTTCGGCGGTGAGCTGCCGCTGCACCTGGCGGGCGCTGTACCCGAGCCGTACGGCGAGCCCGGTGACGCCCTCCCGGTCGACGATGCCGTCACCGATGAGCCGCATGGCCCGGCCGACGACGTCGGCACGCGCGTTCCAGTCGGCCGATCCCGGCACGGCGTCCGGGCGGCACCGCCGGCAGGCCCGGAAACCCGAGCCCTGCGCGGCGGCGGCCGTCGCGAAGAAACGCACGTTGCGGCGTTTCGGCGTCACGGCGGGGCAGCTGGGGCGGCAGTAGATACCGGTGGTCTCGACGGCGAAGAAGAACTCGCCGTCGAACCGGGCGTCCCTGCTGCGAACCGCCTCGTAACGCGTGTCCTGGTCCTTCATGGACCCCAGTCTTCGCGCCCGAGGGAAACCGTGCTAGCGGAAATCGGACGTGACGCTGGACCGGTAACGCTTGCCGGACCGGCAAACGACACCGGCCGGGCAAGCGTTACCGACCCCCGCACGCGTTACCGCGAACCGCACGCGTTACGGCGAACCGGGAAGCGGTTACCGCGAACCCGGAAGCGGTTACCGCGACGAGGAAACGGTTTCCGGGACCGGCAGAGCGGATTCCGGGGTCGGCAAACGGTTGCCGAAACAGGTACCCGTTCACCGGGTCCGACAAGCGTTACCGGAACGGCCGCGCGTCACCGGGCCACGCACGCGTTACCGAAATAGGCACCCATCGCTGGGCCACGCACGCGTTACCGAAACAGGCGCGCGTCACCGCACCACGCACGCGTTACCGGAACGGGGACGCGTTACCGGAACAGGCAAGCGTTACCGCGGAGGAGCGGGTCGCCACGGCCCGCGTCCCCGCTTCGCCTCCCCGGCGGCCCGGCCGGCGGCCTGCTTGCGCTGCCAGTCCTGGCGGACGTCGGCGCGCACGCGGGCGTCGGACTTGGCGACGATCCATCGATTCTCCCGGACGAGCTTGTGGTAGCTCTCCAGTCGGCGCGGCGGCAGGTCTCCGTCCTCGACGGCCGCCCGCACCGCGCACCCCGGCTCGGACTCGTGCGCGCAGTCGTGGAACCGGCAGCCCCGGGCGAACTCCTCGATCTCCGCGAAGACCTGTCCGACCCCGGCGCCGGCGTCCCAGAGGCCGACGCCGCGCAGTCCGGGCGTGTCGATCAGGACGCCCCCGCCGGGCAGCGTCAGCAGATTGCGGGTGGTGGTGGTGTGGCGTCCCTTGCCGTCCATGTCGCGGGTGGCCTGGACGCCCATCACGTCCTCGCCGACGAGGGCGTTCGCGAGCGTCGACTTGCCCGCGCCGGACGCCCCGAGGAGCACGGAGGTGCCCAGGCCGAGGAGCGCGGCGAGCTCCTCGACGCCGTCGCCGTCGCGCGCGCAGACGGTGAGCACGGGCACGCCGGGCGCGCTCGCCTCGACGTCGTCGACGAGGTACGACAGCGCGACCGGGTCGGGCACCAGGTCGGCCTTGGTGAGCACGACGACGGGCTGGGCGCCGGACTCCCAGGCCAGCGCCAGGAACCGTTCGATGCGACCGAGGTCGAGTTCGACGGCCAGGGACATCGCGACGACCGCGTGGTCGACGTTGGCGGCGAGGATCTGCCCCTCGGACCGCTTGGAGGAAGTGGAGCGCACGAAGGCGGTACGGCGCGTCAGAAGTGTCCGTACGTACCGCGGATCGGCGTCCTCGGGGTCGACGGCGACCCAGTCGCCCGTGCACACGACCTTCAGCGGGTCACGGGGAACGACGAACTCGGTGTCGGCGCGCACGATGCCCGCCTCGGTGACGACATCGCACAGCCCCCGGTCGACCCGCACGACGCGGCCGGGCAGCAGGCCCTGCTGGGCGTAGGGGACGAACTCGGCTTCCCGGTCGGCGTCCCAGCCGTACGCGGCGAGAGGCAGCGACGAAGGCGAAGGCGACGAGTCAGAGGAGGAGGGGGTGGAGGAGAAATGCAAGGGAGACCCTTCACAGGGACGGCCCCGGCGCGCTCGCACAAGCGAAGCGGAAGAAGTGGTCAGCCGGAGACCGCGGAGGTGGAGTGGACGAACGTCTGGTCGCTGCGGACAGCACCCTTCTCGGCGACAGTCATCGGTCACACCTCCCGTTCCTCATGTTCCTCGCACGACTGACAGCGCGGCCGTCGGCCCGCTCGATGCTCACTCAGGATAGGGGCGCCGGAAGCCGGTTGCTACCCAGTTTCGGCCCGCTCGCCGATGTCGTCACGCGCGCGTGGCCTACGCGACGGGCCCTTCCCGGATCACTCTCTGCTCAGCCCGGCAGAACGCCGGTCCCGCCGCCGGCCGGGCGGTGTCGCCCATGACCGGCGGCGCCCGTCGGTTCAGCCGCCGTGCGTCAAGAGATCGTGCACGTCCGCCCGTTGAGGGTGAAGGCGTACGGCGCGCTGTTCTTGTTCTGCCAGGAGGCGAGGAACCCGAAGGTCAGCGTGCCGTTCGCCGAGACGGACCTGTTGTAGTCGGCGGCGGTCGCGGTGACGCGTGAGCCGTTCTGGGCGACGCTCGCGTCCCACATCTGGTCGACCTTCTGACCGTCGCGGAAGGACCAGGCCACGCGCCAGGAGTCGAGCGTCACGGCGGTGGTGACGGTGACCGTGGACTGGAAGCCGTCGGGCCACTGGTTGACGAGGTCGTACGTGACCTCGCAGGCCGCCGCGTCCTCGCT
Source organism: Streptomyces sp. NPDC102259 (assembly GCF_044766465.1). NCBI lineage: Bacteria > Bacillati > Actinomycetota > Actinomycetes > Kitasatosporales > Streptomycetaceae > Streptomyces > Streptomyces sp. NPDC102259. The sequence continues at coordinate 539,698 of NZ_JBIWMA010000003.1, read as the reverse complement.
CCCCCCGGCGCCGGCGGTGGCCGAGGAGGTGCCCTGCGGCTCGGGGTCGGGCTTCTCGGCGTCGTCGCCACCCGTCGCCGAGGGCGTACCGCTCGCGGCCGGGCCGGACGAGGACGGCGCGGCGGAGGTGGCGGCGTCCGAGGACGGCGGGACGGAGCCGGGACCGGCCACCGGGCTGCTGTCGGCGGGGTTGCCCTGGGCGACGTTCTCGCCGCCGGTGCCGCCGCCGGTGTCGCCGGGCATCATCGACACGGCGAGTGCCACCACGGAGACCAGGACGGCGGCGGCGAGCATTCCGCTCCGCAGCACGCGCGCCCTGCCGGCGGCGGCCTGTGCCGCCGCGCCCTCGGCGTCCAGCGCGTCGGGGCGTCCGGCGCCGAGACGCACCTCGGCGGCCCGGCGGCGGCGTTCCAGGTAGGCGAGGCCGCCCCAGCCGATGACGCCCTGGGCGAGGGCGGCGGGCAGCCCGCCCCCGTGCAGCCGCAGACAGGCGGCGGCTTCCGCGCACTCCACACAGGTGGCGAGGTGGCGGGAGAGGTCGGGGGGCGTGTCGGCGGCGGGCGAGCGGGTGACGGCGTCCAGGAGCCGGACGTAGCTGCGGCACTCCGCGTCCATCGGCGTGTCGAGATGGTTGCGGTGGCAGCGGTCCCGGAACAGTCCGCGGACCTGGTTCAGCTCCTCCACCGCGGTGGTCGGGTCGAGGCCCTGCCTGCGGACCACGGCGTGCAGCGGCAGTGCCTCCACCTCCGCCAGCCACAGCAGAGCGGCGTCCGGTTCCTGCATGTCACGCAGGCCGCGCAGGGCGATGGGCCGGCTCAGGGGCGGTCCGACGTACCGTGCGGCCTTGTCCGAGTTCAGCCACAGGCGCAGATCGGGGTCGAGTTTGTGGCCCTGTCCTCGGGCCTCCCAGGTGGCGGCCGTGGTGCGTACGGCGGTCAGCAGCAGCGGGATCCGGGGCAACCGGGACGAGCGACGGCCGGCACCTCGTGCGGTACCGTCCTCGGCGGCGCGGGCCTCGCGTATGCCGAGGGCGAACGCCTCGCGGGCCAGCTGGTTCGCCGCGGTCGAGCCGGACGTGCACAGGTCGGCGTACGACAGGACGGCGTCCCAGCACTCGGAGAACAGCGCGGCCTCGGCGGCGTCCTTCGGGGTCGGCAGGTCGGGCATGAGTCTCCTGCATCCACAAGCGAGGTCAACTCACCATGACGGCAATGGAGTTGGGGGGAACCTCGCGGCAGGGGCAGAGCTTTTCACGTTTCCAACACAACTGACAAGCGCCCTGTTCAGATGTCATGTCAGGACAGCAGGACAGACAGCTGAACGAGACGGCGAGAAGGCGGCCGCGCCCGGTACTCCGGCCTGTAGTACGGACGCGGACCGCCCTGTGTTCACTGCCGGCGCCATGTTTCGACACCGGTTTCGCGGACTTCTTCGCGGAGTTCTTCGGACTGTGGTGACCGTTGCCCGGACTATACGGTCGCCGAGTCCTCCGCCGGAAGGCTGTCCATGAAGGAGCTCACGGAGAACACCGCGCGGCCGGGCCCGGGCTGTCCGTAGCCGGGCGGCGAGGCGAGACCGAACTCGTCCATGGTGGCGCGGTAGGCCTCCAGCAGCCGGATGTGGTACTCCAGCGGCGCGCCCTGCGGGTTGGCCTTGCCCAGCGGGGTGGTGGGTTCCGGGCACCAGGTGGTGAAGCGGGGCGTGATGCCCTGCGACATGAAGAAGCGCAGGCCCTCCGTGGTGGAGGCGATGGCCTCGTCGACGGTGGTGAAACCGAACGGCTCGGCCATTTCCACGCCCGCGACGAAGTTGGGGATCACGTTGCGCGCGCCGAAGATCTCCGCCGAGTCGAGGATCCGCTTGTGCCACTCGTCGCGGCCGACGTAGCGCTCCTTGCCCGGGCAGTACAGCTCGAACAGACGGCGGTCCCACACCTCGTAGTTGGGGTGGTAGATCTGCACCCCGTAGTCCTTGAAGCGCTGCACGTCGTCGCGGGGCAGCGCCTGGGCGACGACCTTGCCGATCCAGCGGCCCGGGAAGCGTTCCTCGATGGCCTTGGCGTAGTGCCCGTAGAAGTCGGCCTCGTCCCGCCCGGCGACGGTCTTGGTGATCGCGCCGCCGGTGAGGGTGTAGGCGGTGGACGCCTTCTGGGTGTCGTACCGGTCGATGATCTCCAGGGCTTCGAGGACCTCCTCGACGTCCTTCACCCCCGTGTACGGCCGGCCGGCCGCCTTGTGCTGGCGCCAGTTGTGGTTGATGTCGCAGTACTGGCACTCCTCCTTGGCGCCGAAGTACTGACACACCCGGAAAACGGTCAGATAGATCAGGTAACCCCACTGGATGGTCGGGGCGACCTCCATGACGGACTTCCCGTTGGAGAGCTTGTGCCGGTAGTACTCCGGCATCGGCGGCACGCCGACGTCGGCGATGCGCTTTCCGTCGAGGTAGAGCCCGAGCAGACCCTCGTCGTCCGCCGCGACACGGTACGGGGAGGAGGGATTCACCCGGACCGAGACGACCGTCCGCCGCAGGTCGTACGGGCCTCCCGTGAGGATGATCTCCTCCGGCGGGCGGCGCAGCGCGGCCTCGCCCAGCTCGGGCAGGGTGCCGTGGTCGAAGGAGAAGATGAAGTAGGACTTCGGTTTGACCTCGCCAGACTCGTTGTCGCTCAGCGCGGAGGGGTCGAAGGCCACACCTCCGCGCAGCAGGTCCTCCTTGAAAACGGCCTCCCGCGGAACATGCGGAAACCGCTCCATCAGATCCTCGACCAGCGCGGTACGGCTGTCCATCCCTCTCTCCTCCCGGCTCAGGCGTACGACTCCTCACGGTATGCCCCCGGCGAGGCGGAGGCGGGGGCGGGGGGCTCGTGTTGCGGGCAGGGTAGGTTCCACCTGGGAATTCCGGGTTCTCGATCTCCTCGGGAGGGGCGAGCAGTCGCATGACCGAAACCGTTACCAACTGGGCCGGCAACATCACCTTCGCCGCCGGCGAGCTGCACCGACCGGCCTCCCTCGACGCGCTCCGCTCCCTCGTGGCGGACAGCGGTCGGGTGCGGGTGCTGGGCAGCGGGCACTCCTTCAACGAGATCGCCGAGCCCGGCGTCGACGGGGTGCTGCTGTCGCTGGGCGCGCTGGCCGATGAGGTCGACGTCGACACGGCGGCCCGGACCGTACGGGTCGCCGGCGGGGTCCGGTACGCCGAACTGGCGCGCCGCGTGCACGAGCGCGGGCTCGCGCTGCCGAACATGGCCTCCTTGCCGCACATCTCGGTCGCCGGGTCGGTGGCCACCGGTACGCACGGGTCGGGGGTGGGCAACGGCTCGCTCGCCTCGGCCGTGCGGGAGGTGGAGATCGTCACCGCCGACGGTTCGACCGTCGTCATCGGACGCGGCGACCGGCGGTTCGGCGGGGCCGTCACCTCGCTCGGCGCTCTCGGGGTGGTCACCGCGCTCGTCCTCGATCTTCAGCCCGACTATGAGGTCGAGCAGCATCTGTTCACCGAACTTCCCCTGGACGGGCTGGACTTCGAGACCATCGCGGCGGCCGCGTACAGCGTCAGCCTGTTCACCGACTGGGGCGCGCCCGGCTTCCGACAGGTGTGGCTGAAACGACGCACGGACGAGCCCCTCGCCGACTTCCCGTGGGCGACGCCGGCCGTGGAGGCGCTGCATCCGGTGCCGGGGATGCCGGCGGTCAACTGCACCGAGCAGTTCGGGGTGCCGGGGCCGTGGCACGAGCGGCTGCCGCATTTCCGGGCGGAGTTCACCCCGAGCAGCGGGAACGAGTTGCAGAGCGAGTACCTGCTGGCGCGTCGGCACGCCACCGAGGCGTTGCATGCGATCGACGGTATCCGGCAGACGGTCGCCCCCGTGCTCCAGGTCTGCGAGGTGCGCACGGTCGCCGCCGACGAGCAGTGGCTGAGCCCCTCCTACGGGCGGGACACCGTGGCGCTGCACTTCACCTGGGTCGAGGACACGGCGGCCGTGCTCCCGGTGGTACGGGCGGTGGAAGCCGCACTGGAGCCCTTCGCGCCGCGGCCGCACTGGGGCAAGGTGTTCGAGGTGCCGGCCGGCGTGGTGCGCGGGCGGTACCCGCGGATCGACGACTTCACGGCTCTGGCGCGGGTGCTGGATCCGGCCGGGAAGTTCACCAACGCCTTCGTGCGCGACGTCCTGGCGGGCTGACAACCGTAGCGGACGACTTTATAAAGCCCCTTTCCTAACCCCTTGTCGAACGGTTCGACAGCCCATAACCTGGCGCGGCGCCGGTGCCGTCGCAGTGCGGGCCCGCCCTGCATGGAAAGGCACGGAAGGGATGAGGGGGCACGCTGCATGAAGCGCGGCACATCACGTGACATCCGCACCGCGAACCGCTACGAGGTGCTGCGTCAGATCATCGCCGCCTCGCCCACCTCCCGGCAGGAGCTCGCGGCCGCGACCGGTCTCTCGCTCGCCACCGTCGCCACCCTCGTCGGCGAGCTGCTCGACCTCCGCATGATCACCGAGGTCGGCTTCGAGGACTCGGCGGGTGGCCGCCCCCGGGGCCTCGTGGCCGTCAACGCGTCGGGGGGCGCGTTGATCGGCGTCGACATCGCGGAGACCTACGTCCATGTCGAGCTCTTCGACCTCGCCCTGAACGTGCTGGCCCGCGCCGAGGAGAACATGCGGCCCGGCGAGAGCCGCCCCGAGCAGGTGGTCGGCCATGTCGCCGCGGCCGCCGGTTCGGTGGTCGCACAGGCAGGGGTCGAGGCCGCCCGAGTGCTCGGCGTCGGGGTGAGCGTGCCGGGGCAGGTGGACCGCGCCACCGGCGTCTCCGAGTACGCGCCCAACTGGGACTGGCACGACGTGCCGTTGCTCGACCTGCTCTCCGAACACATCGCGTATCCCCTGTACTTGGACAACCCGCTGCGGGCCGGCGCGGTCGCCGAGCTGTGGTTCGGGGCGGCGCGCGGGCACGGGGACGCCGTGGTGGTCAACCTGGGCACGGGAGTCGGGGCCGGCCTGGTCCTCGGCGGCGGGCTGCACCGGGGCGTCAGCAACAGCGCGGGCGAGTGGGGGCACACCACGCTCGTGCTCGACGGGCGGCTGTGCCGCTGCGGCAACCACGGCTGCGTGGAGACGTACGTCGGCGCGCCCGGCATCATGCAGAACCTGCGTGAACTCAGTCCGCGAAGCCCGCTGTTGCATCCCGATGACCAGACCGCGACCATCGACGCCCTGGCCGCGGGGGTCGCCGCGAACGACCCGGTCGCCGTCAAGGTCGTCCGTGACACCGCCCGCTATCTCGGCGCGGGCATCGCCAACCTGGTCAACGTGCTCAACCCCGAGGTGGTCGTCCTGAGCAGCTGGGTCGCCGCCCGGCTCGGCGAACCCCTCCTCGACGAGGTGCGGGAGGCCGTCGCCCGGCACGCGCTGAAACGACCCCTGGCCGCCAACCGGATCGTCCTCTCCCCCATCCCCTCCGACCCGGCGTGTCTGGGGGCGGCGACGTTCGCCCTGGAAGGGGCGTTGCAGTCGGTCGGGCAGAGAAACGCCAAGCGCGCCGCTCTCGCCGCCGTGAGGGGCCGTACCGCACCGCCCGCGTGAACCATGCGGAACCGCACCACCTTCACCACGCCGGAAGGGACGCAGTGTTACGCGCACCGACAACCACGTACGTCCCCCGCCCGGGGAGACCCGGGCAACCCGAGAAAACCCTCGGCGGCTCAAAAGTGATCCTCCACGACGCCGCCGGCGAGGCCGACGCGGCCCTGACCAGGCGATAGTCGTCCGGGGACACCCCACTGACCGAGGGCCGCCGGCCCTGACACCGGCGGCCCTCAACCCCCTTGTCACGCGCCCGCGTTACCCCTGCGACAAGCACTCCACACCCTTTGCTGCGGCCCCTCTCGTTCGCCATGCCGAACCGATCACAACGCTTCGAACAGACTTCGTCCAACCCCTTGCCGAAGGCTTAGCCGAAGGTTAACGTCCCGCTCCGCGACAGGAATTGAGCCACCTGCGCCGCGCCACAGAGCCGTAGCCGCACTTCGAGACAAGGACGTCCGCCATGTCGGCAATGAGCAACAGCAACTGGTCCCGCAGGTCCCTCTTCCGAGCCGCCGCGGGCATGGCCGCCGCCGGCACGCTCGCCGCCTGCGGCGGCAACAACGGCCGCAGTGGCGGATCCGGTTCGGGTGTCGGCCTCACCCAGTACTTCCACGCGTACGGCGAGGCGGGCACCGAGCAGGCCATCAAGAAGTACGCGAAGGCCTACGACAAGGCCGACGTGACCACGCAGTGGATCACCAGTGCCGACTTCGAGAGCAAGCTCTTCGCGACCCTGCTGACCAAGAACGCGCCCGACCTCTTCGAGTTCCACCCGCAGATCCAGATGATCAAGAGCGGTCAGGTGGCGGACCTGACCGACCTCATCGATCCGGTCAAGAGCGATTTCAATCCGGCCGACATCCAGTCGCACACGGTCGACGGCAAGATCTACGGCGTCCGCATGATCGACGACCCGCAGTTCTTCTTCTACCGCAAGTCGATGCTGGAGAAGGCCAAGGTCGAGGTGCCGACCACGCTCGACGAGCTGATGGAGGCCGCCGCCAAGCTCACCACCGGCAAGGTCAAGGGCCTGTACATGGGTGACGACCTGCACAGCGTCATCAACCCGATGATCTGGTCCGCCGGCGCCGACACCCTCAATGAGAAGAACGAGATCGCCTACCACACGGACGGCGTCATCGAGGGCATCAAGAAGATGCGCAAGCTGTTCACCAGCGGCCACCTCCTCCTCGGCGCACCGACCGCCTCGTGGGACCCCTCCTCCCTCAACCAGGGCCTGTGCGCCATCCAGTTCTGCGGCATGTGGGCGATGCCGGGGATCCAGACCGCGCTGGGCGACGACTGGGGGGTCTTCCCGTTCCCGAAGACCATCGACTCCGGCAAGCAGTCGGTCTACAACGGCGGCTGGTCGATGTTCGTCAACGCCAAGGGCGAGAACGTCGAGGCCGCCAAGGAGTACGTCAAGTGGCTCTGGATCGACCAGAAGAAGTACCAGGAGGAGTGGGCCACCAACTTCGGCTTCCACATTCCGCCGCGCACCTCGATCGCGCAGGGCGCCACCAAGCTCAAGTCGGGCAACGCCGCTGAAGGCGTCAGGCTCTTCAACGAGTTCGGGCACTTCGACAACATCGGCTGGACCCAGGCCATGATCACCTCCCTCGAGGACGTCTTCGCCAACAGCGTCCGCAAGGACATGGACCCGGAAGCCGCGCTCGACAAGGCCGACACGGCCGTCAACCGCGAACTCAAGAAGCTGTTCGGATAGGCCGCGGGACGGATCACGACATGTCGACGACCGAGACGCGCGACCTCGCGCGCCCCGCCCCGGCGAAGGCCTCGACGGCCAAGCCGCGGCGGGGTCTGCGGGGCAGCCCCACCTTCAACTTCTGGCTCTTCACCGGGCCGTTCCTCGTCGGTCTGGCGATCTTCGTCTACGCGCCGATCCTCTGGAGCCTCTGGCTCAGCTTCTTCGAGGCCCGCTTCACCGTCACGCCCGACAAGTTCGTCGGCTTCGAGAACTACACGTACATGCTGACGAACGACGACTTCGTCGGCTCGCTCGGCACCTTCACCGCCTTCGCCGCGTTCATCGTGCCCACCACCTGGGCGCTCTCCCTGGGCCTGGCCCTGCTCGTGAACCGGCTGCGCTTCATGCGGGCGTTCTTCCGCTCGGTCTTCTTCCTGCCCACCGCGTGCAGTTACGTCGCCGCCTCGCTGATCTGGAAGATGTCCATCTTCAGCGGGGTCCGGTTCGGCCTGATGAACACGGTCCTCGGCTGGTTCGGAATCGAGAACATCGCCTGGCTGGTCGATCCCAATCCGCCCTGGTACTGGGTGGTCATCGTCAGCGCTCGGCTGTGGCTCCAGTCCGGCTTCTACATGATCCTGTTCCTGGCCGCGCTCCAGAACATCCCGGGCGAGCTGTACGAGGCCGCCGCCATCGACGGCGCCAAGCCGGGCTGGCAGACCTTCCGGTACATCACCCTGCCCCAACTGCGCGCCACGTCCACGGCGGTGATCCTGCTGTTGCTCATCGCGGCGTACCAGGCCTTCGACGAGTTCTTCAACCTGCTGTCGAAGACCACATGGGGCCGTCCACCCCTCGTCGAGCTCTACTACAAGGCTTTGGGCGAGAGCCAGGACTACGGGGCCGGCAGTGCGGGCGCGGTCATCCTGACCGTGCTGATCTGCGCCGTGACCCTGCTCCAGGGCAAGTTCCTGGGCTTCGGAAGGGGCGAGGACTCCAAGTGACCACCACATTGCCCGAAGTACGGGAATCCGCGCCGCCGTCGGACAGGCCCCGCCGCCACGGTCGTGGCGGCGGCGTGATGAGCTCCACCGGCCTCTACCTCGCCACCGGCGTCGCCTGCTTCTTCTTCCTGGTCCCGTTCTACCTGCTGATCCGCAACGCCCTCTCCACGGACGCCGAGATCACCGGCGAGAACTGGAAGTTCTTCCCCACGGACATCCAGTGGGGCAACATCAGCGAACTGTTCACCGACGAGACGGTTCCCTTCGCCCAGTCCCTGTGGAACTCCGCGGTCGTGGCCACCCTGCACACCGTCGGCGTCCTGCTGGTGTGCTCCCTCGCGGGCTACGGTCTCGCCCGCATCCCGTACCGGCACGCCAACAAGGTCTTCTACGCCGTCCTGGGCACCCTGATGGTCCCGACGGCGGTCACCTTCGTCCCGAGCTTCGTCCTGGTCTCGTCGCTCGGCTGGGTGGACACCTACCGGGGTCTGATCATTCCGGGCCTGTTCAGCGGTTTCACCTGTTTCCTGTTCCGGCAGTACTTCCTGGGGTTCCCCAAGGAGCTGGAGGAGGCGGCGAGGGTGGACGGACTGGGTTACTGGGGTGCGTACTGGCGCATCGTGGTGCCCAACTCGCTCAACTTCTTCGCGGCCATGGCGACCATCACCTTCATCAACGGCTGGAACTCCTTCCTTTGGCCGCTGGTCATCGGCCAGGACCCGGGGTCGTGGACCGTCCAGGTCGCGCTCTCCAACTACATGACCAACCAGACCGTCGTCTTCCATCTGATCTTCATGGCCACCGCCTTTTCCATCCTGCCCCTGGTGTTCGTGTTCCTCTTCCTCCAGCGCTGGCTGGTCCAGGGGATCGCGCAGACCGGCATCAAGGGCTGACCCAGGAGAGCGATGGCTTTCCGCACCAAGGCCGCCGACCACGTCGAGAACGTCTCGCCGGGCAGCGGGGCCCTTCCGCCCCGCACGCGCTCTGCGAGTACGCCGACGCCATGGGCGACGGGGCCGGGCGGACTGGCCGACCACCAGCGGCTCTTCGCGGCGCACGAGCGCCTCCAGGCTGCCCCCGTACGGGAGTTGATTGACCACGGCGTCAGGCACCCCAAGCAGGACTGCGCCTACGGCGGCGACTTCGACGACTTCGGCGAGGAGCCGCACGACGGGAACTTCGTCCGCGACGGTCCGGTCTTCCCGGACCGGAGGCCGTCACCGGGCCTGGTCGAGGCCTACCCGGACACCAGGGCCGCGGCCATGCCCGGCCAGTGGGACGGGAGCATCGAGGAGACGCGGACCCCGTACGTGCGCCCACAGGCGAACGCCGCCCGGGCCGACGTCCGCTAGGCGGAGCCCGACGGACCGCGGAGCGAGGGCGACCCGGAGTCCTTGGTTCTCCGCGCGGCGCTGGACGACCGAACAACTGGAAGCGGCGCGCCACCTGACGGACCTCACACCCGGCGACACGGTCCGGGTCAACCTCGACCACGATCGGCTCGGCATCGGCTCCCAGCCGTGCGGCCCGGGCCCGCTTCCGCGGTACTTCCTGAACGCCGAACCTGTCGAGTTCTCCTTCTTCCCCTTCGTGTTCTCGGAGATCGATTAATCGATTGACCATTTGATCGACATTCCGCCACGGTGATGACGTCTCCCGCGGCAGGCCGGCCCCCAGCCGGCCGGCCGCGCCGCACTGGAGGTTGAACAAGTGATCGGCAGCATCGAAGTGCGCGACCTCTCCCGCACCTTCCACACCACCGTCCGCCGACCCGGCCTGGCCGGCGGCCTGCGCTCCCTGGTCAACCCCGAGCGGGTCGCCAAGCAAGCCGTCTGCGACATCACCTTCGACGTGGCCGCGGGCGAACTCCTCGCCCTGCTCGGCCCGAACGGCGCCGGGAAGTCCACCACCATCAAGATGCTCACCGGCATCCTCACCCCCACCTCCGGCGAGGCACGCGTCGCGGGGGTGGTGCCGTACCGGGAACGGGAACGCAACGCCCGCAACATAGGCGCCGTGTTCGGGCAGCGCACGCAGCTGTGGTGGGACCTGCCGGTACGCGAGTCGTTCGCGATCCTGCGGGACATCTACGACGTGCCGAGGGCCGAACACGCCGTCCGGCTGCGGGAGTTCGACACCCTGCTGGAACTGTCCTCCTTCTGGGACACCCGTGTGCGCCATCTCTCCCTCGGCCAGCGTGTGCGCTGCGACCTCGCGGCTGCCCTGCTGCACGACCCGCCCGTCGTCTTCCTCGACGAGCCGACGATCGGGATGGACGTAGTGGTGAAGGAACAGGTCCGCGAGTTCCTGCGCCACCAGGTCGAACAACGGGGCCGGACCGTCCTGTTGACCACCCACGACATGACGGAGGTCGAGCGGCTCGCCGAGCGCGTGGTGCTGATCAACCACGGACGGCTGGTCCTGGACGGCACCCTCGACGAGATCCGTCGCAAGTTCGGCTCGACATGGCAGGTGCGGGCCACCCTCGCCGACCCGCACACCGAGGTCGTGGCACTGCCGGGCATCGCGGTGCTGCGCCACGACGGGTCCCACATGGTGTTCGGACCGGACGGACCCGGCGCACCGACGGTGCACCAGGCGCTCAAGTCGGTCATCGAACGGTACGAGGTCACCGACATCGCCCTCGACGAGGCCGAGTTGGAGGACGTCATGCGGGCCGCCTACGTGCAGGCCGGAGACGCGTGATGGCGGTCCTGCACGCCTGGCGCACGGCCCGGGTCACCCCGCTCGGCGAGTTGCACACCCCGCCCCGGATGACCGCGGCCCTGCTGCGACTGGCCGTCCAGGTGGTGCTGGTCGCGTCCCTGTGGCACGGCCTCTACGCCCACACGGGGACCACCGCCGGCATGACCCGCGACCAGGCGGTCACCTACGCCGTGCTGGCCGTACTGGCCTCTCGGCTGCGGGAGTTGGACCAGTACGCGGCCCGGGACACCGTGATCCAGCACATGCACTTCGGCACCATCGTCTACTGGTACCTGCGTCCGCTGTCGCCCCAGCGTTACTACGCCCTGCGGGCACTGGGCGAGCAACTGTACGGTCTGGCTTGGGCGTTGACCGGATTCAGTGTCTGCCTCGCCGCCGGGGTGGTGGATCCGCCCCGGTCGGCCGCCGTGGCGGGAGTCTTCGCCCTGAGCCTCCTGCTCGGCCAGTGGATCCTGTACTACGTCATGCTGGCCATCGACCAGCTGTGTTTCTTCACCCTGCGCAACAACGCGGCGATGCTCATCCTGATCTTCGCGCAGAACCTGCTGTCCGGGGTGTACGCACCGCTGTGGTTCTTCCCCGACTGGTTCGTCACGCTGAGCGGTTTCCTGCCGTTCCAGGCCACGCTGAGCGTTCCGCTGTCGCTCTACGTCGGTCGCATCCCGCTGTCGGACGCCGTCCCCGCCCTGCTGGTGCAGGTCGCCTGGGTGGCGGTGCTGGCCCTGTTCACCCGGCTGGTGTGGCGACTCGCCGCCCGGCGGGTCATCTCCCAAGGAGGCTGATGCCCTTGAAAGCCGTACGCCTCGCATGGCGCATCACCCGTCTCAACTTCCGTGCCCAGCTGGAATACCGTTCCGAATTCCTGATGATGGTCGCGATCGGCGCCGTCTGGCAGGTCTCGGTGATCGTGTTCGCGACCGTGCTGCTGACCCGCTTCAGCGGGATGGGCGGCTGGGACAGCTCGGACGTGCTGCTCATCCCGGCGACCCGGATGCTCGCCCACGGTCTGTTCGTCCTCTTCCTGGGACGCATGCACGGAATCGGTTACTACATCCAGGAAGGCCAGATCGACGTCTGCCTGGTGCGGCCGCTGCCGGTGCATCTCCAGGTCCAGCTGCGCGTGTTTCCCACCAACGCCATCGGCGATCTGACCGTTGCCGTGGGGCTGATGGTGGCGGCGCTCGGCCGCAGTCACCTCGACTGGACCTCGGGCCGGATCTCGTACCTCGTGGCGGCCGTGCTCGGCGGCATGCTGCTGGAGGCCGCCCTGTTCACGGCGGTCGCCTCCGCCGCTCTGCGTTTCCCGACCGCCGACTACTGGGGCCGCTGGCTGGAGGAACTCCTCGGCACCTTCGGCAGCTACCCGCTCAACGTGCTGCCCAAGGCGGTGGGCGGCCTCCTGACGTACGGCCTCCCGCTCGCGTTCGTCGCGTACTTCCCCGCCGCCGTCCTGACCGGCCACGGCCACGCCACCGGTGTCCCCTACTGGCTGGCGGCGGCGTCCCCGCTGCTGGGCCTGCTGGCGTACCTCGGCTCCCGGCTGCTGTGGCGGTGGAGTCTGGGGCACTACACGGGGGTGAACGGCTGACTGGACACCACCGGGTGAGGTCGTACACCACCGGATAAGGGCTGTACACCGCCGAGGAGGGGAGCCGTACACCGCGGGGGGGGGAGCCGAACTCCGCCGCGTGGGGGCCGCGTACACCGCCGGGTGAGGGCTCGAGAGAGCGCGTCGGAGGCGGTGTGGCCGCCCGCGCCGGCGCCTACCTGCCCTCCCCAGGTCCCCAAGTCCCCAAGTCCCCAAGGTCTGCGGCAACCTTGCGTGCGTCTCCGGCGACAAGGGGGTGAGCACCCGCATCCCCCACTCCCCCACTCCCCCAAGGAGCAGCCGTGCCCCACACACCGGGAACCCACCGTCGCCGCCACCGCGCTCCGCGCCCGGTCCCGCTCGCCCTCGCGGCCGCGCTCGTCGCCACGGCCACCGTCGCACTGCCGCAGCTCACGCCGGAAGCCTCGGCCGCCACCACCCTGCGCGGATTCGCAGACGGGCGGGGCGTGAAGATCGGCGCGGCGGTCGGCGACACCCCGCTGACCTCCGACGCGTCGTACACCGCGGTCCTGGACCGGGAGTTCAACTCGGTGACGGCGGAGAACGCGATGAAGTGGGACGCCGTAGAACCGAACCGGGGCAGCTTCAACTGGGCGGCCGCCGACCGGCTGGTGGCCCATGCGGCGTCCCACAACCAGGGCGTACGCGGTCACACCCTGGCCTGGTACGCCCAGTTGCCGTCCTGGCTGAAGAACGGAAACTTCTCCGCCACCGAGCTGAACACCATCCTGAAGAGTCACATCGACACCGAGGTCGGCCGCTACAGGGGCAAGGTGTACGCCTGGGACGTGATCAACGAGACGTTCAACGAGGACGGCTCGATGCGAAGCTCGCTGTGGCAGGACAAGCTCGGAACCGGTTACATCGCCAACGCACTGCGTTGGGCGCACACCGCCGACCCCGCCGCGAAGCTGTACATCAACGACTACAACATCGAGGCGGACAACGCCAAGAGCGACGCCCTGTTCGCCCTGGCGCAGCAACTTCTGGCGCAGGGAGTGCCGTTGCACGGCATCGGCTTCCAGTCGCACTTCGAGGTCGGCAAGCTTCCGACGTCGATGAAGGCGAACCTGAAACGGTTTTCCGACCTCGGCCTGGAGGTGTCGATCACCGAGCTGGACATCCGTATCCCGTTGCCCGCCTCCTCCGCCGAACTCGCCCAGCAGTCCGCCGACTACAAGACGGCGAGCGAGAACTGCCTGGGCGTGCCACGCTGCGCCGGCGTCACTCTCTGGGGCGTCAGCGACAAGTACTCGTGGGTGCCGGGAACGTTCAGCGGGTACGGGGCGGCCCTGCCGTACAACGAGAGCTACGCGGCGAAGCCCGCGTACACCGGGCTGTCCAACGGGCTCGACCCGAACGCCTGACGTGCCTGACGTGTCCTCTCGTACGTCCAGAGAGGACATGCTCAGGGAATGGTCCCGTTATTGAGGTGCGACCGCGCACGTGTACGTCGCCCTCCCCGACGTCCGCCGCGACGGCAACAACCCACCCAGGACGCGGGCACCAGCACCGGCCCCGGCCCCGGCAACGCACTCGCCGAGGCCGCGCAGGAGCCGGTGCGGAGACGGTGCTCGGGTGCCTGTGGCAGGTGTGGCCCGTCTGCACCGAGCAGCCGCTCAGGATGCAGGCGGGTGAAGAACACGGGCCGGCGGTGTGGAGGTGCGCGGGCGGAAGCGACGAGCGGGAACCGGGGCACGTGCAGGCGCCGGTCGGGAAGCTGGAGGAGTGGCACCGGTCGCGGAGGGAGCGCCGCAAGCAGCGCAAACAGAACAAGCGGAGCAAGAAGAACCCGCGGCGGTAAGCGTTTTCCCTTCCGCGCTCACTGTTTCCTCAACAGCCCTTGTGCGTCACTCCGGGCGGCCCCAATCTGAGCTTTGTTCAGCTCCTCCGCCGCACTTCCCCCACCGGAGACACCCTCACATGAGACGACTCATCGGCACCCTGGCGGCCGGCGTCCTGGCCCTGACCGGTCTCACCGCGACCGCCGCAGCCCCTGCCCAGGCAGCCACCGCCGCCACGTCCGGCACCTTCAACGTCCTGACGTACAACGTCGCAGGCCTGCCCGAGGGCCTCAGCTCCGGCCACCCGGCGACCAACACCCCTTTGCTGTCACCGCGGTTGGCGGCATACGACATCGTCAACGTCCAGGAGGACTTCAACTACCACGCGGCGCTCTACGCGGGCGACAACCACCCGTACCGCACCGCGACCAGCGGCGGCGCGGGCATAGGCGACGGGCTCAACACCCTCTCGGACTACGCCTTCGACGACTTCGAGCGAGTGCGCTGGAACGACTGCACCGGTACCAACTGCCTCACGCCCAAGGGTTTCACGCTGTCTCGAGTGCGGTTGGCCGAAGGCGTCTTCGTGGACCTCTACAACGTGCACACCAACGCCGACGACTCGGACGACGCACTGGCCGCCCGCCGCGCCAACATCGAGCAGCTGTCGGACTTCATCCAGGCGAACTCGTCCGGCAACGCGGTGCTCGTGATGGGCGACACCAACACGCGCTACACCCGCACCGGAGACAACATCCGCACCCTCGCCGACGAGAACGGCCTGACGGACGCGTGGGTACAGCGGGTGAAGGGCGGCACGCGGCCCACCCAGGGCGCGGACGCGCTGCTGTGCCCGACGACCGCGCCGACCAACGACTGCGAGGTCGTGGACAAGGTCTTCTACCGGGGCAGCAAGCTCCTGACCCTGAACGCAACCCGTTACAACAACGAGTGGGCGTCGTTCCTGGACTCCGCCGGCGGCAACCTGTCGGACCACTTTCCGCACACGGTCGACTTCTCCTACACCCTCAACTCGACTTTGCGAGCCAGCGACTTCTTCGGCGGCCCGCACGGTACCGCGTTCAACGACGCGGACGACCTGCCGGCCACTCCGGCCCCGCGCACGCTGACCCTGCGGGGCGGCGCCCGACTCGACGCGGTGACGCTGACCCACGACGGCGGTACGACGGTCACGCACGGGGGCACGGGCGGCAGGGCGACGTCACTGACGCTGGCGACGGGCGAACACCTCACCTCGGTAAAGCTGACCCAGGGCCAGAAGGACGGCCACACCAGGGTCTTCTCGGCAGCGTTCACGACCGACAAGAACCGCACACTGACCTCCGGCACGGCGACGACCGACGCCGCCACCTTCACGGCCCCGTCCGGCTGGCAGATCGTCGGGTTCACGGGCCGCGCGGCCGACGAGGTGGACAAGCTGGGCGTGCTGTACGCGCCGATCAGCTGATCCGCGTCCACGTCCACGTCCACGGGTAAAGTCGACGAGTACTCCCCCGCCGGGTCCTGTGGCAGAACCTCCGCCCAGGCGCCCGGCGGGCCAGACAGGCCCTCGCGCGGACGCCGAAGCCTCCGGGAAAACGGTTTCCGGAGTGGCCGTGCGCGGGGCCGCGGAGCCCGGAGCGGCGACTGCGAGGTAGTCAGCCCGGCGTGGCGGCTTCCAGGTTGTCAGGCCCGCGCGGCGGCTTCGAGGTCGTCGACGCTGCCGGACATGATCGTCCGTACCTGGTGGGTGATGTGCTCGGCGGGCCAGTCCCACCAGGCGACCGCCAGCAGCCGGACGACGTCCGTTGCGCTGTAGCGGGTGCGGATGAGACGGGCCGGGTTGCCGCCGACGATCCCGTAGTCGGGCACGTCGGCGGTGACCACGGACCCGGCACCGATGATCGCGCCGTGCCCGATCCGGACGCCGGGCATCACCGTCGTGCCGTAACCGAACCAGACGTCGTTGCCGACCACGGTGTCCCCGCGGTTCGGCAGGCCGGTGAGCAGATCGAAGTGCTCGGACCAGGAACCGCCCATGGTGGGGAAGGGGAAGGTGGAGGGGCCGTCCATGCGGTGGTTGGCGCCGTTCATGAGGAACCGCACCCCGGTTCCCAGCGCGCAGAACCTGCCGATGACCAGCTTCTCCGGACCGTAGTGGTACAGCACGTTGCGCGTCTCGAACGCGGTGGCGTCCCCGGGATCGTCGTAGTACGTGTACTCCCCGACTTCGATCAGCGGAGACTTCACCAGCGGCCTGAGCAGCACGACCCGCGGCTGCTCGGGCATGGGGTGCAGGAGGGTGGGGTCGGCGGGCACTGGCATGCGATGCGTCCTCATGAGGCTCGGGGCCGGCGACTCGGGTCTGGGCGCGGCGGATCAGAGTTCTGGGTCTGGCGCTGGGGCTGGGGCTGGGCGCCGGGGTCGGTGTGCCGAGGTCGGTGTGCCGGTCATGATCGCAGCCCATGTCGTTCGGTGCCCGTCATTTCCTGGCCGGGCAGACCAGGTGCGTCGAGCTGTGGGGCGAAGCAGGTAAGCCGTTACGGAGCGTTCCAGGGCCCTAGGCTCGACCCCAGGGTGGAGTCTCCACCCGCCGCCCCGTTGTCCCACCTGGGAAACCCTTAGGATCCTGGCTGATACCTGCAGGTCCGAGCGCACACAAGGCGGTCCCCATGCCACGAGTCGGCCTGACCACCGACCGCCTCGTCGAAGCCGCCGCGGAGCTGGCCGACGAAGTCGGTTTCGACAAGGTCAGCATTTCGGCGCTGGCCCGTCGGTTCGGAGTCAAGGACGCGAGCCTGTACTCGCACGTCAGAAACCTCCGGGAACTGCGGACAAGGCTCGCGCTGCTGGTCGGCGGCGAGATGATCGACCGGATCGCCGTGGCCGTCGTGGGACTCGCCGGCAAGGAGGCGCTGGTCGCCTTCGCCGGGGCGTATCGGGAGTACGCCCTCCAGCACCCGGGCCGGTACGCCGCCACCCAGATCCGGATCGACCAGGAGATCGACCGGGAGCTGGCCGCCCAGTCCCCCGCTCCGCGCCGGACCGTCGAGATCACCTACGGAATGCTCCGCGCCTACGGTCTCGACGAACCTGACCTCACCGACGCCGTTCGCCTGCTGCGCAGCACCTTCCACGGGTACTGCACGCTGGAGGCCGCGGGCGGCTTCGGAGCGCCCCGGGATGTGCAGCGGTCGTGGGACAAGGCGATCGAGGCCCTGCACATGGCCCTGACCCACTGGCCGCGGGAGACCGACACCGGCGACGCCGGTGGCTGACGCCGTCAGACATGGTCCGCTATGTCAGCGCCCCTCTCCTGTACGTCCTGGTACGTGGGCGTGCGACCACCCGGTTCACGCCCTTCACGGATCTCGTCCAACGCGTCAAGCGCCGCGCCCATGGCTCGCCGGTAGAGAAACGAGCCGAGGCTGATCCGACTCACCCCCAGGTCGCCGAGCTGGGGAACCGTGGGGCCGGTCGGCGAGTAGAGGACGTTGAGGGGAACGTCCAGTCGTGCGACGAGAGCTGCGATCTCACGCGCATCGGTCAGACCCGGGACGAAGACCCCGTCCGCGCCCGCCTGTTGATAGGCATCGAGGCGGGACAGCGTTTCGGCTCCGTTGCGTAACTCGCGTGCGCCACGTTCGCCATGGTCGGCGAGCCAGTACGTGTCAGTGCGTGCGTTGACGAATAGGCCGGGCGCGGCCGCCTTCACTGCGGCGATCTTCGCGGCGTGCTGGTCGGCCGACCCCAGGGCATCCTCCAGGTTGATGCCGACCGCACCCACCGCCACGAGCTGACAGGCGAACTCGCCCACCTCGTCGGGATCTTCACTGAAACCGCTTTCCGCGTCGACGGACAGGAGAAACGGTTGCGAACCCAGGATCAGCGCGAGCCGCAGAGTTTCGTCGCGCGTCGCCGACGCACCGTCCGGCAGCCCCACCGCCGCCGCCACCGCGAGGCTCGTCGTGCCGATCGCTCGGAAACCCTTTCCCGCCATGGCCATCGCGCTGGCGTGGTCCCAGGCGTTGGGCAAGAGGAAGGGGGTCTCGGCGTGGTGAAGGTCGGCGAAGGGATTCGAGGTCGCCCTGAGTGCACGCATGCGGTCCACGCTAGGGGCGCGTCCTTTCGGCCTCCGCCGAACTGTCTCCGCTGATCCGTCTTCGCCGGGCTGTTTCCGGCGAACTTCCAACGAACTGTTTCCAGCGGAATTTTCTTCCTCACCGGCCGCCTACTGGAGAGGGGGCTGCCGGCCCATCCGTTTCCTGCTCTGTTACCGCCGTCTCAGCCTGCGGCCCGCTCTCCTGCGCTGCGCTCCACGCAGAACTCGTTCCCCTCCGGGTCCGCGAGGACCGCCCACCCGGTGCCGTCGGCCCTTCGTCGGTCGTCGATCAGTGTGGCGCCGAGGGCGAGCAGTCGCTCGACCTCCTCCTCGCGGGTACGGTCCTGCGGCTGGAGGTCGAAATGGATGCGGTTCTTCCCGCTTTTGGTCTCCGGGACGGTGACGAAGAGTATTCCCGCGCCCTCGATCAACGCCTCCTCGTCGCCCGGCTTGTCGTCCTCGTGAAGAGGCTGGCCGAGCGCCTCGGACCAGAAGGTGCCGAGGGCGTAGGCGTCGGAGCTGTCGATCGTCACGTGACGGATGGCAGAAGTCATACGAGGATTCTTGTGCACTCCGCTCACGCGGGGCAACGGAGAATCTCCCCCCTCCACCTGCACGCACACATGGAGGCGCCCGGACAGAGCCGCGTCCGCCAAGCCGGCTCGGTTCCAGTTAATCGTGGCCCCGTCCGCCACGACAGTCTCCGTGTCCACCCGGCACGGCAACTTTTTCCTGCCCTGTAGCGACCAATGGCCATGACATCTGCACGACGCACGACGCGCCACCGCCGTCTACGCGCTGCCCGCAAGCCCGCGATCGGCGCTCTCGCGGCTGCCGGGGTGGTCGCCGGCGCTTGGTGGGGCACCGCCGGGGCCGCGACGACCTCCCCTAACCTCACCCCCACCACCACCGCCGTCACGCTCGCCGCCAAGTTCCCCTATCTGTCGGCCGGCTACAACAACACCCGGGAGTGGACGCGGACGACGACCGCGGTGGCCCCGAACGGCACACTCCGCGTCGCCTGGCCGGCGGCGGACGGCGTGCACGTCACCCCGCTCACCGCGGCCGGAAAGCGCTCGGGCGCCGACACCGTCGTCAAGGGCGCCAAGGAGGTCGGCGGCCTGGTCGCGCACAATGACGGCTTCGCCCTGCTCACTCGAGTCGCCGACACGAACAAGTGGAAGGAGACGGCTGCCGCCATCGTCCGCTACACGGGTGGCAAGCGGACCTTCCTCACGAAACTCACCGGAACCGCTTCCCACGACACCGCTCCGCTGCTCGACGGGCAACTCACCTGGAACGGCACGAAGTACGGCGCCTACTTCGTCGTGCACGGAGCGGGCGGCTTCGCCGACGGGCACTTCGGGGACAGGATGGCGTACCTCAGCGCCAAGGGGGCGAAGCTCACCGGGGGCTGGAGCTGGGGTTGCAGCCACAACGAGGGCATCGCCCTGCACGCGGAGACCTCCGGTGCCTTCACCTCCCTGTGCTTCGACGACTGGCGCTCGGGGCTGTTCGTCTCGACCGGCATCGGGGCTCCGGACACCGCTCCCGTGGTGCAGCGCGAGCAGTGCTGGGCCGGGTACTGCGGCGGTACCTTCCCCGGCCGCACCGGCGACCTCGTGAAGTCGTCCACCGGCCGTTACGTAATCGCTTTCGCCTCGCGCGGCGCCGCCTCCGCCAAGAAGAACCCGGACGACGCCAGCGGCCGCGGCTGGACGGTGAAGCCGAAGACGAGCACCCATCAGGTCGCGCTGGCGTTCCTGAAGAACCGCAACTCCGGTCCGGGCAAGGCCGTCTATCTCACCAGCGCCGCCGGCACGGAGAACGTCAACGTCCATGTCGCCCCGTACGGCAAGGACCGCCTCCTCGTCTCCTGGGAGTCCCTCAAGGGCGCCAAGTGCGCGAGCGGTACCTGCACCGGCGCCTTCACGGGCACCCACCTGCGTCTCGTCGACTGGAACGGCAGGTTCCAGAGCCCGGACAAGGTGGTGGGCACCCGCATCACCGGTGACCTCGCGGTCCTCAAGGACGGGACACTGACCTGGGCCTACGCCCCCGTGACGCCGACCTACGCAAAGCCGCTCACCGGGGCGTCACCGACCACGACGACGTTGCGGATCGCTCGTCTGAAGCCATGAAGCGGAAGTGGCGTTCCGAACCCGTCGGCCGGCGGACGCTCAGGTCGTACGCGCCATGAGCGGTGTCGGCATCGGCCCTCTGCACCTCCACGGACACCAGTTCCCGCAGGGGCAGGGGGTCCGGCTCGGCGGTGAGGCGGGCCAGCGCGACGAAGAGTGTCGCCGGCCCCTCTCCCAGCACACCCGACAGGGGGGACGTGCCCGCCAGCCCGTGCACGGGCACGAGCTCCGCCCGCTCGGCCCCGCCCGCCACCGGCGCCCAGCCCGTGATGCGCACTTCCGTTCCCGGCTCCGCTCCGGCCACCAGGTGGGCCCGCACCTCCACCGCGCCGTCGGCCACCACCAGGCTGGTGACTTCGGCCCCGGAGCTCAGCACGTATCGGGAGGCCGCCCAGTCCTCCCCCACTCCGAGCGGGACGATGCCCTCGCGATGCGGGTCGCCACCGACCATGACGACGTTGTCCGGTGGCGCGTCCAGCGGCCGGGTGACCGTGGAGTACGCGAACCTTGTGTAGTACGGGTCGTAGCGGACGTCTTCGCTGCCGTGGTTGTGCAGGCGGACCAGACCGTCCGAACTCGTCGACTGAAGAAGCCAATTGGGAGCGGCAACGGGGGTAACCGCGTTTCCCCGTTCCACCGGACCCGCCTCCTCCGTGGCCGTCCACACCTCGTGTTCCGGTGGAAGCAGCAGACCGAGGAATCCCTTGCTCGCCCAGTAGGGGGAGGCGGGTCCCGAGTAGCCCTGGAGGACCGACTCGTCGGGACCGTGCCAGCCGAGGGTCAGCAAGCCCTGTGCGTCGACCGCGTCGCGTTCCAGGAAGTACTTCAGCGCTCCCGAGGCCAGGCGGCGGGTCTCGCCGGGGTGCAGCGGGGTGTGGCCGGTCAGGGCGCCCAGCCACAGGGGGGCGGTGGTGGCGAAGCGGTAGGTGAGGGAACGGCCCTGGTGCAGGGGGGCGCCGTCGCCTCCGAACAGGCGTGCGTAGTCGTCGAGATGGGTCCTGAGCCGTCCGCCGTAGAGGGCGAGCAGCTCGGGGTCGTCGGCCAGCCAGGCGTGCAGAACCGGGTAGAGGTGCATCGCCCAGCCGTTGTAGTAGTCGAAGGCCCGGCCGGCCCCGTCGCTGTACCAGCCGTCGGCGACGTACCACTGCTCGATGCGCTCCAGCCCTCGGTCGATCGCCTTGCGAGAGTCCTCCGGTTCATGGCCGACGGACTCCAGGAAACCGCCTACCGTCACCGGGAACAGCTCCCAGTTGCAGGGCCAGGCCTCGGCGGTGAGCGCGTCTCCGAGCCAGGCCGCCGCGCGCTGTCGGACGCCGTCGTCGAGACGGTCCCAGAGCAGCGGACGGGTGAGTCGCAGTGCCAGGGCGATCGACGCCGCCTCGACGAGGGGCTGACCGCGGTCCTCGATGCGGGGCCAGACGCCGCCGACGCCGGCCGCGAGACCGCTTGCGTAACGCTCCAGCGCCGTCTCGTCACGACGGAAGGCCGCCAGTAGCAACGTACGGGCGTACCCTTCCAGGCCGTCGGAGAGGCGGCCCGACCAGCTCGCTCGGTCACCGGGAAAGTGGTAGAGAGCGCGATCCTCGGTGGCGTACGGCTCCACCGCGGCGAGCAGCGCGTCGGCGGCCGCCTCCCAGTGGGCGCGGGTGTAGCCGGTGCGGGGGCTGCGGGCGAGGTCGGGCGGGGGCAGGTGCATCTGCTGTTTCTTTCCTTCGCGGCCGGTGCGGAGCCTGGTGATGCCAGGACCTGGGGGCGTCCCGGTTCCGGTCGGGGCGCCCCCAGGCGTTCATCCCACCCGCACGGTGCCCCTCGGCACCAGATGCTGGGCGACGAGTTCATCGCGGACCAGGCCCGCGTAGACCGTTGCTCCGTGCACGGAGGTGTGTGTGTTGTCGCGCTTCTCGTTGTAGAGGTAGAGCGCCTTGGAGCCCTCGACGCCCAGGGACTCCACCAGCGCCTTGGTCTTGGCGGTGAGGTCGATCAGCGGAACCTCCTGAGTGGCGGCGACCGAGCGGATCACCGCCGGGTGGTCCACGCCAAGCCCGTTGACCAGCAGGGCCGTTCCATTGTTCAGCGTGCCGTCGGCGTTGAACCAGCGGCGCACGATGGGGGTCACCAGGACCGGCTGCCCGCCCTTCTCCCTCACTCCCGCCACCAGTGTCTCGAGATTCGCCCGGTAGGTCGCCTCGTCGGTCGTCTTGTCGTTGTGGGCGAGTTGGACCAGGACCAGATCGCCGGGGCGGATCAGCGGCTGAACCGTGGCCCAGAGCAGCGGGTTCCCCAGATAGGTGACCGTACTCTCTCCGGAGTCGGCGTAGTTGGCGACCGAGACGCCCCTGCGCAGGTACTGCGGCAACTGCTGGCCCCAGCCGGTGTACGGATCCGCCGGCTGGTCGCAGACGGTGGAGTCACCGACGAGGAAGACCTGCCGTGCGTGCCGGGCCGGGGTGACCCTGATGTCGGCAAGGGCCGGCGCCGAGCCGCCGACCGCCAGATCCAGACCGGCGGTTCCGGCCGCCCCCGTCGGTTCGCCCTCCGGGGTGCGGACGTTCACCGTGAAGCTGCGGACAACGCGTTCACCGGCGGGAGCGCCGGTCTCGGGGAGAAGCGCGCGCCGGGTCTCCCCGCTGATGCCGGTGCTCGACTCGGCGTCGCCACCGAGGACGACCTCAACGTTGTAGGTGCCGGGCGGGACATCGAAGTGGCAAGCGGTTGCTGTGCAGTTTTCGATACCGAGGGGCGTGTGACCGCTGCGCGCCTGAGCGGCGGGTACCGACGTCAGACCGACGGTCAGGGTCAGCGCCGCCAGGACGGCGATGTTGAAACGTCTCACTTGCGGCTCCTCCGTCACGGCAACAGGGCTGGCGGCTGGACCGTACCGCCTCCGGCAAGCGCTTTCTAGACCTGGGGCCGATTTCACAAGATTGCCAACCTCCCGCGAGTGAAAGCCCTTTCGCGAAATCGATTCAACTGTCACTCTCTCAGGCACCCGCACCCCCACACCTCCCGAAGGAGGCACCCCCATGTCCGGATCCGAGAGCCACCGGCCGATCCGACGCCGCACCTTCGTCCTCGGCACCGCGGCCACGGCAGGCTCGGCCGCCCTGGCCGGGCCGCTCGCCGCGCCGGCCGCCGCAGCAGCCTTCGGCTACACCGACGACGGCTCGAACTACGTCGTCGACACTGGGGCCAACCTGGTCTTCAAGGTCAGCAAATCCACCGGTGACCTGACCTCACTGGTCTACAGGGGAACCGAGTACCAGGGCTACGGCGGCATGAACTCGCACATCGAGTCGGGCCTCGGCAGTTCCACCGTGACGATCACGCAGTCCGGTTCGACGATCCTGATCTCGGTCACACACGGCACCCTCAAGCACTACTACGCGGCCCGAAGCGGCGAGAACAACGTCTACCTGTGGACCAACAAGGCCGACACATCCGTTTCGGCAACCCGTTACATCGTGCGTGTCAAAGCGGGCCTGTTCCTCAACGACGAGCCCGACTCCTACACGTACACGACCAGCACCATCGAGGCCTCCGACGTCTTCGCGAAGTCCGACGGCCAGACCCGCTCCAAGCACTACTCCAAGCTGCGCGTCATCGACTACAACTACATCGGCTGGACGACCGGCAGCGTCGGTCTGTGGATCGTGCGCAGCAACCACGAGAAGGCGTCTGGCGGCCCCTTCTACCGCTCCCTCCTGCGCCACCAGAGCGCCGACGGCGGCGGCCTGTACGAGATCCTGTACTACGGCCAGAACCAGACCGAGGAGCAGCGCTTCGGCCTCCAGGGCCCCTACGTCATCGCCTTCACCGACGGCGGCGCACCCTCCTCGTCACTGTTCCCGGGGACCCTGACCACCTCATGGGCGGACTCGCTCGGCATCTCGGGCTACGTCGCGGCGAGCGGCCGGGGCCGGGTCGCGGGAGTCGGCATCACGGGACGCAACACGGCCTACCCATACACGGTCGGCCTGGCCAACTCGGCTGCTCAGTACTGGGGTTCGGCACGGTCGTCCGACGGCTACTTCTCGATCGGCGGGGTGCTCCCGGGAACGTACACACTGACCGTCCACAAGAGCGAACTGGCTGTATACAGTACACAGGTGACTGTGTCCGCAGGCGGGACGACCACCCTCAACTCCCTCTCGATCCCGACCTCGAACGACCCGGGCAACGCGAGCGCGATCTGGCGGATCAACGACTGGACCGGCACACCGAGCGGATTCAAGAACGCCGACCTGATGACGTACGCGCACCCGTCGGACGTGCGGGCCGCTGCCTGGACCGGCAACGTGGTGATCGGCAGCGGCAGCGAGACCTCGGCCTTCCCCTGCTACATCTGGAAGGACGTCAACAGCGGTCTGCTCGTGTACTTCAAGCTGACCGCGGCCCAGGCCGCCGCCGCGCACACCTTGCGCATCGGCGTGACGACGGCCTACGCCAACGGCCGGCCGCAGGTCGCGGTGAACGACGCCTGGACCTCGGCCATCCCCTCCCCGCCCACCCAGCCGAGCACCCGGTCCCTGACCAACGGGTCCTACCGGGGCAACAACTACACGTTCACCTACAGCGTGCCGGCGAGCGCGTGGCTCACGGACACCAGCCAGTACAACGTGCTGAAGATCAACGTGGTGAGCGGTTCGGGGACGACCTCCTACCTCAGCGCGGGCACGTCGATCGACGCGATCGACCTGCTCGCCTGACGTAGATCGGTCAGGTGCCGCGCGTCCACTGCTGGTTGGTTCCTCCGTTGCACGTGTAGGTGATGAGGGCGGCGGAGTTGGCGGTGGACGCGCCGTTCACGTCCAGGCACTCGCCGCTCGCGCGGGACTTGACGTTGACGTAGCTGCCCGAAGTCGTCAGCGACCACTGCTGACCGGTGGCCGTCGTGCAGTTCTCTTGACTGACCGAGCTCTCGTTCTCCTGCACGCAGAGAGAACTGCTTCTGACGATCAACTGGTAGTAACCGCTTCCGACGGACTTGAACCAGTACTTCTGGTTGTTACCGCCGTTGCAGTCGTACTGCTTGATCTGGGCACCCGCCCAGAGGGACTGACTCGTGACATCCGCGCACTTGCTGCTGTGCCGGGCGATGAGCGTGTTGTACGTGGCACTCGTTCCGGTGATCGTTCCAGCCGCCGCGTCGACGGTGACCTCGGGGGACCAGGACATCGACAGCGAGGTGGTCGTGGGGAAGGTCAGCGGCAACCAGACGTAACGGGAGTCGTTGACCGTCCCGCCGAAGGAGTTGCCCCAGCGGTCACCCAGGTAGAGGTACGAGGTCCCGGAGGTGCCCTGGACGGGCAGTACGTACGCGGTCTGCGAGCCGTACGCCGTCGAGTCGCCGACGTTCGTCATGGCCGACCAGGGGCCGGCGAGTGAGGTCGCGGTGGCGTACTGCTGCTGGTTGGCGCTCCAGCCGGTCGCGCCGGAGGTGAGCATGAAGTAGACGCCACCCCGCTTGAACAGCGCCGGCGCCTCACGGTGACCGCCGTGCCAGGGGTCGGCGACCAGGCTCGCGATACCGGTGTAGTCGGCGGTGAGCCGGTAGATCTGGAGGTCGTAGTTCTCGCGTGCGGCCGAGACCATGTATCCGGCTCCGTCGCTGTCCACGAAAACCGTGATGTCACGGGACATGTGCTGGTCGAGCGGGCGGAAACTGCCCTGCCAGGTGTAGTTTCCGTCGACGGTGTCCGACACGGCGACGGCGGCTCGGGCCTCGCTGTAGTCGGTGCCGTTCTCCTTGTGCATCCACATCACGAACTTGCCGGTGGACGCGTTGTACATGACCTTCGGACGTTCGATGTTGGCGGCGGCCAACTCGGAGTCGCTCGACTGGGTCAGGACGTGGTTACGGAACTCCCAGTTCTTCAGGTCGGTGGAGCGGTAGGCGTCCACGTACCGGAAGGTGTTGTCGGCGTTGCGGTTCTCGCCGAACCAGTAGTAGTAGGAGCCCACTTTGAGGACGCCGCCGCCATGGGCGTGTACGGGGCTGCCGGAACTGTCGGTGAACTGGGTGCCGTTGACGATCGTGACAGGAGCCGCCTGGGCGGGTCCCGCCGTCGCAAGGGCGCCGATCAGCACAAGACAGAGGGCGAGCAGGGTCGTGTATGCACGTCTCATCTCACGCACTCTCCTTCACAGGGTCGGCGACGGGGACGCCGAAGTAGGGGTGCCGTCCAGGTGCGGGCCGCATGCCTGGATCCGGGTCTGGCGACTGGGGGTGTTCAGAAATTGTTCGGAACTGCGAACAACATGTGGAATGGCGAACGCCGAAAAGGTAAGGGTGCGTTACGAGCAGGTCAACGGGTCGGACGGGACTTGACGGAAAGCCCTTTCCGGAGGTTTCCGGCGGGAAGGGCGTTTCTGGGTGCGGCGAGGCGCCCGTCGACACTCGGGGGAACAAATTTCTGTTATCCGTGTCGCCCCGACACGTCTCCTCTTCGTGCGCAGCCCTCTCCACACCTCAGCAGCGGTCGTCGGCGCCCTCGCGGCCGTCGCCGCCCTCGTGGCCACCGCTCCCCCGGCCGTGGCCGCCGGCGCCCGGGACGTCACCGCCGATGTCCTCGCGAATCGGGACGTGACGCTCGCCGGCGACACCGTGGTCACCGTGGCTTCCGGGACAACGACCTACGACGGCGTTTTCCGCGGCCAGGGAACGCTTACCGTGCGCGGTGGCGGAACGCTGGTCCTGAGCAAGGACAGCGATTTCACGTTGCCCAAGGCACGCCAGCGGCAGGTGGTGCGCACACAGGGCGGAAACCATCCCTACACGACGGTCGGCAACCCCGATCCGCCCGCGATCACAGTGGAGCGTGGGACGACCCTCCAGTACGGCACCGGCGGGGGCACGGGGCTGATCGGGCACTTCCCCTACGACACTCCCGGTTACCAGCTCAATCAGCTCAACGTCCGCGTCGACGGCACTCTCCGGCTCTCGTTGACCCGCACCTTCAACATCGGCACGATCAGCGGCTCCGGCCTCGTCACCCAGCCCCGCAACATGTGGGGGACCCTCGACCTGGCGGGCACCCACCCCTTCTCCGGGGTCATCGACAACGGCACCGGGATGGCGGTCGGCCGCCCCGAGTACGCGGTGTCGCTGCCCCACGCCCGGGCGATCCTCAACCAGGGCAGCTGGATCATCGACACCCCGCTGTACCAGACGATCACCCTGCGGCAGGACTTCTACCAGCGGGAGTACGGCAGCGACGTCAACGTCCACTCGCGGCCCGGCAGCAAGGTCATCCTCACCGGGCAGTACAGCTACAGCGACCAGGGCGGCGACACCGATCCTTCGCTCAGCGACCCGGACATCAACTGGCGTCCCGTCGCGCACCAGTTGAACAAGCGCGGCACCAACATCGAGGGCGCCGACGTGCAGTGGGGCGATGGCACCACGCACAAGATCTTCATGCCGGGAACAAAGGACACCGTTTACATCAACCTGCACGAGGCCAGCGGACGGCGGTCGCTGCTGACGTTCGACTACGACGGGCCGGTCACCTTGGGAGCGCCGATCGGCGGCGGCAAGTATCACGACACCCTGGCCGCGCCCGGCGCCGGTGACGTCGTCATCGCCGGGACCAAGGGCAACGACGTCACCTTCGCGGCCGCGCAGTATTACGACGGTTCAACGACCGTACAAGAGGGGTCCGTTCTGCGACTCGGGTCGGCACAGGGAGACGGCTCCCTGCTCACCGGTACCGACCGGCGCCGGATCGTGAACAACGGCACTCTCGTCGTGCGCAACACGAAGACCGCGATCTCTCTTTCCCGGCTCGGCGGCAGCGGCTCGCTCGTCCAGTCCGGAGCGGCGACGACGACTCTTACGGGCACCGCGGTGACGTACACCGGGACGACGACGGTCAAGCTGGGAACCCTGGCGCTCAGGGACGGGGCCACCCTCGCCAACAGCAGGGCGGTCCGACTGACGTCGGCGGGAGCGCGGCTGGACACCGGCGGCTCGGCACTGCGGGTGACGAGCGCACTCAGCGGCAAGGGCACCGTGAACGGCGCCGTGACGAACGAGGGTGTGGTCACGGGCGGGCTGACCGTGACCGGTGCCTACACGCAGAACGACAAGGGGCAACTGGTCCTGGCGGACACGCCCCTGAAGGTGGGCGGCAAGGTCACGCTGGGCGGCGGACTCGACCTGTCCGCGGCAGGTACGGCCACTGCGACGACCCGGACTGGTACCGCTTACGACACATCCTCCGCCCCGACCAAAACTGGTACCGGTTCCGGCAAGGATTCCCCCGCGACCGGCGACACGCCGGCCCAGGAGATCACCGTCCTGGACCACACCGGTGACGCCCCCACGACAGGCACCTTCGACAAGCTGCGCGAGGGAGCCGAGGTGAAACTCGCCGACACCGTTTACCGGATCAGTTACAAGGGCGGGGACGGCAACGACGTCGTCCTCACAGCGACAGCCGTGAGCCGCTCGGCGGGCTCGCACGGACAGGCCTCGTCGGGGTCGGTGACAGCCGAGACGCGCAGCACGAGCGCGGCCGAGAGCGGCGCGTTCGGCTGGTGGCCGTACGTCCTGGCAGCCGGATTGCTCGGCGGACTACTGGTCCCTGCGACCAAGCGCGCGCGGGGCGGCGCGCGTCGCCAAGCTGGACGGCACTCGGCGCACGGGCGATGAGCCGTCGCATGTCACCCGGGCAGGGAAAAGTGGGGCAAGGGCGCCCCGCCCCCATCGCCTGTCCCACATCGTGGTCACCGCGTTCATACACCGGACGGATCCGACCGTCCTCCGCCCCTTCGACTAGCGTCGTGGCATGACCAGCGACATCCCTGCTTCCCCGGCCGAGACCTCCCTCGGCACAGCTCTCGCCGTCGGCGCCGTCGTCCTTGACGGCGGTATGTCCAACCAGCTCGAGTCAGCCGGGCACGACCTGAGCGACGAACTGTGGTCGGCGCGGCTGCTCGCCGAGCAGCCCGAGGCGATCACCCAGGCGCACCTCGCGTACTTCGAGGCGGGCGCGAACGTGGCGATCACCTCCAGCTACCAGGCCACGTTCGAGGGCTTCGCCAAGCGCGGCATCGACCACGCCGAGGCTGCCCGACTGCTGGCGCTGAGCGTGGAACTGGCCCAGGAGGCCGCCCGGCAGGCCCGGCACAAGGGCCTCGCTCACCCGTTGTGGGTGGCCGCGTCGGTGGGGCCCTACGGGGCGATGCTCGCGGACGGCTCCGAGTACCGGGGCCGCTACGGGTTGAGCGTCGAGGAACTGGAACGTTTCCACCGTCCCCGGCTGGAGGTCCTGGCCGCCGCAGCGCCTGATGTGTTGGCGCTGGAAACGGTTCCCGACGCCGACGAGGCCGAGGCGCTGCTGCGGGCGGTACGCGGGCTCGGCGTGCCCGCCTGGCTGTCGTACTCGATCGCCGGCGACCGTACACGCGCCGGGCAGCCGCTGGAAGAGGCGTTCGCTCTGGCTGCCGACTCCGACGAGGTGATCGCGGTCGGGGTGAACTGCTGCGCCCCGGAAGACGTCGAAGCAGCTGTGACGACCGCGGCTCGGGCGACGGGCAAACCGGTCGTGGTCTACCCCAACAGCGGCGAAGTGTGGGACGCGGATGCCCGCGCCTGGAACGGCCGGTCCACCTTCACCGCCGAACAGGTCCTGGGATGGCGGGAGTCGGGGGCGCGTCTGATCGGCGGCTGCTGCCGGGTCGGTCCGGAAGCGGTCGCATCGATCGCCCGCACGCTGATCTCCGTGTAGCTCTCCGGCCACCCGCCCGCCGCTGCTGACCTCCGCCACGGCACTCGCGGGGTGACTCGGTTTCCGACGTAACGTGGAAACCACTTACCACCCCCAGCGCCGCGGTGGCCCGGCGGTCAGCGTCCTCTCACTCCCCCGGCCCGGCGCAGTCGGCGCATCGCGGACCTGAGCTCCGTACTACGCAGGGTCTTGCCGAGCGGCGGATCCGGCGTCGCCGTCCCGTCGATGGGTTCTCCCGGTGGAGCGCTCGCTGCCTCCGCGGCCCACAGGGCTAGCTCACGGTCCTGGGGACCGTATGCGGTATACGACATACCGTCCACCTCGTGCGCCATACTGTCGTCCTCATACCGCCCGCCGTCCACCTCGCCGAAGATCCGCACGGGATGCGCCGGTCCCCAGGCCTCCCAACCCGGGTCGCCCAGAGCGACGAACCGGGTCCACGCCCCGTGCATCGCGTCGGCGAGTTCCTGGGGGGCACCGTCCCCGGCGAGTTTCGCGGACTCGGCCGTCTCGCCGGTGTCGAAGACGAAGCCGAGCTCGAGGGCGTGGCAGGCACCGAGGCCGGGCCGACGCGAGGACCAGGCGAACTCGTACACATAGGACGACCCGGGGCGAGCTTCGGCCAGCTGTTGCAGGGGGCGGCGCAGCAGGTTGTCGGTGACCATCTGGCCGACGATCTCGGCGGTGCCGGCCTCGGGGTGCAGGGCGCGGTAGCCGCGCGGCACCTCGTGGCCACAGTGACAGCGGGCCATGGCGCCGGCGAGGGCGACGGCCCCCAGCCGGTCGACGCGCTCCATCAGACCGCCCGGGACCAGCCACAGCCGGTACTCGTCCCGAGTCCAGCCAACGAGGAGGTCGACGCCGGGTGCCGCGTCCCCGGTGACGAGTGCCTGAAGAGGGTCGCGCGGAACGAGGTCGCCGTCGACGATGATGCCGAAGGCGGGCCCGCCCAGGACGGGGCTGCTGAGCCGGCCGACCTCCGCCTGGGTGCGCAGCAGCAGATCCCGGTCGACGGCGGCGAAGGCCTCGGCGGTGGCGGGGATCTTCAGCCGGGTCGCCATACGGCGGACCATGCGCCGGACCTTGTCCCGTTCGAAGGCCTCCGGGGGTCCGCTCTGGAGGATGGCCCGTCGGAACAGGCCCTGTGCCTGCGGGGCCGCGATCAGGGCTCCGGCGCTGATGGCTCCGGCGGACTGTCCCGCCAGGGTGACCCTGTCGGGGTCACCGCCGAAAGCCCTGATCGAGCGATGCACCCATTCGAGCGCGGCGAGCTGATCACGTAGACCGGGATTCGCGGGAGCATCCGGGAACAGTCCGTAGCCCTCCACCCCCAGCCGGTAGTTGATCGAGACGAAAACGATTCCATCGCGGGCGAAGTTGCGTCCGTCGTAGACCGGCACTGCCGAGGAGCCCCTGGTCAGGGCGCCGCCATGCAGCCAGACGAGGACGGGAAGCCGCGCGGCCGGGCCTGGCTCGGGCGTCCAGACGTTGAGGTTGAGGCAGTCGTCGCCCGCCACGACGGGGTCGGACAGGTACTGGGCGAAGGCTTCGGAGTACGGCGGTTTCGGCGGCGTCGCGCCGAAGGCTCCCGCGTCGCGCACCCCGTCCCAGGCCTCGGGCGGAACGGGCGGCCTGAACCTGCGGGCCCCGAAGGGGGGCGCCGCGTACGGGATCCCGCGGAAGGCGGCGATGCCGTTCTCGTGCCTCCCGCGTACGGCCCCGTAGGGGGTCGTGACGACGGGGTCGGGGTCCCCCTGGGCCTCGGCCCGTGGGAACGTCTGGTCTACAGCCATCTGCTCACCAGCCCTTCGCCGCGCTCGCGCACCGGTATGACCAGAGCACCACAACAACACGCGGTATTCCGGTGCACGAGCCTGTGGCAGGGCTATTTGGCGTACATCAGGGTGCCGAACCCGAGCTGGTCGTAGCCGCCGCTGGTGGCGCCGTAGTCCCCGCCGCCGCCCTCGGGGGCGACGGAGAAGCACATCTGGGAGATGTACTTGTCGTCGAGGGACAGGCGTCGGTTGTAGTGGTAGTGGAGCATCGCCCACACCGGACGGACCTGCCCACGCGACGAGGTGGAGATGACGGTCTGAGAGTTCTGCGCACAGTTCTGCCCGCTGCCCCAGGTGTAGGTGGTGAAGGGCACGTCGTTGCCGAGGTTGTATGTGGCGACGTACTGGGCGGCCTTCAGGAACCGCTTGCTGTCGTAGGAGTAGAGGTCGTCGCCCTGGTTCCAGGCCATCTCGCAGATCGCGCCCATCTGCCCCATGCCCATCACGGTGTGCCCCTGGTCCCGGCCCGACTCCTGCCACTGGCCGAGGGCGTAACCGTCCGCATCCGTGTACAGGTACGGCACAGCGTGTGCGATGGAACCGTTTCCCGCGCCGGACCTGGCGTAGGCGACTGCTTGGTCGTACTTGGCGGAGTCCTCGTTGAGGATGCCGATCGCCAGGATGGAGGCCGTGTTGCAGAGGTCCCAGTTGGCCCAGTAGTTGGTGATGCAGGCGTCGTTGTGGTGGGTCAGGAAACTGTTGTTGAGCGGGTAGAAAACGTTGACCATCATCTCCTGGAAGGCGGACAGGTCGAAGCCGTCGTACCCCCGCATCAGCTCGGCCACGTTGGCGAACTGCCAGCCGTAGAGGCCGGCGGCGAGGAAGCGGTCGGCGTTCCCGATGACCGCAGTAAGCGTTTTCGCCCAGGCGTTGAGGATGCTCGCCGCGCACCGCGCGTTGGCTTCGGTGCCCCCCACCCGCCAGCGCAGGGCATTCTGATAGGCGGCGGCTATGTCGTTGTAGAGCAGGCTGTAGTTCTCGCCGGTGCCGCCGCGGATGACCGTCGCTGTCGCCCTGGGCGTCCAGCTGGACAGCGAGTGGGGGTTGGCGGTCAGTTTGTTCCAGCCGGACAGCCAGGGATCGGCCCCTGCCGCGACCCTGACCTTGGCACGATTGATGTCACCGGCGTTGTGCAGCATGCCGGGGTGGGTGAAGGCGGCCGGCGCCGCGTCCGCCGTGGTGGTGGTGGTGGCGCTCGCGCCCAGAGCGAGTGCGGCGGTGAGACCACCGACGGACCGCAGCAGTCCGCGACGGCTCACACGGTGGTCATCTTCGTGGTGGGGGGATGTGCGGCTCATGGAGTGCGGCTCCCATCGTGGCGGATCCGTGGGGGATCCCGGGTTGGCTAGGCCGAGGTGACGATCACCTCGGCGAACCGTGCGGTGCCGAGGGCCAGCGGGCTGCGGGAGCAGACCACCAGGCCCACGTAGTAGGCGGCGTCGCCGAAACCGGGGATCGAGCCCTCGGCAAGGAGGGCCCAGGTGACGCCGTCGTCGGCGGAGACGGAGGCGGCGAATGCGGTTCCCGCGCGTTTCAGCCGCAAGAGGAGCGGGAGTTGGACGTCGACCGCGCCGGAGAAGGCGGAGGCGCCGGCCGCCGTGGGGCGCAGCATGAGCTGCGCGGTCGTACCGCCGGTGACGATCAGACCGGCCGCCTGGTCGAACGGCGACAGGGACTTGGCCATCAGCAGACCGACCCTGTCGGCGGTCGCCCCTTCGCGGGCGAGCAGGCGCGCGACGATCTCACCGTCCCCGGACATGCTCCGCCGGGCGAACTGTCCTGTCATGCCTTGCGAGTTGACATTGAGATCGACACCCGATCCGCGTACGACGAAAGTCCCGTCGTCGTACGCCGTGTCGCCGGGCGTGAAGACGGCGACGGCGCCGAAGGTTCCGTAGTCCCTCGGCTCGAGAACCACGTCACCGAGGTCGCCGTACGTCCAGG
Source organism: Streptomyces sp. NPDC102259 (assembly GCF_044766465.1). Classification (NCBI taxonomy): domain Bacteria; kingdom Bacillati; phylum Actinomycetota; class Actinomycetes; order Kitasatosporales; family Streptomycetaceae; genus Streptomyces; species Streptomyces sp. NPDC102259. The sequence continues at coordinate 505,526 of NZ_JBIWMA010000003.1, read as the reverse complement.
GAGCCGGAAGAGGCCCGGCTCCGACGCGGATCGGCTTGGCGGCGGTCACGGAGAGAACCGGCGCAACGGCGCTGCTCGGCTTCGAACGAGGGCCCCGGCCGGATGAGTTGGTCTTGGAAACAACGTAGTAATACGTCATCCCGGCGGTGCCGCTCGCGTCGATGTAGCGGATGCGAGTGCCGAAGCCGACCGGCCCGACGGCGGTGGCGATCGTCCGGTAGGAGCCATGCGTGCGTGAGGCGCGCAGCACCGTGTAGCGGGCGGACAGGTCGGAGTCGGTCCACGTCAGGCGGACGCCGTCGGCGCCGGTGGTGGCGCTCAGGTCGGCGGCTGTGCGGGTGGGACGAGGCGTGCGCCAGACGTCCTCGCTCGCCCCGGTGACACTGACGTTGTCGAAGGCGCCGGTGCCTGTCTCGGCGTACTCCTCGGCCATACCGAGGGAGGAGGTAAGAACGAGGCCGGCGTATGCAATATGCGACATATCGTCGACGTCCGTCGTACCGACTACGGTCCACTGCATACCGTCTGGCGAGATGGATCCTGTGCAGCGTCGGCCCTTCCGGGTCACCCGCACCCAGTACGGCGCCCGCATGCGATATCCGTCGCCGGCGCCTTCGACGTAGGGGGCCTGGATCGGGGTGGCGGACTCGGGCAAGGCACCCAGGTCGGAGATCGGGAACGAGGCCTTGCTGGTGATCGCCTCCTGTTGCGACGGGGGGACGGGCGTACTCCCGGTCGCCGAGACGGGCAGCCCGGCGCTCGGCCGTACGGTCCACACACCGCTCCATGTGTGCAGGGGCAGCCCCTGGATCAGCATGGACGCGTGCGCCGCGTCCGCGTCCAGCGAGGCGCGGACGGTGACGCCGATCTTGGAGTACTGGGAGCTGAGTGGCCACACGATGCGGGCGGTGACCGATCCGTCGCCGCGCAGAGGGAGGTGCACGAGGCGAGAGGAGTCGGCGTCGCCGGAAGCCTCCAGCAGGAACCGCTCGCCGTCGAAGGTGGCCGAGCCCGGGATCGCGACGGCGCCGACGTCGGTCGTCGACCACGGCCCGGGCAGCCCGGCGGCAGCCGATGTCACCATCGAACTCCCGCTGATGCCAAGTGAGTTGGCTGCGGCGACCAGGTAGTGGTAGGTGCGCCCCGCCCGTACGTCGGTGTCGGTGTACGCAGGCTTTGGAACCTCGGTCGCGAGCCGCTCGAAGGGGCCCTCGGGGGCGGTCCCGCGCAGGATCGTGTAGCCGGCCGCCCAGGTGGACGGCAGCCATGACACCGTGACGGACCGTTCCTCCCCCACCGCCGTGACACCGGCCGGCGATGCCGGGTCGGTCGGGGTGGGGGTGGTCGCGCCGGCGTAGGCGAAGGTTCCCCAGCCGGGCAGGTCGTCGTTGCTGCCCTCGACGACTCGTACGCCGCCTGCGCCGCGAAACACCGCCGCCCGCGTATAGGGGGTTTCCAGGCCTCGGACTCCCGCGTAGTGCGCGTGGTACATCTCGTAGATCGGAGGCAGGGTGCCACGTCCGGTCGCCGAAACCGCCTTCTTGATGTACTTGCCCGTGCGGTCGAGGTCAGGGGTGAAGGGGACTTCGCCACCGAGGTTGTAGCGGGCGGCATACTCGGCGCCGGCAAGAATACGGTTGCCGTCATAGCTCCACAGGTCGACGCCCTGGTTCCAGGCGACCTGGGCGGCGTCGCCCATGAGGCCCACGGCTAGCTGTTCGTGGCCCTGATCGCGACCGGTCTCCTGCCCCTGTCCGGTCGCCGCGACGATGCGGTGGGCCACGCTGCCGTTTCCGGCGCCGGCCGCGGCGAACCGTAGGGCGTCCTCGAAAAGGGTGCGTTGCTCGCAGAACACGCCGATGGCCAGGATGGACTGGATGGCCGTCAGGTCCCAGTTGCCGTTGGCGTAGAGCATGTACCCGGAGACTGCGGGATACCAGACGTCCAGAAGGGACTCCGCGCAGCGGGAGATGTCCGAGTCGGTCCATCCGTCATAGCCGGTATGGCGGAGGAGTTCGGCCGCGTTGGCGAACTTGAAGGCCTGGAGGCCGGCGCCGAGCGGTCCGTCGGCTCCGGTGATCTTCGTGAGGGAGGCCGTCCAGGCGTTGAGGATGTCGCGGGCCTTGTCGGCGTGAGCGCGCTCTCCGGTGACAGCCCACAGCAGTGCGTTCTGATAGGCGGCGGCCGAGTCGGCGACGGCCTGGTTCATGAAATGGGTGGGGCCGCGGCCCCAGGAGGTGATCTGGCCGGTGTTCTGGATGAGGTAGGCAGTCTGCGATCGGCTGTGTGCGGCGAGCGCGAGGAATCCGTCGTAGACAGGTGACTGTCTACCGTCGACTGCGGACTTCATACGTGCGAGGTCGGCTGCGCTGTGCAGCAGACCGGGGTGGGTGAAGGCGAACGTGGAGCCGTCACCTGCCGTCCCCGCAGTCGCTGCCCCCCGGGCCGCAGGCGCGAAGGGGATGCTCGCGCCCGCGGCGAGCAACAGTGCCGTGGATGACTTCAGCAGGCCGCGGCGACTGATGTCGCTCATTGCGCGACCGCCTCTGCCTCTGCCGTGGTGAGGAACTTGGGGTTCAGAACATGCTCGTTGTAGAACCACTGCACGGCGTCGGTGGTGTAGTACCAACTGGGCTTCTTCATCGAGTCGGCGATGACCTGCCCGTTGATCACCAGGTTCTCGAAGGTGACGTTCCTGATGGCGTGCTCGGTGTCGTAGCCCAGGAACAGCGACGGGTTGGCGTGGGTGCCGCGGTAGCTGAGGTTCTTGATGTAGACGTCTTCGATGCCGCGGCCGACCGAGGTGTTGTACTTCGTGTTGTACATGATCCGCATGTGGATGACCTGGCCCCAGCGGAAGTCCTCTATCCGTACGTCCTCGATGCGGACGTTCTTGATGAGGTTGGAGTCACCGGGGTTGAGGGCGATGCAACCCTGGTATCCCATCTGCGGCTCACGATGGTCGAGGATGTCCAGGTTCTTGATGACGAGGTTCTCGATCACCTCGGGAGCATCGGTGTTGCCGTGGGTGCCGACGTTGATGGGGTGGGCGACGTCAGCCCAGAGGGTGCAGTTCTGGATGGTGATGTCACGGGTGTCGCCGTAGTAGTCCCAGCGGTGGGCGTAGATGGCGAAGCAGTCGTCGGAGTTGCGCATGAAGCAGCCGTCGAAGACGATCCCGGTCGAGGAGAAGACGTCGAAACCGTCTCCATTGCCTTTCGAGCTGAACGAACGGGCCTTCTTGACGTGCACGTTCTCGCTCTCGCCGAACGTGCCCGCGTATCCGTTGGGGTTCATGATGATGACGTCCTGGACGCGGATGTTCTTGCTGCCCTCGCAGAGGATCCCGCCGGGGCCGGCGTAGAGCATGCCGTGGCCGGTCAGAGCGGCCTTCTCGACGTCCTTGAAGAAGACCTGGGCGGTGAGGACGGCGCCACCGGCAAGGTGAACGGTCTTGCCGCTGGGCACGGTGAGGACGTTGCCGGTGACCGTGTGCACGCCGGGGCCGAAGTAGATCACGTCGGGGTCGTCGGCGCAGGGCGGATGCGGGTCGATGCCGTTGGTGATGACGTGTAGGCAGTCGAAGATCTCGTCATTGATCTGCACGACCACGTCGCGCGGCTCGTCGAGGGTGAACCGAAGCGTGTCCCCTAGGAGTTCGGGCGCAATACCCAGCGCGTCCGGCCGCACTCCGGCCTTGGTCGCGCCACCCTTGAGGTAGGTGATCTCCAGCTCCACGGAACCACGGAAATCGAAGTACACCATCGAGGTGTTGTAGACCTTGCCGGAACCGGTGGTGGCGTTGATCTCCTCCAGTTGAGGCCGGTAGATGTCGAGGGTCCGCCAGTCGCCGTCAGGGGCGGTGCGCACACGCACCTTGAAGCTGGTGTTGGTCGGCAGGGTGGCCGGGCGAGGGTAAGTGACCAGCTTGGAGGGGGAGTTGCTGTTTTCCGCGTGAGCCGCCGTGGCCGTGAGACCCCCGGACAGGCCGGCGGTGAGCACGGTGGCGCCGGCCGCCTGGAGGGCGGTGCGACGGGACAGGGGCGTGTTCATGCATGACTCCTTGCAACGGTAGGTAAGGGGTTACTTCGAAATCCGGAACGTCGGACTACTCGAGGCCGGACGTCGCCATCCCTGCAACGAAGGCTCGCTGAGCGACGAGGAAGACCAGCCGGACGGGCACGGCGTACATCACCGGTCCAGTTCCTCCCTCACGTCCCGCGCCGCCCAGTACGGCGCATCCACGGAACCGACACCGCACAGCAGGTCGGGCGGGCCGTCCCTGGTCGTCACCCGAGCAGCTGGGTGATGTCGTACCTGACGGTGACGGTCTTGACGCCGCTGTTCTTCTGGGCCTGCTCGATCAGTTCCGGGGAGATGTCGTCGGGCATGACCCTCGACGTGACGGTCTCGCCCGGTCCGCCCACTCCGCTCGACGCCCGCAACGCACACCCGTTGAGGGTCGCCGTGCCGACCCCGACGCCTTCGACCGCCGGGGAGAGGAAGCTCGGCGGCTGGGAGAAGTACCGACGTGGAAGCGCATGGGGAGCCTCGGCTTCTGTTTCGGGAGGACGTAAGCGTCCCGGACTCGGTGGAGTGAGCGTTTCGGACTCGGTGGGCGCGAGCGTTACAGTCGCGGAGCGCGAGGCAGTAACAGGTAGGAACCGTTTGCTACGACGAGGTGGCCAGAGCTTCTTCCGCTCCCGGTGGCCCGTCAAGGGGCCCCGCAGACTTTCGAAAACTCCGAGCGCGCCCCAGATACGTCCCCGCCTGCGGACAGTTGTCACGTCGACTATGGACGGCGACTCCCCGACCTGCACAGATCGGAGTAACTGCCCCTACGCGCATCCCGGCACCAGCCGACCATGCCATGCCGGCCGAAGCGGTCCATCGGGCGCGCGACTTTCGACGAGACCGCGACAACCGGTTGCTAATGCACTGCCGTACCGCACGCTGATCCAACACCCCTCATCCCCCTCTCGCCCTTCACGCCTCGCCTGTCGGAAACAGGTTCCACCTGGCCTCGCATCCGACGGAGCCAGCCCTGAATTCCGCCTCAAAAGCCGCTCTGAGGTGCCCATTTACTCGAGAGCCATCCGAAAGGCTTACCCCTGGCGACCCTCGACCGATTGACCCCGCCTCTGCGCCAGATCTACGGTAGAAGACGCTTTCAGAAAACGTTTCCCACGCACCTCAGGAGAGTCATGCCCAGCGCCCAGCTGCCCAGGGCCGTGTTCGCCATGGATCCGGTGCACCTTCCTCTGCTGTTCCCCCCGCCCCTCGTGGCCCGACTGCGGCGGGCGGCCGAGATCGACCCCGCGCTCGTCGTCAGGGATTTCACAGAGCCCGCCGCGGCGTCTGCGCTGGCCGGTGCCGAGATCCTGATCACTGGCTGGGGCTGTCCCCGCCTCGACACGGACATCCTCGACTCGACACCTCGGCTCCGCACGGTCCTGCATGCTGCGGGCTCGGTACGCCCCTTGGTCGGAGAGGCCCTGTGGGACCGAGGGGTGACCGTCTCCAGCGCGGTGACCGGCAACGCCGTCCCGGTCGCCGAGTACACACTCGCGATGATCCTGCTCGCCGGGAAGGACGCCTTCGTCCATCGTGAGCGTTTTCGCCGCACCCACGCCCAGCCGACCCCCGCCGAGACCGCGGCCACCGGCAACCTCGGCCGCCGGATCGGTGTCATCGGCGCCTCGCGTGTGGGGCGCCGCCTCCTGGAACTGCTGCGTCCGTACGACTTCGAGGTCCTCCTGCACGACCCGTACGTGGACGCGGCGGAGGCCTCAGAACTCGGTGCGCGGCTCCTCTCTCTGGAAGATCTTCTGCGACACAGCGACATCGTCAGCCTGCATGCGCCCGATATCCCCGAGACCCACCACATGCTCGACCGCGCCCGTCTCGCCCTGGTCCGTGACGGCGGCGTGCTGATCAACACCTCTCGGGGCGCCCTCGTCGACCACTCCGCCCTCACCGACGAGCTCGTCTCCGGTCGACTGCATGCCGTCCTGGACGTCACCGAACCCGAACCGCTGCCCCCAGGCTCTCCCCTGTACCGGTTGCCGAACGTGTTCCTCACCCCGCACATCGCCGGCTCCCTCGGAAACGAGTTGGAACGGCTCGGCCGCATCGTCGTCGAGGAGCTGGAACGCCTGGCCGAGGGCCTGCCCCTCGCCCACGAGGTACGCCACGCCGACCTGGCCCGAGTGGCGTGATGCGCAGGTCCACCCCGTTGGCGAGGTCTCTGGCCACGGCGATGACCGGGGTTATCCACAGGCCGGTCCCCCTGGCAGACCGTTGGGATACGGTTCCCGCACCAACGGGGGGCCGGGCCCCGGCCGTGCTTTGACCAGGCCACGGCGATGTCCGCGAGCGTGGCCTCCATGGCGCCCTCGTCGGCGCCCACGAACAGTGAAGGAGCCGCAACGTGAGTCAGCGCAGGACGACGGGTGACGCCGGCCGGGCGACCATACGGGATGTGGCGGAACGCGCGGGTGTGTCCGTAGCAAGCGTTTCCCGCGTGCTGTCGGGCAACTACCCGGTCTCCGAGGAACTGCGGCGCCGCGTGATGAAGGTCGTCCGCGACCTGGACTACGTCACCAACGCGCACGCCCGCTCCCTGGCCGGTGGTGCCACTCCGACGGTGGCGATACTGATCAACAACATCACCGGCGCCGCGTTCGCCCACGTGGCGAAGGGCGTCGAGGGTGCGGCCACCCTGCGCGGCTGGCTGTCGATCGTCGGCACCACGGGCGACGATCCTGAACGCGAGCTCGCGCTCGTCAACCTGATGCGCCAGCAGGGCGTCGACGCTGTGGTCCTGCTCGGCGGCGCCTACGACTACGACGAGTACCAGCTGCGTATGGCCCGGTTCGCCCGTTCCCTGGACGCGGCCGGCTCGCATCTGGTCCTGGTGGGCAGGCCACCGCTGGAGGGAGACGTCCCGGCCACGACCATCGACTACGACAACGAGTCCGGTGCCTACGCCATGGCCAGCCACCTGCTCTCGGCCGGCCACCGGCGAATCCTGACCCTGCCCGGTCCGGCTGAACTCACCACTGCTCAGGGCAGGTTGAAGGGTGCCCGACGAGCCTTCGAGGCATACGGGGTGCCGTTCGACGAGGGGTTGGTACGGCACGGTCCGTACGACGACGAGCACGGGTACGCCGCGGTGCAGGCGGCTCTGCACGAGCCTCCGGACTTCACCGCCGTGCTCGCGGGCACCGACATCGTCGCCGCGGGGGCCATGCAGGCACTGCGCGGGGCAGGTCTGCGAGTGCCGGACGACGTGTCGATCACGGGCTACGACGACATCCCCCTCGCGTCCCAGCTCACCCCTCAACTGACCACGGTGCACGTGCCTTACGAGGAAATGGGCCGGGTCGCCCTGCGCGCGGTGGCCGACCGGCGGCAGGGGCCCGGGGGCGGCGCCCGGCGCAAGAGCGGAGACGCCGAGCACTTGGTCCTGGGCACCCATGTCGTCGTACGGGACTCGGTGCGGCCGCCCAAGCGGCGTAGGTGAGCCGCAGCGTCCGCAGAGCGCTGATCATCGATCTGTTTCGTAACCGTTTTCCCTGCGTCTTCCGTGTGGGCGGGCCTCTCCGGAGGCTCTGCCACGGAACTCGACCCACTGCTGAAATACGCCCCTGAGCTGCTTCTATAGAAGGCATCATGGGCTCTCCGCACCGTACGAGGCTCCACCGCGACGCACCGACGCAACATTTTCCTGCGCGCCCCTTGATACAGCCGAATCTCTCGGCCTACCTTCGTAGCAACCGGTTACTACAACTTCCGCTATGCCGACGTCGTCCGGCCTCCCAGCCGCCGTTCCCGGCCAGCACCGAGCCGCTGTTCTCTCGTTCCGAGACGCCTACTTCCGAAGGATCACGGTCAGATGAACTCCACCAGCTCCCGGAGAAGGTTCGCCCGCACCGTGGCGGGTATCGCGCTGACAGGTCTGCTCTCCGCCTGCGGCGGGTCGGGCGACGGGGACTCCTCGGCGTCCGGCCCTGTCACCCTCCCCTTCTGGGGCTGGGCAAACGGGCAGGAGGCGGTCGTCAAGGCGTTCAACGCCTCCCACAAGGACATCCAGCTGAAGTACACCAAGGTCACCGACCAGTTGACCATGCAGAAGCAGCTGACCAATGCGGTCAAGGCGGGTAACGCGCCCTGTCTGGTGCAGAACACCGCCGAGTACGTGACCAGTTGGGTGTCGCAAGGAGCACTCGCCGACATCACCGAGTACGTCGAGTCGAGCAAGGACAAGTTCAACGCCGGTTCCTGGGCCGCCGGGCAGGTGCAGGGCAAGGTCTACGGCGTGCCGACCAGCTCGGCGCCCTCCTTCACCATCTACCGCACGGACGTCTTCGCCAAGTACGGACTGAAGGCGCCTGCCACCTGGGACGATTTCATAGCCGCAGGCAAGGAGCTGAAGAAGCACGGCGTCAAGATCACCAACTACGCCGGTGAGGACCCCAGCACCCTCGAGGTGCTCGCCATGCAGGGCGGCGCCCACTGGTACGCGATCGACGGAAACTCCTGGAAAGTGAATTTCCAGGACGAGGGCACGCTCAAGGCCGCAAAGGTGATCCAGGAGATAGTCGACAACGACCTCAACTCCACGCTTTCCTTCGCCGACTACGCCGCCGTCCAGCGCAACTACGACAACGGCGGCACCGCTACCCGCCAGATTTCCACCTGGCAGATGGCCGGCATGGTGCAGAACTTCACCAAATCCTTCGGCAAGTGGGCGCTCGCGCCCTGGCCGACGTTCCCCGGCGGGACGGCCAAAACCCCTGCGGGCACCAACCAGAGCGGTGGTCTGACCCTGGTCACCAAGCAGTGCAAGACCCCGCAACAGGCAGCCGACGCAGCGCTGTGGATGTCCACCGACACCGCCGCGGTCAAGACGATGGCGAGCCCGACCACGGGCAACGGTGTGATGCCTGCGCTGGCCGACAGCGGCGTCTACGTCGGGGAGGCGATCTCCGACAAGCTGCTCGGCACGAACTACGAACCTGCTCAGCAGATCGTGAAAGACAGCCTGAACACGGTTACCACCGACTGGACCTTCGGCCCGGACTGGACGGCGATGTTCACCGAGATGCAGGCCGGCTGGGCCAAGGTCGTGAACAAGGACCAGAAAGTCACCGACCTGCTGGCGCACATGCAGGAGTGGACGGTCGACGACCTGAAGTCCCGCGGCATCAGCGTCGAGGGCTGAGGCGCAGCCGGTGATTCACTCCCTGCGCTGGAAGGGCGCCGCGTTCACGGTGCCCTTCCAACTCGGCTTCGTGTTCCTGTATCTGGTGCCGATCGGCTACGCCGTCTACCAGTCACTGTTCCGCACCCAGCAGTCCGGGCTCGGTTTCGGAGGCGCGTCGGAGAGGTTCTCCGGCCTGGACAACTACCAACAGGGTCTGACCGATTCGGCATTCGTCAGCTCCATCCTGCGTGTGGTGCTGTTCGCCTGTGTACAGATACCGGTGATGCTTTTCGTCAGTCTGGTGCTGGCGCTGTTCCTGGACGCACTCAGCTCACGGGCGGCGAGCCGTTTCCGGATCCTGTTGCTGGTCCCGTACATGATCCCCGGGGTGGTGGCCGCCCTCGTGTGGATCAACCTCTACAGCCCGGACGTCGGTCCGCTCACCCCGCTGGGCAAGCTGTTCGGCGCCGACTGGAACTTCTTCTCACCGTCCATGGTCTGGCCGTCGATCGGCAATCTGCTCACCTGGCATGGCATCGGCTACAACATGGTGATCATCTACTCGGCGCTTCAGGCCGTGCCTCGCGAGCTGTTCGAGGCTGCTCGATTGGACGGCGCCTCCGAGGTGCGGATCGCCCGCAGCATCAAAGTGCCCTACGTGCGCGGGGCGTTGGTGCTGACTGGGCTCCTCTCCGTCATCCAGATGTTGCAGATCTTCAATGAGCCGGCACTGTTTCGAAATGTCACTCCGCAGACCGTGGACGACAGCTTCACCCCGATCATGATCATCTACAACCAGGCGTTCAACGCCGGCAACTACCACTACGCCGCCGCCCTGTCGGTACTGCTCGCGCTGATTCTGGGTGTCGCCTCCTTCCTCTTCTACCGGCTGACTTCGAGGGAGGCCTACTGATGACGCTCACCGAAGACCGCGCGCGCAAGAAGCCGGCGTCGGCAGTGCGCCGACGTACGGACCCCGACCCCGCCGCCCGTTCGCAGGGCGGCCAGCGGTTCCTGCTATGGGGACTGGTCCTGGCAAGCGCCTACAGTCTGTTCCCGGTGTGGTGGCTCATCGTCGCCGCCACCAAGGATCGCACCGGGCTCTACCAGAGCAACGGTCTGTGGTTCTCCGGCATGCACCTCTGGAACAACCTGCATCAGCTGTTCACCTATGAGGACGGCATTTTCCTGCGCTGGACAGCCAACTCCCTGCTGTACGCCGGTGTCGGCTCACTCGGCGGCACCCTGGTCGCGCTCGCAACCGGTTACGGCCTGGCCCGCTTTGATTTTCCAGGCCGCGCCGTGGTCTTCGCCTGTGTGGTGGGCTCGTTCCTGATCCCGATAGCCCTGCTCACGCTGCCGCTGTATCTGCTGTTCTCGGAGATCGGTCTGGTCGACACTCCCTGGGCGATGCTGATCCCCTGCCTGATCAATCCGTTCAGCGTGTATCTCGCCAAGGTGTACACCGAGGCGACGATTCCCTTCGAGCTGCTCGAGGCGGCCCGCCTCGACGGCGCGGGCGAACTGCGCATCTTCGTCAGCATCGTGCTGCGCATGATGACGACGGGCGGCGCGACCGTGTTCCTGCTGGCCTTCGTCAACACCTGGAACGCGTTCTTCCTGCCGCTGACCGTACTGCGCGGTCAGGAGAACTGGACGCTCAACATCGGCCTCTACAACTGGAGCGGCAAGCGCCTGGAATCCGGCGTCGACCTCACGAGCCTGGTGTTGACCGGCGCACTGCTGTCCATCGTGCCGATGGCCGTCATGATGGTCGCGATGCGTCGCTACTGGCGGACCGGGGTCACGCTGGGGGCGCTCAAGTGACCGTCCTGCGCAATCCCGTGATCCGCGGTTTCGCGCCCGATCCTTCCCTGATCCGGGTCGGCGACTGGTACTACGTGGCGACCAGCTCCTTCGAATGGTTCCCGACGATCCCGATCCACCGATCGCGTGACTTGGCGCACTGGGAGTACGCGGGGCACGTCCAGGGGGCCGCTCCGGGCGGCACGCTGGCCGGCGTCCCCGACTCGGGCGGCATCTGGGCGCCGTCGCTGAGCTGGGACGGCAAGCGTTTCTGGGTGGTTTACACGGTCGTACGGTCCGTCGGCACGCCGTACTTCGACCAGGACACCTACGTGACCACGGCCAGTGACGTGACCGGCCCCTGGGCACCACCGCGCCGTATCGCGAGTCACGGCTTCGACCCCGCCCTCTTCCACCAGGACGGCCGGCTGTGGCTGCTCAACCTCCAGAACGATCACCGGCCCGGCGCAGCGCGATTCGCGGGCGTCGTCCTGACGGAACTGGACCGCGGCACGCTCGCCCCGCTCGGCGTCACCCACCTCCTGGTCCAGCATGAACGGCTCATCGAGGGACCAAAGTTGCTCTTCCATGCGGGGTGGTACCACCTGGTCCTCGCCGAGGGTGGAACCGGTTTCGAGCACGGCGTCCGTACGGCCCGCAGCCGCAGTCTCACCGGGCCCTACGCACTCGACGACCGTCCGTTGCTCACGTCTCGCGACGACCCTCAGTTGCCGCTGCAGAAGGCGGGACACGCCGAGCTGGTGGAGACGCCGGACGGCGAGTGGTTTCTGAGCCACCTCACGGCCCGTCCGCTCGACACGGCAAACGGCTTCCGCTGCACCCTCGGCAGGGAAACCGCGATCCAGGCGGTGATCTGGGACGCGGCGGGCAAGCCTAGGCTGCGGCAGGGTGGTTGGCTCCCGGCGGTCGAGGTCGAGGTCCCCACAATCCCCTGCGAGGTCGTCCAACAGGCTTCGACGGAAGACGTGTTGGGCTGGCCTTGGAGCACGTTGCGTGAACCACCGGATCCGTCCTGGGTGGACCTCGTCATCCGGGACGGCTGGATCCGGCTGCGCGGGCGGCACGGTCCGGAGTCGCGCTGGGCGCAGAGCCTGCTCGCGCAGCGCCTCACCGAACACCGGGCCACCGTCCAAGTCACCCTGCAGGCACGGCCCTCGACCTTCACCCAGGCCGCGGGGCTCATCCTTCGCTACGACGCGGAGGCGTACCTGTCCCTCGATCTGACGTGGGCGGAGCCCCCGGCCGAACCGCAGCGCGGTCAACAGTGGCGCGGTGTGGGACGGACGGTGCTCAGTCTGGTGGAGCGCGACGAGAACGGCGCGCGACAGGCGGCGGTCGTGGACGTCGACCCGAATGCGCCGGTCACGGTGGGTGTGACGGTGACGGTGGCGGGGGCGGAGGCGCGATTCTGGTACGTGTGCGACGGGGTACGCACTCCGGTCGGTCCGCCGTTGGACGCCGGCCGACTGTCGGACGACCACGGCGGCCGACTGCGCTTCACCGGCACCCTGGCCGGAATCCACGTCCGGGACCTGGTCGACGCGTCCTTCACCGCCGACTTCAGGGACTTCCGGCTGACCTGCTCGCCCGTGTGAAGTCACCGTGCAGTCCGGGAGCCGCGACACCGGCTCTGCCGACGTGTACCGGCTGGGCGCACCCGACCCGGTCCGGCGTCCGCTGGCTGCTTCGGGGCGTCCGTCGCGCTCAGGCGCCCGTTGCCGTCCGGGCTGCGTCACCTGTCCGCAGTTTCGAAAAATTTGCCGCGCCCAAGATCCCGCGTTTTCCGGAGTCTTCACGTCACGCCGAGGCACACCTAGGATAGCAAGCGCTTTCTGTGAGCCGTCTGTTTCCGTATCGGCTCCGAAAGGGCGCTGGTCGAACTTTCGCCGGCCTTCGGGCGGGCCGGAGAGGTGGTTCCCGATGGTGCGCACGGCAAGCACGGGTGCGGGCGTGGCGGCTGGGCCGACCCTGGCGGTCGTGGCCCGCGAGGCGGGGGTATCGGTGCCGACCGCCTCCAAGGTGGTCAACGGCAGGGAGGATGTCGCCCCCGAGACCAGACGCCGGGTGACGGAGGCGCTGGACCGGCTGGGGTACGTACGCAGACCACGCTTCGACGCGTCCAAGCCGCCCCGGATCATCGACCTCGTCGTGCACTCGCTGGACAGTTCCTGGTCGGGCGCGGTGCTGCACGGCGTGGAGGAGGCGGCATACGACGCGGGTCTGGACGTGGTCGTCTCGGCCGCCCTGTCCCGCACCCGCGTCGGCCGCCCGCAGCGCGGCTGGCTGGACAAGCTGACGGTGCGCGGATCGGCCGGAGTCCTGTTCAACCTGACTGAGTTGACGGGCTCTCAGTACGCCTGGCTGGAGCAGCACCGCACCCCGTTCGCGCTGATCGACCCGGTGGTCGAGCCGCCGCCCGGGGTGGTGTCGGTGGGCGCGGCGAACTGGCAGGGCGGGGTGACGGCGACCGAGCACCTGCTGGCGCTCGGCCACGAACGCATCGCCGTGATCGCCGGCCCGCGCCGCAAGATGTGCAGCAGCGCCCGGGTCGCCGGTTACCGCTCGGCCCTGGCGTCGGCAGGGGTCGCGTTCCGCCCCGAGTACCTACGCGACGGCGGCTTCGACGAGTCCGTCGCCCACCGGCGTATGCAGGAACTGCTCGATCTCCCCGCACCTCCTACGGCCGTCTTCGTCTGCTCCGACCGCATGGCCCTCGGCGCCTATCTGGCGTTGGCGGAAAGAGGGTTGAGGATCCCGTACGACGTCAGCGTGGTCGGTTTCGACGACCTGCCGGAGTCGCGGTGGACCACCCCCGCTCTCACCACCGTGCGCCAGCCACTGGCGGAGATGGCGGCAACGGGGTTGCGGTTGTTGCTGCGGATGATGGACGGCGAGCACCCGGAGGGGACACGGACGGAGTTGTCGACACGGCTCGTGGAGCGGGCGAGCACCGCTCCGCCGCACCGGCGGGCAAGAGCGTGAAACGGTGACCTCCCGGCGTTACTGATCGTTTTCCGGGCATGAATCTCAACACCCGCACCACAGTCGTGTTCGTCGTTGCCTCCGCCGCCCTCATCACCGTCATGGGGACGGCCCGGGCCACGACTCTCGGTCCCGTCCCCCGGGACGCCACCGCCCACGCCACCGTGAGCGAATCCGGTGACTAGACCGGCGACGAGCCCGAAGACGTCGAACTGGACGAGGCCGGACGCCCCGACGTCGACGAGGACTGACGAACCGTCCGGCAACCCGCACGCACGGTCCGTGCCGCTCGCATGCTTCGGCATGTCACGAACGTCACGGCCGTGACCCGGGTCCCGGCCGTCGCCCTCACCGTCGCTGTGCTGCGTTTCTTCACCCTGGGGTAGTTCACCTGGCGGCGGAGCGCTCGCTGAGGTGGCCGAGAAAAAGCGTCGTAACGACAGCGGAAAGCCGGGCGCCACCATCACGGTGGCTCCCGGCCGGTGTTCGCCTCTTCTCAGTCCTCACCCCGATCCGGCGCGCCGACCAGCGCCTCCATCATGTCGACGGCGCTTCCGTCGTGGTCGCTGCCCGCTGTGCCGCTGCTGCCCTGCTGGACGTTGGCCGCCCGGTCGACCTCCAGGATCGAGTCGGCGTGCGAGTTGTCGATCACGGTGATCAGGCTGCCCTCGGCGACCGCCGGCGTCGCGGCGGCGCCCAGCAGGACGGCTGCCAGGATCGTCGCCGTCCTGCGCCGGGGAGCGACCGGGCTCACGCGTTCACGCTCTCGGGCGCGGTGCGCAGGCGCGCGATGTTCCGCTCCAACAACTCGGTCGAGGCCCGCACGCCGATGCCGCTCACCGCGTCGACCTCGGGGAGCCGGCCGTCGGTCTGCTTGAGGTCGACGAGCGCGGAGTGCATCGCCGCGTGGGCGGCGAAGAGGCACGGCGTGCTGTAGATCGCGACGTTCACGCCCAGGTCGGACAGCTCGCTCAGCGAGAGCCTCGGGGACTTTCCGCCGGCGATCTGGTTGAACAGCAGCGGCTTGTCTCCCACCACGTCACGGATCCGGCGGATCCACTCCACGGTGCGGACCCCGTCGACCAGGATCACGTCCGCGTCGGTGGCGGCCAGCGTCCTGGCCCGCTGCAGGATGTCGTGCTCGTCGGTGGCGTCCGTGCGGGCCACCACAACCAGGTCGCGCCGGGTGGCCAGGACCATCTCCAGTTTCGCCAGGTACTCGCTCAGCGGCAGCACCTGCTTGCCGTCGGCGTGCCCGCACCGGCGCGGCCGCTTCTGGTCCTCCAGGATCACACCCGAGGCCCCGATGCGCTCGAGACCCTCCACCACGTGACAGGCGACCTCCGGATCGACGTACCCGTCGTCGATGTCCACCAGCAGGTGCTGTTGCGGGAACGCGCCCCGCAACCGCTGGACGAACGCCACCATGTCCGGCCAGGCGATGAAACCGATGTCCGGCAGCCCGTAGTGCGAGGCCGCGAAACCGAAGCCCGAGACGAACATCCCGTCGTAGTGTTCCGCCGCGATCGACGCCGAGTACATGTCGTACACGCCGATCAGCGGGGTCGTTCCCGGGTCGGTAATCCGCTCCCGCAACTTGTTCCCGTAAGTCACCGTCCGGCTCCTCCAATGGAGTCGAGGGGTCAACACACCAGGTGCAAGACAGCCATTGCGACACAACAGCCCTTTACGAAGACAAAAGGATCTCTATGTCGATGCACGGCTCTCTCCATGTGAAGGCTTTGCTCACCCCAATGGCGCAACCTGTTCACCGGAGAAACGTCACTGGTCCCGCAGCCGAGCGGCCCAGGCGACGCCACCGCCCAGATGGGCACGGAAGTGGGGGTCGGCGTAGGCCTGGGACGCGTGTCCGAGTGCCGTGTAGAAAACGCGTCCCCGGCCTTGCTCACGGCACCAGGCCAGCGGGTGGTCGGCTCCCATCCCGCCTCCCGTGTACGACGACTCGTCGGCGGCGACGAGAACGCGTACCCGCCCGCGGGGGTTGGCGCGGAAGTCGTACCACTCGTCGGTGAAGTCCCAGACGGTCGGCAGCGAGCGGGTGGCTGGGTGGTCGTGGTCCTCGATCACCGCCTTGCCCGGCTGGTACTCGGGGTGGCGGGCGAAGCGGGCGCCGAGGAGTTCGCCGTAGTACGGCCAGTCGTACTCGGTGCAGGCCGCCGCGTGCACCCCGGCGAAACCGCCGCCCGCCTCGATGTAACCGGCAAGACGCTCCTGCCCGGCCGGGGTCAGCACCTCGCCGCTGGTGGAGAGGAAGACCACGGCCGCGTATCCGTCCAGCGAGGCTTCCAGGACGGCCGGGTCCTCGGTGTGGTCGACGGCGAACCCGTCCAGCCCGCGTAGGGCGGCGACGGCGTCCGGGATGGAGTCGTGGCGGTAATCGGTGGTACGCGTGTACACGAGCAGGCGGGCGGTCATGGGGACGAGCCTAGGCCGACGGGAGTTCGGGTCCCAGGGAGATGATCGGGGCGACAGTTTCGGCGGTGGCCGTCGTTCCGGAGGCGGTGGCACGGGCTCGGCCCCGAGCCGGACGCGGCGCCCACGCCTGCGGGACCCGCGCGCATGCGTGGGAAGGATCCCGGTCGGAGCGTTCAGGTTCAGAGAAGCTGAACCGGAGAAGGACAGCTGAGCAGGGGTGTAACCGGTTGCCTCGTGTTCGCGCGACTCCGCTGTCTGCCCGGCATTTCCGCTTGACGCCCCGTCACAAGCGGTAATAAGCAGTAACAAGCGGGTCCACCGCTTTCATGCGGTTTCCGATGCCGACCGCCGCCGATCACTCCTGGCCGTCGACAACGAACGCGCTCGGATCAGCAGCTATACCGGCCGCGTGGGTACGGCATCGGTCTCGAGCAAGGCCTGGACCCCGCACGCCGGCCTGCCGTACAGGTGTTCCATGGGCGCGGCCGTTTCAGAAGCCGGGCGCGTAGGCTCGGGCGGGATGAACACCATTCCCGCACGCCTCGACCACATCGTCCTCGCAACGCCCGATCTGGCGGCGACGGTCGCCGAGTTCACCCGGCGCACGGGAGTGGCCCCAGCGCCGGGTGGTGTGCATGTCGGGCTCGGCACCCGCAACTACCTCGTCGGCCTGGGCCATTGCGCGTATCTGGAGATCATCGGCCCCGACCCGGAACAGCCCGCGCCCACCGACCCGCGCCCCTTCGGCGTGGACGCGCTCGCCTCCGCGCGGACGATCACCTGGGCCATCAGCCCGCCCGACCTCGACGCGACGGTTGCGGGCGCCCGTGCTCGGGGCTACGACACCGGTGACGTACGGGAGATGAGCCGGCGTCGCCCCGACGGCAGCCTGCTTCAATGGCGGCTGACCGACGGCGGCTCCCCGCATCCGTCCGGCCTGGTGCCCTTCCTCATCGACTGGGGCAGCACGATCCACCCCTCCGCGTCCGGCCTGCCCGTCATTCCCCTGCTGGAGCTGACTGCCACCGCTCCTGACCCCGAAGAGGTCCGCCCCCTGCTGACCGCCCTCGGTACCGACCTCGCCCTCACCGAGGGCCCGGCGGGATTCTCCTTCACGGTGGCCACGCCCAACGGGCCGGTGACCTTCAGCTGACCCGGGGCGCCCCCGCCTCAACGGGCGCAACCGTCCGGCCCCGGCCCTGCCGGGAAGCGGAGTGGGCCGGCCGAGTCCGCGTCGGTGAACCTCGCGGCAGCGGCCGTCCGCTCCCCGCCCACGCCCCTGAGCCAACCGATGGCAGGTTTCTCCCGCCCCTGTCCGGCGCGGGTCCGCGCGCCCCGTGGCAAGCGGCAGCCGAGAAGACGATCGGTAACAAGGCTCAGCCGGCCGCCGGGACGGGGGCGGGTTCCGAGTCCGCCTGGTCGGGTTTCCCGCCACCAGCGCCGTCCGGGGGGTGCGGAAAGGTTTTCCGGGGCGTGTCCGTTTCTTTCAAGACCGTCCGCGCCGGCGCTGCCTACCGTTGCCGCATGAGTCCACGATTCGATGCCATCGGCCTGATCGTCTCCGACATGGCCGCGTCCGTCTCCTTCTACCGCCGACTCGGCTTCGCCTTTCCCGAGGGGGCCGAGCAGGAGCCGCACACAGAGGCCGAACTGCCGGGTGGACTGCGGCTGTTGCTGGACACCGAGGACACCGTCCGGTCGTTCAATCCGGAGTGGAAGCCGCCGTCCGGTGGTGGTCGGGCCTCACTCGCGCTGCGCTGTGACACACCGGGCGAGGTCGACTCCGTGTACGAGGAGTTGCTGGGCGCCGGTCACCGAGGCGACCTGAAGCCGTGGGACGCCTTCTGGGGCCAGCGTTACGCCGTCGTGCTCGACCCCGACGGCAACGGTGTCGACCTGTTCGCACCGCTCCCCCAGTGACCCGGCCCGCTCAGCGCAGCAGGGCGCCCAGCGTGAGGCCCGTGAACTCCCTGACGTCCCGCGAGAGATGGGCCTGGTCGGCGTAACCGGCCCGGTTCGCCGTGTCCGCGTACGGCACGCCCTGCCGAGCCAGCGCGAGAGCCCGTTGCAGGCGCAGGATCCTGGCGAGCGTCTTGGGGCCGTAGCCGAAGGCGGCAAGCGAACGGCGGTGCAACTGGCGCGCTCCGAGACCGAGTTCGTCGGCCGTCTCGGACACCGTCGCACCTGCGGCGAGGGCGGCGACCAGTCTCCGCAGCGCCTGGTCCGGCGGTGCCGCCCGCTCCAGCGCCAGCTCCTCCAGTGCCAACGCCGGGTACGCGGCCGCGGCGACCCGGCCGGTCAGGCGACGCACTTCCGGTGCCGGCCACAGGTCGGTCAACTCAACGCGGCGATCGCGTAGTTCATGGGCCGGTACGCCGAGCAGCGCGGGCGCGGTGCCGGGGAACAAGCGGATGCCGGCCCAGGACGCGGGCGGGCCCTCGGGAAGATGAGCCTGAGTGTCCGGTCCGGCGACCAGCAGTCTGCCCTCGCGCCACAGCAGGTCCATGCAGCCGTCGGGGAGTACGGGGAGTGCGCCGAGTGCCGCGGACGGCGTGTTCGTCCACACCACCGCCCCGGCCAGCCGGGAGGGCCGCTCCTCGTACATGTACGCCAGGCTACGCCGCCGGGACACGGGGTGCCGGTACGCAGACGGAGCAGCACCGCTTCCCGCGGCTCCCGCCACCGCTTCCCGCTCGCTTCCGCCACCGCCTCGTGCGCGGTCGGGGCCTCTGCACCGCGCGGTGTCAGAGCGTCCGTCCGCGGCGGAAACCGGATTCCCCCTGAGTCACGAAGCCGCGCCCGGGCGGCTGAAACACATCACGCCGGCGCAGCACTGCCAGCTGACACGGCGAGGAAGGCGAGGAAACGGCATACCGCCGGCTACCGCGCTCCACGGCCTCGATCCGGACACCGTCGTAGCCACGGCGTCAGGCCGGTTGCCGCAGGACCGAGACACCCACCGAAACGCCAACCGAAACACGCTGCCGTCACCTCGCCCCGGCCGTTTCCCTCCCGATATGCCTATCTGCGCAGGGCATCGCACCGTCTGCTCCACCGCCCCGACCGCCCCTTTCCCCAAACCGCCGACCGGGTGCCTCTTCCTCCCCTCCCCCCTGGGCCCCTTAAGCCGCCCGTGTCCGGTGTTCCTGTGGGCTGACGCCGTACACCCGCTTGAAGGCGCTGGAAAGGGTGAAAGCGCTTCCGTAACCGACCTGGCGGGCGATCGCGCCGATGGTGTCCTCGGTGTCGCGCAGTCGGTCCGCGGCGAGAGCGAGGCGCCAGCCGGTGAGGTAGGTCATCGGGGGTTCGCCCACGAGGTCGCTGAAGCGGCGGGCCATGGCCGCCCGGGACACGCCCGCCTTCGCGGCGAGGGTCGCGACGGTCCAGGGGTGCGCCGGGTCGTCCTGGACCAGCCGCAGAACGCGGCCCACGACCGGGTCGGCCAGTGCTCGGTACCAGGCCGGGGCCGCCGCTTCCGGGCGGGAGAACCAGGCCCGCAGCGCGGCGATGACCAGGAGGTCGAGCATGCGGTCCAGGACGACCTCCTGACCGGGTTCGTCACGGACGATCTCCTCCATGAGCAGTGGGGTGAGCGGGCACTGCCAGATGTCGGAGGTGAGGGACAGCAGTGGGGGCAGCGCGTCGAGCAGCCGGCCGCTGATCTCGCCCTGCATCAGGTACGTGCCGATCAGGACGACCGTGGAGCCGTCCAGGCGGTCACCCCAGGTGCGCACGCCCAGGTCCATGGAGCCGTTCAGGAGGCGTCCGTCGGGGTAGGCGCACTCTCCGCCGGGGAGGATCAGCGCCTGCGCAGGCGTACCGGGGACATCGGCGCAGGTGTACGGGGCGGGGCCACGGGCGATGGCGAGGTCGCCGGCCCGCAGGCGGACGCCCTCCCCCTTGTCCGGCACGACCCAGCCCTCGCCGCGCACCATGAGCATCACCGTCAGCGGGGCGCGGTCCTCGACCCGTACGGCCCACGGCGGGTCGAAGCACGCGCGGATCATGAGAGCGCCACGCGCGCGTGGACCCTCCAGCAGGCCCGCGAGGGGGTCCCCCCGCGTGAGCATGTTCGAACGTGGAGGAGCGTCCATGAGGCCAGCGTAGACGCGCGCTTATGGGAATGAGCCGTTCAGCGATGGGACCGTGCGGTGTACGGCAGTTGACTGAACGCATGACACAGAACACGGCACAGCGGATGACGGTGGTGGTGACCGGCGCGTCCGGTCGTACGGGCAGCCGGGTGGCGCAGGCGGCCGGGACGGCCGGGCTGACGGTACGGACGGCCTCGCGGGCCCAGGGGTTCGACTGGCACGACGCCTCGACGTGGGCGGACGTGCTGCGCGGCGCGGACGCGGCGTACCTGGTGTATCCCTCGGATGTGGGGGCGCCGGACGCGGCCGAGGCGGTGGGACGGCTGGCCGGGGAGGCGGTCGCACTCGGGGTGCGGCGGCTGGTGCTGCTGTCGTCGCGGGGTGAGGAGCGGGCGCTGCCGACCGAGGAGGCGCTGCGGGCGTCGGGCGCCGACTGGACGGTCGTACGGGCCGCGTGGTTCGCGCAGAACTTCAGTGAGGGGCCGCTAGTGGAGGGGCTGCGGCAGAGCGGGGAGCTGGTGTTCGCGGGTGGGGAGGTGCAAGAGCCGTTCATCGACCTGCGGGATGTCGCGGACGTGGTGGTGAAAACGCTTACCGAGGGTGACCAGTACGTGGGCGAGGCGCTGGAGGTGTCCGGGCCGCGGCTGCTGACGTTTCGGGAAGCGGTTGCGGAGATCGGGCGGGCGGCCGGGCGCGAGCTGACGTACACCCCCGTGCCGGCGCTTCAGTACGGCGAGCAGTTGGCCGGGTTCGGGGTACCGCCGGAGGAAGTCGCTTTCCTGGTGGAGTTGTTCGAGTCACTGCTGGACGGCCGCAACGCCTACCTGTCGGACGGCGTCCGGCAGGTGCTCGGCCGTGAGCCGCGTGATTTCGCGGAGTTCGCGAAGGAGTCGGCGGGGGCGGGCGTCTGGAAGGCGTAGCTCCCGCGTTTCCGGGGCGCTCCGGGGACGCATCTCCTCGCTTCGCTGCCCGGGGCTCACTTCTCCGGAGGCTGTTCTTCCCCGTTCCCGGCGTTTCCCCCGTGTCCCTTCGGATAACTCCTCACATGCGTCCGGAAACGTCCCGTCACGTCCTCCGGTGGAAGAAAGCGGGACCACCGCTCGGGAAACTCGGACGGCATGTCGGGGTCGTCGGGGTCGTCGTCCTCGTGGGAGCGGATCGCCGCCATGCGGGCCACATATTCCGCGGCCTCCTCCTCGCGAAGCCGTTCGTTGGCGGCGCGGGCCGCGGCCGTCGCGGCGGCCGGCCAGACCCGGTCGATAGCGGCGTTCATGGCGGCGCCGACCAGCACGGCGAACGCGGACACACCGATCCACAGCAGTACGGCGACGGCGGCGGCGAGGGAGCCGTAGATGGTGGCGCCCTCGATCGTGTTCGTCAGGTAGATGCGCAGCAGGAAACTGCCGAGCACCCACATGGCGAGGGCGACGAGCGCGCCGGGGACGTCCTCGATCCACGGCGAGCGCACGGGTACGGAGACGTGGTAGAGCGTTGTCAGGAACGCGACGGACAGGACGATCACGACCGGCCAGTACAGGACCTGCACCACGGTGGTCGACCAGGGGACGATCCGCACCACCGCGTCCGGCCCGGCGACCATCAGCGGCAGCGCGATCGAGCCGATCAGCAGGGCCCCGACGAACAGCAGGAAGGCCACCAGCCGCGTCTTGACGATGCCGCGCACGCCGTCGAGGCCGTACATCACGGTGATGGTGTCGATGAAGACGTTCACCGCGCGCGAGCCGGACCAGAGGGCGAACAGGAAGCCGATGGAGATGACGTCGGGGCGGCCGCCCTTCATCACATCGTCGAGGATCGGCTGGGCGATCTGCCGGACGCCCTTGTCCGACAGGACCGTGCGCGAGGCGTCGAGGAGGTTGGCCTCCAAGCTGGTGATGGTGTCGGTACCGGTCCAGTCGTCGACGTAGCCGAGCAGGCCGATGAGGCTGAGCAGCAGCGGCGGCACGGACAGCAACGTGAAGAAAGCGGCTTCGGCGGCGAGACCGAGGATGCGGTACTCGATGCAGGAGTTGACGGTGTCCTTCAACAGCAGCCAGGCTGTCCGTCGCTTGGAAACGTTCCGGTAAAGGGCACGCGCCCGGTGGAGACGCCCGGTGGGGCTCCCGGGTTGCTCGGGTGACTGACTTCCTGGCTGCACGCCCTAAAGGTATCCGCCGTTCGGGGCTGCACTCACCTCCGGCAAGGCCGCTTCACCGGGTCGGGGAGCGGCTCGCGGGCTCCCGGATGGCCATGACCGTCGTACCCGGGGGTAGGTTCGGGCCATGGCAGGCACCACGCACACCGTGACCAACCAGCCCCCGCCCCTGACCGGGTACGACGTGTACGGCGCCGATCAAGCGCTGGTGGCGGCCGTGGAACGGCATCTCGATCCGGAACTGCTCGACGAGGCGCACGGCGAGTTGTCGGCGCTCGGCCGGGCCGCCGGATCGGCGCAGTTGCAGGAGTGGGCGGTGCAGGCGAACGAACATCCGCCGAAACTGCTTACGCACGACCGTTACGGCCACCGCATCGACGAGGTGGAGTTCCATCCGGCGTGGCACCGGCTGCTCGGCAAGGGCGTCGGGGCCCATCTGACGGATGCCTGGGTGCGGCCGGGTGGGCATGTGCGTCGGGCGGCGGGTTTTCTGGTGTGGACGCAGGTGGAGGCGGGCAACGGCTGTCCGCTGTCCATGACCCACGCGGCGGTGCCCGCGCTGCGCGCCGATCCGGAGCTGGCCGCCGAGTGGGAGCCGCGGCTGACGTCCACGATCTACGACCGTGAGCTGCGCCCGGCCCGGCTGAAGGCCGGGGCGCTGTTCGGCATGGGAATGACGGAGAAACACGGTGGCAGCGACGTACGGGAGAACGCGACGGTCGCCACGCCTCTCGCCGAGGACGGAACGTACGAACTGACCGGCCACAAGTGGTTCTGTTCGGCGCCCATGTCGGACGGTTTCCTGGTGCTCGCGCAGGCAACCCCTTTCCGGGGCGAAGGCGGGCTCACCTGTTTCCTCGTGCCGCGCGTGCTGGAAGACGGTTCCCGAAACGTTTTCCGCCTCCAGCGGCTCAAGGACAAGCTGGGAAACAGGTCCAACGCGTCCGCCGAGGTCGAGTTCGACGGGACGTGGGCCCGTCGGGTCGGTGAGGAGGGGCGCGGGGTGCGCACCATCATCGACATGGTGGCGGCGACGCGGCTCGACTGTGTGCTGGGCTCGGCGGGGCTGATGCGGCAGGCGGTGGCGCAGGCGATCCATCACTGCACCTACCGTGAGGCGTTCGGCGGGAAGCTCGTCGACAAGCCGCTGATGCGCAACGTTCTGGCCGACCTCGCGCTGGAGTCGGAGGCGGCGACCGTGCTCGCGCTGCGGCTCGCGGCGGCCTATGACGACGGTGGGGAGCAGGAGCGGGCGCTGCTGAGGATCGCGGTTCCGGCGGCCAAGTACTGGGTGACCAAGCGCTGTGCGCCGCTGGCGGTGGAGGCGTCGGAGTGCCTGGGTGGAAACGGTTACGTCGAGGAGTCGGGGATGCCCCGGCTGGTGCGCGAGTCGCCGTTGAATTCGGTCTGGGAGGGCGCGGGAAATGTCCAGGCACTGGACGTGCTGCGCGCACTGCAACGGGAGCCGCAGGCACTGAACGCCTATCTCCAGGAGGTGGGGCAGGCGCGCGGGGCCGATCACCGGCTGGACAGGGCGACCAAGAGCCTGCTGACGGAACTGGCTGATCTGGACGGCGTCGAGGGACGGGCGCGCCGACTGGCGGAGCGGTTCGCTCTGGTGCTTCAGGGGGCACTGCTCGTGCGATTCGCGCCGCCGGAGGTGGCCGACGCGTTCTGCGCCTCGCGGCTGGGCGGGGACGGGGGCGCGGCCTTCGGGACACTGCCCCACAGCCTGGACCTGGCGTCGATCGTCGAGCGGGCCGCGCCTCGCTCCTGACCGCGCCGGCCTGCGCGAACAGGAAGCGGGGGTGGTGCTGCGCCGACACGGCACCACCCCCGCCGCAATGGCCCTGCGAGGCCAGAATCGCCGCTCGGGACGACGTGGCTCAAGTTTCAAACACCCTGTGGATGTTCACCAGGGTTGCAGGGGGTTGCAACTCATCGGTGGTTGTGACCGGACTGTGCCCCTCCGTCACCCGTGGGCGGCAAGATGGGGGCCTTCAGCAAGACCGGAAACATTCGGTGCAGAAACTTGACATCCGATTGTCCGACTGTGTGCTCACGGGAGGCCCAGTGGTGATGCCACGGATGAACGTGCCGCAACTCGCGGCCGTCGACGCCGCGCGGGCGGCGCGGGTGCTCAGCGAGGTGCGCGACGCCCGGCTGGCCGGTCAGCAGGCGCGTGTGGCCCCGCGTCCCGTGATCGAGCAGTCCTGGGACCGGATGCTGCGCAGCGGTGTCGACCCGGAGCACGACTTCAGAGCGGGGCTGCTCAGCGCCGACGAGGTGCGGCGCAGGAGGGAGGCGTCGCCGTTGCGGGAGGTGCTCCCGGTGCTGCGCGAGGGGCTGCTCTCGGTCGCGGACGTCGCGCACCACATCATGGTCGTCGCCGACGAGGAGGGCCGGGTGCTGTGGCGCGAGGGCTGCGGACCCGTGCTGCGCAAGGCCGACGGGCTCGGTTTCGAGCTGGGCGCGGACTGGGGCGAGGACGTCGTCGGCACCAACGGCGTGGGCACGCCGGCGGTGGTGCGCCGCCCCGTGCAGGTGTTCGCCGCCGAGCACTTCGTGCGCTCGCAGGCCGCCTGGACCTGTGCGGGCGCCCCGATCACCGACCCGCGCAACGGCCGGCTGCTCGGCGTCGTCGATGTCAGCGGGCCGCTCGAGACGATGCATCCGGCCACGCTCGCCTGGGTCGACTCGGTGGCGAAGCTCGCCGAGTCGAGGCTTCGGGTGAGGCACCTTGGTTCGCTCGAGCGGTTGCGCGCGGTGGCGGCACCGGTGCTGGCCCGGCTGGGCGGCCGGGCGGCCGCGGTGGACGCGGACGGGTGGACGGCCGCGGTGACCGGGATGCCGTACGCGAGCCGGATCGCGCTGCCCAAGTCGCCGTCCCCGGGCCGCCGCTGGCTCCCGGCGCTCGGGCTCTGCTCGATCGAGCCGCTGGCCGGGGGTTGGCTGGTGCGGTCGGTGGACGAGACCGCCGAGCCGCTGCCGCGCGGCGCGACCCGGATCGTGCTGGATCTGACCCGGCCCCGGCGCTGGTCGGTGACGGTGTCGGGGGGCGCGGGGTCGTGGTCCCACGAACTCAGTCCTCGGCACGCCGAGTTGCTCTACCTGCTGGCGGCCGACCGTGGCGGCCGCAGCGCGGCGGGCCTGGCCGAGGACGTGTTCGGCGACTCGGGCCGTACGGTGACGGTGCGGGCCGAGATGTCCCGGGTGCGGCGGTATCTCGGGGGTTTTCTGGAACATCGGCCGTATCGTTTCTGCGAGGACGCCGAGGTCGAGGTGCTCCTGCCGGAAGATCCGAAGGGTCTGCTACCGCATTCGACCGCGCCCGCAGTGGTGAGAAACCGGGCGGCGGCACCGTAGCGACCATGGCTCACCCGCGTCCTTCCGGTGGCGTCTTCCGCATATTTGCGGGGTCTTCGCCCCTGACGGCGCCCGACTGCCGTAGCATCCCTCTACGGGTCACCCCACCTGCTCCTCGGTCAACGTACGGATCATCAGGCGCAGTTGGCCCGCCTCGGGAGGGCAAATGAAGCAACGTGGCCGACACCGCCGGCGCAGACGAGGCAGGGCACTGCGCGCATTCCTCTCCGGAACCGCCCTCGCGCTCACCGTCGCCGCCACCATGATCAGCGCCTCCCAGGCCACGGTCACCGACGACGGACCCGGGGATCTGAAACCGCTTACGGCCTCGGCCGAGATCGGAAAACTGCGCCTGACGGAGAACCGGGTACCGCAGGCCTCCCTGGACCGGCTCGCCGCGGGAATGGGCCGACCGGTCGGCGTCGGCGCGGTGCTGGACGAGGCCGACCGCACCCTGCGGGACGCGATCGACTGCTCGGCAGGCGAGCGCAGGGCCCTGCCCGTCTCCCCCGTGGCCTCCCGTGCCTACTGCTGGAACACGGACGACACCGAGGGCTGGCAGCCGGGCGCGGTCACCACGTCGGGGGACGCGGACGACGACGGTGTCTGGGGCTCGAACCGGGTGATCCTCTCCGGCTGGTCGCGCAGCGGCGGCCCGGCCGCCGACCGGGGTCTGGCCCGGGTCGGCTTCGTGAACGCGGGCGACCTGAGCCACCTCACCTACACCTGGGCGCTGCTCGCCGTCCCGGTGGACGAGGGGCGGGACTACCGGGGACTGGTCTCGCATGTCTCCGGCATGGTCTGGTACCAGGACAAACTGCTGGTCACCGCCGACGACGGAGACCGTACGGCGCTCTATGTGTACGACATGAACCGCGTCCAGCGGGCGGGTATCACCGATGACGCGGTCGGGCGGGTGCCGGGCGGCTGGTCCGCAAACGGTTACCGCTTCGTACTGCCGGCCATCGGCTCCTACGAGCTGAGTGGCGGCTCCGACGCCCCGCACCCGGCAACCGTTTCCCTCGACCGCAGCACCGTGCCGGACAGCCTGGTCGCCGGGGAGTGGACCCGCGACGACGGCGACCGGACCGCCCGCCTGTGGCGTTACCCCTTCAGCGGCGCCCCCGGCCACGAGGGACTTCTCGCGACGAGCGCCACCGGCCGGGTACGGGCCTCGGAGGCCTACCGGACGAAGGTGACGGGCGTACGGGGCGTGCTGTCGTACGGGGCGGAGTGGTACGTGACCCGTGCCGCCGGCCCGCAGGAGGAACAAGGGACGCTGTGGCGGCAGGACGCCGGCGCCAGTGACGACGAGGACGACAGGACGGGCGGATCCGAGGCGGCCGTGTGCGGTGCCGAGGAAACGCACAGCTGCTGGAGCCCGCAGACCGAATCCCTTTCCTACTGGGAGGAGACAGGCGAGGTCTGGACCCAGTCGGGACGTGCGCTCTTCGCGCTGCCGCTGGCCTCGATCGACAGAACAAGCGGGTAGATGATTCCCTGACGGGCATGACCAACATCCCCGTGACCACCTGGTCCCTGGAGCAGACCGACCCGACCGACGTCCTCCCGGCCGCCGCGCCCGAGGGCGACGTCCGGATCGTCCGCTCCGAGGTCCCCTCCCCCGAGTTCAGCCGTTTCCTGTACGCGTCCGTCGGCGGGGACATCCGCTGGATCGACCGGCTGCGCTGGACGTACGCGCAGTGGCAGGAGCATCTGGGGCGTCCGGGGGTCGAGACCTGGGTCGCCTACGACCGGGGCACGCCGGCCGGGTACGTGGAGCTGGAGCCGCAGGACGACGGTGTCGTAGAGATCGTTTACTTCGGTCTGCTCCCGGCCTTCCGAGGGCGGCGCATCGGCGGGCACCTGCTGGCGTACGGCGCCGCTCGGGCCTGGGACCTCACGGACCGCTGGCCGGGGCTGCCGCAGACCAAGCGGGTGTGGCTGCACACGTGCAGCCTGGACGGCGAGCACGCCATGGACAACTATCAGCGGCGCGGTTTCAAGCTGTTCGACACCAAGGTCGAGGAGCAGCCCGAGGTGTCCGCGCCGGGCCCCTGGCCGGGCGCCCTCCCGGTCTGACCCCTTGCTCATACCGGCTGTGACCTGCGCCGACAAGAGGCCTCACAGGGCATGTGATCGAGGACACCCTTGTCTCACATTTCGGGACCAGGGTGTCCGCATCGCGGACGAAGCTGGACTGTGTCCAGATCGCCGTGACACGCTTTCGCCATGTCCGGAACTGGAATTGCCTTGGTGAGTCGGCGGCACGTCGACCTCGGCCGCATGTCCAGCGCCATCTGTCCGGCGAGCTGACGGGCCGCGGCAGCGCCGGACATCTCCGCTCGAGTCCTCCCGCCTGCGCAATGACGCGCACGTATCTCCATGCGCCCGCACGCAGGTCAGAGCCGCCGCACGTCACCGACCCGCACCCCGCACGGACGGCGCCACGCGCCGACACCTTCCTCCGCTGTCCCGAAGGACGTATCAACCATGGCCGCCACCCCGCAGAACCCTGCCGCCGAGACTCCCCGCCGCAAGGTGAGCCGTCACCGCGGTGAGGGCCAGTGGGCCGCGGGACACTTCACCCCGCTCAACGGCAACGAGCAGTTCAAGAAGGACGACGACGGTCTCAATGTGCGGACACGCATTGAGACGATCTACTCCAAGCGGGGCTTCGACTCGATCGACCCCAACGATCTGCGCGGCCGGATGCGCTGGTGGGGGCTGTACACCCAGCGCAAGCCGGGGATCGACGGCGGCAAGACGGCGATCCTGGAGCCGGAGGAGCTGGACGACAAGTACTTCATGCTGCGCGTCCGCATCGACGGCGGCCGACTCACCACCGAGCAGCTGAGGGTGATCGGCGAGATCTCGCAGGAGTTCGCGCGCGGCACCGCCGACCTCACCGACCGGCAGAACGTCCAGTACCACTGGATCCGCATCGAGGACGTGCCCGAGATCTGGAACCGCCTCGAGGCGGTCGGTCTCTCCACCACCGAGGCCTGCGGTGACACGCCCCGGACGATCCTCGGCTCGCCGGTGGCGGGCATCGCCGAGGACGAGATCATCGATGGCAGCCCGGCCGTCGAGGAGATCAACCGCCGGTTCATCGGCAGCAAAGAGTTCTCCAACCTGCCGCGCAAGTTCAAGACGGCGATCTCCGGCTCCCCGCTCCTGGACGTCGCCCACGAGATCAACGACGTGGCGTTCGTCGGCGTCGAGCACCCCGAGCACGGCCCCGGCTTCGACCTGTGGGTCGGCGGTGGGCTCTCCACCAACCCGAAGATCGGCGTACGGCTCGGCGCCTGGGTCCCGCTGGACGAGATCCCGGACGTCTGGGCGGGCGTGATCGGCATCTTCCGCGACTACGGCTACCGGCGTCTGCGCACACGGGCGCGCCTGAAGTTCCTGGTCGCCGACTGGGGCCCGGAGAAGTTCCGCCAGGTCCTGGAGGACGAGTACCTCAAGCGCGCGCTCACCGACGGCCCGGCGCCCGCCGCCCCCGTCGAGCGCTGGCGCGACCACGTCGGTGTGCACCGCCAGCAGGACGGCCGTTACTACATCGGTTTCGCCCCGCGCGTCGGCCGCGTGGACGGCGCCACCCTGACGAAGATCGCGGAGCTCGCCGAGGCGCACGGCTCGGGTCGGGTGCGTACCACCGTCGAGCAGAAGATGATCGTCCTCGACGTCGAGGAGGGGCAGGTCGAGTCGCTGGTCGAGGCGCTGGAGGCGCTGGACCTGACCGCCAAGCCCTCCCCGTTCCGGCGCGGCACCATGGCCTGCACCGGTATCGAGTACTGCAAGCTCGCCATCGTCGAGACCAAGCAGCGCGGCTCCACCCTGATCGACGAACTCGAGCGCCGCATCCCGGAGTTCGACGAGCCGATCACCATCAACATCAACGGCTGCCCGAACGCCTGCGCCCGCATCCAGGTCGCGGACATCGGTCTCAAGGGTCAGCTGGTCCTCAACGACCAGGGCGAGCAGGTCGAGGGCTTCCAGGTGCACCTGGGCGGAGCGCTCGGGCTGGAAGCCGCTTTCGGCCGCAAGGTCCGTGGTCTGAAGGTCACTTCGGAGGAGCTGCCGGACTACGTGGAACGCGTACTGAAGCGGTTCCAGGACGAGCGCGAGGACGGCGAGCGCTTCGCGGTCTGGGCCACGCGCGCCAGCGAGGAGGCCCTCTCATGAGCGAGCGGGCCGCCCCTTTCTACTGCCCCTACTGCGGCGACGAGGACCTTCGTCCGAGCGAAGCCGCGGAAGCCAGTCACGGCGCCTGGGAATGCGCGGCGTGCAATCGCGCATTCCAGCTGAAGTTCCTCGGGCTGCTCGCCCGGGGCGTTCAGCGCACCGACCCGGGAGAGGACCGGATATGACGACGCTTCAGGAAGGCCGTAGCACCGAGGAGTTGAAGGCGCTGGCCGAACAGGCCGGCCGCGATCTGGAGGAGGCCTCCGCGCTGGAGATCCTCCAGTGGGCGGTGGACACCTTCGGCAAGCAGTTCTGCGTGACGTCCTCGATGGAGGACGCCGTGGTCGCGCATCTGGCGTCCCGGGTCCAGAAGGGCGTGGACGTGGTGTTCCTCGACACCGGTTACCACTTCCCCGAGACCATCGGCACCCGCGACGCGGTGGAGGCCGTGATGGACGTCAACGTCATCACGCTCACCCCGCGACAGACGGTGGCCGAGCAGGACGCCGAGTACGGGCCGAAGCTGCACGACCGCGACCCGGACCTGTGCTGCAAGTTGCGCAAGGTGCAGCCGTTGGAGGAGGGCCTCACGGGTTACCGGGCCTGGGCCACCGGCCTGCGGCGCGACGAGTCCGTCACCCGGGCGGGCACTCCGGTCGTCGGCTGGGACGACAAGCGGCAGAAGGTCAAGATCTCGCCCATCGCCCGCTGGACCCAGGACGACGTCGACGCGTACATCACCGAGCACGGGGTGCTGTCCAACCCCCTGCTGATGGACGGTTACGCCTCCGTCGGCTGCGCCCCGTGCACCCGCCGGGTGCAGGCGGGCGAGGACGCGCGCGCCGGCCGCTGGGCGGGACGCGCGAAGACCGAGTGCGGGCTGCACGGCTGACCGCCATGGCCTCGACCTCCACGAACATCCCCACCCCCACCCCCACTTCTACGAACCGGGAGAACCACGTGACGACCGGAGCCACCGTCTGGCTCACGGGTCTGCCGAGCGCCGGCAAGACCACCATCGCGTACGAGCTGGCCGGCCGGCTGCGCGAGGAGGGCCACCGCGTCGAGGTGCTCGACGGCGACGAGATCCGTGAGTTCATCTCCGCGGGCCTCGGTTTCAGCCGCGAGGACCGGCACATCAACGTGCAGCGCATCGGTTTTCTGGCCCAGTTGCTCGCCCGTAACGGCGTCACGGCCCTGGTTCCGGTGATCGCGCCCTACGCAGACAGCCGTGAAGCGGTGCGCAAGCGCCATCAGGAGAGCGGAACCGGTTACCTGGAGGTGCACGTGGCGACCCCGGTCGAGGTGTGCTCGGTCCGGGACGTGAAGGGTCTGTACGCGAAGCAGGCGGCGGGCGAACTCACCGGGCTCACCGGGGTCGACGACCCCTACGAGGCCCCCGAGTCGCCGGATCTGCGGATCGAGTCCCAGGACCAGACCGTGCAGGAGTCCGCGGCGTCGGTGTACGCCCTGCTCACCGAGAGGGGACTGGCATGACGACGACCGTCGCCGAGGCCGAGGAGGGCACGGCCAGCCCGTACGCCCTCAGCCACCTGGACGCGCTGGAGTCCGAGGCGGTGCACATCTTCCGCGAGGTGGCGGGCGAGTTCGAGAACCCGGTGGTCCTGTTCTCCGGTGGCAAGGACTCCATCGTCATGCTGCACCTGGCCCTGAAGGCCTTCGCCCCGGCCCCGGTCCCCTTCTCGCTCCTGCACGTCGACACCGGGCACAACTTCCCCGAGGTCCTCGAGTACCGCGACCGGGTCGTCGCCGCGCACGGGCTGCGCCTCCATGTGGCCTCCGTCCAGGACTACATCGACCGCGGTGCGCTGCGCGAACGCCCCGACGGCACGCGTAACCCGCTCCAGACGCTTCCGCTGACGGAGAGGATCCAGTCCGAGAAGTTCGACGCCGTCTTCGGCGGCGGACGCCGCGACGAGGAGAAGGCCCGCGCCAAGGAACGGGTGTTCTCCCTGCGCGACGAGTTCTCCCAGTGGGACCCCCGCCGCCAGCGCCCGGAGCTGTGGAACCTCTACAACGGCCGCCACGCCCCCGGTGAGCACGTCCGGGTGTTCCCGCTGTCCAACTGGACCGAGCTCGACGTCTGGCAGTACATCGCCCGTGAGGGCATCGAACTGCCCGAGATCTACTTCGCGCACGACCGGGAGGTCTTCCGGCGCGGCGGGATGTGGCTGACCGCCGGTGAGTGGGGCGGGCCGAAGGACGGCGAGACCGTCGAGAAGCGCCTCGTGCGCTACCGGACCGTCGGCGACATGTCCTGCACCGGCGCCGTCGACTCCGACGCGGTGACGCTCGACGACGTCATCGCCGAGATCGCCGCCTCCCGGCTCACCGAACGCGGCGCCACCCGCGCCGACGACAAGATGTCCGAGGCCGCGATGGAAGACCGCAAGCGCGAGGGGTACTTCTAAGCATGAGCACGATCACCTCCGAGGAACTCTCGGCCACGACCCTGTTGCGGTTCGCCACCGCCGGTTCCGTCGACGACGGCAAGTCCACGCTCGTGGGCCGGCTCCTGCACGACTCCAAGTCGATCCTCAGCGACCAGCTGGAGGCCGTGGAGCGTGCCTCGGCGAACCGCGGTCAGGACACCCCCGACCTGGCGCTCCTCACCGACGGCCTGCGCGCCGAGCGCGAGCAGGGCATCACCATCGACGTGGCCTACCGCTACTTCGCCACGCCCCGGCGCCGCTTCATCCTCGCCGACACGCCCGGCCATGTGCAGTACACCCGCAACATGGTGACGGGTGCCTCCACGGCCGAGCTGACGGTGATCCTGGTCGACGCCCGCAACGGGGTTGTGGAACAGACCCGCAGGCACGCGGCGATCGCGGCCCTGCTTCGTGTTCCGCACGTCGTCCTCGCCGTCAACAAGATGGACCTCGTCGAGTACAGGGAAACCGTCTTCGCGGAGATTGCCGAGGAGTTCACGGCGTACGCGAGCGAGCTCGGCGTTCCCGAGGTCACCGCGATCCCGATCTCGGCGCTCGCCGGTGACAACGTGGTGGATCCGTCGGCGAACATGGACTGGTACGGCGGGCCGACCTTCCTGGAACACCTGGAAACGGTTCCGGTCAGTCACGACCTGGCGCACTGCCACGCACGGCTCCCCGTGCAGTACGTGATCCGTCCGCAGACCGCCGAGCACCCGGACTACCGGGGATACGCGGGCCAGATCGCGGCCGGCACGTTCCATGTGGGTGAGGCGGTGACGGTTCTGCCGTCCGGCCGTACCTCGACGATCGCCGGCATCGACCTGCTGGGCGAGCCGGTGGACGCGGCGTGGACGACCCAGTCGGTGACCTTGCTGCTCAGGGACGACATAGACATCTCGCGCGGCGACCTGATCGTGCCCACCAAGGACGCGCCGCCCACCACACAGGACGTCGAGGCGACCGTGTGCCACGTGGCGGACCAGCCGCTGACCGTCGGGCACCGGGTGCTGATCAAGCACGGCACCCGCACGGTCAAGGCGATCGTCAAGGACATCCCGTCCCGACTCACGCTCGACGACCTGTCCCTGCACCCGCACCCGGGACAGCTCGTCGCCAACGACATCGGCCGCGTGAAGATCCGCACCTCGGAACCGCTTCCGGTGGATTCCTACGCCGACTCCCGCCGCACCGGCTCGTTCATCCTGATCGACCCGGCCGACGGCACCACGCTCACCGCGGGCATGGTCGGCGAGTCGTTCGCGTCGCCGGAGCCGGTCAAGGACGAGTCCGACGACGACGGTTGGGACTTCTGAAAATGACCACAACCGATTTCTACTCCACGTTCGCGAAGGAGGGCGGCCGCATCGGCAGCGGCGCCCTCGGCAGCGGGCAGGGCGGAGTCGCGCGATGTGCGCTCTGACGTACGCGCACTGCCTGCGCGCCCCGTCCCCCCACCCGCCGTCCCGGAAGCGACGAAAACCCTTTGCCGATTTCCCGGCCACGACCTGAAAATCCGTGACCGCCGGGCCAACGAGAGGAACCCCTCCCGTGCCTGCCAACCGCTCAGCTCTTCTTCGCCGCGGCATCGCCGCCGCAGCGGCCCTTCCCCTGCTCGCCCTCGCCGCCTGCGGTTACGGTTCCGACGCCAAGGACGACAACGCCAACGAGAAGGTCGCCGCCGGATCGGAGAAGATCGACGGGCTCGACACCGTCAAGATCGGCTACTTCGGCAACCTGACGCACGCGACCGCGCTGGTCGGCCGTGAGCAGGGCATCTTCCAGAAGGCGCTGGGCGCCACCAAGGCGTCGTACGCGACCTTCAACGCGGGCCCGTCCGAGATCGAGGCGCTGAACGCCGGCTCCATCGACATCGGCTGGATCGGCCCCTCCCCGGCGATCAACGGCTTCACCAAGTCCGCCGGCAAGAGCCTGCGCATCATCGGCGGTTCGGCGTCCGGCGGTGTGAAGCTCGTCGTCAACCCGGACAAGATCAAGTCCCTCAAGGACGTCAAGGGCAAGAAGATCGCCACGCCGCAGCTCGGAAACACGCAGGACGTGGCGTTCCTGAACTGGATCGCCGACCAGGGCTGGAAGGTCGACGCGCAGAGCGGCAAGGGCGACGTCACCGTGGTCCGCAGCGACAACAAGGTGACTCCGGACGCCTTCAAGGCCGGTTCGCTCGACGGCGCCTGGGTGCCGGAGCCGACCGCGTCCAAGCTGGTCGCCGAGGGCGGCAAGGTGCTGCTCGACGAGGCGTCGCTGTGGCCCGACAAGAAGTTCGTGATCACGAACATCATCGTGTCGCAGAAGTTCCTCACCGAGCACCCGAAGGTCGTCGAGGCGGTGCTGAAGGGGTCGGTCGACTCCAACAAGTGGATCAACGCCAACCCGGCGGCGGCCAAGGCCGCGGCGAACAAGCAGCTGGAGACGGACTCCGGCAAGGCGCTGCCGACCGAGGTGCTCGACCCGGCGTGGACGTCGATCCAGTTCATCAACGACCCGCTGGCCTCCACGCTCAACAGCGAGGCGGAGCACGCGGTCAAGGCGGGCCTGCTGGAGAAGCCCGACCTCAAGGGCATCTACGACCTGAGCATCCTGAACAAGGTCCTCAAGGCCGAGGGTGAGTCCACGGTCGACGACGCCGGTCTCGGCGTCAGCTGATCGGAGTCCGATGAGTTCCCAGGAGGTGACGACCATGGCCACGACCTTCGCCAAGGCCGCCGAGTCCGCGGAGTCCGTGGAATACGCGGCCCGGCTTGAGCACGTCTCGAAGTCCTTCGCGGGGCCGGGCGGGCAGCAGCTCGTCCTGGACGACATCACCCTCGATGTCGCTCCCGGCGAGTTCGTCACCCTCCTGGGGGCTTCGGGCTGCGGCAAGTCCACTCTGCTCAACCTGGTGGCGGGGCTCGACGAGCCCACCGCCGGTTCCATCACGACGGACGGCCGTCCGGCGCTGATGTTCCAGGAGCACGCCCTCTTCCCGTGGCTGACCGCGGGCAAGAACATCGAGCTCGCCCTGAAGCTCCGGGGCGTCGCGAAGACCGAGCGGCGCGACAAGGCCGAGGAGCTCCTCGAGCTGGTGCGGTTGAAGGGCGCGTACGGAAAGCGTGTTCACGAACTTTCCGGCGGTATGCGGCAGCGCGTGGCGATGGCCCGCGCGCTGGCGCAGGAGAGCAAGATGCTGCTGATGGACGAGCCGTTCGCGGCGCTGGACGCCATCACGCGGGACGTTCTGCACGACGAGCTCACCCGGATCTGGGGGGAGACGGGACTGTCCGTCCTCTTCGTCACGCACAACGTGCGGGAGGCGGTACGGCTCGCGCAGCGGGTCGTCCTGCTGTCCTCCCGGCCCGGCCGGGTCGCGCGCGAGTGGACCGTCGACATCCCGCAGCCACGCCGGATCGAGGACGCCCCGGTGGCGGAACTGTCCATCGAGATCACCGAAGTCCTGCGTGGGGAGATCCGCCGTCATGGCCAGCACTGAGACGAAGTCGACGGTGACGAAGGCGGGTACCACCGAGCTTGCCGGGGTGGAGGCGGGGCTCGACGCGCTGGACGTCGTGGCGCCCGCCGTCCGCACGCCCTTTCGGCGGACCTTCGTCGACAAGATCCTGCCGCCGATCCTGGCGACGGTGCTGCTGCTGATCGTCTGGCAGATCACCTACAAGGTCGTCGACGACCCGACCAAGCTGGTCTCTCCCTTGGACGTCTGGCGGACGCTGCAGGACGCCTGGCTCGAGGGCAAGCTGCTCGGCTACATCTGGACCAGCGTCTCGCGCGGTCTGCTCGGTTTCCTCTTCGCGCTGGCGATCGGCACCCCGCTGGGTCTGCTGGTGGCACGGGTGAAGTTCGTGCGGGCGGCGATCGGTCCGATCCTGTCCGGTCTCCAGTCGCTGCCGTCGGTGGCGTGGGTGCCGCCGGCCGTGCTGTGGCTGGGCCTGAACAACTCGATGATGTACGCGGTGATCCTGCTCGGCGCGGTGCCGTCCATCGCCAACGGACTGGTGTCCGGCGTCGACCAGGTGCCGCCGCTGTTCCTGCGGGCGGGTCGCACCATGGGCGCGACGGGTCTGAGGGGAACCGTGTACATCACGTTGCCGGCCGCGCTGCCGGGCTATGTGGCGGGTCTGAAGCAGGGCTGGGCGTTCTCGTGGCGTTCGCTGATGGCGGCGGAGATCATCGCGTCCTTCCCCGACCTCGGCGTCGGTCTCGGTCAGTTGCTGGAGAACGGGCGCAACGCCAGTGACATGTCGATGGTGTTCGAGGCGATCCTGCTCATCCTGTTCGTCGGCATCGCCATCGACCTGCTGATCTTCAGTCCGCTGGAGCGGTGGGTGCTGCGAAGCCGTGGTCTGCTGGTGAAGAGCTGAAGTCCCATGTACAGGAAACCGGTTCCTCCCGTTCTCGTGGTGATTGCCCACGGCAGTCGTGATCCGCGGCACGCAGCGACCGTGCACGCCCTGGTGCGGCGGGTGCGGTCGTTGCGGCCGGGCCTGCGGGTAGAGACCGGTTTCCTGGACTTCAACATCCCTTCCGTCGCTGGAGTGCTGGAGTCGTTGGCGGCGGAGGGCGTCCGTGACGTCGTGGCGCTGCCGTTGCTGCTGACCCGGGCGTTCCACGCGAAGGCGGACATCCCGGCGGTCCTGCGGGACGCTCCGGCGCAGCTGCGGATCAGACAGGCCGAGGTACTCGGCCCGTCGCCGCTGCTGCTCGCCGTCCTGGAACGACGGCTGTACGAGGCCGGCCTGACGCCCGCCGACAAGTCCTCGACCGGGGTCGTGCTGGCCTCGGCGGGGTCCACCGACCCGGAGGCGATCGCAGTGATCGCAGAAATCGCGCGGGAGTGGCGGCGCACCGGTTGGTGTGCCGTGCGGCCTGCGTTCGCCTCCGCCGGTTCTCCCTCGGGGTTCCCGCGCACCGAGGACGTGGTCCGCGAACTGCGGGCGCTGGGGTGCTCGCGGGTCGCCGTCGCCCCGTACGTCCTGGCCCCCGGCTTTCTGCCGGACCGCATCGCGCGAGGCGCGGCCGGGGCGGATGTCCTGGCGGACGTGCTGGGTGCGGCGCCCGAGGTGGCGCGGGTGCTGCTGGAACGGTACGACGCGGCACGCACGCCGGCGCTGGCCGCTGTCGGCGCCTGACCGACGCCGGGGTCCCTCGCGCCGCGAGGGGCTCCGTTTCTGTTGCGGTACCGGTTTCGCTGCGATCCGGTGTCCGCTGCGGTGCCGGTCTGAGTTGCGGTACCGGTTTCTGTTTTGGGCCCGGTCTGAGTTGCGGTACCGGTTTCCGTTGCGGTACCGGTTTCCTTTTCGACAGCGGTTTCCGACGCGGCACCTCTCTGCTGCCGTACCGATTTCGTTTTGCAACACCGGTACGACACATCTGCTGAAACCTGCGAAACCGATCGGGGCCGGTGAAGTCGGCCCGAGGTGATCGCTCAGCGGTCCGCGTGGGCCGCGCCCTGGCGCGGATCGCGCCCGCTCGCCGCCAGTGCCCGCTCGAACACCGGCGCGTCCTCCGCCACCGGCACCACGGCCGCGAAACCGTCGTACTGGCGGTAGAGGTCGCCGTGCCGTTCGACGACGTCGAGGACGAAGCGGGCGGCGTCGTCCGAGATGCGGAACTCCTGGTCGGTGGCGACCGCCACGTCCCAGCCGTGCACCGCCATCTCCTTGACGATCATCGAGGCGAGCTCGGCGGCGGGCATCGAGCCCGCTCCCATGTCGACCTCGCCCTCCCACACGGCCGGATCCGTCCAGGCCGCGACCGCGCGCTCCAGCTGGTCGGCGTACGCCTCGGCCCACTGCGGGTCGGCGGTGAAGTCACGGGCGATCAGGTCGTCGGGGAGCTGCTTGCGCAGGGCGCGGTGCTCGAGGCCGTGGGAGGTGTAGAGGACCCAGTGGTCGACCAGGGTGCGGACGTCCCAACCCGGGCAGTGCGTCGGGTCGTTCAACCGTGCCGTCGGGACACCTCGGGCGACGCGCGACGCCTCGGCGGCGCATTCGGACATGTACTGGTGTGTCTCGTCGTACTTCATGCGCCCCACGCTAGGCAGCGGAGTGCTCAGGACTCTTGAACAAACGCGACAGCGCCGGCGGTCCGGTCGTCGGCCAGCCTGATCAGCTCCGGCAGCGGCAGGGAGCCGGGCGCCCTCCGGTCCCGGGCGAACTGGTTGGCAAGTCGTTGCAGCAACTCGTTCAGCGGGGTCGGTACGCCGTGCAGACGGCCGAGGAGCGCGATCTCGCCGTTGAGGTGGTCGGCCTCGATGGTGCCGGCGCCACGGCTGAGGGACTGCCAGGAGGAGCCGCCGCCGCGCGGGGCGCCGGCGAGCGGGACCAGGGTGACCTTGTCACCGCGTAGGGCCTGCTGTTCCTCGGCGCTCGCCCACGCGATCCCGGCGGCGTGCAGCACGGCCTCGCCCTCGGCCCGCACCCTCGCGTACAGCGCCTCTGCCTCGGGGTCGCCCACCAGGCCGCTCACCGCTTCCAGGGCGTTTCCGAGGTTGGACAGCAGCTTCGCGTACTGCCAGCGGGAGACGTCGGGCACGACCGGCGCCTCGAAGTGCGCCTTCTCCAGGTCGGCGGCGATACGGCGGGCCGTGTCGTCCGTGCCGTGCGGGTACCGGCCGAGGTGGAGGATGCCGGTGAGCGGGGTGCCGGCGGCGGAGACGACACCCGGTTCGACATGGGTGGCGGGCAGCCAGACGCAGACGCCGTAGACGTGCCGGAAGCGGCGCAGGGCGAGGCGCGGGCTCTCCACCCCGTTCTGTGCGCAGACCAGGGGCAGCAGCTCGGCGGCCGTGCCGCCGCCCTCGACCGGGGCCGGGCCCCACGCCTGGAGCGCCGCCTCGGTGTCCTGGGTCTTGACGGCGAGGAACAGGACGTCGTCGGCGCGCAGCGTGCCGAGCGCGTCCGGTCCGTCGACGACGGGCAGCCGGTACGTCAGCTCGCCCTGCGGCACCCTGAGCCGCAGTCCGCCCTCCGTGAGCGCCGTCCGGTGCGCGCCGCGCGCGACCAGGACGACCTCCTGTCCGGCTTCCGCCAGTCGTCCGCCGACCGTGCCGCCGATCGCCCCTGCCCCGATGATGATGTAACGCATGGGACGAGCCTCGCACAGCAGTGCGTACGCCCCGTCGAAAGCGTGGGAAAAAGGTCCGGCCCGGGTTGACCTTGTCTCTGGGACAGGGCCGAGGGTCCGGACAGGGACGATGCCTCCCTGCGGCGGACGCCGTACCGCGATCCGGGCGACCTGGACGTCTCCGATCCGCCCCGCGATCCTCGTGAACTCATGTGCCCTGTACGCGATCTGATGGTGCATCGGCCGGAAGGAGAAGGAGTCCGGGACCAGATCTCCCCGGGGAGCGGCTGCACCTCGACGCGGAGTCCCTGTTCGCTGCTGCTGTGTTCGCTGCTGTGCGCGACGGGGACGCCGTCCCGCATCCGGGGCGGGTACGCCTGCACGGGAGCGCGGCCGTCGCTCCCGTGCAGGCGGCCGCCGCCGTGGACGCGGTGGCCGCCGCCCGCACCTGCGAGGAGGGCCGCCCGCACCCGCGAGGAGGGCGGCGCTACGCCGATCCGCGGCTCACCGTGCCCCGCGAGATCCTGTCCCTGGCGCCCTTCCCCGGGCTGCGCTGCGCACGGTCACGCTCCCGTCATCTCCACCAGTTTGACGACGGTGTTCCAGTTCCGGGTCGTGGCGATGAGCCCCTTGTTCAGCCGTGGCCTGGACAGTTGCTCGGCGAGCTTGGACCGGCCGAGGCCCTCGGGGGCGTACAGGTACAGGACACGGTCGCCGAGGCGGAACTCCTCGGGGAGGTGGGCGGCCTGGTCGATCCCGGCGTAGCGCTCCGCTTCGACGGGGGTGGAGAAATATGTGACGTGGAGTTGCTTGGCCTCCAGCTCGGCGGCCGGGAACGGGCAAGTGTCGGCAACCGCTTTCAGAAAGGCGTGGTCGCGCACGATCACGCCCACGGCGAAGCCGAAGTGTTTCTCGATCGAGGCCGTGAGCTCCGCGGCGATGCTCTCCTCGTCCCCGTGGGCGGAGGAGAAGACGGCCTGACCGCTCTGGAGGTAGGTGCGGACGTCCCCGAGGCCGAGTCCGTCCAGCAGGGTGCGCAGTTCGGCCATCGGGACCTTCCTGCTGCCGCCCACGTTGATGCCGTGCAGCAGTGCCGCGTACGTCGTCGTCATCCGCTCACCCTAAGCGGCCGTCGTGCCCCGTGGGGGTGGGCACGACGGCCGCGGCCGGGGTGGAGCGTCGGGCGAAACTCTGGCCGATCGACGGGGCGCGGAGCGACATCTTCCGAACATCTCCACAGGCTTGCGACTTGTTCGACAAACTTTCGTAATCACCGAACCGACCTTCACCCTCGTACCGTCCATCGGCCTCCGCCGCCGGCTCGCACCCTGATCGTCATCCCCGAGATCCCCGGATAGATGTAGGGGACCCCTGTCCTCCCCAGCGGTGAGACGACGGGGTCCGACGGGAGGAGTCGAGGGTCCGGCACCTCACCGGGCAGCACGACGAGATGGCCTTATCCAGCCCATACCTTCGAATCGAAAGGTGGCGGCAGGGGGCTTCCACCACATCACAAGAGGGCAGGCCCGTCATGGGGACCGGAGATATACGGGTGCGGGGCATCGCCGCGCGGGCAGGCGGCTGGAGCGCCCGGCACCGATGGGCCGCCGTGGGCATCTGGGTGCTGTTCGTCGTCCTGGCCATGGGGATCGGCTCGGCGG
This sequence comes from Streptomyces sp. NPDC102259, assembly GCF_044766465.1. Classification (NCBI taxonomy): domain Bacteria; kingdom Bacillati; phylum Actinomycetota; class Actinomycetes; order Kitasatosporales; family Streptomycetaceae; genus Streptomyces; species Streptomyces sp. NPDC102259. Next base: position 464,076 of record NZ_JBIWMA010000003.1, on the reverse strand, counting down.
CGGGCACCGTCGAGGTCAAGGAGAGTGACCAGCTCGGGGGTGAGACCCACACGGCCGCCCTGATCATCGAGGACGCAGGCATCGAGGAGCCGGCCAGTGAGACGGTCCTCATCCAGTCGAAGGGCGGCTCCGTCAAGGCCACGGACCCGGAGTTCAAGGCCGCCGTCGCCGCCGTCGTCGCGGCCGTCGACAAGACCGGCAAGGTCACCGACGTGACCTCGCCGTACGACTCGGGCACGATCTCCGAGGACGGTCGCAGCGCGCTCGTGCAGTTCGACATGCGCGGCGACTCCGACACCGCGGGCGAGCGGGTGGAGCCGGTTCTCGAGGCCGTCGAGGGCGTCCAGAAGGACCACTCCTCGCTGCGGATCGAGGAGATCGGCGGCGCCAGCATGATGAAGACGTTCGACGACGCGTTCGGCGACGACTTCCAGCAGGCGGAGCTCTCCGCCGTGCCGGTGGCCCTGGGCATTCTGCTGATCGCGTTCGGCGCGCTGGTGGCCGCGCTGCTGCCGGTGGCGCTCGCGGTCACCGCGATCATGGCGACGATGGGCCTGATGAGCATCGTCAGCCACTTCCAGCCGATGGACGACACCGCAAGCTCCGTGATGCTGCTGGTCGGTCTGGCCGTCGGCGTCGACTACTGCCTGTTCTACCTGCGCCGCGAGCGCGAGGAGCGGGCCGCGGGACGTGACCCGGAAACCGCTCTCAGGATCGCCGCGGCCACCAGTGGCCGGGCCGTGATCGTCTCCGGTGTCACCGTGTGCGTGGCGATGGCGGGCATGCTGTTCACCGGGCTCGCGACGTTCGAGGCGATGGGTCTGGCTTCCCTGATGGTGGTCGCGGTCGCCATGGTCGGTTCGGTGACCGTGCTGCCCGCGCTGCTGTCGCTGCTCGGCCGACGGGTGGAGAAGGGCCGGATCCCGTTCCTGCACCCCGAGAAGCGCCGCAAGAACGGCAACGGCGGGCGCGCCGACGAGGGCAGCCGGTTCTGGAGTGCCGTCCTCAAGGTCGTCCTCGCCAAGCCCGGCGTGTCGCTGGTCGTGGCGGCCGGCGCGCTGCTCGCGATCGCCGCTCCGGCGGTCGGCATGAAGACCCAGAACCTCACCCTGGACCAGGAGTTCGGCGACTCGCTGCCCATCGTGCAGACCTACAACCGGGTCAACGACGCATTCCCGGGCGGCTCCGAACCGGCCGAGATGATCGTCAAGGCGGACGACATCAACGCCGCGGAGGTGAAGACCGCGCTGGCGCAGTTCAAGGAGCGGGCGGTCAGCTCGGGCGCCTCCCGCGGACCGGTCGAGATCAAGCTGCACGACGCGCAGAACATCGCGTACGTGTACGTTCCGCTGGTCGGCGGCTCCGACCTGGACAAGGCGGGGGCGAGCCTGGACAAGCTGCGCGACGAGGTGCGGCCCGCCACGCTCGGCAAGATCGACGGCCTTCAGGCGCCGATCACCGGACAGGTGGCCGGTTCGAAGGACTTCAACGACCAACTGGGCGGCGCCGTCGCCCCGGTGTTCGCGTTCGTCGTGGTCTTCGCCTTCCTGCTGATGCTGCTGTCGTTCCGGTCGCTGACGGTCGCGATCACCTCGATCGTGCTCAACCTGCTGTCGGTGGGCGCCGCCTACGGCATCCTGGTCGCCGTCTTCCAGCACGGCTGGGGCGCGTCGCTGGTGGGCGCGGAGGGTGTCGGCGCCATCGTCACCTGGCTGCCGCTGTTCCTCTTCGTGATCCTGTTCGGCCTGTCGATGGACTACCACGTGTTCGTCGTCTCGCGGATCCGTGAGGCGCGGATGCGGGGCCGTTCGACGAACGAGGCCATCAAGCACGGTGTGGTCACCACGGCCGGTGTGGTCACCAGCGCCGCGGTCATCATGGTCGCCGTGTTCGCGATCTTCGGCACGCTGTCCATGCAGTCCATGAAGCAGATGGGCGTGGGCCTGGCGGCGGCGGTGCTGATCGACGCGACGATCATCCGGGGTGTGCTGCTCCCGGCCGTGATGGCGCTGCTGGGCGAGCGCAACTGGTACCTGCCGAAGTGGCTGCACTGGCTGCCCGACTTCACCCACGACGAGTCGCCCGAGGCGGTCGCGCCGGTGACGCGGGACGAGGGCGAGTCGCTGCGGGTCTGACACCGAGCGAGGCCTGCTGAAGCAGCGTGAACCGAGGGCCCGTTGACCTCCCGGGGGAGCCAACGGGCCCTCACTCACGCCTGGTTGGACAGGCGACCGATCCAGGACCGGTCATGGATCGGTTCGGTACCGGTCGAGGACCGGTACTCAAGGCTTCGGGACGATGTTCAGGACCGCTTCCCCATCAGCTCGGCCTCGATGAGGTCCACCGCCCGGCGGGTGCCGCCCTCGTCCGCCATCTCCGCCTGGATCGCCTTGAGCCGACGCGCCACGTCCGGATCGTCGACGAGCGCGAGGGCGGTTTCCCGCAGGGTCTCGGCCGTCGCCTCGGGGGTGGCGATCCGCCGGGCCACACCGAGGCCCTGGAGCACGTCGGCGTTGCCGAACTGGTCGGCGGCCTGCGGTACGGCGATCATCGGTGTGGCCGTGGCCAGCCCCTCCTGGCTGCCGCCCGCGCCGGCGTGCGTGACGAACAGGTCTGCCTGCTTCAGAACCGCCAACTGCGGTACCCAGAAACGTACTTCGACGTTGTCGGGTACGGTGCCCAGCGCGGCGGGGTCGACGTGCCTGCCGATCTGGAGCACGAGGTGCCAGCCGGGCAAGTCGCCGAAGGCCCGCAGGCACTCCCGGTAGAAGTCCGGCTGGTCGGTGAAGGTCGAGCCCAGCGAGACGAGGACGACCTTCTCGGCCTGCTCGGGGCGCGTCCATTCACCCTCGGCGGCGCGGTCGCCCTGGCAGGCGCCGACGAACGTGTACACGCTTTCGTCGACCCGGTCTGCGTGCGGCTGGAGCGCCCTGGGGATCAGCACGAGGGAGCGGGCCGGGCGGCCGACGAAGGAGTCGGGGTGCTCGGTGATCCCGTTCTCCTCCAGCCAGGCATGGAAACGCGCGTAGTAAGCCTTCCCGCGCTCTGTTTCCCTCGGCTCCGCCCACATCGGTTCGGCGATCTCCTCCTCGTAGCCCTCCCAGGCCACGAGGTTGGGTGAGAGGGAGATCGCCGGCACGCCCCAGCGGCGGGCGAGGACGCGGGCCGGGTAGGCGGTGATGTCGTGCAGCACCAGGTCCGGCTCGTCGCCGTCGTAGGCCTCGATCAGCTGGGGCAGGGCCTGGATCGCGTCGGCCAGGAAGGGTTCGACGTGGTCGAGGAGGGTGCTCCCCCAGGCGGAGGGGTCGTCGTCGGGCGAGGGCAGCGTCGAGCGCCACGGCTTGACCTCGACGCCGGTACCGGCGACCTTCTCGGCGAAGACGGGCGGAATCGCGTACGTCACCCGGTGCCCGCGCCCGACGAGCTCGCGGATCACCTCGAGGCTCGGGTTCACGTGTCCGTGGGCGGCGATGGAGAACATGGCGACATGGGCGGGGCGACTGGTCATGTCGTCGACCCTAAGCGAGACGAGACGTCTCGTGCAATGTGAATAACGCGGCCGTCAGTCATCGGGACAGCGTTCATCGGATCCTTCGACGCTCCGGCCGAGCGCGTTCGTCACTTTCACGGTCACGGCCCCGGCCCCGGCCCCGGCCCCGGCGCCGATGTCCGTGGTGCGCTGCGCCTCGGCTGCCGTACAGATCAGTTGCGCCACCGCCAGGTCGGCCAACTCCTCGGCGAAACCGTGCAGTTGGATCGACACCACACCGCTCCGCGCGTTCACGGACACGGTGGCCGACGCCGGAGCCTCGTCGGCGGGACCGCCGGACGCGCCGGTGACGGGAGCCACGCTCGCGCCGGGCGTCGCGACGGGCGTCGGGGCGAGTGTCGGGGCGGCCGTCAGCGGAGGCAGCAGTGTGGTCAGCCGCTTCGCCCGTTCCGCGTCCGTAGGACCCTCGAGCAGGCTCCTCACCGCCGACTCGGCGTCGACCGCACCGACGGGTCTGCGGGGGACCGCGACCAGGGAACCGCTTTCGACGAGATAGACCCGCACCATCGGCACGATCCCGTGCGCGGGTCCGCCCGCCTCCACCACGCCGGTCGCCGGAATGCCGCAGGAGACCAGCGTGCACAGCGCCGGGACGCACAGCGCCAAGGCTCGACGCAGGGCCCTCATGCTCGCTCCTCCCGTAGGGGCTCGTCGGGCGCGGATGCGTCCCACGTCGGCCCGCCCCACCTCGGCCCGTCCAGGGTCGGCCCGTCCAGCGCCGGCTCGTTCAGCGCCGACTCGTCCCGGCGCAGCGGGAGTTCCACGGTGAAGACGGCGCCGCCCTCGGGTCGGTTCGCCGCCCGGACGGTGCCGCCGTGCATCCGGACGTTCTCCTCGGTGATCGCCAGCCCCAGTCCGCTGCCCTCGGTCCGGGACCGGGCGGCGTCCGACTTGTAGAAGCGTTCGAAGACATGGGGCAGCACGCCGTCGGGGATGCCGGGCCCGCTGTCCAGCACCTCGATGACCGCCCGCCGTCCGGTGCCGGACCCCTCGCCCTCGCCCTGACCTTGGCCTTGACCTTGGCTCTCGACCCGGCCCTCGACCTGACTCCCCCTCTCGTGGAGGCTCAACCGCACCGGACGGGCGCCGTGCCGCAGGGCGTTGCCGACCAGGTTGGCGACGACGACGTCGAGGCGGCGCGGGTCGACGCGTCCGCGCAGCGCGTCCGGCTCCGGCAGGCGGGCCTCCACGGTGTCGGTCCAGCCCCGGGCGGCGAGGGTGCGCCGGAGGGACTCGGCGAGGTCGATCTCGTCCAGATGCAGCACGGCCGCGCCCGCGTCGAAGCGGGAGATCTCCATCAGGTCGTCCACGAGCCGGGCCAGCTTCACGGTCTCCTCGCTGATCAGCCGGACCGCGGTGGCGGTGTCGGGGTCGAGGCCGGCGGCGTCCTCGTCGAGGACGTCGGTGACGGCGGACATGGCGGCCAGCGGAGTGCGCAGCTCGTGCGAGACGTCCGCGGCGAAACGGCGGGCCCGGGCCTCCATGCCGCGCAGCTCGGCCACCGACTCCTCCAGGGCGGCGGCCGTCTCGTTGAACGTGTGCGACAGCTCGGCGAGTTCGTCGGAGCCGTCGACGGCGAGACGGGTGTCCAGTCGGCCCTCGGCGATGCTGCGGGTGGCGTGGCGCAGCGCGCGTACCGGCCGCAGCACCCCGCGGGCGGCGAGCAGCGCGAGCAGGACGGCGAGGGCCAGGGCGGGGACGGCGGCCCGCTCCACGGCGGTCACCAGGGCGTCCACGTAGGCCTGTTCGGTGGTCTGCGGCACCGTCAGGAACACCTGGAGTCCGGAGAGGGGCCATCTGCTCGACAGGGAGGAGGTGAAGGCGACCGACATGCCGACGACGAGTGCGGTGTGGTCCGCGCGGTTCACCCGCTGGAAGACGGTGGCCGACCGGGAGTCGACCGCCTCGCGCAGGGCGGGCGTCAGTTCCTCGAACGGGTCGTCGGCGACGGACGTGGCCTCCAGTCCGCGGTAGGCGACCAGCACGCGCCAGGCGCCCGACGGCTCGGCGTCGGCCACCTCGGCGGCGAACCTCCGCAGTTCGTCCCGGCCGGTCGGCAGGACGAGGGCGGGGGCGAGCCGTGTCACCTGGGTGCGCAGCCGCTCGATCACGGTGTCCTGGCTCTGCTGGAGCACGCCGGTGCGCGCCTCACGGAAGGTGAGCGCGCCGGTGGTCGTGGCGGTGACGGCGGCGACCAGCGCGAACGCCACCACCAGCCGCACGCGCAGACCCCGCAGTCGATGCGTCCCGACGCGGGTCGCCAGGGGCCTCACCGGGAGGCGAACCGGTAGCCGAAGCCGCGCACGGTGTGGATGTGTCGGGGCTCGCGCGGGGGTTCGCCCAGTTTGGCGCGCAGCCGTTTGACGCAGGCGTCCACCAGGCGCGCGTCGCCGTGGTAGCTGTGCTGCCAGACCGCCTCGAGGAGCTGCTGCCGGCTGAACACCTGGCCGGGCGAGGCGGACAGGGTCAGCAGCAGTCGCAGTTCGGAGGGGGCGAGGGCGACCGGCGCCCCCTGCCAGGTGACCGAGAGTCCGGCCCGGTCGACGGTGAGGTCGCCGTAGGTGTCGATCTTCGGTATGCCGCCGTCGGCGGGCGCGCCGGCCGCCCGGCGCAGGACGGCGCGGATGCGGGCCTGGAGCACTCGGGCCGGAACGGGCTTGACCACGTAGTCGTCCGCGCCGGCCTCGAGACCGACAACGATGTCCTCGTCGTCGCCACGCGCGGTCGCCATGATGATGGGCAGCGTCTGGTCCAGGTCCCGCATCCTGCGGCAGACGTCCAGGCCGGTCATGCCGGGCAGCATCAGGTCCAGCACCACGACGTCGGGCCGGAAGGACCGCACCCGGTCCAGGCCGTCCTCCCCGGTCTCGGCGGCGGCGACCTCGTGGCCCTGGCGGCGCAGCGCGAGGGCGACGCCGTCCCGCACGGCGCGGTCGTCCTCGATCAGCAGAACTCGTGGCATGTGTTCAGTATCCGTACGCCGTCGGCCCGTTCGGAGCACTGTTACCGGATGATCACATGAAACGGAACCGGTCTGGTCGTTATGCTTTCGTTACCGTCCGGGCCAGATCCGATCACATGGCAATCACAATCTGACTGACCATGACCGCGCACAAAGCAACTCCCTCCCCCACCCGTCGCCGTCGGAGCGGCCCCGCGCACGCTTTCGACCGACGTGTCCGGAAGGGTTCGGTGTGGGGTGGGACCGCCGCGCTGGTCGTGCTGGGCGCCGCCGGTCTCACGGCCGTGGGCTGGACCTCGGCCGACGCGGGCGGGACGTCGGCCGAGGGCCGCTCCACCGCGTCCGACGAACCGGGCGGATCCGGGAAGTCCGGCCCCGCGCCCACCGGGCCGACGGCCGGCGCCGCCTCGCACACCTCGGGCAGTCCGCCGGCCGGTTCGTCCGCAGGCTTGTCCGGCAGTCCGTCCGGCAGTCCGTCGGCCGGGACATCCGTCGGCGCGCCCGCCGGGCCGTCCGCGTCGGACATCCCGGCCTCGGGCCCGGGCACCTTCACCACCGCCTCCGGTACGAGCGCCAAGGTGGGCAAGGGCACGGCCCTGCGCTACCGGGTCGACGTCGAGGACGGCCTCGACCTGTCCGCCACCGACGTGGCCCGCCAGGTGGAGATCATCCTGGGCGACCCGCGCGGCTGGACGGCGGACGGTCGCTCGGCGTTCCGGCGGGTCTCCGGCGGCGCCACCGACTTCGTCGTACGGGTCGCGACGCCCGGCACCGTGGACAAGATCTGCGGGGAGTACGGACTGGACACCGGCGGCGAGGTCAACTGCAGCGTGGCCGACAACGTCATGGTCAACCTCAAGCGCTGGCTGCTGGCCACCCCCGTCTACGCCAAGGACGTCACCGCCTATCGCGCGCTGATCGTCAACCACGAGGTGGGCCACTTCCTCGGTCACGGGCACGTCGGCTGTCCCGGTCCGGGCAAGCCCGCCCCGGCGATGATGCAGCAGATCAAGGGCATGGACGGCTGTGTCCCCAACGTCTGGCCGTACGACGACCGGGGACGGCTCGTCACCGGCCCCGCCGTTCCCTGAACCGGCCGTTCAGCGCTGGTAGCGGGCCAGCACCAGGTTGCCGTCCCGCTCGAGCCGCTCGCGCAGCTCACCGAGACCGATCGCCCCGCTGTAGTACTCCTGGAAGGCGGGGGTGGCGACCTTGTCCTTCCACTCGGCGTAGCCCCTGACGGACTGGGCGGGCGCCGGGCGCAGGTGCTCGGCGAGGGCGGTGCCGGTCGCCCAGTCGTCCTTCGCGGTGTGCAGGGCGGGGTCGGCGAGGGCCCGCGTGCCGGTCGGCAGCATCCAGTCGCCCAGCGCGAGGCGCACCATGTTCTTCGGCCGGAGCAGGAAGTCGATGAACGCCGCCGCCTCCCTCTTGTGCGGGCTGTCCTCGGCGACGGACAGCGTCTGCGGGCTGACCCCCTGGGCGAGTCCGTCGGCGCCCGCCGGGGCGGGCAGCACCTGCCAGTCGAACCCCTCGGGCGCCTGCTGCACGATCTGCTGGCGGTAGGAGAAGCCGAGCGGGACCATCGCGTACCGGCCGCCGAAGAAGCCCGGCAGGGTGTCCGAGCCGCCGCTGCCCAGCGTCGTGGGCGAGGCGCTGTGGTCGGTGTCGACCTGGTCGTGGACGGTGCGCGGTACGACCTCGTCGCCGGCCTCGAAGCGGACGGTGACCTTTCCGTCCGCTCCCCGGTGGAAGAGCTGTCCGCCCGCCGACAGGGAGAGGTTGAGGGTGGCGGAGACGGGCTCCTTCAGCGGCCAGGCCACGCCGTACCTGCCGTCGCCGCTGAGCTGCTCGGTGATCCGCCGGAACTCCGCCCAGCTCCAGGGGTGTTCGGGGGTCGGGATCCGTACGCCGGAGCGCTTCAGCCAGGTCGCGTTCGCGACGAGGACGCGCGGTTCCTGGAGGAACGGCACGCCGTAGACGCCGTCGTCGAAGGTGGTGGTCTCCCAACTGCGCCGCGAGATGTCGGACTTGAGGCGGGCGGGCAGCAGGTCGGTCAGGTCGGCGAGGTAGCCGCCGTAGGCGAAGTCGGCGAGGTCGTCGGAGGCGTCGTGGATGATGTCGGGGGCCTCGCCGCCCTCGAAGGAGGTGAGCAGCTGGTCGTGGACGCTCGACCAACTCCCCTGCACGTACTCGACCTTGACGTCGGAGTGGGTCGCGTTCCACTCCTCGACCAGTTCCTTGTTGGCCTGGACGGACTCCTCCTGCCAGGCCAGGGACTGGAAGCGGAGGGTGACGGGGCCGTCGTCGTCCTCGCCGCCGGCGGTGCAGCCCGCGAGGAGCAGCAGGGCGGCCACGATGAGCGCTCCGGTCCGCATCAGCGCTCCGGTCCGCATCAGCGCCGCGGTCCGCATCAGCTCTTCACCGCCCCGGCGAGCATGCCGCCCGTGATCCGTCGCTGGACGATCGCGAAGACGACCAGCGAGGGGAGGGTGGCGAGGAAGGCGGCGGCGGCCAGGGGGCCCAGGTCGGCGACGCCCTCCGCGCCGATGAAGTGGGTCAGGACGACCGGCAGGGTCTGTCTCTGCGGGGTCTTCAGCAGCACCAGCGCGAAGAAGAACTCGTTCCACGCCGTGATGAACGCGAACAGCCCCGTCGCCACGATCCCGGGAGCGAGCAGCGGCGCCGTCACCGAGACCAGCGTCCGCAGCCGCCCGGCGCCGTCGATCGCCGCCGCCTCCTCCAGCTCGACGGGGACGGCCCGGACGTATCCGACGAGCATCCACAGCGCGAAGGGCAGCGCCCACACCACGTACACCATCACCAGCCCCGGCACGGAGTCGATCAGCCGCAGGTTCTTCAGCACCAGGAACAGCGGGATGATCACCAGCACGAACGGGAACGCCTGGCTGACCACCACCCAGCCGGACGCGGCCCGCGCGAGCCGGGTGCGCTGCCGGGCCATGACGTACGCCATCGGGGTGGCGAGGACCACGGCGATCACGGCGGCGCTCGCCGCGGCGAGCAGGGAGTTGAACGCGGCGTGCAGCAGGGGCTGTTCGTCGAACGCCTGGCGGAAGTTGGCGAGGGTGGGGTGCTCCGGGATCCAGGTGGGGTGCAGGCTGCCCAGTTCGCGTGCGGGCTTGAACGCGACGGAGAGCAGCCAGAGGAAGGGGAAGGCGAGGAAGACGAGGTAGCCGAGCAGGGCCGCGTACTGTCCGGCCCGGGCCGCGGGGCGGGTCCTCAACGGTCGTCACCTCCCCTGATCCGGCCCACCAGGAACAGGGCCAGGAACACCGAGATCACCGCGACCATCACACAGCCCATCGCGGCCGCGTACCCGAACTGGCCGTAGCGGAAGGCCTCTTCGTAGGCGAAGAGCATGGGCAGCCGGGTGCGGCCGCCGGGTCCGCCGTTGGTCAGCACGTAGACCAGGGTGAAGGAGTTGAAGTTCCAGATGAAGTTGAGGGCCGTGACGGCGAGGGCGATGGGCCGCAGGGCGGGCCAGGTGACCGTCCGGAAGCGGCGCCAGGCGCCCGCGCCGTCCACCGCGGCCGCCTCGTGCAGTTCCCTCGGGGTGTTCTGCAGGCCGGCGAGCAGGGTGACCGTCGTCTGCGGCATGCCCGCCCACACGCCTACGACGATCACCGCGGGCAGCGCGGTCGCCAGCCCGCTGAGCCAGTCCCGCCCGTCGCCGAGGCCCAGGTCGCGCAGGGTCTCGTTGAGGATGCCGGCGTCCGGGTTGTAGACGAGCCGCCACATGACGCCGACCACGACCTCGGGCATCGCCCAGGGGATGATCGCGAGGGCGCGGGCCAGCGAGCGCAGCCGCAGGTCCTGGTCGAGGAGCAGGGCGAGGCCGAGGGCGAGCAGGAACTGCGGGACGGTCACCCCGATCGCCCAGAGCAGGCCGATCCGGAACGACTCCCAGAACAGCGTGTCGTGCAGCAGGTCGGAGAAGTTGAGGACGCCGATCCACCGGGTGGGCGCGGTACGGCCCGACTGGGCGTCGGTGAACGCCAGCAGGATCCCGTACAGCAGCGGGCCGACGCTCAGGGCCAGGATGGGGAGCAGGGCGGGGAGGACGAGGAACCACGCGCCGTGGCCGCCCGCGGTGCCGCGCGGCGGGCCGGCGCCGGACACGCGACGCGCGGTCCGTCTCTTCTCGGTCGCCAACGACACCGGAACGGCCCCCTTCCCGCGGCTGTGACGGGCGCCGCCATGGTCGTGAAGGTGCTGTACCCCGTCAAGAGACCTTGCGCACGGCCCGATCTGTGCGAATGCGACACTGGCCGTCGGATGGCCGGATCCCGACGCCGTCCGACTGGGACGGGCGGCGCACCACACGGAGGCGGACGATGGACGAGGCACGGGCGCGGGACGTACTCGCCGCGGCGGAGGTTCTGCCCGGCCGGGCGGCGGACGCGGCTCTCCTCGCCCTGGGCGAGAACGCGGTGTTCGCCGCCGGCGACCTGGTGGTGAAGGTGGGCCGTGCCGCCGAACTCCTCGACCGGGCCCGGCGCGAACTGGACGTCGCCGCCTGGCTGGCCGGCGCGGGCGTCCCTGCGGTGCGGGCCGCCGAACCGGAGCCGCTGCTCGTCGAAGGGCATCCGGTGACCCTGTGGCACCGGCTGCCCGACCCCGTGCGCCCGGCGGGACCACGGGATCTGGCCGAACTCCTGCGTCTCGTGCACGCCCTGCCCGCCCCCTCGTTCGGTCTGCCCGCGCGTGATCTGCTGTCGGGGGTCGAACGCTGGCTGCGGCTCGCGGGCGACGCGATCGACCCGGCCGACGCGGCGTATCTGCGCGAGCGCCGCGACGGCTTCGCCACGGCCGCCGCCGCGCTCACCCCGCATCTGCCGCCCGGCCCGATCCACGGCGACGCGCTGCCCCGCAATGTGCACATCGGGCCCGACGGCCCGGTCCTGGTCGACCTGGAGACCGTCTCCGCCGATCTGCGCGAGCACGACCTGGTGGTGATGGCGCTCTCCCGCGACCGGTACGGGCTGCCCGCCGAGGCCTACGACGCCTTCACCGGGAGCTACGGCTGGGACGTGCGGGAGTGGGCGGGCTGCACGGTCCTGCGGGGCGCCCGGGAGACCGCGAGCTGCGCCTGGGTCGCCCAGCACGCGCCCACCGACCCCAAGGCCCTGGCCGAGTTCCGGCGCCGGGTGGCGTCGCTGCGGGACGGCGACGAGGCGGTGCGGTGGTATCCGTTCTGATCCGGGTGCTGCGGGCGTGGCGGGCCGCCGCCCGGATCGGGAAGGACGCCGACGAGCCCCCGTCCGACGGCCGGTGAGGGCGGTCGGTGAGGCGGTCGGGTGCGCGGGAGCGTCAGACGGTCTTCTCCGCCGGCTCCCGGACCGGCCAGGCGCCGTCGATCACCGCGTCCGCGTCCCCCTTGCGACGCAGGAAGCTCTGGAAGTCCGCCGCCCACTCGGCGTACCACTCGATCTGGCGGCGGTGCAGCTCCGCCGGGCCGAGGGCCGCGACCTTGGGGTGGCGGCCGGCTATCGCACAGGCGAGGCGGGCGGCCGCGAGGGCGTCGGCGGAGGCGTCGTGCGCGGAGTCCAGGAGGACGCCGTACTCGGCGCAGACCGCTTCGAGGTTGCGCTTGCCGCGCCGGTAGCGGTCGACCGAGCGGTCGATGGTGTACGGGTCGACGACCGGCGCCGGGTCCTGGCCGCCCAGCCGGTCGCGCAGGGAGGGCAGTCCGTGGCGTCGCAGCTCGGCGGAGAGCAGGGTCAGGTCGAAGGCCGCGTTGTAGGCGACGACCGGGACGCCGGTGCGCCAGTAGCCCGCGAGGACGTCGGCGATCGCGTCCGCGACCCGGTCGGCGGGGGCGCCTTCGCCGGCGGCCCGCTCGTTGGTGATCCCGTGCACCGCCACGGCGTCCGCCGGGATCTCCACGCCCGGGTCCGCCAGCCATTCGCGGTGTCCCAGGACCTGCCCGTCCCTGACCTCGATCACGGCTGCCGTGACGATGCGCGCCTCGCGCGGGTCCGTCCCGGTCGTCTCCAGGTCGAAGCCGACAAGCAGCTCCCGGTACCAGGCCATGGTGGCCCCCCTTCTTGGTGGTGCTTCCCCCAGTGGTCTCCACCCTCGCATGCGCCACTGACAATCAGAGGATCGCGTTCCGCTTACGCAGGGGCCGAAACGGATGATTCAGGACACCGGCCGTGAGTCCGCCCAGGCCAGCTCGAACTCCTCGCGGTATGCCGGGAAAAGTCCGCCGTCGTCCATCTCGCCCGGCTTGACCACCCGGTTGCCGTTGCGCAGCACCAGCACCGGCGCCTCCATGCCGCGCATCCGCCGCAGATAGGACTGGATCACCGCGATGCCGTCGGTGCCGTCGCCGTCGACCAGGTAGGCGGTGAAGCGGGGCGTCTCGTCGTACACCTGGATCTGGAAGGCCCCCGGGTCGCGCAGCCGGGCGCGGACCCGGCGCATGTGCAGGATGTTCATCTCCACCGCCCGGCTCAACTCGCCCCGCTTCATCCCGAGCTCCCGTTCGCGGCGCTTGACCGAGCTGGAGGCCGGGTTGAGGAACAGCAGCCGGACGCGGGAGCCGGCCTCGGCGAGGCGGACCAGGCGGCGGCCGGAGAAGTTCTGCACGAGCAGGTTGAGGCCGATGCCGATGGCGTCGAGGCGGCGGGCGCCGTCGAAGATGTCCTCGGCGGGGAACTGGCGCAGCAGCCGCACCCGGTCGGAGTGGACGGCGACCACGTCCGCGTACCGGTCGCCGACGAGGTCCTCGACGGCGTCGACGGGCAGCCGGCGCGCCGAGGGCACGTCGCCGCTGGTGCCGAGCATCTCCAGCAGGCGCGCGGACGCCCGCTCGGCCTGGCCCAGGACGGCCTCGGACAGGGCCCGGTTGCGGGAGACGACGTTGCGGGTCACCTCCAGCTCGTCCAGGGCGAGTTCGACGTCCCGGCGGTCGTCGAAGTACGGCTCGAAGCACGGCCAGTGCTGCACCATCAGCTCGCGCAGCTGCGGCAGCGTGAGGAAGGAGATGACGTTGTCGTCGGCCGGGTCCAGCAAGTAGCCCTTGCGGCGGCTGACTTCGCGTACGGCGACGGCGCGCTGCACCCACTCCTGGCCGGCGGGTCCGGCCGCGGCGACCACCCACTCGTCGCCGTGGACGGGTTCGTAGATGGGCCGCAGCACGGCGGCCACGACGGCCCGCAGCCGTTGTTCGACGAGGTTCAGCCAGATGTAGGCCCGGCCGGCCCGCTGGGCGCGGGTGCGTACCTCGCGCCAGGCTTCGGCGTCCCAGTCCAGCTCCGGTCCGATGGCGTTCGTCTCCATCGGCCGGGCCAGGGACACCGTGCCGGGCGGGACGTCTGCGGAGCCCCCCTCGTGACCCTGGTCACCAGGGGGCAGCTCCAGCCCTCCCGAGCCCACCCGCGCACCGCCTTCCGCTCCCCCGAGCATCCCCGTCCCAACGATCAAGGAAGGGTACTCCGGGAGCGGCGGGCGGTGCAGCCGGATGGACAGGTCGTTTCTCAACTACCGCTGTTCGACTGTCCGTTCTGTCCCGCCAGCGCGGACGGAGTGAGCGGATTCATAGCGGTGACGTCCCTGGGGACGAGCGAGAAGCCCTGCCAGTGGACCGGCATGGGCTGCTGGTCCTCGTCCCGGGCGATGTGGTGGAAGCCCACGTTCACCCAGGTCACGGGGTGGGTGAGGGTCTGTCCGTTCACCCACTTGTCGACGGAGACGCCGTGCAGGGGGCTGCCGCAGTCGCGGACGTTGTTGCTGGCGTACTGCTCGCACTGGTTGTACTGGGTGAAGTACACGTCGTGCTGGGTGAACTTGCGGCCCGAGTACTTGGTGGTGGCGCCCGGGACGAGCTCGTAGGAGCGGGCGTGGCCGTCCTTGTTCTTGCCGGTCGCGCTGACCACGCGCCACCAGCGCATGTTCTGGGCGTCGCCCGCGAGTTCCTTGGTGACGGCCGTGCGGGTGGTCTTGTTGGTCGGGCCCTGCTGTCCGCCCGCGGGCGGGCTGACCACCGAGTCGTACTGCTCCACCTTGGTGGCCGAGGAGCCGTCGAGACCGAAGTCGAGCCGCCAGAAGACGTTGTGGCTGTGGCTGGTGGCGTAGGACTTGGCGCCCTTGCCTATCGGCCAGCCGCGGCCGTCGCCGGCGTCGTAGTCGAAGGGCGAGAGGCTGCCGGTGGCGCCGACGTTCATGTTGATCGCGCCGTCGTCGGAGAAGCGCCACTCGGTGATGTACTCGTACCAGCCGACCTTGTTGACGGTGTAGATCATCAGGTCCTTGCCCTGGGCCTGGAAGACCTTGTTGCCCGTGTCGGCCTGCATGCGGTAGGCGTGACCGCGCGAACGGGTCGTGGTGCACAGGCCCTTGACGTTCGGGTTGTCGGAGAAGGACTCCGGGACCTTCACCGTCCTGATGGTCCCGCCGGGGCACTCGGCGGGAGCCATGTTGACCAGGCCCGAGCCGAAGTTGTAGTCGGTGATGTCGTTGTACTCGTTCTTGCCGTCGTCGTACGGCACGTGGATCTGGGCGATCTTGGCGCTGTTGAGGACCCTGATCGGCTTGGCCTCGCCGGGCGGCTGGTAGGAGATCTTCTCCAGCACCAGGCCGGACTTGGCCTCGAAGCGCCAGCACATGCGCCAGGTCGTGCCGGTGGCGAGCTTCTGTTCGATGCGGTAGGCGGCGCTGCAGTCGGCGGCGGCCGCGGGGGCCGCCTTCGGCTGGGCGGCGGCGGGACCGGCTCCGGCGGCCGCGCCGGCGGCCAGCGCGGCCACACAGAGGCCGACGGCCGCCCCCCGGCGGGCACGGACGGCGCCCTGCGGCCGGAGGCCGCCGATCAGATTCGGAACACGCATGAGGACATGACTCCCTTTGCCTCCCGCTGCGGGAAGCACCTCGGAAAACGGACGTGGAGGTGGGCCTGCCACGGATTCAGCCGGTGAGCCGGGCGACCTTGCGGGTGCTGAGGTCGATCACCAGGGACCGGGCGTCGATCCACGGGCCGTTTTTGACCTTCGGCAGCAGCCGTACGCAGCGGTGTTCCCCGCACTTGTCGAGGACGGCGGGCTCGGCGCCCGGCACCGCCCGGTAGATCATGGCGGCGATCTGCAGCTGCTCCGGGGAGCTGAGCTCCTTGCCGGTGGCGTCCTTGAAGTCGGCCTTCAGACCCGCGCCGAGCGGGTCGGCGATCAGCAGGCTCGCGGCCTCGGTCTGCTCGGCGGCGCTGAGCGGCGGCTGAACGCCGTGCTGGGTGCCGGTGCCCTCGACCTTGCCGGTGTCGAGGTTGACGGTCCTGGTGACGAGCGTGTCGTCCTTGTAGTCGTAGAACGACACCACCGCGCGCCGGGGCGCGTCGGGGTCGTCCACCTCGTCGGCCGCCGGCTCGGCGAGGTCCACGCCGAGGCGCTGCGGACCGCGGTCGCCGTCCACGTCCTCGCTCGCGTTGAACCGCTGCCGGTCGAGCGCGATCCTCTCGACGCGCGCGATCTCGTCGTCGGTCAGCGGGTCGCGGCCCTCGCCCTTCGTCCCCTCGGCGGGCGCCGTCTCGACGACACCGGGCTGTACCGCCGCCGCCGCGTCCCCCTGCGGCTGTCCGGCCGCCTGCCCGGTGCTCTGCCCGCCCTTGCCGCCTCCTGTGTCGTCCGCCCCCGCCGTGCCCGGCAGGGTGATCCCCACCATCACGGCCGTCGCGGCCACCGCGATGGCCGTACCCGCCACCACCTTGCCCAGGTGGCGGCGCACTGTCGTGCGCACAAATTCCCCCTACTCCCCCTGTTGCCCGGGAGTACGTGTATGCCCCACTGGTTCGGCACAGGACGTGGGTCACCTGTCGTCCTGTGCACTGGTCGTTCGGTAAGAGGGGCGTAAGTCACAGGTGGTTCCCTCACTTTCCTGGAGACTCGACCCCAAGGCGCCCCCGACGGGGCGAGACACCTGAAAGAGTCGTGTCCATGCAGGTATGGCCTGGAGAGGCGTATCCACTCGGTGCCACGTACGACGGCGCCGGCACGAACTTCGCGGTCTTCACGGAGGCCGCGGACCGAGTAGAGCTGTGTCTGCTGCACGACGACGGCTCGGAGACGGCGGTGGAACTGCGCGAGAGCGACGCGTTCGTCCGGCACGCGTACCTGCCGGGCGTCATGCCCGGACAGCGGTACGGATTCCGGATGCACGGCCCCTACGAACCCGCGCGCGGGCAGCGCTGCAACTCGGCGAAGCTGCTGCTCGACCCCTATGCGAAGGCGATCAGCGGCTCGATCCGCTGGGGCGAGGAGGTGTACGGCTACCACTTCGACGCCCCCGAGCGGCGCAACGACCTCGACTCGGCGCCCCACACGATGACGTCGGTCGTGGTCAACCCCTACTTCGACTGGGGCGACGACCGCAGGCCGCGTACCGAGTACCACCACACGGTGATCTACGAGGCCCATGTGAAGGGCCTCACGATGCGCCACCCGGGGCTGCCGGAGGAGCTGCGCGGCACCTACGCGGCCCTCGCGCACCCGGCGATCATCGAGCATCTGACGGAACTCGGGGTGACGGCCCTGGAGCTGATGCCGGTGCACCAGTTCGTCAACGACCACCGGCTGGTCGACATGGGCCTGAACAACTACTGGGGCTACAACACGATCGGCTTCTTCGCCCCGCACAACGCGTACGCCTCCTGGGGCGACCGCGGTCAGCAGGTCCTGGAGTTCAAGTCGGCGGTGCGGGCGCTGCACGAGGCGGGCATCGAGGTCATCCTCGACGTGGTCTACAACCACACCGCCGAGGGCAACCACCTGGGCCCGACGCTGTCCTTCCGGGGCATCGACAACGCGTCGTACTACCGGCTGACGGACGACCCCCGGTACTACATGGACACCACGGGCACCGGCAACTCGCTGCTCATGCGGTCCCCGCACGTCCTTCAGATGATCATGGACTCGTTGCGGTACTGGGTGCTGGAGATGCACGTCGACGGGTTCCGGTTCGACCTCGCGGCGACCCTGGCCCGTCAGTTCCACGAGGTGGACCGGCTGTCGTCGTTCTTCGACCTGGTCCAGCAGGACCCGGTGGTGTCCCAGGTGAAGCTGATCGCGGAGCCGTGGGACGTGGGCGAGGGCGGCTACCAGGTGGGGAACTTCCCCCCGCTGTGGACCGAGTGGAACGGCATGTACCGCGACACCGTGCGGGACGTGTGGCGGGGCGAGCCCCGCGCGGTCGGCGAGTTCGCCTCCCGGCTGACCGGCTCCTCCGACCTCTACCAGGACGACGGCCGGCGCCCGCTGGCCTCGATCAACTTCGTGACCTGCCACGACGGGTTCACCCTGCACGACCTGGTGTCCTACGACGACAAGCACAACCAGGCCAACGGGGAGGACAACCGGGACGGCGAGAGCCACAACCGGTCCTGGAACTGCGGCGCGGAGGGCCCGACCGAGGATCCCGGGGTCCTGGAGCTGCGGGCCCGGCAGATGCGGAACTTCCTCGCCACGCTGATGCTGTCCCAGGGCGTGCCCATGATCAGCCACGGGGACGAGTTCGGGCGCACCCAGAAGGGCAACAACAACGCCTATTGCCAGGACAGCGAGCTGGCCTGGGTCCAGTGGCCCGAGGAGGGCAGCGAGCTGCTGGACTTCACGCGCGCGTTGGTGTGGCTGCGCAAGGAGCATCCCGTCTTCCGGCGGCGCCGCTTCTTCCACGGCCGGCCGGTGGAGGGCACGCACGACGAGCTGTCGGACATCGCCTGGTTCACTCCCGAGGGCAAGGAGATGGCGCCGCGGGACTGGGACCGGGCACAGGCGTCCGCGCTGTCGGTGTTCCTCAACGGCAACGCGATCTCCGAGCCGGGCGCGCGCGGCGAACGGATCACCGACGACTCCTTCCTGCTGATGTTCAACGCCTCCGCCAAGCCGATGGAGTTCGTGGTGCCGGTCGACCACGGGCGGCAGTGGCAGGTGGTCGTGGACACCGGGAACCCGGAGGCGCCGGCGCCGGGCGCGGGACCGAAGGTGCAGGCCGGGGCCCGGCTGACCCTGGTGGACCGGAGCATGACGGTGCTGCAGCGGCCGACCTAGCCGGTCCGTGGACGGCGCGGGCGCGACCCGCCTGGAGGGGGGTGTGACACGAAACGCCGCGGGACGGGTACGTAGGTTGTCATGACCCCTGAGCGACGTGACGCCTCCGTTCCCGTGCCGCCCACGGCGACCTACCGGTTGCAGCTCCAGCCCGAGTTCCCGTTCGGGGCGGCGACGGCCGCCGTGCCGTACCTGGCCTCGCTCGGCGTCTCGCATCTGCACCTGTCCCCCGTCCTGGAGGCCGTACCGGGCTCCCTGCACGGCTACGACGTCGTGGACCCCACGCGCGTGCGGGCGGAGCTGGGCGGGGAGGAGGGGCTGCGGGCGCTGGCGGGCACCGCGCGGGAGCACGGGCTCGGGCTGGTGGTGGACATCGTGCCGAACCACATGGCGATGGCCCCGCGTCACAACCACGCCCTGTGGGAGGTGCTGCGGGAGGGTCCGAAGTCGCCGTACGCGCGCTGGTTCGACATCGACTGGGAGGCGCAGGGCGGCCAGATGCTGCTCCCGGTGCTCGGCGGCCCCGTCGGGACGGAGCTGGCCCACCTGCGCGTGGACGGCGACGTCCTGCGCTACCACGACCACGTCCTCCCGCTGCGCGAGGGCACCGAGGGGCTGCCGCTGCCGCGGCTGCTGGACGCCCAGTGGTACCGGCCGGTGTGGTGGCGGCTGGCCCGCACCGAGCTGAACTACCGGCGCTTCTTCAGCATCTCCGAGCTCATCGGGGTGCGGGTGGAGGACCCGGAGGTGTTCGAGGCCACCCACGGCACGATCCTGCGGCTGCTGCACGAGGGCGTCGTCGACGGGCTGCGCGTGGACCACCCCGACGGCCTCGCCGACCCCGACGCCTACCTGGAGCGGCTGCACACGGCGAGCGGCGGCCGCTGGACGGTGGTCGAGAAGATCCTGGCCGACGGGGAGCGGCTGCCGGACTCCTGGCCCGTGGCGGGCACCACCGGCTACGACGCCCTGCGTCACATCGACGGCCTCTTCACGAACGTCGAGGGGGCCGGGGAGCTGCTGGACATCTACCGGCGCTTCGCGGCCCCGCAGACGGACCGGGGCGGCGACTGGGCGGCGACGGTGCGCCGGGCGGCGTACAAGGTGCTCACGCACGAGCTGGCGGCCGAGACGGAGCGGCTGACGCGGGCGGCGACCCGGGTGTGCGCCGCGTCGGCCGACGCCGGCCTGCGCGACCGGGCGCCCTGGGCGCTGCGGACGGCACTGGAGGAGCTCCTCGTGCGCATGGAGGTGTACCGGCCGTACGCCTCGGGCGACCCGGCCGCCGTCGTCACCGAGGAGGCGGCCGCCCAGGCGCGGCAGGCGTTCGTCGTGCCGGAGGAGGCGGGCGCCGTCGACGTGGTGCGGGGACTGGTGCTCGGCGGGGAGGGAGCGTCGGGGGCGGACTTCCGGGCGCGGTTCGCGCAGACGGCGTCCGCCCTGCGCGCCAAGTCGGTGGAGGACACGGCCTTCTACCGGTACGTGCCGCTGGCGGCGGCGAACGAGGTGGGCGGCGACCCGGGGGCCCCGGGGGTGTCCCCGGCCGGCTTCCACGCCTACTGCGCGCGCGTGCAGCGCGACTGGCCGGCCTCCGGGACGGTCGTGACGACGCACGACACCAAGCGCAGCGCCGACGTGCGCGCCGCGCTCGCCGTGCTCACCGAGTGCCCGGGCCGCTGGGCGGACGTCCTCGCGGAGGTCACCCGAGCGGAGGAGGGCGTACCGGACGGACAGCTGGCGTGGGCGGCCTGGCAGACGGTCTTCGGACTCGGCCCGGCGGCCCCGGAGCGCGTCCAGGAGGCGCTGCTCAAGCACGCGCGCGAGGCGGGGCTGTACACGAGCTGGACGGAGCAGGAGCCGGCGTACGAGGAGGCGGTGGCCGCGTTCGTGGCGGCCGGACCGTGCGGGGCGCCGGGCGATCGGGTGGCCGCGCTGCGCGCCGCACTGGAGCCGCACATCCGTGCGAACGTGCTCGGTACGGCGCTGGTGCATCTGACGATGCCCGGGGTGCCGGACGTCTACCAGGGCACGGAGAGCGAGTACCGGGCGCTGGTGGACCCGGACAACCGGCGCCCGGTGCGGTTCCCGCCGGAGGATACCGGTGTCAAGGGCGCGGTGACCGCCGCCGCGCTGCGGCTGCGCCGGCGGCGGCCGGAGGTCTTCGGGGAGTTGGCGGCGTACGAGCCGTTGCCCGCCGAGGGAGCGGCCGCGGCCCACTGTCTGGCGTTCGCGCGCTCGGGCCGGGTGGTGACGGCCGTGACGCGGCTGTCGCTGCGGCTGGCGGAGGGGGGCGGCTGGCGCGAGACCCGGCTGGCGCTGCCCCCGGGGACGTGGGTCGACGTCCTGGCTCCCGAGCGGGAGTTCACGGGCCACGCGCGCGTGGCGGACCTGTTCGAGCAGTTGCCGGTGGCGCTGCTGGAGCGGGCGGAGTGAGGGCGCGGGGGCGATCTCCTACGAACCGGTGACCCTGCCGGCGGGCGTCGCCATCGCCGACCCCGAGCGCTTCCATACCGAACTGGGCTTCACGTCACGGGAGTTGCACATCCACCTCGACTTCGAGGAGGCGACGAACGTCCCGCTCCTCGCTCGGGTCCCCCGGCCCCCGGCCCCGCCCGCGAGGCCTGCCGGAGCCGGGAGGGAGCACGAGGAGTGAGGACGGCACGGTCGTACCCACCGCCGGCGCGCGCATCCGAGCGCCCCCTGGAGCCTCCCCCCAGGCGTTCTTGACAGTTCCCAGAGACCATGGGGTACTGCGGATGCGAAGGCCGGGCGGACCAATACGGGGGTGAGTCTCCTGCCGGAGCTGCGCTACCCCACGGTGGCCGAACTGACTTCTGCTGTCCGGGCGCTGGCCGCTCACCAGCCCGGAATGTGCGCGCTACGACAGGTGGGCGTCTCCCGTGCGGGCCGGCCCCTGCATCTGCTGTCCGTGGGGCGCGCCCGGCGGGCCGTGCTCGTCGTCGCGGGCGCCCACGCCAACGAGCCGACCGGGGGCTCGACGCTGCTGGCGCTCGCCGAACGGGTCGTCCAGGAAAGGGAGTTGCGGGACGGAACGTCCTGGCACTTCCTGCTGTGCGCGGACCCCGACGGGGCGAGCCTGCATGTGACGCCGGCTCCGCGCAGCCTGCTGGAGTACCACCTCGGCTTCTTCCGGCCCGCCGGTCCGGAACAGCCGGAGTGGTCCCCCGCCGTGCTGCCGCCGGACCGGCTGCCGCCCGAGACGCGCGCGCTGACCCGGGTCATCGACGAGCTGCGGCCCTACCTCCAGGTGACGCTGCACGGCACCGATCTGGGCGGCAGCTGGGTGCAGCTGACCAAGGACATCCCGGGTCTCGCCGAGCCGTTCGTGAAGTCCGCGGCCCAGTTGCACATCCCGGTGGAGACGGGCGCCTCGGACGCGGCGGGCTGGCCCGCGTCCGGGCCCGGCGTGCACGTGATGCCGGCCGCCGGGGCGGAGGCGGCGTACCCGAGCATGCCGGACGACGCTCGGCACAGCACCTGGTACCACGCCCATCGCTACGGCGGTCTGACCGCGGTGGTGGAGGTGCCGATGTGGGCGAGCGACATGGTGGACGACCCCGCCCCGCATCCCGCCCCGGCCGCGGCGATACGGCGGCTGGCGCAGCGGCTGCTGCGGGACACCACGGAGGTGGAGCGGGTGCTCGTCGAGGCGCTGCCGCGGCTGGAGGGCGTCGACGGGCCCCTGCTGCGGGCGGCCAAGTGGGCGCTGGAGCTGGTGCCGGGGCTGGCCGCGGACTGGACGGACACCCCGCCCGCCGACACGACGATGGCGTACGTCGGCAGTGTGGACGCCTTCGCCCGGCGGCTGCCGCTGCGGGCGGCCGCGATGCTGTGGCGGGTCCTCCAGGAGAGCGACGACCACGCCGCACCGCGTCTGGAACAGCTCGTCGAGACCTGGAGCGACGCGTTCGCCTATCGCTTCCGGGCCCGCTGGGTGCCCTTGGAGCACCAGGTCGAGCACCAGTCCCGGACGGTCGTCGCGGCGGCCCTGCACGCGCGCGAACGGGCGGCGTGAGGGGCGGGGCGGTGGCTGCGGGCACGCGCGGGCGCCCGCGCGTGCCCGCAGCCGACCTGGCCGGGTCAGACCTCGGGCACCTCCTGGTCGTCCAGGGCGAACACGGCTCCCGTCAGCGCCTCCCGCTCGCAGTCGTTGCCGAAGGTGCGCTCGTAGTCGACCGGGCGCCCGTTCCACTGCCCCTGCGCGCGGACCGTCACCGGCGCGTACACGAGCGGGCAGATGCGGCTGCCGTCGGACGTGAGGGCGTCGACGTCCCCGTCGGCCTTCGCCAGGACGTCGCAGGCCTCCGCGGCGCGGGAGTGACCCTGGGGCGGGTCGCACAGCAGCAGGGTGCCTCGGGTGTCGCTGGAGCGGGCGTCGCCGCGGGTGACGGTGAGCTGGAGCCAGTTGCCGGGGAGGGCGTCGTGGGAGGCCGCCAGGGCCGGGGTGGCGCCGGCGGCGAGAAGGAGGGCGGCCGCGGCCGGGAGCGCGCGCCGTACGGCTTTCGCCGACCGGAGACAGGTGAGGAAGTACGTCATTCCCGATGCATCGGCACGGCCGGCCGTGTACCCCAGTCCGACTCACCCGAACGGGCACCGGCGGACTCGGCGGCTCGGCGGCCGGCCAGCTCGAACGCGGCGAACACGACCCGCGCCTGATACTCCGCCTGGCGCGCGACGGGAATCCAGCGCGCCCCGCACTCCTCGTACCCGGCGCACCACGCGTCGATGAGCCCGTCCAGCTCCGGCAGCGCGCCCGCGGGGTCACGTCCGGCGCCGGTGACGAGCTGGTGCAGCAGTCCCGCCGTCCGGACGGCGATCCGGCGGCCGGCGATGCGCAGCGCGGTCAGATGGGCGGTGCTGAGCGGGGGCAGCGGGCGGGCGGGGTCGGCGGTGGCGGGGTCCCAGGCGTCCGCGAGACCGGGGCAGACCAGTAAATAGTC
This sequence comes from Streptomyces sp. NPDC102259, assembly GCF_044766465.1. Classification (NCBI taxonomy): domain Bacteria; kingdom Bacillati; phylum Actinomycetota; class Actinomycetes; order Kitasatosporales; family Streptomycetaceae; genus Streptomyces; species Streptomyces sp. NPDC102259. The sequence continues at coordinate 440,550 of NZ_JBIWMA010000003.1, read as the reverse complement.
GTCGACCGGAGCGAGCAGACGGGCCGTGTCGGGGGTGCCGGCGAGGTGGGGCCGCACCCGCGCGAGGATACGTTCCAGCAACTGCGCGTCATGGCGCAGGGCAGAGCTGACGGCACGCAGTACCGCGTCCCGGTCGGCGGGCGGGGAGCCGTCCTCGACGGTGGCGACGCCCCACATGGGCGCCTCGACGACCGCGGTCACCGTGCCGTGCCGGTGCGGGTGGTACCAGGTCGACTCGACGGCGGCCTCGGTGATGGCGGCGGCCAGATCACGCGGCCGCGGTGGCGGGATCCGGTAGACGGCGGGTCCCAGGCGCGGCCAGTACAGGGTGTCGTAGGGCCCGAGTTCGCGGGGGATGCCGAGCCGGGCGGCGGCGTGGGCGACGCGCCGGGAGAGTCCGGGCAGGTCGCGGGTGAGTTCCACGAAGGCGCCGCCGACGTCGACGCCGTGCAGCGAGCACTGGAGGAAGGGTTTCAGTTCGTCCTGGAGACGGAGCAGCGCACGGGTCTCCGGCAGCGCGGCGGCGGCCGCGCCGTCGGGCAGCCACTCGGGCTGCTCCAGGAAGCCGGGCCGGAAGAAGTGACGGAAGTAGCGGCCGAGGCTGTACGGGCCGGTCAGCCACCTCTCGTTGCGGCGCAGACCGTCGGGGTCGAGGCAGAGCAGCAGGTTCCAGGTGGCGTCGGCGCCGACGGTGAGCCGCGGGTCGGCGAGGACGCGTTCGGCCAGCCGCAGGACGGTGGCGCCGCCGACGGGCTCGTTGGCGTGCGGTCCGGCGACGACGAGGGCCTGGCGGGAGCCCCGGCCGACGGACAGCAGCCACAGCGGCGAGCCCGCGCGCGAGACCCCGACGCGGCGCAGCCGGACGTCCCCGGAACCACGGACGGCGAGCGCGGCCGCGCGGGCCGCGAGTTCGTCCACGGTCGGGTAGCGGAGGAGGGGCGGCAGGGCACACCTCCCACAAGGCGGCGCCGTCGGTTCACCTGGCGTGTCTGGTGTACGCACAGTGAGTCATGGGCCGGGGGTTCGTCAACACCGCGGTAAGCGTGCGGACTTGAGCGGACTAGGACGATTCGAGCGAGCTCGAGGGTCCCGTCGGTCCGCCGGGACGCCACGGTTCGACGGGCCGTATGCGAACCGACGGGCCGAGCGAGCCCGGCGGGGTGGCGAGGCGGCGGCTCGGGCTGCAACGCCGATCCCGGACGGGCCGGCGGAGCATGGTCGTGGGCCACGCGAGCCGGTCGGCGGGGCGGTCGCGGGGCTCAGTTCGCCGAGAGGCGGAAGGCCATGCGGCCGAAGGCGACCTGGTCGCCCTCGCGGACCACGGCCGCGCCGATGACACGACGTCCGTTGACCGTGGTGCCGTTGGTGGAGCCGAGGTCGCGCAGCACCCACATCCCGCCCCGGCGGCTGAGTTCGGCGTGCACGCGCGAGACGCTCTCGTGGGTCAGCCTGAGGCCGCTCACGGGGTCGCGGCCGATGCGCAGCGCGCTCTCGGTGCCGGGGTGCGGCAGCAGCAGCTTGGGCAGCCGCTCGGCCTGCCAGGCCCTGCGCAGCCGGACGGTGAAGCCGGAGACCGCCTCGACGGTACCGAAGACGGCCCGCGAGAGGCGGTTCTCCCGGGGCAGGTCGGCGGTGAGGACGGCGAGCTCGTCGGAGCGGCGCGCGACAAGAGCCAGCTCCATGCGCCGGATGAACGTGTCGTGCGACAGTCGCCCCATGGCGACGCCGTCACGCAGCACCTTCAGCGCCTGGTCGCGCTCCACGTCGGACAGCCGCGCGGGGTACGTGTTGAACTCGAAGGACGACGTCACGCTCGTGATTGTCGGTCAGCGGGCCCCGGGTGTCCAGAAGACGCGAAACGCCCGGCACGCGCGCGTACCGGCAATGGGAGTGTTCCAAAAGCGGATTGATCTCGGGTGGAGCACGATGGACGCGAACGGGCTACATCACGGTGAGCAGACGAAGGGGAACCGTCCGTGCAGTTCGAGGTGTGGGCACCGCAGGCCGAACGTGTGACGCTCCAGTGCGACGGCGTCACCCGCGCGTTGGAGCGCGATCAGGAGCGGGCGGGGTGGTGGACGGGCGAAGCCGAGGCCGTCGACGGCACGCGGTACGGGTTCGCGGTGGACGACGGACCCGTCCGCCCCGATCCCCGCTCCCGCCGTCAGCCGGACGGCCCGGACGGGCTGAGCGCGGTCGTCGACCAGACCCGCCACACGTGGCGTACGGAGTGGTCCGGGCGCCCGCTGCCGGGCGCGGTCCTGTACGAGCTGCACGTGGGCACCTACACCCCCGAGGGCACCCTGGACGCGGCCGCGGAGCGACTGGGACACCTCGCCGAACTCGGCGTCACCCACGTCGAGTTGATGCCGTTGTGCGCGTTCCCCGGCCGGCACGGCTGGGGGTACGACGGGGTGTCGCCGTGGGCGGTGCACGAGCCGTACGGCGGTCCCGAGGCGCTGAAGCGGTTCGTCGACCGGGCCCACGCGCTCGGGCTGGGCGTCGTCCTGGACGTGGTGCACAACCACCTGGGCCCGTCCGGCAACTACCTGCCCGAGTTCGGCCCGTACTTCACGGAGACCCACCACACGCCGTGGGGCGCCGCCATCAATCTGGACGCGCCCGGCTCGGACGAGGTGCGCTCCTACCTGCTGGGCAGCGCGCTGGCCTGGCTGCGCGACTACCGGCTCGACGGACTGCGGCTGGACGCCGTGCACGCGCTGGCGGACACGCGCGCGTGCCACTTCCTGGAGGAGCTGTCGACGGCGGTGGACGCCCTCGCCGCGGAGACCGGCCGGCCGCTGTTCCTGATCGCCGAGTCCGACCTGAACGACCCGCGCCTGATCACGCCCCGCCGGGCGGGCGGTCTGGGCCTGCACGCGCAGTGGAACGACGACTTCCACCATGCCCTGCACACCGCGCTCACCGGTGAGTCCCAGGGCTACTACGCCGACTTCGCGCACGCCCCGTTCGCCGCGCTCGCCAAGACCCTCACCGGCGGCTTCTTCCACGACGGCACGTACTCCGGCTTCCGTGGCCGGCGCCACGGCCGCCCGCTGGACCGCACCCGTCTGCCCGCGCACCGGCTCCTCGGGTACGGACAGACCCACGACCAGGTCGGCAACCGCGCCCAGGGCGACCGTCTCTCGGCGTCCCTGTCCCCCGGCCTGCTGGCCTGCGCGGCGGCGTTGACGTTGACCGCGCCGTTCACGCCGATGCTCTTCATGGGCGAGGAGTGGGCGGCGGGCACGCCCTGGCAGTACTTCACCGACCACACCGACCCGGAGCTCGCCGAGGCCGTACGGCGGGGCAGGCGGCGGGAGTTCGCGGCGCACGGCTGGGCCGAGGAGGACGTGCCCGACCCGCAGGACCCGGCGACGCGCGAGCGCTCGTGCCTGGACTGGTCCGAGCCGGAACGCGAGCCCCACGCGCGCGTGCTGGCCTGGTACCGCGAGCTGATCGCGCTGCGGCACGCGACCGCGGACCTCACCGATCCGGATCTGGCCGACATCAAGGTCGCCTACGACGCGCCGGCCCGCTGGCTGGCGTTCCGGCGCGGCGACGTCCGGGTGGCCGTCAACCTCGGCAAGGAGCCGGCCGCGATCCCCCTGGGCCCGCGCCCGGCCCGCGTACTCGCCACCTGGGACCCGGTGGACGTACCGGGCCGGGACGGGCTGCTGCATGTGCCCGGCGAGTCGTGTGTGGTGCTGCGGCAGGACTGAGGAACCCCCGGCGGAGGGGCAGGGGCGGCGCGCGGTCTCCGTCGCCTCCTGCCCTGTCCTCCGTCCCCTGCCCTCAGCCCTTCTCGTCGGCCGCGCCGCTCTCCCCCTCCTCGCGCAGCTCCGTCACCCGCTCCAGCAGGATCGCCTCCCAGGCGCGTCCCAGCCGGACCCGCGGGAGGGTGAGCGCTTCGGCGTCGTGCGGGCCGGTGGTGCGGCCGTCGAGGCGCTGCGCGAGGCGGACGACGGTGTCGCAGCGGGCGAGCCACAGGCCGCGCAGGCAGGGGCGGGGTCCGTAACCGGCGAGGGTGGCGGCCCGGACGGCGGCGCCGGATCCGACGGCGAGGGCGAGCCCGGCGATGTCCTCGGCGGGATCCCCGAGGATCGCGCCGGTCCAGTCGAGGACGCCGCGCACCCGGCCGTCCGCGCTCACCACGAGGTGCTCGCCCCGCAGGGCGTGGTGGACGAGGACGGCGGTGCCGGGCTGGGCGGCCAGCTGGGCCGCGCCGGGCGAGGTGAGCTGATGCAGGCGGGCCGGGTCGAACTCGTCGGCGCGGGCGAGGCGCTCGGCGGCGGCCACGGCCATCCGGCGCAGCGCCTCCAGGGAGCGCGGGGCGGTGCGCGGCACGCCGAGCGCCTCGGCCTGCCGGGGCGGCACCTCGCGCAGCCCTCGGAGCAGTCCGGCGAGGTCGGCCTCGCCGACGGCCGACACGTCGTGCTCCTCGGCGGTGCCGCCGGGCAGCTTGGTGTCGAGGGTGTACGCCAGCCCGGGCGACCACTCGCCGTGCGCGACGCTGGTGGGCACGGCGACCGGGACGTGCGGGCGGACGAGGTCGCGCAGCCGCAGTTCGCGGCGGCGGCGCAGGGTCGTCTCGCGGTCGGTGGCGAGGCGCAGCACATGGCGGGCGCCGACCCACCAGGTGGAGGGCGTGCCGCCCTCGGCGACGGGCCGTACCTCCGGTCCGGAGCCGCCCGCGCCGCCCTCGTCGAGGAGCGCGCGGACCAGTCGGCGGACGGTGTCCGCGGTGGGTGTCGGTGCCTGGGTCATGGTCGCGCCGTTGCCGTTCGGGTGGGATGCCGGGACTCCTGGAGGCGGGTCAGTCCACTATGACCAGCTCACGGGTGGTGTCGTTGAGACGGCGGCCGCCGTCCTCGGTGACGGTGACGATGTCCTCGATGCGCACGCCGAACCGGCCCGGCAGGTACACCCCGGGCTCCACGGAGAAGCACATGCCGGGCACGAGGGGCCGCTCCTCGCCCTCGATCATGTACGGCGGCTCGTGGGTGGTGACGCCGATGCCGTGGCCGGTGCGGTGGATGAAGTACTCGCCGTAGCCGGCGTCGGCGATGACCGCGCGGGCGGCCCGGTCGACCTCCTGGCAGGCGACGCCCGGCCGGACCGCCCTGAAACCCGCCTCCTGGGCCTCGCGCACGAGGTCGTGGACCCGGCGTTCCTCGTCGGTGGGTTCGCCGACGTGCACGGTGCGGGAGGTGTCGGAGCCGTAACCGTCCTTGAGGCCGCCGAAGTCCAGGACGACCATGTCACCGTGTTCGATGACCCGGTCGCCGACCTCGTGGTGCGGGTTGGCGCCGTTCGGCCCGGAGGCGACGATGGTGAAGTCGACCTGGGAGTGCCCGTACCGGCGCAGCAGTGCGGCGAGGTCGGCGCCGACCTCCGTCTCCCGGCGCCCGCCGAAGCGAACCGTGCGGATCTCCTCGAACGTGGCGTCCGCGGCCGCTCCCGCGGCCGCCATCAGCTCCAGCTCCGCCGCGTCCTTGACGGCGCGCAGCATCGGCAGGGCCTCGGTGAGCGAGGCGTAGGAGGTGGCGGGCAGGGCCTTCTGGAGGCCCAGCAGGTGCATCGCCCAGGCGTTGTCGCTGATCCCGAACCGGCCGCCCGTGTCGAGGAGGGCGGCGGTGGCCGTGTAGGGGTCCTGGCCGTCGGTCCAGTCCCGCAGGCCGAGGGCGGGGGCGCCGACCGCCTTCGCGGCGTCGGGGGCCTCCAACGTCGGCACGACGAGGACGGGGTCCCGGCCGGGGGCGAGGACGAGCAGGGTGAGCCGTTCGGTGACGGCGGTGGGCGCGTAGCCGGTGAGCCATACGAGGTCGGGTCCGGGCGCCACGAGCAGCCCGGCGAGTCCGGCGTCGGCGGCCTGGCGCGCGGCCCGCTCCATGCGGGCCCGGTAGTCGTCGGCAGTGAAGGGCGCGGGGGCGGTGCCGGTCATCCGGGCCTCCCAGAGGGGACGTGGCGACTGACGTGTGACGGACGTGGTGATGCTGGCGTGATGACCACGGGCAGCATCCTGCCCGCCCGGCGGGGGTCGCGCGAGCCGGTTGACGATGCTTTCGGGCGGGTCGGGCGGGTGACCGGCCCCGGGCCGGCCGTCCAGAGCCCTGCGCAGGCCGAGGAGGCACAGGGTGCTCGGCCCGGGTGAGGCGGCGACGAGGGTGCGGGCGCCCGGGAAGGTCAGGAGGAAGGTCGGCAGGCGCTCACAGTGACGTGGCGGGGCCCGCGACCTGACCGGCGTTGCGCCCCGGTGGTGGCGACGGCTGGGCGCCGGCGGCCGGGCGGTGCGGGCGGCCGCGCCGAGCGCCGTTCATGTGACGACGCCGGGGATCACCGTCAACCGCCCGTATCCGCCGCCGCGATGACGCACCGTCAGCTGGATCCTCTTGCCGGGGCGGGCCTCGTCGACCGCCCGGGCGAGGTCCGTCGCCGAGCCGATCCCGGTATCGCCGAACTTCAGCAGGACGTCGCCGCGGACCAGGCCCGACGTGTAGCCGGGGCCGGGGATGTGGACGGCGACGATCTCGGCGCCGGCCCGCTCCGCGTCCACGGCCTCCAGGCCCAGGGTGGCATCCGGTGCGCGCCGTGGCGCGGTGGCCGACCCGGACGGACCGTCCGGTGTGGCCGGGCTCGGCCGGCCCGGGGCGGACACGACGCCCGCCGGGCCCGGCACGCCCGGCCCCGCCTGCCGCTGGAGCTCGGCCAGTCTGCTCATGCCGATCACGGTCGCCCCCACGGTGCCGAGCCCGACGCCGGACAGGACCAGGACGGTGCCGGCGAACAGGCCGAACAGCAGGGTCGTCAGCCGTCGGCCGCGGCGGCGCGCGGCATGCGGGCGCCGACCCTGACCGCCCGGCCCGACGCCGCCGCCCGGCCCGGCACCGCCGCCGGGCTCGGAACCGGGCATGGGCTTGGGACGCAACGCTGTCTGTTCCATGGATCGCCTCCGGCTGATGCTCTACCCGGCGCACCGGCGCCCCACGAGCCACGAACGAGTGAGACTGACCCAGGTTCAGGAGCGGTACGCGTCGGCCGCGGCGCAGGTCACGGGCGGGTGGACAGCGACTCCACCAGCGTCCGCGCCGCGCCCGACGGCGCACCCGCGTACACGAGTTCGACCCGGTGCACGACCCGGGGGCCGGTGACCGGGACGGCGGCCGTGCCCGGCACATCGGCCGCCACCGCGCGGGGCAGCAGGGTGAGGCCGTGGCCGGCGGCCACCAGGGCGGTCAGGACGCGGAGGTCGGCGCCGTCGTAGCGCAGGGCGGGCCGGAAGCCGTGGCCGCCGTTCGCGGCCCTCAGCTGGGGCAACGGCAGCCCGGCGTCGGGGGCGTCCAGCCAGCGCGCGTCGGCGAGGTCGCCGAGGCGCAGCCCGCTGCGCCGGGCCAGCGGGTGACCGGTGGGCAGCAGGACGCGGACCGGCTCCTCGCCGACGCCGTACGTGGTCAGCGGCGCGACGTCGGGCAGCCGGAGCGGGTCGCTGGGCGCGGCCAGACCGTCGACGAGGCCCACGTCGGCCGTGCCGTCGGCGACGGCGGTACAGACGGCGTCACGGCCGAGCACCCGCAGCGTCACACCGGCGGGCGGGAGTGCGGCGAGGACGGCCGGGCCGAGGGCGGTCGGCGAACCGGCCAGGGTCAGCCCGTGCGAGGGCGCCGAGGCGATCCGGACGACGTCCGCGCGAGCCGCGTCCAGGCGCAACAGCAGCGGCCCCGCGTGTTCGAGCAGCCGCTCGCCCACGCTGGTGGGGAGGACGGGCCGGCGGGTGAGCAGCGGCGCACCCAGGTCCTGTTCGAGGGCCGCGATGTGCTGGGAGACGGCGGACTGGGTGTAGCCGAGTTCCCGGGCGGCCTCGGAGAACGAGGCGAGGCGCGCGACGGTGACGTAGGTGCGCAGCAGATGCGGGTCCATGCGCCCAGGGTCGCAGACCGCATCAGTTCTGCTTATCGACAGTGCAGGGATCATCGTTGGACGTGAAGTCCGGGACGCCCCCAGGATGAACGGCATGACCGACACCACAGCTCAGATCGCCAAGGTCGCCCTGGTCGGCGACCGCTCCCCGAACGTCGTCTCGCACACTCGTATCCCGCTCCTGGTGGACGCTCTCGCCGCCCGGGACCGGCTCGTCCTGGACGCCTACTGGATCCCCTCCGAGGAGGCGGAGGCCGAGGGCGCGGTGCGTGGATTCGACGCGGTGTGGGTGGTGCCGGGCAGCCCCTACCGCAGCGAGGCGGGCGTCCTGTCCGCGATCCGCACGGCGCGCGAGGAGGGCATCCCGTTCCTCGGCACCTGCGGCGGCTTCCAGCACGCCCTCCTGGAGTACGCCCGCGACGTCTGCGGACTGTCGCGAGCCGCGCACGCCGAGAACGACCCCGAGGCGGACGACCTGCTCATCGAGCCCCTGGCCTGTTCGCTCGTGGGCCACGAGGGGGTCGTGACGATCGAGCCGGGATCACTCGCCCAGTCCGTGATGGGCTCGGAGCGCACGGTCGAGCGCTACTTCTGCGCGTACGGCCCCTCCCGCCACCTCGACACCCTGCGCGCCCACGGCCTGCGCTTCTCCGGCCACGACGAGGAGGGCCAGGTCCGGATCGCCGAGCTGCCGGGCCATCCCTTCTTCCTCGCCTCCCTCTTCCAGCCGGAGCTGTCCGGCGACGGCTCGCGCCCGCACCCGATCGTGCGGGCACTGGCGCGAGCCGCGGTCGAGCACGCCTCCCGCAAGGAGCGTCAGCTGTAGGAGAGCGCGGAGACCGACAGCTGTGACAGGGGCGTCGGCGGCGCGAAGTCCGGCAGGAAGCCGTGGGTACGGCGGGCCAGGTACGTGGACTTGTAGCGGTCGACCTCGCGGTGCCAGTGCAGGATGCCGGCCAGCCAGTTCTGCAGGTCCGCGACGTAGTGCCCCATCGCCTCGCGCGCCTCGGGCGAGAGGTCGAAGTCGTCGTAGAGGACCGGCAGTTCGTGCGCGACGACATGCTCGAACTGCTGCATGCGCTGGGTCATCAGGTCATGGACGATGCCGAGCGCGGTCGGGTAGTCGCAGCCGAAGAAGTTCTGCACGACGAGGATCGCGTTGTGCATCTCGCCCTCGTACTCGATCTCCTTCTGGTACGAGAAGACGTCGTTGGTGAGGCACGCGTAGTCCACGGCGGCGTTCTCCAGCGAGCGGACGACGCCGCTGCGGTAGACCTCCGGCGGGACGGCCGGGCCCTGGCCCATGCGGCACAGGCTCAGCGTGAGGTCGGAGCCGAAGGTGGCGCGGCGCATCTCCAGGTAGTCGACCGGGTCGGGGACACGGTTCTGGAGATGGTTGGACAACTCCCACACCCAGCTCTCGGTCATGACGTCGACCGCTTCGCGCAGGGTGCGCCGCTGGTCGGGGGTCATGTCCGCGGTGGTGCGCGCCCACAGGTCGATCAGACCGCGCTCCATGCCGTTGACGGGGACGACGGGCGCCTCCTCGCCGTCGACGGGCATGCAGGCGGACAGCCGGCCCGTGGTCAGGCGGGCGGCGGCCAGGTCGCGACGGTTGCCGAAGACGAGCGGGTAGTAGTCGTCGCCGTAGGTTCCCCAGGCGAGCCACGCGGCGCTGAGGTCGAGTTCGTCCGCGGTGGCGTCCGGGTCGAGACCGGCCGAGCACAACGGAAGGTCGTAGGCGGCGAGTTTGTCCTCGTCCCAGACGCCCTCCTCGAGCATGCCCATCCGGTGCATCCAGGTCGTCAGGCGCGGGCGGCACGCCTCCAGGTGCGGGCTCAGCTCCACCGGGAAGGGCATGTGGAAGTCGGGCAGCAGCGACGGGCCGACCTTCTGGTGCGGCACGTGCGCGTACGCCCGCAAACGCTCGGCGGCGGCCGAGGCGAGCAGCGCGCCGACGTCGGCGGCGGAGGCGCCGGGGCCGGTCAGCTTCTGCCAGGGCGCCTCGGAGGTGGCGCCCTTGTTCATGTAGCGGCTGGAGCGCATGTGCCATTCATGGCCGCCGGACTGCCAGTCCTGCAGGCCCTTGGTGTAGGCGGCGACCGCGAGGACCTCGTCGGGCGTGAGGCCCTTCTCCAGGGCCACCGCGGGCACTTCGGTGAACGCGGTGTGCTCGAACTGGTGCAGGCGGGAGGTGAGGATGTCGTTGACGGTGTCGGCGGCCTCCTGGGTGGTGCAGCCGAAGAACGTCTCCAGCACGAGCACGCCGTTGCTGTTCTCGCCCTCGTCCTCCACCTCGCGCTGGTAGGAGAACAGGTCGTTGCGCAGGTGCACGGCGTCGGAGAAGGTCTCCATCAGCACCCTGAGCGGCCTCGACCCGGCGACGGCGGCCGGGACCTCGGCGGTCGCGTACTCCACGAGCCCCGCCGACCAGGGCGCTCCGCCCACCTTGCGCCGCATCTCGATGTACTCGACGGGGTTGGCGATCCGCCCCTCGTTGATGTTGGACAGCTCCCACATCGACTCGTTGAGCAGGTGCTCCGTCGCCACGGCGAATCGGCGTCGCCAGTCCTGCGACATGGCCGGCACCGTGCGCGTCCACAGGTCGGCGAGGCCCGCCTCGACCGGGTTCCGCGGCTCGGGCACGGGAGTCGACAGGTCCAGCGGCATGAACAGCGGCAGCCGGTCCAGGTGCGCCTTGCCGGCGGCCCGGTCCGGGGTGCGCTTGAACATGTCGAGGAAGTGATCGTCGAAGAAGAACACCCACACGTACCAGTCGGTGATCAACGACAGCGCGGGACCGTCGCAGTCGGGGTGGGTGTAGGCGCAGAGCAGGCCGTAGTCGTGCGCCTCCAGGTCGGCCTGCTCCCAGATCCCGGACCCCTCCAGCATGCCCATGTCGCGCGCCCACTGCGTCGAGTGGGTCCGCGCCTCCTCGACGTGCGGGTTCAGGCGCGCGGGGTGCGGCATGTAGAAGTGCGGGAGTTCGAACGGTTGCGTCATGGCCGGGCCCTACCCGGGGGTCCGCACGGTCATCCACGGGGCGGCACATGATCACACCATCGCGTGAATCGGGCGGGAAGCCGTGCACCGCACCGGACTTGGCGTATCCGTCGGCGCGGCCCTCGCGCCGCGTGCCCGATCGTCGTCGGGCGGCGCCGTGCACGCGGGCCCGCTCCGGGCGACCGTTCGTTCGGCGCTCCGGCCGGGGCTTCGGGCGGCGGTTCGTTCGGCGCTTGGTTGGCACTTCGACCGCGTTCGCCGGGCGGTTCGGCGCCCTTTACCGCCCGGCCGGCCTCGCCGTCCGCGAAGGCGTCTGCGTTCGGTCACCCGGCGAACGTCACGCCCGTACCTGGATCAGCGCGTGCGTTCCCCCGGTGCGCCAGCGCTGCCCCTCGGCGGCGACCAGGGCCGCCTCGGTGTCGGCGTCCAGGCCGGTGATCACGTCGGACTTCAGGGTGCGCAGGGCCGCGACCGGGCCGGGGAAGTAGGCGGTGACGTCGGCGAACGGGGTGGTCGGGGCCCACCGGCTGTCGCCCACCAGACGACGGTAGTTGAGGTCGCCCTTCACGATCGTCAGGGAGGCCGCCGCGAACTCGGCCCGCAGGTCCTCCGGCATCGCGGCGTAGGGCAGCGGAGCGGCGGAGAACGGATGGGCGCGCACCGTGAGGGTGCCGTCGGCCATGGCCGCCCAGAGTCGCCGACCGTGGTCGCCGGCCGAACCCCGCGCGGCCGTCAGCTTCCTGAGCGCGTCGACGACATCGGCCGTGGTGGCGTCGGAGACGTAGTAGGGGTACGGCTTGACGTGCAGGACGACGCGGCCGCACCGCCCGTGCGCGAGCAGATGGGCGGCCAGGAGGAGATCGGGGATCAGCTCCCGTCCCGCGTTGTCGGCGACCAGACACAGGGTGCCGGTGCTGCCGGCGCCCCTAGCGATGCTCGTCCTGTTGCTGGAACCGTTTTCCGTGCCTGTGTCCGCCGAAGTGTCCGGCAGCAGCGACCACAGCGTCTCGCTGTCGTCGGCGACCAGCCCCGGCACCGCGGCCCGCTTCTCCGCCTCGACGTCGGACAGCCGGAACCCGAGATCGGCGCGGTTGCCCCAGAGGGATCCGTGCAGGAGCGCGCGGGCCCGCTCGTCGACCGGTCGGTCCTCGAGGGTGTCGAGCGCGGTCAACTCCTCGTCGGTCTCGGGCGCGTCGAGCTCGGCGAGCTTGAAGGGGCGGAACGGGTCGATGCCCTGCCAGGCGCCCGGCCCGAAGTAACCTACGGCGTCGAGGAGTTGCCGGTAGAAGTAGCTCTCCGACCACAGCCAGGGCACGTCGAACCAGGAGCGGCCGGCGTACGCGTCCAGACCCCAGCTCCGCCACCGTTCCCGGTCGGGCGCGGTGACGGAGAGCGGTTCGATCACACCCTTGGCGCAGTTGTCGAGCAGCGCGTCCAGCCTCCGGTGGATGTCGGGACCGTAGGGGAACGCCTCCCGCACCTGCTGGATGATCGCCGGATGCCGTTCGGCCAGGACGCTGTGGGGGAACGAGCCGGGCTCGTCGCCGCGGATCACCGGCGGCGCGGGGGTGTCGGACATGCGGCTCACCGTATCCCGGGGGCGCATCGCTCGGGCCGACCGTCACCGCACCACGGCCGCGCGCCCCGAGCCCCTCACCTCGGACGCCGAGCGCACACGGCGAGCATCACACGGCGAGCGCCACACGGTCAGCGTCGAGAACCGGGCGCCGAAGAGCAGGCGTCCCCGCGCTCCTCACACCGCCGCCATGATCTCCCGCTCCAGTCGTGCCGCGAGGCTGAGATAGCGCGGTCGGCGCGGTACCGGTACCAAGCCACGGATGAGGACGTGCCACATCTCGGCCATCCGGCGGGGCAGCCGGCCGGCGGGTTCGCGGGAGCGGCCGACGACTCGGGTGCCGACGAAGAAGCAGACCAGGGAGTGCGCCACGACGTCGACGTCGACGTCCGGATGGATGTCGGACTCCTTGAGAGCGCCGCCGAGCCGCCGGGAGATCAGGTCCAGCAACTCCACGAAGGGATGCGACAAGGGTGGTCGGACCGCCACTCCCCCCGTGGCGAGCCGCAGGCCGGCCCGGGGGATCGGCCCTTCGACCGACAGTCGCGTCAGGGCGAACGTCAGGCGCATCAGGGCTTCGAGGGAGGCGTAACCCCGGTCGTCGATCTCGCCGGCGATCCGGCGTGAGGCCGAGGACTGCAACTCCATGATGGCGTGGGCCAGATCCTCCTTCGCCGCGAAGTGGAAGTAGAGGGCGCCCTTGGTGACATGGGCGTGCGCGACGATGTCACTGAGGCTTGTCGACTCGTAGCCGTGCCGGTCGAACAGATCGGCGGCGGCCGTGATGATCGTCGTGCGGGTCTGTTCGGCGCGTAACTGCCTCGCCATCGACTGGTACTCTCCCGGGCCGGTAACGAACGGGTCATGCCGTTTTTTCTTACCCCCCGTACACAATAGCTCACGGTACGACTGTATTGGCCACGGGAGTGAAGACCGCCGACGGCCCCTGCGCTCACCCGACTTGTGCGCCACCGCTGGCCCGCTACCGGAAGCCTGCCACAGAGAACGTACCGGCGGCATAATCGAGCCGCAATCAAAAGAGACGGGGTGTGCGGTTTCCGCTTGTGAGCCCTTGAAGGACAGGATGCCGGAACGCTCGATCGACACGTGTAACCGCATACCGAGCTTTCCACGGCACCCTGCGGAGCACACCTTTCGGGCGGCATTCATGTGCGAGGCGACCGGTTTGTTTTCCGGGGAAACGGCTGGAAACACACAGACAACTCGTTGCCCATGACCGGCACTTACCGACACAGACAGAGACAGACAGAGGGCGGGCCGGCCGGTGTCCATCCACACCGGCCGGCCCGCCCGTTCGTCGCGCGCGGCGAGAAGCGCGTTTCCTCAGAAGGTCAGCTGCCAGCCGTTGAGCTTGCCGGTGTCCTGCGCGGCGGTGTCCTGGACGCGCAGCTTCCAGGTGCCGTTGGCGGTCTCACCGGAAGCGTTCACCGAGTAGGTGGTGCTGACGTTGTCGGCGAAGTCCGAGGAGCTGGCCGCCTTCAGCCGGTAGGCGGTGCCGTCGGGCGCGACGAGGTCGATCACCAGGTCGCCGCGGTAGGTGTGGGTGATGTCGACGCCGACCTGAAGGGCGGCCGGGGCGTTGCCCGTGCGGCCGCTGACGGCGATCGAGGACTCGACGGCGGAACCGTTGTCCGGGATCGAGAGCGCGGTCGTGCTGGAGAAGGTGGTGCCCCCCGTGGAGCCGCCGGAGCCGTTCACCGCCTGCACCGTCCTGGCCGCGTCCGCCAGACCCGCGCCGCAGCCGCCGGAGCAGGCGCCGGGCAGGGCACGGGCGTTGTTCTTGATGGCCGTCTCGATCTGCGCGGGGGTCAGCGCGGAGTTCGCCGACTTGACCAGCGCGACCAGGCCCGCGATGTGCGGGGTGGCCATGCTGGTGCCCTGGTAGTAGGCGTACGACTCGGTCGACGCCGTCTTGGTCCCGGAGTTCAGGGTGGACAGGATGCCGTTCGCGGTGCCGGTGCTGGTCTGGCCGCCGGGCGCCGAGATGTCCACGAGGGAACCGTAGTTGGAGTAGGACGCCTTGGCGCCGGTGCGGTTGGTCGCCGCGACCGAGATGACGTTGTTGCAGTTGCCCGGCGAGTGGTTCGCGACGTTGTCGTTCTCGTTGCCGGCGGCCACCACGACGGTCGTCCCCCGGTTCACGGCGGCGGTGATCGCGCTCTGGGTCGCCGAGGTGCAGGCCCCGTCGCCGCCCAGGCTCATGTTGATGACCTTGGCGACGTTGGAGTTGGCGGGAACACCGGAAACGGTACCGCCGGACGCCCAGGTGATCGCGTCGATGATGTCGGAGTCGTAACCGCCGCACTTGCCGAGCACCCGGACCGGGGAGATCTTCGCGCCGTACGCGATGCCCGCGACACCCTTGTTGTTGTTCGTGACGGCGGCGATGGTGCCGGCCACGTGGGTGCCGTGCCAGGAGGAGTTGCTCGCCGGGATGCCGGAGCCGCACTCGTTGGCGGCGTAGTAGTCGCCCGGGTCGGCCGGGTTGCTGTCGCGGCCGTCGCCGTCCACGGAGACCGCGGTGTCGGCGATGAAGTCGTAACCGCCAACGATGTTCGCGGCGAGGTCGGTGTGCGCGACGTAACCGGTGTCGATGACGGCGACGGTGACACCGGTGCCCGTCGAAGTGGCCCAGGCGCCCGGCACGTTCATACCGGCGGTGGACTCGAAGAGGTCCCACTGCTTGGTGTACTCGGTGTCGTTCGGGTCGGCCTTCGGCTTGTTCAACCGGTCCGGGACGACATAGGCGACCTGCGGGTCCGCCCGGTATTGGGCGACGACGTCGGCGACGTCCGCCTTCGTGAGGTCGTCGCCCAGGTCGACCAGGGCGGCGCCGGTGCCGAGACGGCGCTGGAAGTCGACGTCCTCACCGCTCTGCTCGCCCTTGGCGGCGGCGTCGGCCTCGGCGGCCGGGTTCGACCTGGCCTCGGCGGCACCGGACTTGTAGCCGACGATGAGGCGCTCGGCCGCGATGCCGGGCGCCGCCTCGGTCTGGGCGGCGGGGACGGCGGAACCCTGGGAAACGGTTTCCTGGGCGGCGACGGCCGAGGCGGTCGACGCGGCGGTGAGCAGGGCCGCGGAGGCCGCGGCGACGGATATCAGCTTTCGTCTCAGGGTGGGTGAGGTGCGCAAGGGCGTGCCTTTCGTAACCGTCTCCGGACAGGGCGGAGCGGCGGTCGATTCGCTTCGGCGGGGAAGCGGCGGGGGGTGCGTCGAAGAGCAGCGCGAAAGGCCGGCCAGGCGCGGGAACCGACCCCGTCGGGGTTACCTGTGGGTCGGCTGTGCAGGAACGATAGGCAAAGGATCAGTCATCCGGATACAGGGGAAACCCTCGATCCGGCCAAAAACCCACCCTCGACGACGACAATCAGTCACTGCACGCCCGATTTGATCGTGTCCGTGCGGCTCGACAGCCATCGGGCGGCGAACTGAACGCGCCGGACCGGATTCCCGTACTCACCACAGACCGTTCCCGCGCAGGCCGAGGAGACGTCCCCGATGCCCCGCACCACCGCACACCGCACCGCAGCTCTGGCGGCAGCCGCCGTGAGCCCGTTCCTGCTGGGCCTGTGGGCCGCCGGACCGGCTCAGGCGCACGGCGCCCCCACGGATCCCGTCAGCCGGGTGTTCGCCTGCTCCCCCGAAGGCGGAGCCGACGCGAGGACCGCCGCCTGCCGGGCGGCCGTCGACGCCAACGGCGCCTCGTTCACCGCGTGGGACAACCTGCGGGTGGCCAACGTGAACGGCCGTGACCGGCAGACCATTCCCGACGGGCAGCTGTGCAGCGGCGGCCTGTCCGCGTACAAGGGACTCGACCTCGCCCGCGCCGACTGGCCGTCGACCCGGCTCACCCCGGGCGGGACGCTGCGCATGACGTACGCCTCGACGATCGCGCACACCGGCACGTTCAAGCTGTATCTGACGAAGCCGGGGTACGACCCGTCGAAACCGCTCACCTGGTCCGATCTGCCGACGAATCCGTTCGCCGAGATCAAGGACCCGGCGCTGACGAAGGGCGCCTACCACCTCACGGCGAAGCTGCCCGCCGACCGGACGGGACGTCAGATGCTCTACACGATCTGGCAGAACAGCAGCACGCCGGACACGTACTACTCCTGCTCGGACGTGGTGTTCCCGGAAGCGGTTTCACAAAGCAAGCCGGAGAGCAGCCCGACCCCGACGACGAAGGCGCCCGCTTCGGCCACCCCAGTGGCGTCCGCGAGCACGACGCCCGGCTCACCGTCCGCCGCTCCGTCGGTGTCGACCGCGTCCGACGCCGCACCCGACCGGGCCGCCGCGGCCGGCCCGGAGAGCACCCCGGTGGCGTCCACCACCGGGACCGGCTCCGGGCCGTCCGCGCCGATGCTGGCGGGCGGCGCCGCGACGGTGTTGCTGCTCACCGGCGGTGCCGCCCTCGTCGTACGTCTGCGTCGGCGCTGAACTCCGTCGACACGGCCTTCGGTTGCGCATCACCGATCAGTCGCGCGGACGGTTTTCAGTCGACGGTGACGGTGACGGTGTTCAGTTGACGGTGACGGCCGCGCCCGCGTCGGTCACCGGGGCGTACTTGGCGGTGAAGTAGCCGTTGGCGAAGCAGAGCGACGAGCCGGACGTCTTGGTGAACTGCTGGCCGGTGAAGGTGATGCTGTTGTCGGCGTTGCTCGCCGTGCCGGTCAGGCTGGGCGCCTGGTAGACGCAGTTGATGCTGCCCAGCAGGGTGCGCAGCACGACCGTGGTCTGGATGGTGGAGCCGCTCGGCGGAGTCACCGTGACGGTGCCGTCCGAGCCGACGCTCGTGGTGTACGACAGGTTGTTGACCGTGATGCTGGTGACGCCGAGCACTCCGATGACGTTCGCGGTGCAGCTGCCGAAGGTGTGCGAGGTGAGCGATTCGGTGGCGGTGCCGGGCGCGGTGGGGTTGTCGGTGACGGTGGCGCTGAACGCGGACGCGGCACAGGAGACGCCGCTGGTGCCGGTCGCGCTGGAGTACAGCGTGGCGGCCGTGCCGGTGGCGAGGGAGGCGTTGAGGACGTCACCGACGGCGACGTCGCCGTTGGCGGTCGTCAGCACCGCGCCGGCCGCGGAGGCCGGGGTGACGGCGGTGAGCGAGAGGGCGGCGACAGTACCTGCGAGGGCGAGGAGGGAGCGGGTGCGCAGCATGCGGGTGCCTCTTTCTCAAGTGGGGCTTCATGGGGGGGGATCGGTCGGTGGGGGGGGTGAACCGGCGCGTCGCTTGTCGCAACAGGAGGGGACGCTGATCGGCGTCCGCCGTCGCCGGCCCGTGACGCCTTCTCCGTACGTGACGGACCGGCAACGGCGGCCGGCCGGTGACCGGACGGAGGCACTGGCGAGTGACTCCGGCCGGGCCGGGCGGGGAGGGGCAACCGGTTGCGGCCCGCGGGGGAAAGCGGCCGTACCGGTGCCGTGAAGGGATCGAGCTCGGGACCGAGTGGCCCGTACTGGCTGAAAAGCGTCCGGGAGCGCGGCCATGTCGTCGCGCTGCGGATCCGGCGCCACGGATCCCGGCTGAACCAGGGAGAGTTCTAGACCTGATGCTCAGTCAACGTCAAGGCCCTTGAACGAAGTTGATGGCCCAACAGATATATGCGGAAGGCCGTCGGGGCACTCGACCGACAGGCAGCACATAATGAACACTCTTTTTCCACATCTCCCTTGACCGGGTGGTGTAACCATCGGTAACTTCCTCGACGGCTACTGCTGCGTAACCAGAAAGCCCTTGCGGTTTCCGGGAGTTGCGAGGGGGCGTGCGCGGCAGCCGCTGTCCGCGCCAGGACAACGTGCCACTGAAGCCCAACCCGCATGACTAAGCGCATGGGAGCAGACATGGCCTCGTCCCCGGACGTCACTTCGTCCGCCGACAACACACCCGAGAACCCTGAAAGCGGTTCCGCAACGAGACGCGGCAGGGTCCGGCTGCGCCGGGCCGCCGTCATGGCGGTGCCCGCCACCTTCGTCGCCGCGGGGCTCGCGGTCCTCACCGCGCAGGGCGCCCTGGGCGTGCAGTTCGCGATCTCCGGCATGCCGTTCGTGGTCACCGCCGACAGGCTCGACGGCGAGGGCTTCGCGCAGTTCGGCGGCTTGGACAACATGATCGAGAACAGCCCCAACCAGGGCGACACCGGCGGCCAGGTCCTGGTCGTCACCTCGGTCGTGAAGAACGGCAAGATCACCAACATGTGCCAGAGCGTCGACCTCGGCGGCATCCAGCTCATCCTCAAGGCCGGCGGCGGATCCACCCCGGTGAGCGTGAAGAATCTCGCCATCGACTCCGACGTCGTCTCGGGCGACGCCGAGATGACCAACATCGAGATCGGCCGCGACTCCAGCACCTTCGACAAGGTCCCGATCCAGGGCCCCGCGGGTGTCTACGGCCAGCAGGCGGACACGGTCGTCATCAAGAACCTGTACCAGCACAACTACGCGGCCACCGCCGCCGTCTTCAAGCTTCCCGGACTGAAGATGAGCTTCTCGAGCGAGGGCTGCAAGTAATGACCTTCACCCAGTGGCGGGACCGCTTCCGGGCGTGGAGAGGCCACCGGCCCTTCGCGGGCGGCGTGCTGCTGGTCCTGGGCGGCGCCGAGATCCTGGTGACCATGAAGGCGCCGCTCCCGGTGATCCTTCATGTGGGTATGCAGGGCCTGGCGGGTTACCTCCTGCCCACCTTGATGGTGCTCTGCGGTCTGCTGATCATCTTCAACCCGACCCAGCGGCTGTTCTACTCGATCATCGCCATCCTGCTCTCCCTGGGCACCTGGCTCACCTCCAACATCGGCGGCTTCGTCATCGGCCTCCTGATGGGCGCCGTGGGCAGCAGCCTGTCCTTCGGCTGGCTGCCCGACCAGGAGCCGCGCTCGAGCCGCCGGCAGCGGCGCAAGGAGTTGCGGACGGAACACACGGCCGATGCGGTCCGGCAGGACGGTCCACTGCCCGGAGCGGGAAAGACCGCCTGACACGCGGAGCTGCGCGGACTGACGCGCGGACCTGACGTACGGACCTGACGTACGGCCGTGACAGCCGGCTGTACGCCACCTCACCGGCGGGGCCGGGACGACCTGCGCGCTGCAGGCCGCTCCCGGCCCCGCCGGTTTCGTCACCCCTCCACCGCACGTCATTCGAACAGGTGACTTGGGAACTTCTTTGCCGTCGCGGCGAGTTCAGCGGAAGATCACTGCAATGGGTTCGAGGCAATGGGTTCGGCGTGAAGGAGCGACAGCGGCATGGCGTTCGAACGGCTGCTCGGGGCGATCGGCGTAGGCGGCCCCTCGGTGGACACGATGCTCGACGGCGGCGGCGCGGTGCTGCCGGGTGGGGCACTGTCGGGGCAGGTCCGGCTGCGGGGCGGCGGTGCGGCCGTGGAGATCGAGGAGATCGGCCTGGAGCTGGTGGCCCGCGTCGAGGTGGAGCACGAGGAGGGCGACAGCGAGGGCACCGTCACGTTCGAGCGCTACGTCGTCGGCGGGGGCTTCCGACTCGGTGAGAACGAGGAACGCGGTGTGCCGTTCACGGTCACGCTGCCCTGGGAGACACCGGTCACCGAGCTGTACGGGCAGCCGCTGGGCGTCGTCCTGGGCGTGCGCACGGAACTCGCGGTGGCCGACGCCCGCGACCGGGGCGATCTCGACCCGCTCGCCGTCCGTCCACTGCCCGTGCAGGAGGCGGTCCTCGAGGCGCTCGGGCAGCTCGGGTTCGGCTTCCGCTCCGCCGACCTGGAGCACGGCCGCATCGGGGGCACGGGTCAACGGCTGCCGTTCTACCAGGAGATCGAGCTCACCCCTCCCCCGCGGTACGCGCACGCGGTGACCGAGATAGAGCTGACCTTCCTCGCCACCGCCTCCGGCCTGGAGGTCGTACTGGAGGCCGACAAGCGCGGCGGCCCGCTCACCCCCGGCCATGACGTGCTGACCCGCTTCACCGTGCGCCACGAGGACGTGCCCGTCCCCGACTGGAACAGCGAGGTCGACGGCTGGATCCGCAAGTTGACCGAGCACCGGGAGGCGTACGGCGCGCAGGCGTACGTCCACTCCGCGCCGCACGCCGACCACCTCGCCGTCCATGGCCGCGGCTCCGGCGTGGGCGTGGGCACGGCCGTCGCCGCGGGCGCGGCGGGTCTGGCCGTGGGGGTCGTCGGCGGCATGGTGGCGGCCGAAGTGGTCGACGAGATCGACGACTTCTTCGAGGGGGAGGAAGAGGAAGAGGACGAAGCGGAGGAGAGCGAGGACGGCCAGGACGGCTGGGACGGCCAGGAGGACTAGACGCCAGGAGGACCAGGAGGACAGGGGGACTAGGAGGACTGGCGGAGCGGGAGAAGAGCGCGAAGCGGGAGAAAGGCGCGAAGTCGGAGGAGGTCCAGGGTCCACCCGGGGCAGAAACGCGTTTTCAGGCTCAACCGGTGTGCGTCAGTGGAAGGTTGACAACCATGGACAGCGACGAATGGGACTGCGGCGGAGCGACCGGCGCCGAAACCAGTCCCGAAAGCGACGCGGTCGACACCGGGACCGCGCACTCCGCCCGGATCTACGACTACATCATCGGCGGCAAGGACCACTTCCCCCGCGACGCGGACATCGCGATGTACGGGGCGGTGGCCCACAAGCCCCGAACCGGTCGACAAGATTGACGATCAGTCAATTCAGCTGCGGATATGCTCCCTTGCGTCCTCGCCGCACCGCCCCGGATCACAATGCGGCAGCAGCTCCTCACCCCATGTGGTTGCTCACTTGACTACCAGCGGTCACACACGGTTGGCTCCGAGCCAACGAATGCCTCTCGCCGGTGCACACCCCCTCGCTCCGGCGGCGCTCGCCCCGTCCTCCCTGCTCTGCCGCACAGCGAGGTGCAGCCCCCCATGAACACTCCCCTCCCCGCTCCCTCCGTTTCCGTCCCCCTCGGATCCGTACGCCTCACCGCCCTGGCCGCGGCCTGCTGCCTCCTCCTGCTGACCGGCTGTTCCGGCTCCTCGTCGTCCGGCGCGGACATGGACACGGCCGGCGGCTCGGGCGACCGGATCAAGATCACCCTGGTCACCCACGGCGCCGAGGGCGACGACTTCTGGGAGTTGGTGCGCAAGGGCGCCGAGGCCGCGGCCGCCAAGGACGGCGTCGATCTGACCTACGCCAGCGACTCCGACGCCGCCGGACAGGCCGAACTGGTGCGAGACGCGATCGGCGACCGGGTCGACGGCATCGCGGTGACCCTCGCCAAGCCGCAGGCGATGAAGAGTCCGGTGGCCCGGGCCAAGGCGGCCGGAATACCCGTGGTCGGACTCAACTCGGGTATCGACGCCTGGCGTTCGGCGGGCCTTCTGGAGTACTTCGGCCAGGACGAGAGCGTCGCGGGCCGCGCCGTCGGCGACAAACTCGACAGCCTCGGCGCGAAGCACGCCCTGTGCGTCATCCACGAACGGGGCAACATCGCCCTGGAGGCGCGCTGCGCGGGCGTGAAGAAGACGTTCACCGGCGAGACCGAGATGCTCTACGTCGACGGAACGGACATGGACGCCATGACCGCCGCCGTGGCGGCACGCCTGCGGCAGGAACCCGACATCGACGAAGTCATCGCCAACGGGGCGCAGTTCGCCCTCGCCGCGGTGCAGGCGACCGAGAAGGCGGGCAGCAAGGCCAAGGTCGCCACCTTCGACCTCAACAAGGACCTGGTCACGGCGGTACGCGACGGCAGCGTGCAGTTCGCGGTGGACCAACAACCTTACCTTCAGGGCTATTTGGCCGTCGACGGGCTCTGGCTCTACAAGACCAACGGCAATCTCAGCGGCGGCGGCACGGCGCCCGTACTGACGGGCCCCGCCTTCGTCACGAAGACCAACGTCGCCGAGGTCGCCCGCTTCGCCGACGCCGGCACCCGCTGACCGAGCCGTTCCCCCTCCCCCAGCTCTTCCGCGCCTCCCTCCCCCTCCCCCTCCCTCCGCTGATCGCTCTAGGACGACTATGTCTCCACGGACAGGTGCCCGGCGCCGACGTCTCGGCTCCATACGTCTCTCCCTGATCCTGCTGGCGCTGGTGCCCAGCGTCACCCTCGCCGCCATGTGGGGTGTGACGACGACCCAGATGTTCGCGGAGGGGCTGCGGCTGCGCGCGCAGACCGAACTGAGCCGGTCGACCGGCGCCATGGGCACCGAGGCGACGCTCATGCTCCAGCAGGAACGCAGCCTGTCCGCCGTGTGGCTGGCCTCGGGACCCGCCGGTTCCCGGGCCGCGCTGGAGGCACAGCGCGAGAAGACGGACGCGGCGGTCGCGCGGCTCGTCGCCCGGTCGGACGACATCCAGCAGGCGTCCGATCGCGTCAGGGACCGGATGTACTCGGTCGTCGCCTCCGTGGGCAGCCTGGAGTACTACCGGGGCCAGGTGGACGACCCCGTCGACATCACCGCCGCCCAGGCGCTGGACCAGTACACGTCGATCATCGACGACCAGATCCACGCCTTCCAGGAGCTGTCCCAGGTCGACGACGGCGACCTCACCTCACAGGCCGGACCGCTCATCGCCCTGGAACACGCGGCCGAACTGGTCTCCGAGGAGGACCTCCAGCTCACGCTCGCCGGGCCCCGGCAGCGGATGGACGAGAAGACGTGGGCGGAGTTCGCCCAGTTGGTGAACACCCGGCGCTGGCTCGTGCAGGACCAGATCGTCCCCTCACTCACCGGCGCGGCGAAGGCGCAGACCGAGAAGATCCTCACGAGCTACCAGTGGCAGATCCTGGAGTCCGTCGAGGACAAGGTGCTCGCGGCCCGCGCGAAACAGGGCGAAAACGGTGACATCGCGTTGCCGGACGTACAGAAGCAGTGGCGTGCCGCGCTCATCGAGGTCTCCGACCAGTACTCGGGACTGATCCGGCTGCAGACCACGACGCTGCTCCAGCGCAGCGCGGACGAGGCGCGCGAGCTGCTCATCACGGCGGCCTCACTCAGCGCCGGCGGTCTCGTCGCACTGCTGCTGTGCGTCGGCATGTCCTGGCGTATCACCCGCTCGCTGTCCCGGCGGCTGCACGGGCTGCGGATGGCCACGCTGAGCCTCGCGCACGAACGGCTCCCGGACGTCGTGGCCCGGCTGGACCGGGGCGAGACGGTCGACGTGGACTCGGCCACCCCTCCTCTGGACTACGGCGGCGACGAACTCGGCCAGGTCGCCGCGGCGTTCAACACGGCGCAGCGCACCGCCGTGCACACCGCGGTCGAACTCGCCGACACCCGGCGCGGCTTCCAGAAGGTCATCCTGGGCATCGCCCGGCAGAGCCAGAACCTGGTCAACCTCCAGCTCAGCAAGCTCGACGCGCTGGAGCGGCGGCACCAGGACCCGGACGTCCTCAACGGCCTCTACGAACTGGACTCCACGGCCAGCCAGTTGCGGCGTTACGAGGAGAACCTCGTCATCATCAGCGGTGGCCGGCCGGGACGCAGCTGGACGGAGCCGGTGGCGCTGATCGACATCCTGCGCAGCGCCGTCGGGGAGGTCGCCGAGTACCGGCGGGCCGAGGTGCACACCGAGGAGGACGTGTACATCGCGCCACCCGCCGTGGCGGACCTGATCCATCTGCTCGCCGAGCTCATCGACAACGCGACCTCCTACTCACCGGCGCCCAGCCCGGTCGGCGTACGGGCCGCGCTGGTGGCCCGGGGCCTGGCGATCGAGGTCGAGGACCGTGGGCTCGGCCTGTCCGAGGAGGACTACGCCTCGTTCAACGCGCAGCTGGCGGTCCCGCCCCAGTTCGACGTGGTGGCGCTCGCCGACGACCTGCGGCTGGGCATGTTCGTGATCGCCCGGCTCGCGACCCGGCACGGCATCGCCGTCACCCTGCGCTCGTCACCGTACGGCGGGACCACGGCGATCGTGCTGGTCCCGCACGACATCGTGGTCCGCGAGGCCCTGGGCCCATCGGCCCCGGCGGCGGAGGACTCCAGCGAGCCGACGACCGCCGGTTCCCCCTCCCCGGAGGCGGGCCTCGCGTCACCTGCGCGGGACACACCGGACGCGGCGCGTGAGCACAGCAGGTCGGGCGCCGACCCGGTCGCGTCGCCCCTCCCCACTCGGGACACCTCCGCTCCGGCGCCCGACTCGCCGTCCCGGGCGGCCAGTAGGTGGGACCCGGCACTCAGCCGACCCGCCCCGAAGCGTCCCGCCCCCGGCTCGGCCGACTCCCCGTCCTCGACGGACTCTCCGTCACCGTCCTCAACGGGCTCCCCGTCCACGGCCGACTCCCCGTCCACGGCGGACACCGCAACCTCGGCGGACGTCGCGTCCTCGACGAGCGACTCGTCCCTCCCGACGGGCCCCGCGGACGCGGACGGCGCGTCCGGCACCGCCTCCGGTGCACCGGGCGTCGCGGACGGCGTGGGCCTCCCGGCGAGCGGGGTGGCGGCCGCCACGGCCAGGTCACCGGTTCCGGCCGCTCGGTCCGCAGGTCTCACCCCGTTGCCCCGCAGGATCCCGCAGACCAGCCTCGCCACCGAGTTGCGCGAGGACTCCGCCTCCGCCTCGGCCGTCGAGGAGGACGGTTTCCCGGACGACTTCACCGCGGAGCGCGCCGCCTCTTCCCTCGCCGGTTTCCAGCGGGGCACGCTGCGGGCACACGCCGACGCCGACGCCGACCTGTCGCTCGACGACCCGCAGGAAACATCCGCCGAGGAGACCCCCGGCCCGCCGGTCACCGCCGCGGGCACCTCCCAGACCCCGACACCGCCCGCCGACCGCTCATGAAGGACTTCGCGATGACACCCTCCATCCCCGGCACGAACACCCAGCTCGACCAGCTGCTCACCGGTCTCGTGGACCGCGTCGCCGACGTGAACCAGGCCGTCGTACTCTCCGAGGACGGGCTGGTGGTGAGCAAGTCCACCGGTTTCCTGCGCGAGGACGCCGAGCGGCTGGCGGCGACCGCGTCCGGCCTGATGAGTCTCAGCAAGGGCGTCAGCATGGATTTCCGCGGCGGCCCGGTGCGCCAGGCGCTCATCGAGATGGCCAACAGCTACCTGATCCTCACCTCGGCCGGCCCGGGGGCCCATCTCGTCGTGCTGGCGGGGAAGAACGCGGACGTGGGCGTGGTGGCGTACCAGATGAACATGCTGGTGAAGAAGATCGGCGAGCACCTCAGCGCGGCGCCGCGGGCCCATGTCGGTCCCGCCGTCCGCACCAACGGCGGGTGAGGTGAGCGGAGGCGACGAAGCGGGCCGACTCGTCAGGCCGTTCACCCTCACCGGTGGCCGGACCCGGCCCAGCCGTGCCGACTTCACGCTCATCACGACGGTGACCGCGGTCGACCCGCCGCCCGAGCGGGCCGCGCGGCCGCAGCCGGAGCACACCCGGATCCTGCGGCTGTGCGCCCGGCCGCTCGCCGTGGCGGAACTCGCGGCCCATCTCGACCTGCCGGTGAGCGTGGTCGTCATCATGCTCTGCGACCTGCTGGAAGCGGGCCTGATCACGGCCCGGCCGCCCCGCCCGGTCACCGGCACCTCCGATCTCGACCTGCTGGAGAAAGTGAGGGACGGCCTTGGCCGGATCTGACTCCACCGCTCCCACCGCCCTCAGCGCCGGGCCGGCCGCGGCACCCGACACGGTGAAGATCCTCATCGCCGGCGGCTTCGGCGTCGGGAAGACCACCATGGTCGGGTCGGTCAGCGAGATCACGCCCCTGCGCACGGAGGAACCGCTGACCATTGCCGGGCTGGAGGTGGACGACCTGAAGGGCATCGAGGAGAAACGGTCCACCACCGTGGCCCTGGACTTCGGCCGGATCACCATCGGCGACGACCTGGTGCTGTACCTCTTCGGCACGCCCGGCCAGCAGCGGTTCTGGTTCATGTGGAACGACCTGGCCATCGGCGCCCTGGGGGCGGTGGTGCTCATCGATGTGCGCAGGCCGGAGTCCAGCTTCGCCGCGATCGACTTCTTCGAGCGCCGGGGTGTCCCGTTCGTCGTCGCGGTAAACGGTTTCCACGGGTTGCACCCGTATCCGACGGAGGAGATCAAGGAGTCGCTGGCGTTGCCGGCGCATGTTCCCGTGTTGCTGTGCGACGCACGGGAGCGCGACTCGTGCCGGGACGTACTGATCGCCCTGATCGACCGGCTGATCGAAGACGTCGTCCTCCGGTCGAGCCCGGCACACTGACCGCGTCCGGACACGCGTGACCGACCGCCCGACTGCCCGCCGGACCGCCGGACCGCCCCGGGTATCCGGGACTCCGTCAGTGAGCTCCCGCGGCGCGCAGTGCGGCAACCGTTTCCGGGTGCGGTCCCGCGGCCGCCCATTCCAGTGGGGTCATTCCGGTGCCGTGGTCCTCGCGAAGGTTGGGGTCGGCGCCGTGAGCGAGCAGGGTGCGGACCGTGTCGAGGTGGCCCCAACAGGCCGCCGCGCACAACGGGGTTCCCTCGGCGCCCAGGCCCGCGCTCTCGGCGTCGGGCGGCGCACCGGCCTCGAGCAGTCTGCGTGCGGCATCGGCGGAACCCTGAACGCAGGCCTCGTACAACGGGGTTGTCCCGTGGACGTCGGCGGCCGTGGGGTCGGCGCCGGCCCGCAGCAGCCGGTCGACCTGAGGACCGCCGCCGAACATCACCGCCGACAACAGACGCTTCGTCAGTTTCTTCTGCCGTCTCCTGTTCACGGTCGCCGAGACTAGCCCGGACGGCCGACGGCATCGCCGGAATTTCCCTGGGCCGCACACGGGTGCAAGGCGGAAAACCGCCAAGCGTGTCCCGGTGATTGACCTGGTCCCCACACGCCCCTACTTTCTGACCGACTCACCGAACCTGGTTCGACATTTCGAACCCAGGGTCGGCATCAAAGGGCACCCCGCACCCCTGGAGCGCATATGACCCCCAACCCCTCCCGCCGCCTCGTCCTGAGCGCGGCCGCCTCCGTCCCCCTGGCCCTCACCCTCGGCGTCCCGTCCGCCCACGCGGCCGACTCGGCCTATGTGATGGGCTACTTCACCGAGTCGACCAGCCTCGGCGCCGGCACCGACTACGGCCTCCACCTCGCCGTCAGCACGGACGGATTGCAGTGGATGCCGCTGAACCAGAACAACCCCGTTGTCACGCCCACCGAGGGCGCGCTGGGGCTGCGCGACCCGTTCATCCTGCGCAAGCAGGACGGCACCTACGTGGTGATCGCCACCGACCTCAAGGGCACCGACTGGAGTTACGTCAGCCAGTACGTGCACGTGTGGAACTCGACCGACCTGCGCACCTTCACCGGCTACCACCGGCTGAAGCTGCACGACATGAACACCCACAGCTGGGCGCCGGAGGCGTTCTGGGACGCGGGCCGGGGGCAGTACGCACTGATCTACTCCGCCGTGAACAGCAGCGGCCACAACGTGATCATGGTGAACTACACCACCGACTTCGTCACCGCCTCGGCCCCTCAGGTCTTCTTCGACCCCGGCTACGACGTGATCGACGGCGACATGGCCGTGGGCGTGAACGGCGTCAACTACCTCTACTTCAAGAAGGACCAGACGCTGGTCGGCGCGCGGTCCAGCTCCCTCGACCCCGGCAGCTTCACGGTCTTCAACACAGGGGTCGCCCACGGCGGCACCGAGGCGCCGACCCTCGTCAAGTCGCTCACCTCCAGCACCTGGTGGCTGTGGGGGGACACCTACACGCCCAACGGCGTCTTCTACGCCTGGCAGTCCACCGACCTGTCGGCGGGCACCTGGACCGCGCTCGACCAGAAGACGTACACCCAGCCGGTGAACTCCAAGCACTGCGGCGTCACGACGATCACCAGCACGCAGTACAGCAACCTCGTCGCCAAGTGGGGCGCCCCGGCCTGGAACCGGCTCAAGTCCTTCAACTACCCGGACCGTTACGTCCGCCACGCCAACTACGTCGGCCGCATCGACACGTACCCCTTCGACCTGTACACCGACTCGCAGTGGAAGCTCGTCCCCGGCCTGGCCGACAGCTCCGGGGTCTCCTTCCAGTCGGTGAACTACCCGACCAGGTACCTGCGGCACTACAACTACCAGCTCCAACTCGACGTCAACGACGGCACATCGACGTTCGCCGGAGACGCGACCTTCTACCGCACGGCGGGCCTGGCGGACTCCGGATGGGCGTCCTTCCGCTCCTACAACAACCCGACGCGCTACATCCGGCACGCGAACTACGTACTGCGCATCGACCCGGTCTCGACGACCGCCGAGAAGCAGGACGCGACGTTCTACGTGGGTTACTGAGTCGGGCTCCTCACCGGGGCCCCCGGGCCGGCCGGCTCACAACTCGGCCGGCACCGGCAGCAGTTCGGCCGCCGCCGTTGGCCCCGGCGGGGAGCGCACGGGTGGCGGGGTGCGCCAGGAGAGGGCTGCCCGCTGACGGACCTCGAAGGCACACCGTGGGCACGGCCTCACCGTCGACGAGCGCGATCGGCTCGCCGACGGTGAGGGTGGTTCCGTTCAGGACGGTCCGGACGGTCCAGGCGTCCCCGCGGTGCGGGGGAACCCGGACCGGTCCGTCCGCTGTCGTTTCCGACGGTTCAGGCGATCCGGTGGAACCTCAGCCGAGGCCGGCGGACTTCAGCCAGGCCTTGGCGACGTCCAGCGGGTCCTTGCTCTCCAGCTGCACCTGGGAGTCCAGGTCGAGCAGGGCCTTGGTGTCGAGCTTGGCGGAGACGGCGTTGAGCGCGTCGACGCCCTCCTGGGAGAGCCCGCTTTTGTAGACCAGCGGGGTCACGTTCGCGAATCCGAAGAGGTTCTCCGGGTCCTGGAGGACGACGAACTTCTCCTGGGTGATGGTCGGGTCCGTGGTGAAGATGTCCGCGGCCTGCACGGTGTTCTTCTTCAGCGCGGCCTGGGTCAGCGGGCCGCCCGCGTCGAGGGCCTTGAAGGACTTGAACTTCAGCCCGTAGACCGACTCCAGGCCGAGGATGCCCTGCTGGCGGGTCTGGAACTCGGGCGAACCACCGAGGACCAGGTCCGGCGCGATGTCCTTGAGGTCCGCGAGCGTGGACGTGGCGGTGAGGTTGTACTTCTTGGCGGTCGCCGCGTTGACGGTGACGGAGTCCTTGTCCTCGGCCGGCGACGACTCCAGCAGCGTCAGCTTGGAGTCGAGCTTGGCCTTCGTGTCGGCGTTCACTTTCGCGAGCGAGGTCTGCTCGGCCTTCGCGTCCAGGTAGGCCAGCAGGGAGCCGTTGTACTCCGGCAGGACGGTGATGGAACCGTTCTTGAGCAGGCCGTACGTGGTCTCACGGCTGCCGATGTTGGGCTTGTAGGACACCTTGATGCCCTTGGCCTTGAGGGCCTCGCCGTAGATGTCGGCGATCAGGATGCTCTCGGCGAAGTTGTTGGAGCCGACGACCACGGTGTCGCCGGCCGCCTTGTCGCCGGCGAGCGGGTCGGAGGTGTCGTCGGACGAGGAGGAACATCCCGCCAGCAGGACCGTCGCCGCCGCGAGGGCGACGGCCGCCGCACCTGGGTGGTTCCTGATGGACCTGCTGCTGTGGGCGTTGGTAGTCACGGTTCCCGTTCCGAGCTGGGGGGTTGATGAGAACTCAAACACTCTGGCCTGATCCAATCCACCCGCTTCTTGATCAGTCAAGAGGAGCCGGGTTACCGATTGGCTTCGATCCGTGATCACTTGCGCACGAATGGAAGATCACCTGTGTACCTCCCGGGAGGCCCCCGAAAGGCGCCTGTACACCTCTTCGTAATGGATTCTTGACGTAGGGCGACGCGCTCGACCGTTCGAATAGGGGATAGTCTCGCCGGAGTTGGCGTCCGCCACAGCAGTCGGCGTCGGCCACAGCGGTGTACGGGGGCCGCTTCCGTATCATTCATATTCGGACACGTGTGTGCAGAAAGTCGGCATGCATGCAGAAGCCCCTCGCACGCCCGCAGCACCCCCTTGAAGGAGGCCCGGTGTCCACGAAAGAGGTGGACGCGCCCGCCCGGTCGGCATCCTCGGCACCCCCGTCCGCACGCCGCGGCCTGCGGGGTTTCGCAGACCGGTGGCCCTTCCAGCGCAAGCTGAACGTACTCGTCGGTATCCCGCTGACGGTGATCGCGCTGCTGCTGACGTACCTCATCGTCGACCTGGTGCAGGAGTCCAACCGCGCCGAGGACGCCGCCCAACTGGTGCGCGACAGCGCCCAGGTCGCCCAGCTCGTCGCCGTGCTGCAGGACGAACACCAGCAGGCGATCCTGCTCTCCGTGCGGCACGAGGCGTCCTTCGACGGCGGCACCCCCTCCACCGACGGCTACCGGCAGGCCCAGGCCGCCGTGGACACGCAGGTGCAGAAGGTGGTCGACGCCTTCGGCGACCGGCTTCCGGACTCCGAGGTACAGGCTCTGAAGGAGGTCCAGGGCCTGGCCGGCCTGCGGGCCACCATCGAGCAGGGCTATCTGCCCGCGGACAACATCGACCCGGCGTACTCGGGTGCGGCCGACGGCCTCATCGACGGCCTGGGCCTGGACCGCAACGCCGACCTCGCGACGACCTTCACCGGCAACCTCCTCGACTCGCTGCTGCGCGCCGACGCCGCGCACGGCGCCTTCGAGACCGGCGTGTTCTCCGCCCGGACCGGCGACAGCAACGCCCTCATCGAGTTCACCGGCGCGGTCGGCTCGTACGAACTGTTCACCTACCAGGCCGAGCGGTTCGGGCGGTTCGCCAACGAGGCGCAGACCGACGAGTTCGGCGGTATCGAGCACAACTCCTCGCAGGCTTCGATCGGCCAGCACTACGCCGAACTGGCCGTGGATCCGAGCGCGTTGCAGGCCGATTCCAAGGCCGAGATCCGTACGGCGTTCCGGGCGGCCATCGCCTCCTACCCCGACTACAGCGCACAGGCCCGGACCCGGCTGAAGATCACCGCGTCGCTCATCGACCAGATCGCCGACCGGGCCGACGACACCGCCTCCAGCGCCCAGTGGCGCGCGGGCCTGCTGCTGAACCTGGCCCTGCTCAGCTTCGCCCTGTGGATCGCCTTCTCCATCCTGGTACGCCGTTCCGTGGTCCGCCCGGTGCTGGCGCTGACGGGGGCCGCCCAGGAGGTGGCCGACGTCGCGGGCCGCGAGCTCGCCCGCGTCGCCGACGACGACGCCGAGGAGTCCGGCCCCCCGAAGCTGCGTGAGCTGCCGGTCACCGCGGACGACGAGATCGGTGAACTCGCCGAGGCCTTCAACAACGTGCAGACCACCGCGGCCGCACTGCTGGAACGCCAGGTGCTCAGCCGGCGCAACGTCGCCGAGATGTTCGGCAACGTCGGTCGCCGCGTCAGCAACCTGACGACTCGTCAACTCGCCCTGATCGACGCGGTGGAGCGCGGCGAGACGGACCCGGCGCTGCTCGAACGCCTCTACTCCATCGACCACATCGCGGTCCGCCTGCGCCGCAACGCCGACAGCCTGATGCTGCTGGCCGGCATCCGCGAGACCGTCCTGGAGGCCGGGCCGACCGAGCTCACCAACGTCGTACGCGCCGCGCTGGGCCAGATCGAGGGCTTCCAGCGGGTGCGGCTGCGCGCCGCGAGCGAGGCCATGGTGGAGCCCGACATCATCGGCGACCTGACGCTGATGATCGCCGAACTCCTTGAGAACGCCGTGTCGTTCTCGCCCGAGGGCAGCCCCGTCGAGGTGGTGGTCGGTTCCGACGACGACGCCGCCTCGATCACCATCGCCGACCACGGTCTGGGCATGAGCGCCGAGCGCCTCGCCGAGGAGAACTCCCGCCTCGTGCGCCGTGAACGCCTCGACGTCGTCCCGACGAAGGTGCTCGGTCTGTTCGTGGTCGGCGCCCTGGCCCGTCGCTGGGACGTCGACGTCACCCTGTCCCGCACCCCCGGCGGCGGCGTGACGGCCGAGGTGCTGATCCCGTCGACGCTGCTCCTGACGGTGAGCGAGCTGGGCGCGGTGGCCAGGCCCGCAGCCACCGGCACCGCTTCGTCCCCGGCCGCGGCGACGCTCGCCGCTCCGTCGGCCCCCGCGGCCGGCCCCTCGCCGTCGTCCTCGATCCCGTCCACGGTCCCCTCCTGGGCCACCAGCGAGGACGATCCGACCGCGCTCCCTCGCCGGGTCCCCCGCCGCGACCCCTCCCCGGGCGAGCGAGAGACCGAAGCCCCGCTCACTCCGGTGGCCGGCACCGACGACCCGCCGCGCGACACCGCCTCCACGGTGACCGGCGCCTCCGCCGAAACCGATGAAAGCGGTATCTCGACCCGTGCGGCGGAAACCGATTCCTCCCGCGTTGCTGCCGGAACCGGTTCCTCAGCCTCCGGCCGTACGGCGGTAACCGCTTCCTCCGACCGTGCCGTCGAAACCGGTGTCTCCGCCCGTACGGCGCAGTCCGCCTCCCTCGCCGTTCCCGACCCGTCCGAGGATCCGGCCACCACCGGGGCCGAGCCGGGGACCACGGCCGAGCCCGCGGCCCCCGCCTACCCGGCCGGCGTCGGGATCCCGGCGCCTCGCCCGGCCGAGGCGACGCTCCACGCCCGCGCCGAGGACGAACCCGGGGACCAGGACCACGCCCGTACCGCGCAGCACACGACCCTCGCCGGCACGACCCTCACGGGCACGGCGCAGGCGTCGTACGGCCGCGCGGCCGAGTCCCGGCCCGCCGCCCGTACGACGGGGCCCGCGCCGCACGCCCACCCGTCCGGCCCCGAGGGCGACCTCGTCCGCGGGACGGAGCGGGTCGCCGCCGACCGTGGCGCCGAACCGTCCGCGCTCGACCGAGCCGCCGGGCCCGCCGGTCCCCCCTCCGCTCCCGACCGGGCCGGGGCCGACCCGTTCGCCGTCGGTCCCGACGGCTCCCGTCCGCTCCGGCGACGGGTGCGCGGGGCGACGCTGCGGACGACCGCCGACGCCGCCGCCCAACAGGCCGCACGGCAGGCCGTCCGCCCCGCCGACGCGGACGCCGTGCGTGATTCGCTGGACGAGTTCGAGGCGGCCGTGGCCCGCGCGCACCGGGACACCGGCGAGCACCCGCGCCCCGCCGAGACCCGCCCCCTCGCCCCCACCGCCGAAGACCCGATCCACCGCCGGCCCGACCACCGGCACGACCACCGTCCCGACGTTTCGCCCGACCGGACCGACCGGACAGAGCCGTCCGACGCGTCCGACCGGACCGAACCGATCGCCGATCCGATCAACGTCCGGGACACCACGCACCACCAGAACCACCTTCCGGAAGGAGCCGAGCAGTGAGCACGTCGACAGGTGAGACTCCCGCCGGAGACGCCAGGCCGACCGACCTGCGGGCCGCCGCAGCCGACTTCACCTGGCTGCTCAACCGCTTCGCCACCGAGACCGCAGGGGTCGTGGACGCCATCGCGGTGTCCTCCGACGGACTGCTGATCGCGGTGTCGGAGCTGCGCGAGCACGCGGACTCCGAACGACTGGCCGCGATCGTCTCGGGCATCACCAGCCTGGCCGCGGGCGCCTCAGGCAACTACGGCCTGGGCGGCCTGAACAAGGTCATCATCGACCTGGAGGGCGGCCACGTCCTGGTCTCCGCGATCGGCAGCGGCGCCGTGCTCGGCGTCGTCACCGACAAGGAGGCCAAGCTGGGCAACATCGCCTACGAGATGACGGTGTTCGCCAACCGCGCCGGCACGGCGCTCAGCCCGCAGCTCGTCCTGGAACTGAAGAACAGCGTCGGCGCCACGCGTACGCGCTGAGCGCGTGCCACCGTAGGGAGAGCGAACACCGATGGCGGACGGCCGCACACCGCGCGGGGCCGGCGAGGACGGCGTCGCCCCCGTCGGCCCCGCACCCGCCGTCCGGCCCTTCCTGGTCACCGCCGGCCGGGTGGCGGGCGCCGTCGGCGAGGCGTCGTCGGGCCGGACGATGCCCGTGGAGACTCAGCTCGTGGCCACCACCGGCGGGCTCGACGCGCTCGACCGGCTCTCCTTCGAACAGCACGACATCGTCGCCGCCTGCCGCGTCCCGCAGTCCATCGCGGAGATCGCGGCCAGGCTGCGGCTGCACCTGAACGTGGTGCGGGTCCTCGCCGAGGACCTCCGGACGGCGGGGCAGCTGTCGGTGCACGTGCCCGACTCCGGCGTCACCCACGACGCCTCCGTTCTGCGCAGGGTTATCGATGGCCTACGGGCCATCCCCGACTCCCGGGGGGTACTCCGTGACACCGACTGAACCGCTGGTCCGCACCTCGGCCGGCCAGGCCGCCGTACGGCCGCCGCTGCCGGTGAAACTGGTGATCGCGGGCGGCTTCGGCGTGGGCAAGACCACCGCCGTCGGCTCGATCTCCGAGATCGAGCCGCTGACCACCGAGGCGGCCATCACCGAGGTCGCGGCGGGTGTGGACGACCTCAGCCACACCCCGCGCAAGACCACCACCACGGTCGCGATGGACTTCGGCTGCATCACCATCGACCCGACGCTCAAGCTGTATCTGTTCGGCACACCCGGGCAGGAGCGGTTCGGGTTCATGTGGGACGACATCGTGGAGGGCGCGGTCGGCGGGCTCGTCATCGTGGACACCCGCCGGCTCGACGACTGTTACGCGGCGGTCGACTACTTCGAGCACAAGCAGATCCCGTTCGCCGTTGCCGTAAACGCTTTCGACGGCCAGATCGCGCACACGCTGGACGAGGTCCGCTGGGCCCTCGACGTGTCCGAAGGCATCCCGCTGCTCGTGTTCGACGCCCGCGAGCGCGGGTCGGTACGCGACGCCCTGCTGGTCGTACTGGAACAGGCGCTGGCGCGTTCGGGCGGCTGACGCCGCCGCGGACGGCCCGAAACGGCCGAAACGCCTGGAACGACAGAGACGCCTGGAACGACAGAAACGAAAGAAATGGCTGACATGGCCGGAAACGGCTGGAAACGGCTGTAACAGTCGGGAGAGCCGGAACAGTCGGAAACGGCAAAGCCAGTTGCAGCAGAGCCAGTACTGCGGTGCGGGGGAATGACTGTCCCCCGCACCGCGGTTGTTCCGTCATGAGCCACCGCGACAGCCACGTCGGCGACTTCAGCCACGACGACCGTACGATCACCAATCCGCCGGCCCTGCACGACCCCACGCCCTTCGGCTACAGCCATGCCGTGTCGGCGCCCGGCGAGCCGGTCTTCCTCGCGGGTCAGTACGCCTCGGACGCGTCGGGCGCCCCCGTGCCCGGCGACTTCGCCGCCCAGGTGGGGCTGGCCTTCGACCGGCTGGAGGCGGCGCTGGCCGGAGTGGGCCTCGGGCTGCGGCATGTCGTGCGGTTGGGCACGTTCATCGTCGACCACGACCCCGGCAGGCTCGAGATCCTGGGCAAGGCCCTGCATTCTCGCTTCGGTGAGCGGCTGCCCGCGCAGACCCTGAGCGGAGTCGCCTCGCTCGCCCTGCCGGGCATGCTGTTCGAGGTCGACGCGATCGCCGTACGGCCTTCGCCCCGGGACCAGGACGGGGGCCGGGACCGCGACCGGGGCCAAGGCCGGGACCAGGGCCGGGACCAGGACCTGTCCTAGTTGCTCCGGCGCACCCCCGGTGAGACCGTCACCTTCGCCGCCGCCCAGAACACCGCGAGCGTCGCGAGTGCCATGCCGGCGACGAGGGTGGCGCCGCCCACCACCTTCTCGTAGTCGTGCTGGTAGAGACCGTCGACGATGTAGCGGCCGAGGCCGCCGAGGCTGACGTACGCGGCGATGGTGGCCGTGGAGACGATCTGGATGGCCGCCGAGCGCATACCGCCGAAGATCAGCGGGAGAGCGACGGGTAGTTCGACGCGCAGCAGGACGCCTGCCTCGCCCATGCCCATGCCCCGCGCGGCGTCCACGGGGGACGGATCGACGGAGCGCACGGCCTCGTAGGTGGTGACCAGGATCGGTGGGACGGCGAGGACGACCAGCGGGATCATCACGGGCAGCATGCCGAACCCGAGGACGATGGTCGTCACCACCAGCAGGCCGAAGGTGGGCAGCGCCCGGCCGGCGGTGGCGACCAGGGAAAGGACGTTTCCGCCCCGTCCGTAGTGACCGGTTACCAGGCCGATCGGCAGCCCGATGGCGGTGGCGATGGCAAGCGCTTCCAGGGAGTACTGGACGTGTTCCCACAAGCGGGTGGGAATTCCGTCGTAGCCGTGCCAGTGCGCGCTGTCGCTGAAGAAGGCGCTGACGAAGTTGATTACGTTCACCGGGCTGCGTCCTTCAGAACGGGCACGGCCGGATCGGGCCGGACCCCGGCGGGCTTGGTCTTTCCGCCGCGCGCGCCGCTCGGCATCCAGGGGGTGAGCAGGATGCGCACGACGACCAGCACGGCGTCCGCGAGCACCGCCAGCGCGGCACTGGTGATCACGGAGTTCCAGGCGAGTTCCGGCCGGTTGTAGATCTGCGCGTCGTGCAGCAGGTTGCCGAGCGCACCCTGGTTGCCGATCAGCATGCCGACGCTGACGAGGCTGATGCTGGACACGGTGGCCACCCGAAGGCCGGCGATGATGGCGGGCACCGCGATCGGCAACTGGACCTGGAGGTAACGGCGTACGGGCCCGAAGCCCATGGCGGTCGCGGCGGCGAGGGTCTCCTGCGGGACCGAACGGACACCGTCGACGATCGCCGGGACGAGCACGACCAGGCTGTAGGTGGTGAGCGGGATCATCACCGTCAGCTCGGT
Source organism: Streptomyces sp. NPDC102259 (assembly GCF_044766465.1). Taxonomy (NCBI): domain Bacteria; kingdom Bacillati; phylum Actinomycetota; class Actinomycetes; order Kitasatosporales; family Streptomycetaceae; genus Streptomyces; species Streptomyces sp. NPDC102259. The sequence continues at coordinate 403,458 of NZ_JBIWMA010000003.1, read as the reverse complement.
CTGCCCCGTGTAGTCGATGAGGACGACGAAGAAGGCCAGGGACGGGATGGCGTAGAGCACGGTCGTCACCCACAGCACGGGCGGGTACAGCCAGCGCAGCCGCACGCAGAGCTGGGCCAGCGGGAGCGCGAGCAGCAGTCCGCCCAGCACCGGCAGCAGGGCCTCGCGCAGGTGGAGCCCGATGAGGCCGAGCCAGTCGTGCTGGAGGTCGCTGGGGATGTCGAAGAAGCGGTTCACCGGATGACCTTCTGGGCGGTCTCCTCGGGCGTCGGCCTCTCCTCACGGCCTGCCGCGTGGGCGCCGCGGATGGCATCGCCGATGGCCGACTGGGAGACGACTCCGGCGGCCCGGCCCTCGGCGTCCACGGCGACCGCCCAGCCGGTGGGCGACAGGACCGCGCAGTCGAGGGCTGCGCGCAGCGAGTCCCGCCCGGCGACGAACGGCCTCCCGTACGGCAGCAGTCGGTCGGCGTCGATCCGGCCGGCGGTCAGCGCGCCGGGCTCGCTCCAGCCGAGCGGACGGCCGTCAAGTCCGGTGACGAGGAGGAAGGGGGCGTCGCTCGCGCCGCGTGCGGCGATCTGCTCGGCCGTGGAGTCGATCGCGACGATCGGGGCGGTGAGCAGCTCCAGGCCGGCGGAGGAGAAGAACGACAGGCGCCGGATGCCCCGGTCGGCGCCGAGGAAGTCCTCGACGAACGCGTCGGCGGGGTCGGACAGCAGCTCGGCCGGCGGCGCGAACTGGGCGAGCCGGCCGCCGGTGCGCAGCACCGCGACCATCGTGCCGAGCTTGACGGCCTCGTCGATGTCATGCGTGACGAAGACGATGGTCTTGCCCAACTCGGCCTGGATGCGCAGCAGTTCTTCCTGAAGACCCTTGCGGACGACGGGGTCGACGGCGGAGAACGGCTCGTCCATCAGCAGCACCGGCGGGTCGGCGGCGAGCGCGCGGGCCACGCCGACGCGCTGCTGCTGGCCGCCGGAGAGCTGGTAGGGGTAGCGCTTGGCGAACGAGGCGTCGAGCCCCACCCGTTCCATCAGCTCCCGCGCCCGCGCGCGGGCCTTGTCCTTGCTCCAGCCGAGCATCCGGGGCACGGTGGCGATGTTGTCGACGATCGTGCGGTGCTGGAAGAGTCCGGCGTTCTGGATGACGTAACCCATGGACCGGCGCAGGGTGTTGACCGGCTGCTGACGGCTGTCCACGCCGTCGATGAGGATCGTGCCCTCGCTGGGCTCGACCATCCGGTTGATCATCCGCAGGGTGGTCGTCTTGCCGCAGCCCGAGGGGCCGACGAGGACGGTGATCGAACGGTCCGGTATGTCGAGGGAGAGCCGGTCGACCGCCACCGTGCCGTCCGGGTATCGCTTGGTGACTGAATCTATCCGTATCAAAGCGCCGAATACCCTTCGGGTCTGGCAATTTCTGCCCGCTCTCGATACGAGTTCGGGCCGTTGCGGGGAGAGTCTAGACCGCTTACCAGATCAGCAGTCCGCCGCCGGTCCCCTGCGCGTACCGCGCGCTCGCTTCGACGCCGGCCAAACGGCCAAAGGTGTGGTGGCGGTGGCTCTCGACCGTTTGGTCGGGTGGACGGGTCTCGACGACGAGCTGCTCCGAGTAAGCGCGTACTGGAGCGATTTCCGCCAGGAAGGCGGGGATCTCGTCCGGAGCGACGACGTCACCCTCATGCACGCTCACCAGGGCCGCGCTCCCCGGACCGTTGTGCGCCACGGCTCCGTCCCGGCCAGATCCATGCCGTCGGGCCGGCCGTCCCGTTCCCCGGCCAGGATGTCGAGGTCGCCGTCGTCCCCCACCATGAAGACCTCGCTCGTCAGGCTCACGCCCTCAGCGGATCACGTCACCCGCCCCTGGGTGAAAGGGGTTTCCTCCGCGCACAACCTCTGCGCACAGCCTCTGGGCGCGACCTCTGCGCACAACCTCTGTGCGCAGCCTGTGAGTCCGCTGATTCTCACTCTTCCCTCAGGGCCGGCTCAGGGATCCCCCAGACATGGCCCCGATCGTCATGGCCATGAACGAAACGAACGCGGGAGGCGTCCGGCAACGGTCGGTCGAGATCGTGGTGCCGGTGGACAACGAGCCACACGTCCTCGCCGACAGCATCGGCCGTCTCCACGCATACCTCGAAGGGTCCTTCCCGTTCCCGTTCCGCATCACGATCGCGGACACCGCCGGCACGGACGCCACCTGGTTCACGGCGACCGACCTGACACTCCGCCTCCCGCACGTGCACGCCCTGCGGCTGGAGGAGAAGGGTCGGGGCCACGCCCTGAAACACGTGTGGAACCGCTCCAGCGCAGACGTCGTCGCCTCCATGGACGTGAACCTGTCGACGGGCCTGGAGGCGTTCCTCCCCCTGGTCGCCCCACTGCTGTCCGGCCACAGCGACCTCACCATCGGCAGCCGGCTGCACCGACGGGCGACCGTGGCCCGGGGAACCCAGCGGGAGTTCGCCTCCCGCTTCCACAACCTCCTGCTCAGGGCCGGCCTCGGCGCCCTCCCGCACTCGCGGCTCCGTTCGATCGGGGGGAACCCCATATCGGACCCGCAGTGCGCCTTCACGGCCGTCCGCGCCGACGTCTTCCGCGCGCTCGCCCCGCACATCGAGGACACCGCCTGGTTCTTCGACACCGAACTGCTGGTCCTGGCCCGGCGCAACGGGCTCCGCGTCCACGAGGTGCCGGTCGACTGGACCGACGCCCCCGACGCCCCCGACGCCCCCGGCAGCCCCGACACCCCCGACAGCCAGGGCGACATCGTCCGCACGGCCGTCGACGGCCTCAAGGGCAGGGGCCGGATGCTCCGCTCCACCCTCACCGGCCGCACCCGCGTCCCCGCCCTACCCGGCCGCACGAGCACCCCCCAGGTGTCGGCGGCACACACGACCATCTCCTCCGCCGTCCTGCCCACCGGGGCGAACACCCACCTGGAGCACGCGTCATGACGACTCTCGCCCCGCCGCCCGCCCCCGCCCGACAGGACGGCACCCGTCACCGGGCTGCACCGCCCGGTGACGGCGGACTCTCCTCCCGCGCCAGGCGCCTGTTCACCGGCGCACCCGAGGATCCGCGCTGGGCCCGCCCGACCCTCTGGGCGATCCTCGTCCTGGCCGCGGCCCTCTACGCCTGGAACCTCTCCTCGATCACCGGCAACACCTTCTACGACGCGGCCGTCTACAGCGGCACCAAGAGCTGGAAGGCGTTCTTCTTCGGCGCCCTGGACGCGGGCAGCTTCATCACGGTCGACAAGCCGCCGTTCGCCCTGTGGGTGATGGGCCTGTCCGCCCGCGCCTTCGGGTACGGCACCTGGCAGCTGACGCTGCCGATGGTCGCTGTGGGAACCGGTTCCGTCGCGCTTCTGTACCGGCTGATCAAGCGGGACTTCGGCGCGGTCGCGGCGACCATCTCCGCGCTGGCGCTGACACTCACCCCGATCACGGTCGCCATCACCCGGGACACCAACCCCGACCCGATCCTCGTCTTCCTGATGCTGCTGGGCGCGGCGGCACTGCTGAAGTCCGTGCGCACCGGCCGACTGATGCCCCTGGCGTGGTCGGGGGTCGCAATCGGTTTCGCGTTCAACACGAAGATGATGCAGGCATACGTCGTCCTGCCCGCGTTCTTCCTGGTGTACCTGTGGGCCGCGAACGCCTCGCTGGGCAAGCGGATACGCAACCTTGCCGTCGGCACGGTCGCGCTGATCGTCTCCAGTGCCTGGTGGATGGTCGTCGTCGATCTGATCCCGGCCTCGTCCCGCCCGTACATCGGCGGCTCGACGGACAACACGGTCTGGGACCTCGTCATCGGCTACAACGGTTTCGGCCGTATCTTCGGGGCGAGCTCGTCGGTGGGCTCACAGGGCAACGGCGCCAGCTTCGGCGGCGAGGCGGGTCTGTACCGGATGTTCAACGACACCATGGGCGGCCAGATCTCCTGGCTGATCCCGTTCGCGGCGATCGCACTGGTGGCGGGTCTCGTCCTGCGCGGCCGGGCGCCCCGTACGGACGCCAGGCGGGCCGCGCTGATGCTGTGGGGCGGCTGGTTCGTCCTGCACTACCTGACCTTCGCGCTCGCCGAGGGCACCTTCCACCCGTACTACGTCACCGCCATGGCGCCCGGAATCGCGGCCCTGGCCGGCGCGGGCGGCGTCATGCTCTACAACGCTTTCCGAAACGGATCGGCGGTCAAGTGGGGCTGGGTGCTGCCGGGCGCGGTGGCGGCGAGCTCGCTGTGGGCGGTCGTCCTGCTGCAGCGGGTCTCCGGCTCCGGAACGCTGTACACCGTCGCCGAGGTCGTGGCCGGTGTGGCGGGGGCCGCCTCGGTGATCGGGCTGCTGGTCGGCCGGTTCACCAAGCGGCAGCGGCTGATGGGCGTCGCGGCGCTGGCGGCGGTCGTGGCGCTGCTCGCCGGTCCGGCCGCCTACTCGGCCTCGGCCGCGACCTCCAGCACCAACGGCACCAATCCGACGGCCGGGCCGAGCACCGGCGGCATGGGGGGCATGGGCGGTGACGGAGGCCAGCGGCCCAGCGGCGCCGACGGCGGAACGGGAACCAACTCCGGTGAGGCGCCCAGCGGTTCGGGCGAAGGCCAGGAAATGGGTCAGCCGCCGTCGAACAGCGGCGGCTCCACGGCCGACGGCGGCTCGACGGAGTCGGGCACGACCGAATCCGGCACGGCGGAGTCCGGCACAACCGAGTCGGGTACTGCGGAGTCCGGCACCGCCGGCGGTCGCACCGGCGGGGGTATGGGCGGCGATACCGAGGTGTCGTCCGCGATGATCACGTACCTGAAGACGAACCAGGACGGCGCCACCTGGCTGGTGGCGGTGGCCACCGACCAGACGGCCTCCTCGATCATCCTGGAGTCCGGTGAGCCGGTCATCTCGATGGGCGGCTGGTCCGGCAGCGACAACGCGATGACCCTGGCCAAGCTGAAGAGTCTCGTGAAGGCGGGCAAGCTGCACTACATCGTCGTCAGCGACAGCGGCCAGGGTTCCTCGAACTCCGAGATCTCGACCTGGGTCAAGGCGAACGGCACGGCCGTGTCCGACTACAGCGGTCTCTACCGCCTGGACGCGTCCGACGTCGGCTGAGAACGACGGGTCAGGTCGTCAGCAGAAGAGGCGGGCCGCCGGTTTCACTCGGCGGCCCGCCTCTTCTGCTGCTCCGAAACCCGTTGTGAAACCGCTTCGGAGCGAGTGGTACCGGAGCAGCCCGGTCAGCGACACCGGCGGGGATGACGGGTCTGCGGCCGGCGTCCCCGCCTCGACGTCCAGGCGAGAACCGTGGCACTCCAGCCGAGCAGCCACAGGGCCGCTCCCAGGGCCCCCGCCTCGGCGCTCACGCGGCCGCTGCCTCCGCCGCCGGGAACCCGCCGGTGCGCAGCACTCGCCCGCCGGGCAGTACGGCGTACACCTCGCAGCCGTCCCGCGCGGCCGCCCACTCGACACCGTCCGCGCCCATGGCGAAGGCGGCCGTGGCGACGGTGTCCGCCTCGGTCAGGGTCGGGGCCACCACGGTGAGGCTGTCGAGGTCGGTCACCGGACGGCCCGTGCGGCCGTCGAGGATGTGGTCGCCGCGCTCGTAGCGAGCGGAGGTCGCGACGGCCCCGTCGATGAGCTCGAGGACGGTGCACAGCCGGTCGGCGATCTCGGGATGCCGTACGCCGACCCGCCAGGGCCCGCCGGAGACGACCACGTCGCCCCCCGCGTTGAGGCAGAACCGGCTGAGCCCGGCCCCGGTCAGCAGCTCCGCCGCCCGCTGCACGGACCAGCCCTTGACCACCGCGCAGGGGTCCAGGCCGCGACCGGGCAGCCGGATGTCGAAGGCGCCGCCGGTGGCCACCCGGTACCGCTCGCAGATCTCGAGCACCTCCACGAGGTCGGCGCTCAGCTCGTCGGCCGACAGCTCGCCCCGGCCGTACCGGGAGACCTCGCTGTCGTCCTTGAACGGGCTGAACCGTGCGTCGACCTCGCGCAGCCACGCGAACACGGCGTCCCCGGTCTCGTCGGGGACGACGGCGTCGTCGACCCGCAGCGACACCGGAAACCCCATGACGTGTTCGACGCGGTGCACGTCAGGCGCCCTTCGCTTCGATCGCGGCCTGGAGCGACTCCTTGTAACCGTCACTCGTGATGGTCGCGCCGGAAACGGTGTCGATGTCCGCACTCTGCGCGGTAAGCGTTTCCGCAATCAACTTCGGCACCGCCGCGGTCGTCTGCGGATGATTCGGCTGCTTCAGCATCTTCACAGCCGTGATCTTGTCGGCGTCGTAGGTGATCTGGACCTGGACGTCGCCCTTCTCCGTGGCCACGGTCGAACCCGCCACGGTCTGCGAGGCCGTGGCGGCTTCCGAAGCCGATGCCGAGGGGGTCGCGGTGGCGGCGGCCGCCTGCGCGTCGATCGCGGCCTGGAGCGACTCCTTGTAACCGTCGCTCGTGATGGTCGCGCCGGAAACGGTGTCGATGTCCGCACTCTGCGCGGTAAGCGTTTCTGCAATCAACTTCGGCACCGCCGCGGTCGTCTGCGGATGATTCGGCTGCTTCAGCATCTTCACAGCCGTGATCTTGTCGGCGTCGTAGGTGATCTGGACCTGGACGTCGCCCTTCTCCGTGCCCACGGTCGAACCGGTGAAGGTGCTCGATCCCGAGGCGCCGGAGGAGCCCGAGGAGGAGGACACGGAGGGCGTCGAGGCGGCCTCGGTGGTGGAGGTCGTACCGGTCGACGGCTCGTAGCGCCAGACCGGGATCAGACCCGCCACGGACAGGACCAGGACAGGTATTACTCGCTTCACGATGTCTCTCTCATCCCGCCAGGCTGAAGCGCTCGAAGTGGATCTGTGGCTTGGGCACGTCCAGCTCGCGCAGGGTGCCGAGGACCGCGTTCATCATGGGCGGCGGCCCGCACAGGAAGACGTCCCGCTCCGCGATGTCCGGTACGAGCGCGGCGAGTTCACGCGGCGCCAGCTGGTCCGGCACCGGCGGTCCGGTGACCAGGTGCAGCTCGGCGCCCTTGGTCAGGGCGAGTTCGCGCAGCTCGTCGTAGAGCACGGCGTCCCGCTCGCCGGCCACCCGGTAGATGACCACCGCATGCCCGTCGATCTCCTCGAGGAGCGCCCTGATCGGGGTGACGCCGACGCCGCCGGCGATGAGCAGCGCCTCGGGCCGGGTGCGGTGCATGGCGGTGAAGGCTCCGTAGGGGCCCTCGGCGAAGACGCGGGTGCCGGGCTTGAGGTGGCGCAGTCCGGCGGAGCCGTCGCCGGCCGCCTTCGCGGTGAGGCGCAGCCGGGTGCCGTCGGGCGCGGCCGAGAGGGAGAAGGGGTTCGCCTGCCACCAGCGGTCCTTGGTCAGGAACCGCCACAGGAAGAACTGGCCGGCCCGGGCGGGCAGCCGGTCCAGGTCACGACCGGTGATGTAAACGCTTACGACGTTGTCGGCCTCGGGAACGACGGCCTCGACGCGTAGTTGGTGGCGCCAGTTCCGCCACAGCGGCAGGACCAGCCGCCCCAGGAACACCGAGCCGAGGGCCACCCCCCACACCGCGTACCAGTACGCCGTGGCGGCGGACGACGCGGTGAAGGTCGTACCGACCGCGACCTGGTGCGTGAAGGCCAGCACCACGGCGATGTAGGTGTACAGGTGGATGAAGTGCCAGGTCTCGTAGGCGAGGCGCCGACGGGCCCAGCGGCCGGAGGCGCCGCCGACGACCAGGATCAGCACCATCGCGACGGCGGCGCGCAGCACGCCCTCGACGGTCTCGGCGAGGTCGACGAGCTGGCTCACCGGGTTCATCGACGAGGAGTCGGCATAGCCAAGGGTGATGAACACCACATGACCGACCAGCGTCCACAACAGGCTGAAACCGGTCCAGCGATGCCAGTTGGTCAGCCGGTCCATGCCGATGCGGCGGTCCAGCCAGGGCAGCCGAGCCACCAGCAGCAGCTGGAACGCCATCAGCAGGGCGCTGTACAGGCCGGCGAAGCGGCCGATCACGACGAGCGCGTTGGAGGCGAAGCCCGCCTGGACGGCGAAGAGGGTCACGACGGCCGCGTTCGCGGCGAGCACGGCGTACAGGCCGGTGCGGGCCACGACTTTGGGACGTATCGCCGTGGGGGGTACGGGAGGCGATTGGACGGTCGTCACGGACGGAAACTCCTAGATCGGGTCCTCAGAACACAGAGCTTGTCCGTGCTTCGCTGTCGTTTTCCTGTCGTTCAACTTTCAAGATCTTATCGATTCGCGCGCGCGTGAGACGAGGGTCTGGCGCTGCGGGGTGTGTGGCGCACTATGAGCGGGTGGAAAAAGTACGACTCCTCGTCGTGGACGACGACCCGCCGATCGCCGATCTCGTGGCGACGGTCGCCCGCTACGAAGGCTGGGACGCGGTCACCGCCAACTCGGGTGCGGAGGCGCTGCGCCGCGCCGCCGACTTCCATCCCGACATCGTGGTGCTCGACCTGATGCTGCCCGACATCGACGGCTTCGGCGTGCTCGACCGGCTGCGACAGACGGGCACGATGGTGCCGGTGGTGTTCCTGACGGCGCGCGACGGGGTCGCCGACCGGGTCGCGGGGCTCACCCGGGGCGGGGACGACTATCTGGTGAAACCGTTTGCCGTGGAGGAGCTGATGGCCCGGCTGCGGACCGTGCTGCGGCGCAGCGCCGGTCCCGGTGTCCAGCGCTCTGTACTGCGGGTCGCCGACCTCACCATGGACGAGGACACCCGGGAGGTCCGGCGCGGCGGAAAACTGCTGACGCTGACACCCACCGAGTACGAGGTGCTGCGCTACCTGATGCGGAAGTCACCGACCGTGCTCACCAAGGCGCAGATACTCGACCATGTGTGGGAATACGGTTTCGGCGGCCGTTCCAACGTCGTCGAACTGGTCGTCAGCCGACTGCGTCGCAAGCTCGACACGACGGGCGACGACCCGCTGATCCAGACGGTACGCGGTTTCGGGTACGTGATCCGGCAGGCGGCCGAGTGATCAGCCGCTTCTGGCACGCGTACCGCAGACTGCGGCTCGGCACCCGGCTGGCGCTCGGCCTGGGCGCGCTGTCGCTCGTCGTGTTCGCGGTGGTCGGCGCCACGCTGACCATGTACATGCGCGACTACCTGAATCATCAGCTGCGCGACCAGATCAAGCTGGTCCAGGTCGTGCAGTCCAAGGACGCCAAGGCGCACGGCATCGTGCAACGCAAGCCGTACTACGGCTGGTACACGGCCGTGTACGACGTCTCGGCGGGCTCGGCCGTGCTGCGCAAGCCCGCCGACGTGCCGCCGGACACCACCGCGCTCACCGCCCTCGCCCGCCGGATGGAGGACGTCGACGACGACGTCACCCGCACGGTACGGATCGACGGCGAGGGCACCTATCTGCTGCGCGCCTGCGAGGTCTCACCCGGCGTCGTCCTGGTCAGCGCCGCGCCGACGGAGGACATCGACGGCACGGTGCGCCAGCTGATCACCGTGCAGGTGGTCGCCTTCGGCCTCGCCCTGCTGGCCCTCGTGGTGTTCGGCCGGCGGATGCTGAAACACGGTCTGAAACCGTTGAGCGACATGGCGCACACCGCGCACGGCATCGCCTCGCACGACCTGACCGAGTCGGCGTCCCGGCTGCACCTGCGCGCGGACGCACCCGGCGGCGGCCCGGAGGTCGAGGAGCTGCGCACCGCCTTCAACACGATGTTGCAGCACATCGACGACTCCCTCGCCGTACGGGCGGAGGCCGAACAACGCCTGCGCCGCTTCGTCGCCGACGCCTCGCACGAACTGCGCACGCCCCTGATGTCGGTACGCGGTTACGCGGACCTTTTCCAGTACGCGGCCGCCAACGCGCCCGAGGAACGGGACAAGCATCTGGCCCGGCTGCGTGCCGAGGCCGCCCGGATGGGCGTCCTCCTCGACGATCTCCTGCTGCTCGCCCGCCTGGACGCGGCCGAGGTGGAGACGCCCCTGCGGATGGAGAACGCCGACCTGACGGAACTGGTCGAGCAGGCGGCCGACGCGTTCCGCGCGAGCCACCCCGGCCATCCGTTGACGGTGTCCCCCGGCCCGGCCGCCGTACCGCTGCGGATGGACCCGCACCGCATCCGCCAGGTCCTGGACAACCTCCTCACCAACGCGGCCGTGCACACCCCGGCCGGCACCGCCGTCCGCGTCGAGGTCGCCGTCTCGCCGGACACGGCACGCGTCCACGTCACGGACAAGGGCCCCGGGATCCCGCCCGGCGACCGCGACCGCGTCTTCGACCGGTTCTACCGCGTCGACAAGGCCCGCAGCCGTGACCGCGGCGGCAGCGGCCTCGGCCTGTCGGTCGCCCGATCCCTGGTGCGGGCACACGGGGGCTCGCTGGAACTGGGCGACAGGGAGGGGGTCACGGTGTTCACGGTGACGCTGCCACGGGGACCGGTCACGCCCGGGCGGGGCGCAGCCGGCCCGGTCACGCAGTAACGCAGTAACGCAGTAACGCAGTAACGCAGTAACGCAGTAACGCAGTAACGCAGTAACGCAGTAACGCGAAGAATCGGTGATCCGGGAGTTTCTGCGCACGGCCCGGCCCTCGCAACCGCAACCGCAACCGCAACCGCAACCGCAACGATCATCCGTGGTGGAGAGACCGGCACGCGAGCGGGCCGCTGTCACCGTCACCGTCGCCGAGAAGCCGAACAGCTGTTTCGGGTGCGCCGGGAACAAACTTTCCGTCGCCCCGAGGGCGACCGACCGGATCGCGCGGGAGGGGCCGACCGTACTGCGGGCCGGTGAACCTCGGGCCATGCCCGGGATGAACCCCGGGGGGTGCGGGCAGAAATCACACAGTCTCACCGCACTTCCCCCCGCCTCACGGCACCAGCCGCACCGCACCCCGCCTCACCGCACTGCGGTCGCCCTTCGGCCCGCACTCCGTCGGCTTACGGACACCGCACCGTCACACCGGAGGGGAACGACATCCCCGTCCCCTCCCCAGGCCCGATCCGTCGCGCCGCCGCGCGCGGTCACGACGCGGAAGGACGACGTGCGCCGTGTCCCTGCTGCCCCTCGACGATCCCGCGTCCCCACCCCCGCCTCAGCCCCAGCCCCAGCTCACGGAGGACGGCCGCCGCCCCCTGGCCGCCACCGCCACCCGCCGGGCCATCGGCCTGTCCCCGATCCTGCTGCTGGCGGTGTGGGCGGCGCTCGACTGGAGTGCCGTGCGAGACGGCACCGCCCTGCTGGCCACCGCCGATCCCTGGTGGCTGCTGGTCGGACTCCTCTTCACCTACCTGGGCTCGGTCGCCGCGGCCTGCGTCCGCCAGGGAGCGATCCCGGACCGGCTGCCACCGGGTCTGCTGTTGGCCTCCCAGATCGCCGCGGGCGCCGCGAACCACATACTGCCCGCGAGTATCGGGGCCCACGCGGTCACGGTCCGCTTCCTGCAACGCCAGGGCGTCGCCCTCCCCCGCGCCACCGCCTCGATCGCCCTGTACTCCCTGGTCAGAGCCGTGGCGAAGACTCCCGTTGTGCTGATCTTCCTGCTTGCCGCGCCCAGCGCCATACCTCCCGCCAGGCTTCTCCCGGAGGGACGGACGCTGCTGCTGGCCGCCGCGGGCCTCCTGCTGGCCCCCGCGGCGACCGCGGCACTGCTCGTCCTCGTACGGCCGCTGCGGCGCCCCGCCCTGGACTTCGTCCGTACGGCCCTCACCGACGCCCGGCATCTGCACACCCGCCCCGCCCGCTTCCTCCCCCTGTGGGGCGGGGCGGTCGCGGCGCCGCTGATCCAGGCGAGCGTGGTGGCCTCGGTGGGAACGGCGCTGGGCCTGCCCCTCTCCTGGCCGCAGCTGCTCTTCGCGTTCCTCGCGGCGAGCACCGCGGCCGGCGCCGTCCCGGCACCCGGCGGCATCGGCCCGGTCGACGCGGCCCTGGTCCTCACCCTGGCCGGCTACGGCACCCCGCTGCCCCTGGCCACGGCGACGGTCATCGGCTACCGGGTCCTGACGGTGTGGCTGCCCCTGCTGCCCGGGATGCTGGTGCTCTCGGCGCTGGTTCAGCGGAAGCAGCTGTGAGCCGTCGGCCCTCCCCGTCGGCCGCCAGCCAGCCCTGCCCCGGTCAGCCCTGCTCTTGTCAGCCCTGCCCCACCGTCAGCCCTGCCCTGCCGTCAGCCCTCGCCGTCGGCCGCCAGCCGCAGCGAGATGCTGTTGATGCAGTACCGCTGGTCGGTCGGGGTCCCGTACCCCTCGCCCGCGAACACGTGTCCGAGGTGCGAACCGCACCGGGCGCACCGCACCTCGGTGCGCAGCATTCCGTGCGTGCGGTCCTCGATCAGCTCCACGGCGTCGGTGTCCTTCGGGTCGAAGAAGGACGGCCAGCCGCAGTGGGAGTCGAACTTGGTCTCGGAGGTGAACAGTTCGGCGCCGCAGGCACGACAGGAGTAGACCCCCTCGGCCTTGGTGTCGGTGTACTCACCGGTGAACGCGGGCTCGGTCGCGGCCTGCCGCAGGACGGCGTACTCGCCCGGCGTCAGCTCCGCCCGCCACTGCTCGTCCGGCTTCTCGACGTCGTACGACATGAGCCTCAGCCCCTTTACTGGGAAAGACGGTCCAGAATGCGCGGGCCCAGGTCCGTCACGTCGCCCGCGCCCATGGTGAGAACGAGATCACCCGCCTTCGCCATTCCCGCCACGACCTCCGGCGCCAGGTCCTTGTCGTGCACCGCGGTCACGTCCGCGCCGGCCGCCCTGGCCGCGTCGATGATCAGCTCGCTGGTCACGCCCGGGATCGGGTCCTCGCGGGCGGGGTAGATGTCGAGGACGACGGAGGCGTCCGCGAGGGCCAGGGCCCGGCCCATCTCCTTGCCAAGTTCCTGGGTCCTGGAGAACAGGTGGGGCTGGAAGAGGACGAGGATGCGGGCGTCGCCGACCGCCGCGCGCATCGCCTCCAGGTCGGCCGTCATCTCCGTCGGGTGGTGGGCGTAGGAGTCGATGACCTGGACGCCCGCCTCCTCGCCCTTGAGCTGGAGCCGGCGCTTGACGCCCGTGTACGCGGCCAGGGCGGGGGCCAGTTCCGCGGCCGGGACGCCCAGGGCGACGCCCGCGGCCAGCGCGGCGACGGCGTTGTGCGCGTAGTGGCGGCCGGGCACGGAGACCGTGAAGGTGAGCTGCTGCCCGTCGAGTAGCACGGTCACCTCGCTCTTCAGCCCCTGGGGGACGACGGCCAGCACGCGCACGTCGGCGTCCTCGGCCTCCCCGTAGGTCACCACCCGCACGCCCTCGACCCGCCGGGTCAGTTCCCGCGCGCCCTCGTGGTCGGCGGTGATCACCAGGGTGCCGCCGGGCACGATCTTCTCGGCGAAGGTCTCGAAGGACGCGTAGATCTCGTCCATGGAGGCGTAGTTCGCGTGGTGGTCCAGCTCGACGTTGAGGACGATGGCGACCTCGGGCGCGTACTTGTGGAAGCTGCGGTCCGACTCGTCCGCCTCGGCGACGAAGATCTCGCCGTCGCCGTGCAGCGCGTTGGAGCCGGGCGCGTCCAGGTCCCCGCCGATCGCGTACGAGGGGTTGAGTCCCAGCTCGGACAGCGACACCGCCAGCATGGACGTGGTGGTCGTCTTGCCGTGGGTGCCGGCGACGGCGATCGGTCGCGTCCCGTCCATCAGCCGGGCGAGCGCGTCCGAGCGGTGGACCACCGGAATCCCCAGCTCGGCCGCGCGGGCCAGCTCCGGGTTGTCCGCGCGGATGGCCGACGACACGACGACGCAGCTGGCGTCGTCGGCCAGGTGGCCGGCGGCATGGCCGATGTGCACGGTCGCGCCGAGCGCCCGCAGCGCCGCCGCGGTCTCGGACTCCTTGGCGTCGCTGCCGGCCACCTTCGCGCCGCGCTGCGCCAGGATCTTCGCGATCCCCGACATCCCCGCCCCACCGATGCCGATGAAGTGCGGTCGGTCCATGGCGGTAGGAAGGCCGGGTGCCATGCGTGTTCTCCCAGGGTGCGCTACGACGGTTCGGTGCGCCCCCACCCTATTGCGCGAGGCGCACCGCACCCACCCAGGGGCGCGGGACCGTATCGGTGTACGACCGCGCCGCGCGGGCGCGAGCGGCCACCGCGCACCCGCACCCGCACCCGCACCTCACCGGGGTCCGCTCACGCCTTGCTGTGCGAGAAGAGTTTCAGCACCGGCACGCCCACCTTGTGCCGAGCCCGGGAGGCCCAGTCCCGGTGGAAGAACTCCTCGACGTAGTGGGGGTCGGTCAGCACGATCACCTCGTCCGCCCCCGCCTCCGCCACCAGGGACGTCAGCGCGTCCAGCGGATGGTCCTCGACGAGGCGGCCCACCGCGTCGTGGCCCGCCGCGTGCAGGGCCTGCAAGGACACCTCCAGGGCCCGTACGCCGAACCCCTTCGCCTCGTCCCCCTCGGGCGTCTCGCCCTCCCGGGCGGCCTCGTCCAGTTCGCCGAGAGCCACGTCGTCGATGGCCCGCAGCAAGCGGTCCGCCTGGTCGCCGCGCGGCTGGAGCAGCACGTGGAAGGTGACCTGCTCGTCCCCGTGCAAGGTGCTGACGAACTCCACGTCGGCGGACGTCAGGGCCTTCTCGATCATCAAAACGCTTGTGAACACCAGCGCCCCATTCTCCTTCGAGGACCCCCGTGGCCCTCTCTCCTCCGTGGGCCGTTCGCGGCCCTGCGGAAACCATCCTTCCCCGTGTGCGCACAGGGACTGCGACATTCAGTGTGCCCGCCGGAGGCTAAACGGAACGGTTCATTCCGATCTTTCCGGACCGACGGTGGCGTTCGAACTCCTATCCGGCATCACGCCGCTGATACCTGCTGAACAGGAAACCCTCCTCCTCCAGGAGGGACACCAGTGCGAACCGCCGCGGAACGGCGACCGACGGCCCGCCCGCGATCCGCTGCGCGTCGCCGACGGCGAGCATCGGGGAGACGGTCAGACAGAGCTCGTCGAGCACCCCGGCCGCCACGAACTGACCCAGCAGCCGGGGCCCGCCCTCCGTCAGCAGCCGGGTGTGCCCGAGCTCGGTGAGCGCCCGTGCGGCCCGGTCCGGCTCCACCCCCGTGCCGTCGCCGGCGATCACCACGCGCGCGCCCGCCTTCTCCGC
This sequence comes from Streptomyces sp. NPDC102259, assembly GCF_044766465.1. Classification (NCBI taxonomy): domain Bacteria; kingdom Bacillati; phylum Actinomycetota; class Actinomycetes; order Kitasatosporales; family Streptomycetaceae; genus Streptomyces; species Streptomyces sp. NPDC102259. The sequence continues at coordinate 388,361 of NZ_JBIWMA010000003.1, read as the reverse complement.
GGCCGCGACCCTGTCGGGGGCCGCCGCGGCGCCGGTCAGGATCAGGGTGGGGACCAGCGGCGAGGTGAAGAGCGGGAGCGAGAAGTCCAGGTCGAGGCTCGCGGTCACCACCGCGACGGCCGGCGCGGGACCCTGCCCGGCCGCCTCGCGCCGCTCGGCGAACTCGGCACGCGCGCGTGCCGGACGGTACCCCTCCAGACGTACCGTTTCCGCGCCCACGACCACCACGTCCGCGAGCCCCCGCAGCGTGCCGAAGATCCGCATGTCGGTGGCGGTGGAGATGGGCTGGGAGCGCCCGTCGTGCTGGGCGGCGCCGTCGAGCGTGGACACCATGTTGGCCCGCAGCCAGGGCCCCGGCCCACCGGGTCCGGGCGCGGGATACGCGTAGGCGTCGGCGAGCTCGTCGAGGCTCCACTCATGGTCCTCCGGCGCGCCACCCCCCTCGCCACCGCCCTCGTCGGGGGCCCCGAGCGGCCTGCCGCCGGAGCCGGTCGTCACTGTCTGGTCGGTCACAGGGAACAGCCGTCGCATGCCAGGCAGTCTGGCACGCCCCGTAGCATGGGGAACCGTGTCGTCCTCCTCCTCCGCCCCCGGCCTCAGCCCGATAGCCGACGCGGCCCCGGTGTCCCTCTGCACCCGTCAGCCGCACGTCCCCGCGGACCGGCTGGTCGCCGAGATGGTGCCGCCGCCCCGCTTCGACTCGGTCCGTTTCAGCACCTACATCCCGGATCCGAACCAGCCCAGCCAGACCGAGGCGGTCGGCGTCCTGGAGGGATTCGCGACCGGGCTCGGCGGCGCGCACGCCACGGGCGGCGCCAGGCGGGGGTTCCTCGGCTTCGGCAGGTCCAGGACGCCCAAGGTCCCCGCCGGGCCGCGCGGCGTCTACCTGGACGGCGGCTACGGCGTCGGCAAGACCCACCTGCTGGCGTCCCTGTGGCACGCCACCCCCGCGGAGCCCGCCCTCAAGGCCTTCGGCACCTTCGTCGAGCTGACCAACCTGGTCGGCGCCCTCGGCTTCCAGCAGACGGTACGGACCCTGTCCGGGCACCGGCTGCTGTGCATCGACGAGTTCGAGCTGGACGATCCGGGCGACACCGTCCTCGTCTCGACGCTGCTCGGCAAGCTGGTCGAGGCGGGCGTCGCGCTCGCCGCCACCTCCAACACCCTCCCGGGCAAGCTCGGCGAGGGCCGGTTCGCGTCGGCCGACTTCCTGCGCGAGATCCAGGGTCTGTCCGCGCACTTCCGCGCGCTGCGCATCGACGGCGAGGACTACCGCCACCGCGGTCTGCCCGAGGCGCCGGCGCCCTACTCCGACGAGCAGGTGACGAAGGCGGCGTACGCCGCCGACGGCGCGTCGCTCGACGACTTCCCGCATCTGCTGGAGCACCTCGCCAAGGTCCACCCGAGCCGCTACGGCGCGCTGACGGATGGCCTGAAGGCGGTCTGCCTCACGGACGTGGGGGCGGTGCCCGACCAGTCCACGGCTCTCCGGCTGGTGGTCCTGGCCGACCGGCTCTACGACCGCGAGGTCCCGGTCCTGGCCTCCGGGCTCCCCTTCGACCAGTTGTTCAGCGAGGAGATGCTGAACGGCGGCTACCGCAAGAAGTACTTCCGCGCGATCTCCCGGCTCACCGCACTGGCCCGCGACGCCAAGCGGCTCGTCGAGACCCAATAAACGATCTTGGCCGTCAGGTCAAGAGGTGGTTCGCGCCAAGAACACCTCCCTTTTGAGGCGCACTTCATCTCGCAACGTCGCGTTAACCCTGCAAACAACTTCGCAGGGTTAACGTGTTTCTTGACCAGTGATTGACCAACCGTTGGTCTGGACTAGAAACGCGAACCGACCGAAGGGGGGCGCATGTTCCGAGGTACGACGTCCCGGACCGTCATCTCGATCCTCGCCGCCGTCCTGCTCGCCCTCCCGTTCTTCGCGCCCACGTCATCCTTCGCACACGCGCACACGGTGCGTCAGGCCGAGGCCAAGACCCAGCCCGGAATCACACCCTCCGGCAAAGCGATGCGCGACGAGATCGCCACGTTCCGCGACTGCGACCGCTCCGGCGGCCTCGCCGACTCCGATCCACTGCGCACCCGCGACCGCCACCGCGCCACGACCTCCGCCTCGGCCGCCTCGGCACCCCAGGAGCCCGAGCGCGCGCTGCTGGCGCAGGATCCCGCGGCCGCGCATCAGCCGCCCCGGCCCGGCGACCCCTATCACCGCTCGTCGAGATCCTCGGCGGCCCATTCTCCGGCGGCCCTCCAGGTCTTCCGCTGCTGAGAGAGCAGAGCAGAACAGCAGTTCCCCCACCTGTCCTGTGTCCTGCACATCCGACGCGCCCCCACGGCGCGCCAGGAGGAGTCACCACGTCATGCAGCCCCTCATCGACAACGCCCGTACGTTCGGACAGCGCCCTGAGGAGTTCGCCAGGCTCGCGGAGGGCCAGTCCCCCGAGGTCCTGTTCATCACCTGCTCCGACTCGCGGGTCGTTCCCGCCCTGATCACGGGCGCCCGGCCCGGCGAGCTCTTCGAGCTGCGCACCGCGGGCAACATCGTGCCCCCCTACGGCTCCGACCGCCCCACCGGCGAGGCGGCCACCATCGAGTACGCCGTCGAGGTCCTAGGCGTCCAGGACGTCGTCGTCTGCGGCCACTCGCACTGCGGCGCCGTCGGCGCGCTGGTGCGCGGCGACGACCTCGACGGCGTCCCCGCCGTACGCGACTGGCTCGCGCACGCCGCGGACGAACCGGGGACCGCCGACCCCGACGACCCGACGGTCATGCGGGCGGTGCAGAACCACGTACTCGCCCAGTTGCTGCGGCTGCGCTCCTACCCGTGCGTGGAGAAGCGGCTGGCCGACGGCCGGCTGCGGGTGCGCGGCTGGTACTACGAGGTGCACACCGGTGCCGTACGCGAACACCGCGTGGACACCGACGGCTTCGAGGCCCTGTGAGCGCCGCGATGAACCAGACGCCCGCCGGACGAATATCCCGGTTCCCCCACCTGAGGCAGGACTTCGCCGCCTCTCTCGTCGTCTTCCTGGTCGCGCTGCCGCTGTGTGTGGGCGTGGCCGTGGCCTCCGGCGTGCCGGCCGAGCTGGGGCTCGTCACCGGCATCGTCGGCGGCATCGTCACCGGTCTGCTGCGGGGCAGTTCCCTCCAGGTGTCCGGTCCGGCGGCCGGCCTGACCGTGCTGGTCTTCGAGGCGGTGCAGGAGTTCGGCCTGTCCGCCCTCGGAGTGATCGTCCTCGCCACGGGCGTCCTCCAGCTCGCCATGGGCGCCCTGAAGCTGGGCCGCTACTTCCGGGCCATCTCGGTCTCGGTCGTCGAGGGCATGCTGGCCGGAATCGGCCTGGTGCTGATCGCCGGTCAGCTGTACGCGGCAGCGGGCGCCAAGGCGCCGGCGTCCGGCGTCGACAAGATCACCGGACTGCCCGAGGCCCTCGTGGACGCGGCCGGCAGCACCTCCTCACTGGCCTCGCTCGCGATCGGCGCCGGCACCATCGCGGTGCTCGTGTTGTGGAAGCGGTTGCCGGCGAAGGTGCGTACGGTGCCCGGCCCGCTCGCCGCGGTGGGCCTGGCGACGCTCAGCGCCCTGCTGCTGAACCTGCCCGTGGCCACGGTCGAGGTGCAGGGCCTGCTCGGTTCCGTCCAGCCTCCGTCGCTGAGCTCCTTCGGCGAACTGGCGCACGTCGGCCTGCTCGGCACGATCGTCGCGTTCACCCTGATCGCGTCCGCCGAGTCGCTGTTCAGCGCGGCGGCGGTGGACCGGCTGCACGACGGTCCGCGCACCGAGTACGACAGGGAGCTGATGGCGCAGGGCGCGGGCAACGCGATCTGCGGGGCGCTCGGCGCGCTGCCGATGACCGCGGTGATCGTGCGCAGCGCGGCCAACGTACAGGCGGGCGCGCGGACGAAGGCCTCGCGCGTCCTGCACGGCGTGTGGCTGCTGCTGTTCGCGGCCCTGCTGCCGAACGTGCTGGCGTACATACCCATCCCGGCGCTGGCCGGCATCCTCGTGCACGCGGGCGCCAAGCTCGTCCCCGTGCGGGCGGTCGTGGGGCTGTGGCGCGAGCACCGCGGCGAGGCGCTGATCCTGGTCGTCACAGCCGTGTCGATCGTCGCGGTCAGCATGTTCGAGGGCGTTCTCATCGGTCTCGCGCTGGCCGTCGCCAAGACGGCCTGGGAGGCCTCGCACATCAGGCTGGAGGTCGTCGACAAGGGCGCCGGCCCCGTCCAGGCGTACCTGTCGGGCAACGCGACGTTCCTGCGGCTGCCGAAGATCCTCGACAGCCTGGAGGCCCTTCCGCAGGACCGCCCCGTCGAGCTGGACCTCTCCGGTCTGCACCACCTCGACCACGCCTGCCGTACGGCGCTGGAGACCTGGGCCGAACGGCACAGCGCGGCCGGCACGGCACCCGTGAAGGTCACGGAACCGGTGACGACCGTGTAGCCCCGCCCCCCTCGCCGTCCGGCCCGGGACTCGGGGCGTGGCCCCGGACCGGACGGCGGGCATATCGTTACAGGGCGGACAGAAACGCTCTTACGGGCCTCTTGCCGAGGAGGTCGACATGCTCCAGGAGCTGCTGGGCGTGGCCGCGGCGGTCGCCGCCGGAGGCCTCGTGTACGTCGGGGCGGCGGCGCGGGTCGTCAAGCAGTACGAGCGCGGGGTGGTCCTGCGGCTAGGCCGGCTGCGCGGCGAGGTCCGCCCGCCGGGGTTCACCCTGGTCGTCCCCGCCGTGGACCGGTTGCACAAGGTCAACATGCAGATCGTGACCATGCCCATTCCGGCCCAGGAGGGCATCAGCCGCGACAACGTGACCGTGCGGGTCGACGCCGTCGTGTACTTCCGGGTGGTGGACGCGGCGGCCGCGATCATCAACGTCGAGGACTACCGCTTCGCCGTCTCGCAGATGGCGCAGACCTCGCTGCGTTCGATCATCGGCAAGAGCGAGCTGGACGACCTGCTGTCCAACCGGGAGAAGCTCAACGAGGGCCTGGAGCTGATGATCGACAGCCCCGCCATCGGCTGGGGCGTGCAGATCGACCGGGTGGAGATCAAGGACGTGTCCCTGCCGGACACGATGAAACGGTCGATGGCCCGGCAGGCCGAGGCCGACCGTGAGCGGCGGGCCCGGATCATCAACGCCGACGCCGAGCTCCAGGCGTCGAAGAAGCTCGCCGAGGCGGCGAAGGAGATGTCCGACCAGCCCGCCGCACTCCAGCTGCGACTGCTCCAGACGGTGGTGGCGGTCGCCGCCGAGAAGAACTCCACCCTCGTCCTGCCGTTCCCGGTGGAGCTGCTGCGTTTCCTGGAAAAAGCCCAGCAACCGCTCCCACAAAATCCACCGCAGGAGCCACCGCGAGAGCCACGGCAGCAGGCACAGCAACAGCCACCACAACAACCGCCCCTGCCGCCTCCCCCGCCCTAGTCCCCGTCCCCGAAGGACGGGGAGGAGTGACACGAGCTACGCGCGTGGTTCCCGGGGCGCACTCCGGGTGATAGACACAGCGGGATCACAGTTCCTGTCCGCCAGCAGGAAGGTTTCCCCATGTCTGCGACACGACGTCAGATCCTCGCCGGCACCGGCGCCCTGGGAGTGGGCGCGAGCATCGCGTTCACCGGTGCCCTCTCCGACCTCTTCGCGGGCACCGCCGCCGCGCAGAGCCTCGGCCGCGACGGCTACGGCCCCCTCGTGCCCGACGCGAACGGCCTGCTCGACCTCCCCGCGGGCTTCCGCTACCGGGTCCTCTCCCGCGAGGGCGACCCGCTGCGCTCCGGGGAGGGTCCGGTGCCCTCGAACCACGACGGCATGACGGCCCTGCCCGGCCGGGGCGGTCGCGTCCACCTGGTCCGCAACCACGAGAACCGCCCCGCGGCGAAGTTCCCCGTCCCCACGGTCGAAGGGCTGACCTACGACCCGGCGGGCAAGGGCGGTTGTACGGCCCTGACGCTGGACTCCCGGAACCACGTGCTCTCCGAGCGCGTGGCCATCGCCGGTACCGCCGTCAACTGCGCGGGCGGACCCACTCCGTGGCACACCTGGCTGACCTGCGAGGAGACCGAGGACAAAGCCGGCACAAACGGTTACACAAAGGATCACGGCTTCATCTTCGAGGTCGACCCGGCCGACCCGCACCGCAGCGGAGCGGTCCCGCTGACCGCGATGGGCCGCTTCCAGCACGAGGCGATCGCCGTCGACCCGCGGCTCGGAATCGTTTACGAAACCGAGGACGCGTTTCTTGAGCCGTTCGGCCTTTTCTACCGCTTTCTGCCGAAGAAACCGCTCGGCGGGGCGGGCTCGCTGCGCGCGGGCGGCCGTCTCCAGGCGATGCGCGTACCCGGCGTTCCGGACCTGTCCTCGATCCAGGACACGGGCGCCACCTTCGACGGCATCGAGTGGGTCGACGTACCGGACCCCCTCGCCGTCGAAACCCCGGTCCGCCTCCAGGACTTCGGCCCGAAGGGCATCACGCACGCCCAGAAGCTCGAGGGCTGCTACTGGGGCGGGCGGTGCGTGTACTTCGTGTCGTCGTTCGCACACGGTTCGGACGGCTCGGCGGCCGACCACTTCGGCCAGATCTGGCGGTACGACCCGAAGCTCCGCCGCCTCACCCTCGTCATCGTCTTCGGCCCGGACACGGACGTCCAGCTCCCGGGCGAGTCCCCGGACAACATCTGCCTGGCGCCCAGCGGCGGCCTGATGGTCTGCGAGGACGGCAACGGCGCCCAGCACGTCTTCGGCGTGACCAGGACCGGCGAGGTGTACGCGATGGCGCGGGGCCGCCAGAACATCGGAACACCCCAGGCCCCCGAATGGGGCGAGTTCGCCGGCGTCACCTTCTCCCCCGACGGCGACACGATGTACGTGAACTGCTACACCCCGGGAACGACCTTCGCGGTCACGGGGCCCTGGCGGCGCTAACACCGGTTCCGGGAGTCGCCCCACCGGCACGGCCCCGGACCGGCGTGCGGTGGGGCAGCTCCTGGCCCGCTCGGCCTTGACGTGACGTCACGGGAGCCGTCGGCGCACGAGCGTTCCGCGTCCTCGCCCGCCTGGCCACTGCCTGGACATCGCCTCGACACTGCCTGAACAACGCCTGACACCGCCTGACACCGCCTGGGCGAACGAGAGCCCGGCTGGGTGACACAACCCGAGGCGCGGTCACATATCGGCACAAACACCAGCACAACCCTCATAACTTCATACGATGATCCTTCCCGTACGTCGCCTCGCCGCCCTCTGTGCCCTCGGGGCCGCACTCGCCCCCCTCGCTGCCTGCGGCGCCCCTCAGGAACCGCACGCCGCGCGTCCGGCCGCCCCCGCACACGCTTCCACCGCCCCCGCCCGGCCCCCCACCCTGGCCCCCGGTCCGGCCGGTATCACCCCCGTCTTCAGCAACGCGCCCCGTACCGCCGACAAGACGGTCGCCCTCACCTTCGACGCCGACATGACCGCCGACCAGGGAGCCCGCGCGGCGGCCGGCGAGCACTTCGACAACCCGGGGCTGATCGCGGCACTGCGGGCGCTGAAGGTGCCGGCCACCGTGTTCATGACCGGCCGCTGGGCCGAGGAGTACCCGGACCAGGCCCGCTCCCTCGGCCGCGACCCCCGCTTCGAGATCGCCAACCACTCCTACAGCCACTACGCCTTCACCGATGACTGCTACGGCCTGCCGACCGTCCCCGAGGACAGGATGCGCGCGGACGTGGAGCGGGCGTACACGGCGTTCCGCAAGGCCGGGGTGCCGGACGCGATGCCGTACTTCCGTTTTCCCGGCGGCTGCTACGACCGGCGGGCGCTGCGCGCGGTGAGCGGCATGGGCGTGACCGCGGTGCAGTGGGACGTGGTGAGCGGGGACGCGTTCGCGACCGACGCGGACGCGGTGGCCCGGCAGGTGCTGGAAGGGGTCCGGCCCGGCTCCGTCGTCGTCATGCACTGCACGCGCACCGCCGCCCCGACGACCGAGCGGGCGGTACGGGCCGTCGTGCCGGAGCTGCGCCGTCGGGGATACCGGTTCGTGAAGGTGTCCGAGCTGATCGGGGCGGCGAGCGGACGGCGGTGAACCACGCACGCCCCGCCACGCCCCGCTCCGGCCGCCGATCTCGCTTCGTACGTGGTCACCGCTTACGTACGGTGGAGGTATGAGCGACGACAGCGACCGGGACTACTGCCTGATCGACGCGACCACGCCGCCCAGGGCCGAGGGGCCGCCCTACGCCGAGTGCGTGCTGTGCCGGAAGCCGACGGAGTATCCGGAGTCGTACAAGGGGATCACGCTGTGCCCGGTGTGCGAGTGGCAGGAGGCGCAGCGGACGGCGTGCTCGGGGTAACCGCTTGCCCTTGCCTCGCGAGGCGTGCGCAAGGTAACCGCTTGTCCCGCGCGACCGCGACCAGGCACGGCCGGGCAACCGGTTACCCGGCAAGTAACCGGTTGCCGACGGGTAGCCCGTGGCGGTGGGCGGGTGGCCCGTGGCGGTGGGCCGGGTGGCTGTGGCGGGTGGCTAGCGGCCGGACACTGGTTCGTTACCGCTTCCGCTTACCGGCGCGCGATCGTCTCACCGACGCGTAATCGGTTACCCGGGCGTCAGCACACGCCCGTTCGCTTGCTGGGCCGTAATCGGTTACCACCGCACATCACCGGCGCGCAATCGTCCACTGATGCGTAACCGCTTTCCCGGGCCTCCCCCTCACGCCCCTCCCCCGCTCACGCCGCTCACGCCGCTCACGCCGCTCACGGCGATCGGCGGGACGTAAGCGCGCACGCGACGGCCGTCGCGGCGGCGCTCAGCAAGGCTGCCGCGGCCGCGGGCAGGAGCGGCACGTGGACGGTCGCCGAGTGGGAGCCGCCGACCAGGCCGCTCACCGCCGCCTGCGCCGGGGAACCGGTTACCACCAGCGCCAGCAGGGCCGCCAGCAGCAGTGCGGGAACCGCGCGGCCGGGCGAGCGGAGCACGGGCCAGGCGGTGAGCGCGCCGACGGCCGCACCGAGCAGGGCGCAGGTCAGGACGGCGAGCAGTCCGGCGCCGGCGGCCTCCAGGACGGGAACACGCTTGTCGTGGTTGCTGCCGACCGGGTCGCTGATGAGCGTGACCATCACAGTCGCCGTCGTACCGAACGCGACGGCCGTGGTCAGCGCGACCAGGACACAGGCCAGATGCGCCCGCCCGGGCCCGATCGCCGCCGCGACGACGGTGCGGGCGGCCGGGGGCTCGTTGGTGACACAGATCCGCACCAGCCAGGCGGCGACGGGCAGCAGGAACGCGGCCGTGTAGCCGAGCGAGTCCAGCAGCGGCTGGCCTCCCTGCACGCCGACGCCCAGGAAGACGGCGTAGAGGAGGAACGGAGGCAGCCAGCGCTGCGAGCGCAGGAGCAGCGCGGTCTGATAGCGCAGGAGGGCGATCACCGGTGAGGCCTCCCGTCCTGACGGACGCTCACCACGTGCCACGGCGGACGGGCGGTCAGCAGGGCGCGGAGCAGGACGTCGGAGTGGGAGGCGGGGACGGTGAGCCGGTGGGTGCGGTCGGCCGTCTCCTCGGTGGCGGTGGCCAGCCGGAGCGCCTCCGGCGGGAGCGGGGCGGACGGGCCGTGCACCTCGATGGTCATGTGGGGACCGTCGGGCGCGGTGGTCGGCTCCGGCGCGGTTCGGCGGTGGAGGGTGCCGTCGCGGACGGTGTACTCGGCGTCCGCCCGGCCGGCGAGGCGGCGGGTGTCGTGGTCGACGAAGACGACGGCCGCTCCGGCGACCGTCCGCTCGGCGACGGCACGTTCGAGTTCGGCGCGCGCGTCGGTGTCGAGTCCGGTCCATGCCTCGTCCAGGATCAGCAACTCCGGTTCGGCGAGCAGTGCTTGTGCCACGGCGACCTTCTGGCTGCTGCCCTTGGAGAGGCGGCTCATCGGGGTGTGGGCGTGTGCGGTGGCGCCGAAGCGGTCCAGCCAGTCGGCCGCGGCACGTCCGGCCGCCGGACGGGACAGGCCGTGCAGCGCGCCGAGGTGGGTGAGGTAGCCGAGGGCGGTGAAGGGGAGGGCGGCGGGGAAACGTTCGGGAACGTAGGCGGTGCGGGGGGTGCCGGTGACCCTGCCTTCGGTCGGGGCGTCGATGCGGGCGAGCAGTCGGAGCAGGGTGGACTTCCCGGTGCCGTTGGGGCCCTCGATCCGGGTGAGGGTGGCGGGGGCCGGGTTCAGATGCACGTCGCGGAACACCCAGGGGCCGCGAACGCCGTAGCGGCGGCCCACGGCCTCCAGCCGTAGCTCACGTGGCATGCGGACCGTCCTCTCGCCGCGGATGCAGGGATCTTCCACCTGGCAGACTGGAGGACGTGACCAGTGATCCGGCCGTTCCCGGCGACAGCCCTTTCCGTTCCGAGCGTTCGATACGGGACGAGGCCCCGCAGTTCGTCCTGCCGTTGGTGGTCCGTATCGAGCGTGCCGACCCGCCGGCGCGCACGGACGCGCTGGAGACGGCCGCGCGCGCCGTGCTGACCCTCCTCGCCGACGAGCGGGCGCTGGGCGACGGCGAGTGGGCGGCGGCCGTGCGTGACTGGCAGGACGCCCGGATCCGCAAGGTGGTGCGGCGGGCGCGTGGCGCCGAGTGGCGGCGGGCGGAGGCGCTGCCCGGCATCACGGTCACGGGCAAGGCGGCGGAAGTAAGGGTTTTCCCGCCCGTTCCGCTGGACGGCTGGCCCAAGGACCTGGCGAAGCTCCAGGTTTCCGGAACCGATCTCGAGGACCCGGAGCCGCCGGCCGACATCGACCCGACGGCTCCGGTGATCTGGCAGAACCCGGAGGTCGGCATGTCCGCGGGCAAGGCGATGGCGCAGGCCGGGCATGGCGCGCAGCTCGCCTGGTGGGAGCTGTCGGACGAGGAGAAGGCCGCCTGGCGCGAGGCGGGTTTCCCGCTCGCCGTGCGGACCGCGGATCCGCGACGGTGGCGTGAGCTGACGGAGAGCGGACTGCCGCTGGTGCGGGACGCGGGATTCACCGAGATCGCGCCGGGCAGCTGCACGGTGGTCGCGGACCACCCGGCCCTGAGGGCCGCTTCCTAGCTCCAATCCCCACCGTCCCTCGCCCCGAGCCCCGAGCCCCGAGCCCCGAGCCCACCGTCCCTCGCCCCTACAGCCGGACGACCCCGCAGCAGCTCCCCAGCTCCCCAGCTCCCCAGCCCTCCAGCCCTCCGGCCCTTCAGCCCTCCACCCTCCCGCCCGAACCTCAAATGTTGCTCTGAAGGAGGGTGGCGGGCGGTTCGGGAGGCGGTGGCGGGGCCATACCACCGTCACCACGCAGGGGGCACGAAGGAGGCGGGGACCATGAGGCGACTGGGGACGGGGATCGGCTGGCGGCCGGAGATCGCGGACGCCGTGGAGCGCATGCCGGGCATCGACTGGGTCGAGGCCGTCGCCGAGAACGTGTGTCCCGGGCATCTGCCCGACTCGCTGCTACGGCTGCGCGAGCGCGGGGTCACCGTGATCCCGCACGGCGTCTCGCTCGGACTGGGCGACGCGGAGCGGCCCGACGCGGGGCGGCTGGCCGCGCTCGCCGAGCGGGCGGAGGCACTGGGTTCGCCGCTGGTCACCGAGCACATCGCGTTCGTCCGCGCGGGCGGCCCCCTGACGGCTTCCCCGCGGCTCGAGGCAGGGCATCTGCTGCCCGTGCCCCGCACTCGTGACGCCCTCGACGTGCTGTGCGAGAACGTGCGCATCGCGCAGGACGCGCTGCCCGTGCCGCTCGCCGTCGAGAACATCGCCGCGCTCCTCGCGTGGCCGGGCGAGGAGATGACCGAGGGGCAGTTCCTGTACGAGCTGGCCGACCGCACGGGCGTACGGCTGCTCATCGACGTGGCCAACCTGCACACCAACCACGTCAACCGGGGCGAGGACCCCGCCAAGGCGCTCGCCGAACTTCCCCTGGAGGCCATCGCCTACGTCCATGTCGCCGGCGGTTTCGAGCGGGACGGCGTCTGGCACGACAGTCACGCCCACCCGGTGCCCCGGCCGGTCCTCGACATCCTCACCGACCTTGCGTGCCGGGTGTCGCCGCCGGGGGTGCTGCTGGAGCGGGACGAGAACTTCCCCGAGCCGGCCGAACTGGAAAGGGAGTTGGGCACGATCAGGGCGGCCGTCGAAGCCGGCGGGCGAGAGGGCGCCCTCGCGCGAGCCGGTTCGAGCGCGAGGCCGCACGACGCGACGGAGACGGGAACGCGGACCGGAGCCGAGGCTGGGACCGAGACCCGCACCGGGACCGGAACCGCGACTGGTACCGGTGCCGGGACCGCGACCGGTGCCGGGACCGCGACCGGTGCCGGGACCGCGACCGGTGCCGGGACCGCGACCGGTGCCGGGACCGCGACCGGTGCCGGGACCGACACAAGGGCCGGTGGTGAATCGGCCTCGCGCACCCCGGAGCCGGTCCCGGCCGCTCTCGGCGAGGCCACTCGTCAGCGCCTCGGTCTCGCGCAGGCCTCCCTGCTGTCCGCGCTGGTCGCCGGGACACCGGTCCCCGAGGGCTTCGACCGGGTGCGACTCGGCGTACAGTCCCGGGCGCTGGCGGCGAAGCGGGCGGATGTGGTGGCGAAGGTGGCCCCGGAGCTGCCGCTGATTCTCGGAAGCGGTTACCGCACCGCTTTCCTCGCGTACGCCCAAGGGCGTCCGATGCACGGCGGCTACCGGCAGGACGCCCTCGACTTCGCCGAGGCGACGCTTCTGGGCGGACGGTTGACGGAGGGCCGGGCCCGCCGCGAACTGCGCCGCTGGTGGCTGGACCGCTCGGGCCCCGCCCCGAGGCCGAAGTCACGGCTGGGGCAGGTGGGACGGGCAGGACGGGTGGGGCGGACGTTGACACGACGGTGAGGGATCCGGGCCCGTGGGCCGCCCGAATGTGCCGGGGTTAACACCCCGCAGCCCGCGACGCGCTCCGCAACCGTTCCCTCACCGTTTCCACATGGTTTCTCCCGTTTTGGAGCCTCTTCCAGTCCTCCCGTTTCGCACGCGATGCCCTCGTTGTAACCGTTTGCCCCTGTACGGCAGTTGACGGTGCAGGCGCAGTAATATGCCAGCCAGTCCCGCAACCGAAAGCGCACTAGCGTGCAGTGCCGCGAGCAGGAGGCACCCATGCGGCCGCGACCCCCCATCCAGGGCAGAGGCATCTTCAGCGGCACCGGGCTCATCATCACGGGCCTGGCGGCGACCCTGGCGGCGCTGGTCTTCCCTATCTGGTCGTACGCCGACCGGTCGGGCACCGGAGTGGACGTGCTGAACGCGCAGACGGTGTCGACGCAGTACGGGCCGTTGTCCGCGCTGGACCGGGAGTTCGTCACGAAGGTCCGGCTGGCGGGGCTGTGGGAGCTGCCCGCCGGCCAGCAGGCGCAGACGAAGGGCACGACCGAGGCCGTACGGACGGCGGGCCGGCACCTGGTCGAGGGGCACACCTTCCTGGACGCTCGGGTGCGCACCGTCGCCTCCCGGCTGGGCCTCTCGCTGCCGAACGAGCCCAACGACCAGCAGAAGGGCTGGCTGAGCGAGCTCGACGCGGCGCAGGGGCAGCAGTACGACTGGAAGTTCGCCAACATCCTGCGTCTCGCGCACGGCCGGGTGTTCTCCGTCGTCGCCCAGGTGCGGGCCAGTACCCGCAACTCGCTGGTGCGCGAGCTCGCCGACGACGCCAACACCACCGTGCTGGACCACATCAAGATCCTGGAGGCCACCGGGGACGTCGACTTCGACGCCCTCGCCCGGGACTTGGCCGCCGACAGCACGCCGCCGATCACCCGCTCCCCCGGCCCGCCGGGCCCGACGGCCGACCCCGGGTCGGCCGTGCCGGTGACGCCGTCGCCGTATCCCACCTACCCGCTCCCGCCGGCCGCGGCCAGCCCGCCACCCGGCGGCTGAAACCCGCGAGGGGAAGCGGAACGTCACATATCCACAACGCTCGGTCCGGATGGTGAACAGGGCATGGCGTTTCTCGGGGCACATGGCATAGAAACGCGGCATGGTCTGGGTGCTTCTCCTGCTGCTGGCATGGACCGTCGCGGGTGCGGCGTGCACACGGCTGTGCCTGGCCGCCGTACGGGCGGCGGCCGTCGACGAGAACGCCGGCCAGGGACATGATCTGACGCTCTACGAGGCGGCCTTCCTGTCCGGCGGTCCGCGCAGGGTCGCCGACCTGACCATGGTCTCCATGGCGCGACAGCGGCGGCTGGTGCTCGCGCGCACCGGCTGGGCGACCGTCGTGGACCCGCGCGGGCGCGACGAGATGGAGCGCTCGGTCATAGGGGCCATCGGGCCCGAGGGACAGTCCCGGATCGCCCCGGCGCGGGCGGCGGCGGCCGCCGCGGACGCGGTGGGCGGCTTGGCCAACCGGCTGGTCCGCGCCGGTCTCGCGGTGCCCGACGGGGCCCGTACGACGGTGGCGACCGGGGTGCGGCAGGTGCGGGTCGCGGCCGTGGCCGTTCTCGCGCTGGGCGTCACCGCACTGTTGGTCCCCGCCACCCCGGACATGCCCCGCAACCTCGTCGCGCTCTGGTTCGCGCTGCCCCTGGCGCTCACGCTGAGCTGCCTCGCGATAGCGCGGGTGGAGGTGCATCCGTACTCGCGCTGGGCCTCCCCGGCCGGGCAGCGACTGCTGGGCGCGCTGGCCCGTCGGGCCGGCGGCCCGGGGGACGATCGCACGTACCTGACCTCCGTCGCCGTACGCGGGATCCGCGCGGTGGGCGAGCCGGACCTGCGGGCTGCGTTCGCCCATCGTGAGCAGTACGGGCGGGACTGAGGCAGGGCGCGCTCGACCACCGGGGGGCGCACAAGGGGCATTGGCGCCGACACCCGCCGACGGTGCTTGCCTTCCCCCACGGTCGAACCAAACATCCCTTCTGTCGCCGCCGTGCACCGAAGGGACACCCGATGAGAGCCGCCGCCCTCCACTCGGCCGCAGGAGCCCTCCTCCTGACCGCCCTCTCCGCCGTCCCGGCGGGCGGCGCCCCGAACGCCGGCGGCCTGCCCGGCTCGGCCGGCGTCGTGCGGGCCGCCGCGCGGGCCGCGGCGAAGGGCGTCGACTTCGGGAACTGCTCCGACGCGCAGGACCTGCCCGGCAGCATGCAGTGCGGCACGGTCTCCGTCCCGCTCGACTACGCGGCCCCGAACGGCCGGCAGATCCGGCTCACCGTAAGCCGGGTGCGGGCCACCCACCGGGATCCGCACAACAGCAAGCACCGGGTGCCCCGGCAGGGCGCGCTGGTCTTCAATCCGGGCGGTCCCGGCGGCTCGGGCCTCTACTTCCCGCTGATCGGGCTGCTGCCGGAGTGGAAACGGATCGGGGCGGCCTACGACCTCGTCGGCTACGACCCGCGCGGGGTCGGCCGTTCGGCGCCGCTGTCCTGTCAGGATCCCAAGCGCTTCTTCAAGGGCCCCGCCCCCGCCCCGGACCACCCCTCGGAGTCGTACAAGCGGGAGCGCATCGCGCAGGCGAAGGCGTACGCGCAGGGGTGTGCGAAGCGGTCGGGCAGCGCACTGCGGCACTACAACTCGCTCAACAACGCCCGTGATCTGGACGTGCTGCGCGCCGCGCTCGGCGAGGAGCGGCTGACGTTCATGGGGGCGTCGTACGGCACCTACTTCGGGGGGGTCTACGCGACGCTGTTCCCCTCCCACGTGCGGCGGATGGTGTTCGACGCGGCCGTGAACCCGGACCCGACGCAGATCTGGTACCGCAACAACCTCGACCAGTCGGCGGCGTTCGAGAGCCGCTGGACGGACTTCCGGGAGTGGGTCGCGAAGCACGACGACGTGTACGGCCTGGGCGGCACGGCGGAGGCGGTGCTGCACAGCTACGAGCGGGCGCGCGCCATGCTGGCCGCGGAGCCGGCCGGCGGGAAGGTGGGCCCGGGGCAGCTCCAGGGCGCGTTCCTCCAGGCCGGGTACTACGACGACTACTGGCCGGCGCGGGCGCAGGCGCTGTCGGAGTATCTGAAGGGCGACCCGAAGCAGCTGATCGCGCAGGCCGGTCCGGTACGGGAGGCCGCCGCGGAGGCGGAGAACGCCAATGCCGTGTACACGGCCGTGGAGTGCAACGACGCGTCCTGGCCGACGGACTGGAGGGTGTGGGACCGCGACAACACGCGGCTGGCGCGCGTCGCGCCGTTCGAGACGTGGGACAACGTGTGGGCGAACCTGCCGTGCGCGTACTGGCCGGCGCCCCGGCAGCAGCCGGTCGACGTGCGGACCGGTCCGGGCGAGCTGCCGCCGACGCTGATCCTGGCCTCCGAACGGGACGCGGCGGCGCCCTACGCCGGGGCGCTGGAGATGCACCGGCGGCTGACGGGCTCGGTGCTGGTGACCGAGCGGGACGCCGGCACGCACGGCATCGCGGGCGGCCCGAACCGGTGCGTCAACGGCCACCTGGAGGCGTACCTGCTGGAGGGCCGGCTCCCGGTGCGGCGCGCGGCCTGCGCACCGCACCCGGAACCCGAGCCGGCGGTCGCCCCCGCGGAGCGCGCCGCCCGGCCGGGGCGCTGATCAGGCGAGGCCCGCGACGAGCTCCGTGAGGTCCTTGCGACGGCCCGTGTAGAACGGGACCTCCTCGCGGACGTGCATGCGGGCCTCCGAGGCGCGCAGGTGGCGCATGAGGTCGACGATGCGGTACAGCTCGTCGGCCTCGAAGGCCAGGAGCCACTCGTAGTCGCCCAGGGAGAACGAGGCGACGGTGTTGGCGCGGACGTCCGGGTAGCCGCGGGCCATCTTGCCGTGGTCGGCGAGCATGCGGCGACGGTCCTCGTCGGGCAGCAGGTACCAGTCGTAGGAGCGCACGAAGGGGTAGACGCTCACGTAGTTGCGGGGCGTCTCGTCGGCGAGGAACGCCGGGATGTGCGAGCGGTTGAACTCGGCGGGGCGGTGCAGCGCCATGTTCGACCACACGGGCTCCAGGGCGCGGCCCAGCCGGGTGCGGCGGAAGAGGTTGTACGCCTCCTGGAGCTGGTCGGCGGTCTCGGCGTGCCACCAGATCATGACGTCGGCGTCGGCGCGCAGGCCGGACACGTCGTACGTGCCGCGGATCGTCACGTCCTTGGCGGCGAGCTGGTCGAACAGCTCCTGGACCTCGTCGGCGTAGCCCGCGCGGTCCTCGGGGAGCACGTCCTTCAGCTTGAAGACGGACCACAGCGTGTAGCGGATGACCTCGTTGAGGTCCTTGGCCAGCTTGCCCTTGTTCGGGACCCTGCCGGACTCGGTGGTGGGGGCGTCGTCGCTCATGGCTCTCATTCTCCCGCTCCGCCGTGCAGACTTTGCACCGGGTTGGCCGCGAGCTCCCGCACGGCGCTCAGGTCGCCGCCGAGCTGGTCCACGGCGGCGTACGCGCTCGCGATGCAGGCCGGGATGCCCACGCCGTCGTACGGGGCGCCGCAGACCGCGAGGCCCGGGAGCTCGGCGACGTGCTCGCGGATGCGGGCCACGCGCGCGTGATGGCCGACCGGGTACTGGGGCAGGCCGTCAGTCCAGCGGGTGACGCGGGTTTCCAGGGGTGCGGCGTCCAGGCCCGTGGCGGCGCGCAGGTCGCGCCGGGAGACGTCGACGAGGCCGGCGTCCTCGCGGCCCAGGATCTCCGTCTCGCCGTACCGCCCCACGGAGGTGCGCAGCACGACCGTGTCCGGGTCCTCGTCGGCGATCCAGCCCCACTTCTGGGAGGCGAAGGTGGACGCCTTGATGGTGCGTCCGTCGACGGGCGGGACGAGGAAACCGCTGCCGTCGGGCAGGACGCCGGCGGTGTCGGCACGCCGGTAGGCGAGGGTGACCAGGGCCATGGAGGCGTACTCGACCGTGCGCAGTGCGGCGGCGGCCTCGGGGGACTCGGCGGCCAGCAGCGCGGCGGCGGCCGGCGCGGGCACGGCGACGACCACGGCGTCGGCGTGCAGCACCCGCTCCCCGGCGGTGACGCGCCAGCCTTCGCCGGGCGCGCGGCGCAGTCCGGTCACGGGTACGCGCGTGTGGATCTCGCCGCCGCGCGCCGCCACGGACTCGGCGACCGCGAGCGGCAGGGAGCCCACACCGCCCTCGACGCCCATGAAGACCGGGCCGGTCCGCGGGTCGGCGACGGCCTTGGCCTGGATCTCGCGGACGGCCTCGGTCAGCGAGGTGTGGGTCCGTGCCGCCTGATAGAGCTGCGGGACGGCGGAGCGCATCGAGATCCGGTAGGCGTCGCCCGCGTACACCCCGCCGAGCAGCGGTTCGATGAGGCGGTCGACGACCTCGCGGCCCAGGCGCGCCGCCACGTACTCCCCGACCGCCACGTCGTCCCCGACCTCGGTGCGGGGCAGGTCCGCGTCGCGCTCGATCCGGGCCAGCCCCTCGTCGGAGAGGAGTCCGGCGAGGGCGGCGGCCGTGCCCGGCACGCCCATGACGTGGCCCTTGGGCATGGGGCGCAGCGCGCCGCGGGTCCAGATCGAGGCCGTCGCGGTGGCCGGCGGCCGCAGGCGGTCGGCCAGGCCCACCTCGCGCGCGAGGGCGACCGCCTCGGGCCGGCGGGCCAGCATCGACTCGGCGCCGAGGTCCACGCGCACGCCCGCGATCTCGCCGGGCAGCAGCTTGCCTCCCACCCGGTCGGAGGCCTCGAGGACGGTCACCCGGGCCCCGCGCCGCAGCAGCCGGTGGGCGGCGGCCAGCCCGGCGATCCCGGCGCCGATGACGACGACGTGCTGCCCCGTGCGGTGGCCCGTGCCCGTACCCGTTGAGCTCATGCGTCCACTCTCTCAGACCCCACCGACACCCCCGTCGGGGCCCGGTGTCCTCCCCGCGTCCCGACCGTGACCTGTTCGGAACCGATCCCCGCCAACGTCCCGGCCCGCCCGGGCGTCCAAGGAACGTCACAGTCGTCACCGTCTCGGGGGTACACCCACATGCGCACACGACGTTCCGCGGAACGCTCCGCACGACGTTCCGCCCGCCCCACCCACGCCCTGGCCGGGATCCTGCTGGCCGCGGCCCTCGCGCTCGCCGGATGCAGCGGCGCGAACGACTCGGGCGCGAACAGCACGGCCGACAAGGCCGCCGTCGGGGAGGCCGGCGCCGGTGACGCGGACGCCGCGCAGGACGCGAAGGAGGGCGCGGGCTCGAGCGGCTCGAAGGCCACCGCCGCCCCGGATCTCACCCTCAACCGCATCATCCGCACCGCCTCCCTGACCGTGCAGGTCAAGGAGGTGCCGAAAGCCCTGGACGAGGCTCGCGCGACCACCGAGAACGCGGGCGGGTACGTCGGCGACGAGACGACCGTGCGGGACGAGGACGGCGCCGAGCGGACCCGGGTGGTGCTGCGGGTGCCGGTCGCGAAGTACGACGACGTCCTCGCCGCTCTCCAGGGCGCGGGCAAGCTCCTGGAGCGCACGGCGAAGGCACAGGACGTCACCGACCAGGTCGTCGACGTCGAGAGCCGCATCGCCTCGCAGCGCGCCAGCGTCGCCCGGGTCCGCGAGCTGATGGACCGGGCCACCAAGCTGAGCGACGTGGTCACCCTGGAGGGTGAGTTGAGCAGCCGGGAGGGCGACCTCGAGGCGCTGCTCGCCCAGCAGGCGTCCCTGAAGGACCGCACGAGCCTGGCGACCGTCACGCTGACCCTGTCCGAGAAGCCGGTCGTCCGGGCCGCCGAGGACGACGACCCGGGGTTCGTGGACGCGGTGGCGGGCGGCTGGGACGCGTTCGTGACGATGCTGCGGTGGATCGCCGTCGTGTTCGGGGCGGCGCTGCCGTTCCTCGCGGTGGGCGTCCTGCTCGTGCTGGCGTGGCTGCGGCTGGTGCGGCCGCGGCGGCGGGCCGCGGAGGCGAGCTGGGCCCGGTTGGGCGTGCCGGGGCAGACCGGAGCCGCACAGGCCGAGGCCGGGCACACCGGAGCCGCACAGGCCGAGGCCGGGCACACCGGAGCCGCACAGGCCGGGAGCGAGACGGGCGAGCCCGGGCAGCACTGAACTGCGAGCCCCCCGTAGCGTGTTCGCATGAGCATCGAGCGACTGGTGGTGATCGGCGGGGACGCCGCGGGCATGTCCGCGGCGTCCCAGGCCCGCCGTCTGAAGGGGCCCGGGGAGCTGGAGATCGTGGCCTTCGAGCGCGGCCACTTCACGTCCTACTCCGCGTGCGGCATCCCATACTGGGTGGGCGGTGACGTCACCGAGCGGGACGATCTGATCGCCCGCACCCCGGCGGAACACCGCGCGCGGGGGATCGACCTGCGGCTGCGCACGGAGGTCACCGAGATCGACGTCGCGGGACGGCGGGTACGCGCGCGTGCGCTGGATTCCGGGGCGGAGTCCTGGACGTCGTACGACAAGCTCGTCATCGCGACGGGGGCCCGCCCGATCCGGCCGGACATGCCGGGCGTGGACGCGCAGGGCGTGCACGGGGTGCAGACCCTGGACGACGGGCAGGCGCTGATCGACACGCTGGCACGCGCGCGTGGGCGGCGGGCCGTGGTCGTGGGGGCGGGCTACATCGGTGTGGAGATGGCCGAGGCGCTCATCAAGCGCGGCTACGAGGTGACGGTCGTCAACCGGGGCAGCGAGCCGATGTCGACCCTGGACCCGGACATGGGGCGGCTGGTGCGCCGGGCCATGGAGGGCCTGGGCATCACGATGGTGAACGACACCGAGGTCACCGCACTGCGCACCGCCGAGGACGGCCACGTTCGGGCGGTGGTCACCGAGGACGCCGAGTACCCCGCGGACGTGGTCGTGCTGGGCATCGGGGTCCGTCCGGAGACCGGGCTCGCGAAGGCCGCGGGCCTGCCTCTGGGCAGTCACGGCGGGCTCCTCACGGATCTGGCGATGCGGGTGCGCGGGCCCCTCGCCGACGGAAGGGTCTGGGCCGGCGGTGACTGCGTCGAGGTCCGGGACCTGGTCTCCGGCCAGGAGCGCCACATCGCCCCTGGGCACCCATGCCAACAAGCACGGCCAGGTCATCGGCGCCAACGTCGGGGGCGGCTACGCCACGTTCCCCGGTGTGGTCGGCACGGCGGTCAGCAAGGTCTGTGATCTGGAGATCGCCCGCACCGGCCTCCGGGAGAAGGACGCGCGTCGCGTCGGCCTCCGGTTCGAAGCGGTCACCATCGAGTCGACCAGCCGCGCCGGCTACTACCCCGGCGCCTCTCCCATGACGGTCAAGATGCTGGCCGAGCGAGCGACGGGCCGTCTGCTGGGCCTCCAGATCGTCGGCCGGGAGGGCGCGGGCAAACGCGTCGACATCGCGGCGGTGGCGTTGATGGCCGGGATGACGGTGGAACAGATGACGGCCCTGGACCTCGGGTACGCGCCGCCGTTCTCACCGGTGTGGGATCCGGTCCTGGTCGCGGCGAGAAAGGCGTCGGCGAAGGTACGCGACTCCTAGCCGGTCGTGGCGCCGGGGCGGCCGGCCCGAGCGGCGCGGGGAGCTGTGCGACCAGCCCCAGCCCCCGCGCACCCGGACTCCGCAACTTTGCTCAAGCGGTTCCACTGAGTCGTGGCAGCGCGGACACGGCCGCGGCGGGCGCCTGTTCGGCGGGCTTGGCATGCGCCGCCGGCGCCGGCCTCGACCGCAGACGGCTGCTGACAGCCTCGTCCAGCGTCACCGGCCGCTGCATCTGCGCAGCGAGCCGCCCGGCCTCCTGGCCGAGCCGTGCCACGTCCTCCCAGGGCAGCCGGATCACCAGGGAGATCTCCGCCTCGCCGTCCGGAGTCGCGTGCATCGGGGCAGTAACTCGGTCGTTCATCGCCTGTTCCTCACGTCGTCCCCGCGGCCCGCCTTCCTCGTGCCGCGAGCGGTTGACGGTTCATACGCGCCCGTGGGGAGCCCCGTTCACCGGTTCGCCGAACGGATCGGGGGCAGTAATTCCTTGTGGTCATCCCCGTCCATGACGTGAATCCCGTGCGCCGCACGCCGGTGGTGACGTACGCCCTCATCGCGGCGAACGTCTTCGTCTTCCTGTTCATGCCCGGCCTGTCCGGCTCCACGGCGGGCGACAGCAGCCTGGCCCAGACGTGTCATCTGCACGCCTTTCTGGAGCACTACGCCGCCGTGCCACGGGAGTTGATCCACCATCAGCTGCCGCAGCTGGTCCCCAGCGGCGATGTGCGGGGCGCGGGCTGCGCGCTCGCCCCGCCGGGCTACGCCAAGTCGCCGGCACTGAGCGTGCTCAGCGCGATGTTCCTGCACGGCGGCTGGCTGCACCTGCTGGGCAACATGCTGTTTCTGCTGATTTTCGGAAACAACATCGAGGACCGCATGGGGCATGTCCGCTTCGCGCTCTTCTACGTCGCCTGCGGCTACGCGGCGTCCTACGGATTCGCCCTGCTCAACGCCGACTCGACCGACCCGCTGATCGGCGCGTCGGGGGCGATCGCGGGGGTGCTGGGCGGATATCTCGTGCTGTATCCGAAGGCCAGGGTGTGGGTGCTCGTCCCGTTCCTGGTGTTTCTGCCGTTGCGGCTGCCGGCCTGGCTGGTGCTGGGTTTCTGGTTCGTGCTCCAGGCGGCGTACTCCTCCGGGGAGGGCGTCTCCGGCGCGGGCACCGTGGCGTACGCGGCGCACGTCGTCGGCTTCCTCGCCGGCATGCTGCTCGCCTGGCCGCTCAAGCCGGGCACTCCCCCGCCGCCGGAGCCGCGCGGTCTGCTGTTCGGCAGACGGGCGCGTCCCCGGCACACCTGGTGAGAGGGTTCAGCGGGCGGTCTGCGTGTGGACGTACTCGACGAGGCGGGTGAGCGCGTCCGGGTCGGTGGACGGCATCACGCCGTGGCCGAGGTTGAAGACGTGGCCCTCGAGGCCGGTGGCCGTGTCGAGGACCTCGCGGGTCTTGGCCTCGACGGCCTCGGCGCCGGCGAACAGCACGGTCGGGTCGAGGTTGCCCTGGAGCGCCTTGCCGGGGCCGACCCGGCGGGCGGCCTCGTCGAGCGGGACGCGCCAGTCGACGCCGACGACGTCCGCTCCGGCCTCGCCCATCAGCCCGAGCAGCTCGCCGGTGCCCACGCCGAAGTGGATGCGCGGGACGCCGTACCCCTCGACCGCGCGGAAGACCTTCGCGGAGGCGGGCAGCACCGAGCGGCGGTAGTCCGTAGGCGCGAGCGCGCCGGCCCAGGAGTCGAAGAGCTGGACGGCGCTGGCGCCCGCCTCGATCTGCACCTTCAGGAAGGCGGACGTGATCTCCGCGAGGCGGTCGAGCAGGTCGGCCCAGAGCTCGGGGTCGCCGTACATCATCGCCTTGGCGTTCTCGTACGTGCGGGACGGGCCGCCCTCGACGAGGTAGCTCGCGAGGGTGAAAGGAGCGCCCGCGAAACCGATGAGGGGGGTGGCGCCGAGTTCGGCGGTCAGCAGGCCGATGGCCTCGGTGACGTAGGAGACGTCCTCGGGGGTGAGGTCGCGCAGCTGGGCGAGGTCGGCGCGGGTGCGGATCGGGTGCTCGACGACCGGGCCGATGCCCGGCTTGATGTCGAGGTCGATGCCGATGGCCTTGAGCGGGACGACGATGTCGCTGAAGTAGATCGCCGCGTCCACGTCGTGCCGGCGCACCGGCTGGAGGGTGATCTCGGTGACCAGCTCGGGCCGCATGCAGGAATCGAGCATCCCGATGCCCTCGCGGACCTTGCGGTACTCGGGCAGTGAGCGCCCGGCCTGCCGCATGAACCACACGGGCGTGTGCGGCACCGGTTCGCGCCTGCACGCCTTCAGGAAGGCACTGTCGTAGGTCGCTGTCGGCTGCCGGCCCGCCGGGCTCTCGTTCGCACTCACGACGGCAAGTCTCGCACGGCGCCGGGGGCGGTGAGGCCGCCCCCTGCCGTGCCCGCGCCCCGCCGCCGCCCCGCCCCCGCCCCGCCTCCGTCCCACCGGTGTCGGGCGCCTCGGGCGTGCGCGGTCCGTGCGCCTGTTCGCCCAGCGCGCACCCGTCCGCGAGCCCCGCACGGGTGTCTTGCCCTGCGCGAAGGCCCCGTTCCCCTTAATCTTCCCCGCATGGCTGCGGCTCAGGGACGACTGTCGGACGGCGCTGGCGGGATGGATGACGCGAACGAGGGGGACCCGGATGGGACCAGGTCGGCTCCACCGCCCTTCCGGGCGGCCGTCGACCAGCTGAGGGCGGCGCGGCTGCGGCCGCAGATCGAGGTGGAGCCGACACCGGCCCCGAAGCGGCTCGCCCCGTTCGCGTACGCGCTGGAGGCGACGGTCGTGGACGGCGACCAGGACCTGGCCGACGGCCGGCTGGTGCTGCTGCACGACCCGGCCGGGCACGACGCCTGGCACGGAACGTTCCGGCTGGTGACCCTCGTCCGGGCCGAACTGGAGCCGGAGATGGCCGCGGACCCGCTGCTGCCGGAGGTGTGCTGGTCGTGGCTGACCGGCGCGCTCCAGGCGCGCGGGCTGACGTACGGCGAGCCGAGCGGGACCGTCACGCGCGCGAGTTCGCACTATTTCGGCGGGCTGGCGGAGCGCCCGGCGACCTCGCAGATCGAGATCAGGGCCTCCTGGACCCCGCGTGAGGGGCTGGGCGGGGTGCCGGAGGCGGGGGCGCACCTGGCGTCCTGGTGCGATCTGCTGGCGCAGGTGGCGGGGCTGCCGCCGGCCGGTCCGGGTGACGCGTCGGTGGTGACGCTGCCGCAGCGCAGGGGGCCCCAGTCGCGTTGACCATCTCTTTGTCGATACGGCCATTTTCGATCCCGTAAGACGCCCACTTAAACCGACTCGATCTTCGGATGATCGATCGCGTGTCCGAATTGCACGTATTGTTACTCACTAGATCGTGATCATTCTCTAAAGGACCCCGGGTTCGCTGCCGAAGACGACTGTGACCTTGAAAGCACGGTTCGTCCCGGCTTCCTCCCCACAAGCCCCGCGAGCCGGCCCCCGTCCCCCACCCAGGAGGCCTGGTGTCCGTTCTCCTCGAGCAGCCCGCAAGCCTGGTCGCCTACCGCCCGAACAAGCCCACCGCCATGGTGGTCGTGGCCGACCCGCGCGTCCGCTCCACCGTCACCCGCCATCTGTGGGCGCTCGGTGTGCGCGACGTCATCGAGGCCTCGTCCATCGCGGAGGCTCGTCCCCGCATCGGCAACCCCCGCGACATCTGCGTCGCCGACGTCCACCTGCCCGACGGCTCCGGCCTCACCCTTCTGTCCGAGACCCGCGCCGCGGGCTGGCCCAACGGGCTGGCCCTCTCCGCCGCCGACGACATCGGCGCCGTGCGCAACGCCCTCGCGGGCGGCGTCAAGGGCTACGTCGTCACCGGCACCCGCACCAACCTCGGCCTCCCCAGCCGACCCGGTGCCGCTCCCATGGGCTCCGCCGCCCGTATGCACCGCCGCCCCCCGGGTGCCCCGAGTCACCCGGGCGGCTACCGCGAGCTCTCCGGCCGCGAGGTCGAGGTGCTGCGACTGGTCGCGGAAGGCCAGTCCAACAAGGCGATCGGCGTCTCCATGGGCCTGTCCGCGCTGACCGTCAAGAGCCACCTCGCCCGCATCGCCCGCAAGCTCGGCACGGGCGACCGCGCCGGCATGGTCGCGGTGGCCCTGCGGACCGGCATCATCCACTGACACCCCACCCGGCACCCGGGGACCTCCCCCGGGAACCCGCACCCCCCGCCCGGCTCCTCCCGACTCTGCCCGGTTTCCTCCCGATCCCTTCCCTGTCGTTCACCGTCCTGACTGGTTTACGACCCTCCGGCACCCGCCGACGGAACGTTCCGTCGGCGGGTGCCGTCCATACACAGATACCCTTGACAGGTGACCGACGCCCAAGAAACCGCAGCAGCCAGTTCACTGCGAACCACCGGAGGCGCCCCTCCGGACGACGGCGGATCAGCTGATTCCGGGGCGCCGACACCTTTGCTCGAACCGCGCGAGGGCATTCCTCCCGTGATCACCGACGAGGCGTCCCTCGCCGAGGTGATCGCCGCCTTCGCCGCCGGCACCGGCCCCGTCGCCGTGGACGCCGAGCGCGCCTCCGGCTACCGCTACGGACAGCGCGCCTATCTGGTGCAGCTGCGGCGCGAGGGCGCGGGCACCGCGCTGATCGACCCCGTGGGCTGCCCCGACCTCTCCGCGCTCGGCGAGGCGCTGTCCGGCGTGGAATGGGTGCTGCACGCGGCCACCCAGGACCTGCCGTGTCTGCGCGAGATAGGCATGGTGCCGACGCGGCTGTTCGACACCGAGCTGGCCGGACGGCTCGCCGGGTTCCCGCGGGTCGGCCTCGGCGCGATGGTCGAGTCAGTACTGGGCTTCGTCCTCGAGAAGGGCCACTCCGCGGTGGACTGGTCCACCCGGCCGCTGCCCGAGCCCTGGCTGCGGTACGCGGCTCTCGACGTCGAGCTCCTGGTCGACCTGCGCGACGCGCTGGAGAAGGAGCTGGACCGGCAGGGCAAGCTGGACTGGGCCCGCCAGGAGTTCGACGCCATCGCGTCCGCCCCGCCGCCCGAGCCCCGCAAGGACCCCTGGCGTCGTACGTCCGGCATGCACAAGGTGCGCCGGCGGCGGCAGCTCGGTGTCGTGCGGGAGCTGTGGCAGACGCGGGACCGGATCGCGCAGCGGCGGGACGTGTCGCCGGGCAAGGTGCTGTCGGACGCGGCCATCGTGGAGGCGGCCCTGTCGCTCCCGGTGAACGTGCAGGCGCTGGCCGCGCTGAACGGATTCGGGCACCGGATGGGCCGGCGCCAGCTGGAGCAGTGGCAGGCGGCGGTCGACCGGGCGAAGGAGCTGAGCGAGTCGCAGCTGCCGCAGCCCGGGCAGCCGGTGGCGGGCCCGCCGCCGCCGCGGGCCTGGGCCGACAAGGACCCCGTGGCGGCGGCACGGCTGTCCGCGGCGCGGACCGCTGTCTCCGCGCTGGCCGAGGAGCTGAACATGCCGCAGGAGAACCTGATCGCTCCGGACGCGGTGCGGCGGGTCTGCTGGGAGCCGCCGGCGGCCGACGAGGAAGCGGTTGCCGATGCGCTCGCGTCGTACGGGGCCCGGCCGTGGCAGGTGGAACAGGTCGCGCCGGTGCTCGCCGCGGCACTGTCCGGTCAGGACGCCTGACCGCCGCGGACCCGTCCGGGGCGCCTGAGGCGTCTGACGTGCCTGAGGCGTCTGAGGCGCCCGAGAACGGGCTGCACGAGGCGCGGGAGCCGCAAGCGGTTACCTCGTCGCTCCTCTCATGAAACCGTTGTAGATGTATTTCTGAAGGGCGAGGAAGACGATCAGTGTCGGCAGGATGACCAACACCGCTCCTGCCGAGATCGTTTCCCAGTGAGCGGCGTAGGGCCCCTTGAAGCGGAACAGGGACGTCGAGATCACGCCAAGATCCTGTGAGGGCATGTAGAGGAAAGGGATGTAGAAGTCGTTGTAGACGGCGATCCCCTTCACGATCACGACCGTCGCTATCGCCGGTTTCAGCAACGGAAAGATGATTTTCCGGTAGATCGTGAAGGCATTGGCTCCGTCGAGGCGGGCGGCCTCGTCCAGGGAGATCGGGATCGAACGCACGAACTGCAGGAAAATGTAGATCGAGACGATGTCCGTACCCATGTAGAGGGCGATCGGGGCCCAGCGGGTGTCGAACATGCCTAGGCTGTGGACGATCTGGAAGGTGGCCACCTGGGTGGTCACCCCGGGAACCAGCGCGGCGACCAGGAACAGGGCGATCACCAGTTTCCGGAAACGGAACGTGAACCGGTCGATCGCGTACGCCGTCATCGACCCGATGAGAACGGTTCCGCCGACCGAGACGACGAGGATGAACGCGGTGTTGCCGAACGCCGTGAGCATGCCGCCGTCCTGGAACGCCGTCACGTAGTTGTGGAAGTTGAACAGGTCGTGCGGCAGGGTGAGCGCCCCACTGCCGTTCGCCGTCTCGTTCTCGGTCTTTAGCGAGGTCAGGAGTACGACGCCCAGCGGGAGCAGGACGACCAGCGTCGCGGCGATCAGCGACACGTACACGAGGGCCCGGGCCACGGTACGGCGTGTCATACGAGGTCCACCCTGTCGTCGGGGACGAGACGTCGCTGCACCCAGGTCACCAGCAGGATGATCAGCAGCAGCACGACCGCCGCCGCCGAGGCGAGCCCCGTCTTGTTGAACTGGAAGGCCAGCTTCACGGTCTGGATCACGAAGGTCTCGGTACCGGTCGCCCCGCCGGTCATGATGTACGGGATCTCGAAGGCCGAGAGAGAACCGGAGACGGACAGGATCACCGTGAGGGTCAGCACCGGCTTGATGCCGGGCAGGATGATGTAGCGGAACTGGTGCCAGCGGCCGGCGCCGTCCAGTTCGGCCGCCTCGTACAACTCCCCCGGGATCGACTGGATCGCGCCGAGGAACAGGACGAAGTTCATACCGAGGTAGCGCCAGATCGACACGCCCGCGAGCGAGACGTTCGCCGAGGCCGGGGTGCCCAGCCAGGCGTGGTCGGTGTGGTAGCCGAAGAGGCCGAGGACCGTGTCGAGGGTGCCGCCGTCCTGGAAGAAGTAGAGGAAGACGAAACCGATTGCCACGCCGTTCACCAGGGACGGGAAGAAGAGCACGCCCTTGAAGAAGTTCCGGAAACGGACGGTGAAACTCAGGATCGTCGCGAAGTAGAGCGCGGCAACGATCTGGATCACCGAGGCAACCAGGTAGTAGCCGCTTACCCAGAAGACCTGGAAGAGGTCCTCCCTGGTGAAGATCTCCGTGTAGTTCTCGGCGCCCGTGTAGTGCAGTTCGGGGCTCACGCCGTCCCAGTCGGTGAAGCTGTAGGCGACCATGTTGGCGATCGGCGCGTAGGTGAAAGTGATCAGCAGCGCGAGCGGGGCGAGCAGGAACAGCCAGGGGGTCACCAGCCGCCAGGTGCGCGCCCGGCGTGGGGCCGGTGCGGGAGCGGCAGGCTTCGAAACCGGTTTCACGGCCTCGGAGTCGGTCTGCTCGCCGCGGTGCGCCGGGGTGTGCGTTCGCGGGTGCGCGTGCGCCATCAGTCGCTCACGTTCGCTTGCGTCTCGGTCCACTTCTCGCCCAGGTCACCGAGGAAGTCGTCCAGGCTGCCCTTCTTGGCGCCGCGTGCGAGATCGACCAGGTCCTGGCGGTACTCCGGCTTGTAGATGCCGACCTCGGACTGGTCGTCGATCAGCTTGACCTTCGCGCCCGCGGAATCGTCCAGCTCGATGAGCTTGACGCCCGCCTCCTCGTACGGCTTCAGCACCTCGGGCATGGCCGCGTCCTTGAGCGGGGAGATCGCCAGGTTGTCCTTGTCGTAGCCGGACTTGTCGGTGAACCAGTCGATCCAGGCGCGGGCCGCCTCCTTGTGCGGGGAGTGGACGTTCACGGCCTGGTTGTAGTCGGGGCCCACGGTCGCGCAGAAGGCGCCGTCCGTCTGGGCGGGAAACGGCATGAAACCGATGTCGTCCGGGTTCACGCCGGCCTTCTTCGCGGCGTCCTGGAACTGGATGATCGCCCAGGTGCCGAGCCACTGGGTGGCGATCTCGCCCTTGGCCGTCCGGGGTTTGGACTCTTCCCAGTTGCTGGTCGTCGGGTCCTTCTCCGCGAGGCCCTGCTTGACGATGTCGTGCAGCAGCGTGTCCCCGACGCGCAGGTCGGAGCCCTCGGCCCAGGGATCGTCCTCGGCGAGCTTCGTGGTCGCCTGCGGGTCGCAGTGGACCGCGCCGTCGACGTACGTCCACGAGGTCAGCGGCCACTGCGCGGCGAAGTTGGTGTAGTACGGGACCGCGTCGGTCTTCGTCTTGATCGCCCTCAGGTCGGCGAGGAACTCGGCCGGGGTGGTGGGCCATTCGGTGACCCCCGCCTCCTTCCAGACCCGCTTGTTGTAGACGAAGCCGGGCATCACGCCGACCGGGCTCTGGCCGTAGACCTTGCCGCCGACGGTGGTGAAGTCGGTGAAGCGGTACTTCTTGCCGCGTTCGGCGGCGGTGCCGAGGGAGGCGAAGAACTTCGGGTAGTCGTCCTTCTTGATGACCGCGGGGATCAGCAGGACATCGCCGTAGTCGTCCGTGTTCATCCGGATCTTGATCTCGGCCTCGTAGTTGGTGAGGGCCTGGAACTCCACCTTGACCTTGGGATAGGTCTTGTTGAACTCGGCGGCGTACTTCTTCATCGTGCCGTCCTGCACGAGGTCGGTGCGCACGGTGAGGACGGTGATGGTTCCGCTGACCTTCGAGGGGTCGTCGGGCGCCTTGGCGTCCGCGCCCTTCGCGCTGCCCCCGGTGCCGGTGCAGCCCGGGAGCAGCAGGGCGGCTCCCGCGACCGTGGCGAGGACCGTGACTGTACGGCGGTTCATGTGCATCACTTCCGTTCTCGGGATGTTCTCGGGACGGACGAGCACGTGCGGGTTGGTCGAGCACGAGCGGGTTGGCTGATTCGGCACTCTGACAGCGCTTTCTCAACCGGTAAAGTCCGATTCCCGCCAACGATGAAGAAATGGCGCTCAGCCGTGGGCTTGACCGGTTTAGGGAGTGCGCATGCTGGAGGCCTCACCGCTCGACGACGGATGGCACCTGCGGCACGAGGGAAAGCTGCTCCCGGCCGTGGTGCCGGGCTGTGTGCACACCGATCTGCTCGCCGCCGGGGTGATCCCGGACCCCTTCCTCGGCCGGGGTGAGGACGAGGTCGCGTGGGTGGGGCGGCGCGAGTGGACGTACGAGAGGGAGCTGTCGGCCGTGCCGTCCGGGCACGAGCAGACCGACCTGGTCTTCGACGGGCTCGACACCGTCGCGGAGATCACCCTGAACGGTCAACTCCTCAGCCAGGTGCGGAACATGCACCGTTCGTACCGCTTCGACGTGACGGGGCTGGAGGGGCCGCTGGCCGTCCGGTTCGTCTCCGCCTACGCCGAGGCGGAGGCCGTCCGCGGCAAGGTCGGCGACCGCCCGGCCGCCTACGCCGAGCCGTATCAGTACCTCCGCAAGATGGCGTGCTCGTTCGGCTGGGACTGGGGGCCCACCCTGGTGACGGCCGGGATCTGGCGGCCGGTACGGGTGGAGCGCTGGTCGACGGCGCGGCTCGCCCGGGTGCGCCCGCTGGTGACCGTCGAGGAGGGCGTCGGGATCGTCGAGCTGCGGGTGGAGGTGGAGCGGACCCGGGTGGAGGCCGGGCTCACGCTGGAGGCCCGGGTGGCGGGGCGGTCGGTGCGCGCCGGGGTGACGGGCACCAGCGGTGTCGTGCGCGTCGAGGTGCCGGACGCTCAGCTGTGGTGGCCGCGTGGATACGGCGGGCAACCGCTCTACGAGGTCGAGCTGACGTTGCATCACGGGAGCACGCCGCTCGATGCGTGGCAGCGGCGCGTCGGATTCCGCGGCGTCGTGCTGGACACCTCCGCGGACGCCCACGGAACCGGTTTCACCCTCGTCGTCAACGGGGAGCGGCTCTTCGCCCGGGGCGTGAACTGGATCCCGGACGATGTGTTTCCGTCCCGGGTGACTCGGGAGCGTTACCGCAAGCGGTTGCGACAGGCGGCCGACGCCGGGGTCGACCTGGTCCGGGTCTGGGGCGGCGGGATCTACGAGAGCGAGGACTTCTACGACGCCTGCGACGAGTTGGGCCTGCTGGTATGGCAGGACTTCCCGTTCGCGTGCGCGGCCTATCCCGAGGAGCAGCCGTTGCGGGGCGAGGTGGAGGCGGAGGCCCGCGAGAACGTCGTACGGCTGATGCCGCATCCGTCGCTCGTGTTGTGGAACGGCAACAACGAGAACCTGTGGGGGTTCAGGGACTGGGGATGGGAGGAGCGGCTCGGCGGGGACTCCTGGGGCGAGGGGTACTACCTGGGCATGCTTCCCCGGGTCGTGTCCGAGTTGGATCCGACGCGGCCGTACACGGCGGGGAGTCCGTGGTCGGGGTCGTGGCGGCACCATCCCAATGACCCGGCGCACGGGACGCATCACTCGTGGGAGGTGTGGAACCGGCGGGACTACGCCGAGTACCGGAGCGAAGTGCCGCGGTTCGTGGCCGAGTTCGGCTGGCAGGCGCCGCCCGCGCTGGCGACTCTGCGGCGGGCGCTGCCGGGCGAGGAGCTCGCGGTGGACTCCCCCGGCATGCTGCACCACCAGAAGGCCGAGGACGGCAACGGCAAGCTGGAGCGCGGTCTCGCCCGTCACTTCACCGTCCCGGACGGGGATTTCGACCGTTGGCACTACCTCACGCAGGTCAATCAGGCGCGCGCCGTGGCGACCGGGATCGAGCACTGGCGGTCGCACTGGCCGGTGTGCGCGGGCACGATCGTCTGGCAGCTCAACGACTGCTGGCCGGTGACCTCCTGGGCGGCGATAGACGGGGACGGGAGGGAGAAACCGCTGTACCACGAGTTGCGGCGGCTCTATGCGGACCGGTTGCTCACCTTTCAAGCGCGGGGTGCCGACCTGGTGTTGGCGGCCGTCAATCAGTCGGCTGAGCCGTGGGCGGGCACGTTGTCGTTGCGGCGGATGTCCGTGGAGGGCGAGGTGATCGGCGCGGCGAGCGTGGAACTGGCGGTCGGCGCCCGGGTGGTGGGCGAGGTACGGGTGCCGGCGGAGCTGGAGCCGGCCGGGGCGAAGGAGTTCCTGGTGGCCGACGCTTCGGGGTCTCCCCGCCCATCGGGATCCCCCCGCCCATCGGGATCCCCCCGCTCATGGGGCTCCCCCGGCACGAGCAGAGCCGAGAGTGGTGGCGAAGCCGAGAGTGGGCGCGAGGCCGAGATCGGCGGAGGGCTGCGGGCCGTTCACTTTCCGGTGCCCGACCGCGAAATCCCGTACAGGGAACCGCGGTTCGAGGTGACCGTGGCGCCGGGGAGTGTCACGGTGACGGCCCACACCCTCGTACGGGATCTGCTGCTCCAGGCCGACCGACTGGGGCCGCGGGCGCGCGCCGACCGGGGGCTCGTGACCTTGCTGCCCGGGGAACGGGTGACCATCGGGGTCGAGGGCTGGGAGACTCCGGACGTCGCCGCCGCCCGGGCCGCGCTGTACTGCCAGGAGCCCGCTCGATGACAGCGTCCCCGTCGCCCCGCGTCACCATCAAGGAGGTCGCGGCGCGCGCCGGTGTGTCCAAGGGCGCCGTGTCGCTCGCCTTCAACCGCAAGCCGGGGCTGTCGGAGGCGACCCGGGACCGGATCTTCGCGGCGGCGCGGGAGTTGGGCTGGGAGCCGAACCTCACGGCACGCTCGCTGTCGAGTTCGCGGGTGGACGTGGTGGGGCTCGCGATCTGCCGGCCGGCGCGGATGCTGGGCCTGGAACCGTTCTACATGGAGTTCGTCTCGGGGGTGGAGAGCGTGCTGACCGAGCACTCCTGTTCGCTGCTGCTGAGGCTGGTGCGCACCGTCGAGGAGGAAGCGGGGCTCTTGGAGTCGTGGTGGCGGGGGCGGCAGATCGGCGGCTCGATCCTGGTCGACTTCCGGGCCGACGACCCCCGGGTGGCGGCGGCCGAGCGGCTCGGGATGCCCGTGGTCGCGGTGGGGCACCCCGCCCTGACCGGGAGCCTGCCGTCGGTGTGGACCGACGACGCGACGGCGGTGACGGAGGCGGTGCGCTACCTGGCGGCGCTCGGGCACCGGCGGATCGCGCGGGTGGGGGGCGCGGCCGCGCTCGGGCACACCGTGATGCGGACCGCTGCCTTCGACGCGGCGGCGCGGACTCTGGGGCTGGCCGGGGCGTGGCAGGTCGCCACGGACTACTCCGGGGAGGCGGGGGCGCGGGCGACCCGGTCGATGCTGACCGCCGCCCCGGCGGACCGGCCGACGGCAATCGTTTACGACAACGACATCATGGCGGTGGCCGGGCTGGCCGTCGCCGCCGAGATGGGGCTCGGGGTGCCGGGCGACGTCTCCCTCCTCGCCTGGGACGACTCCCAGCTGTGCCGGCTCACTCATCCGACGCTCTCCGCGATGAGCCATGACGTGCACGGATTCGGCGCGGAGGCGGCACGGACGCTGTTCGGCGTGATCACCGGGTCGGGTCCCGGATCGCACCCGGTGCCGACGCCCGTGCTGACACCGCGGGGCTCGACGGCGCCGCCGCGGGGCTGAGTGCGAGGGTGACCTCGGACCCGTTCCGGGTGTGACGTTCGCCGCTTGGCCCTCCGGGACTGGGCAGCTACGTTACCCACAAGTAGCATGGGTACTGAGCGCGCGCTCAGCGCTTGCGTGCCGCAGCAGTGCCATCCCGCACCTGGAGGAGAGCCATCGTGCCTCGTACCGTCAGGGACGTCGTCTTCGTCGACGGCGTCCGTACCCCGTTCGGCAAGGCGGGCCCGAAGGGCATCTACCACGAGACCCGGGCCGACGACCTCGTCGTGAAGGCGATCCGGGAGCTGCTGCGCCGCAACCCCGGTCTCGACCCGAAGAAGATCGACGAGGTCGCCATCGCCGCGACCACGCAGATCGGCGACCAGGGCCTGACCATCGGCCGCACCGCCGGCATCCTGGCCGGTCTGCCGACCTCCGTGCCCGGTTACTCCATCGACCGCATGTGCGCGGGCGCCCTGACGGCCGTCACCGCGGTCGCCGGCTCCGTCGCCTTCGGCGCCTACGACATCGCCATCGCCGGCGGCGTCGAGCACATGGGCCGGCACCCGATGGGCGAGGGCGTGGACCCCAACCCCCGGTTCGTCAGCGAGAAGCTGGTCGACGAGTCCGCCCTGTTCATGGGCATGACCGCCGAGAACCTGCACGACCGCTACCCGCAGATCACCAAGCAGCGCGCCGACGAGTACGCCGTGCGCTCGCAGGAGAAGGCCGCCAAGGCCTACGCGAACGGCAAGATCCAGGCCGACCTGGTGCCGGTCTCGGTCCGCCGCACCAACCCGGACGCCGGTGAGACGGGCTGGGGCCTGGTCACCGCCGACGAGCCGATGCGCCCGGGAACGACGCTGGAAAACCTTTCTGGTCTCAAGACCCCGTTCCGGGTCCACGGCCGGGTCACGGCCGGTAACGCGGCCGGTCTGAACGACGGCGCAACCGCTTCCCTCATCGCGTCCGAGGACTTCGCCCGCGAGAACAACCTGCCGGTCAAGATGCGCCTCGTCTCGTACTCCTTCGCGGGTGTCGAGCCGGAGGTCATGGGCTACGGCCCGATCCCGGCCACGGAGAAGGCGCTGGCCCAGGCCGGTCTGTCCATCTCCGACATCGGCCTCTTCGAGGTCAACGAGGCCTTCGCCGTCCAGGTCCTGGCCTTCCTCGAGCACTACGGCATCGCGGACGACGACGAGCGCGTCAACCAGTACGGCGGCGCGATCGCCTTCGGTCACCCGCTGGCCTCCTCCGGCGTCCGCCTGATGACGCAGCTGGCCCGCCAGTTCGAGGAGCAGCCCGACGTCCGCTACGGCCTGACCACCATGTGCGTCGGCTTCGGCATGGGCGCCACCGTCATCTGGGAGAACCCGCACTTCGAGGCCGCCGGAGGCGACAAGTGAGCACCACCGAACTCCTGAAGGGCGCGGCCGAGCTGTTCCCGGACGAGGTAGTCACCCAGGCGCACGTCCGTCATCTGGACCTGCCCTACGGCGCGGGGCGCTTCGCCCTGATCACGCTGGACAACGGTTTCGACCACACCAAGCCGACCACCTTCGGCCCGCAGTCCCTCGCGAACCTCGACTCCGCGATCGACCAGGTGGAGAAGGAGGCCGCGGCCGGCGAGATCGTCGGTATCGGCGTCACCGGCAAGCCGTTCATCTTCGCCGTCGGCGCGGACCTCAAGGGCGTCGAGCTCCTCAAGGAGCACAAGGACGCGCTCGCCATCGGCAAGGGCGGTCACGAGGTCTTCAAGCGCCTGTCGGGCCTCGCGGTCCCGACGTTCGCGTACTACAACGGTGCGGCCATGGGCGGCGGCGTCGAGGTCGGTCTGCACTGCGCGTACCGCACCGTTTCGAAGGCGCTTCCCGCGTTTTCCCTCCCCGAGGTGTTCCTCGGCCTGGTACCCGGCTGGGGCGGCTGCACCCTGCTGCCGAACCTGATCGGCGCCGACAAGGCCGTCTCGGTGATCATCGAGAACAGCCTCAACCAGAACAAGCAGCTCAAGGGCCAGCAGGTCTTCGACCTGGGGATCGCCGACGCGATCTTCGAGGGCGCGGACTTCCTGGAGCAGTCGCTGATCTGGACGGCGAACGTCCTCAAGGGCGACGTCGAGGTCGAGCGCCCGGTGATCGACCGCGGTGAGGCCTGGGACCAGGCCGTCGCGCGCGGCCGGTTCGTCGCGGACAGCAAGGTGCACGGCGCGGCCCCGGCCGCCTACCGCGCCCTCGACATCATCGCCGCCGCCAAGAACGGCGACCTTCAGCAGGGCTACGACGCCGAGGACGTCGCGCTCGCCGACCTGATCATGGGTGGCGAACTGCGCGCCGGCATCTACGCGTTCAACCTGGTGCAGAAGCGTGGCAAGCGCCCGGCCGGCGCCCCGGACAAGTCCCTGGCGCGTCCGGTCACCAAGGTCGGCGTCGTGGGCGCGGGCCTGATGGCCTCGCAGCTCGCGCTGCTGTTCCTGCGCCGTCTCGAAGTGCCGGTCGTGCTGACCGACATCGACCAGGAGCGCGTCGACAAGGGTGTGGGCTACGTCCACGCCGAGATCGAGAAGCTGCTCGGCAAGGGCCGCATCAACCAGGACAAGGCCAACCGCCTGAAGGCCCTGGTGACCGGTGTGCTGGACAAGGCCGAGGGGTTCGCCGACGCGGACTTCGTCATCGAGGCCGTGTTCGAGGAGATCGGCGTCAAGCAGCAGGTGTTCGCGGAGGTCGAGGCGGTCGCCCCGGCGCACGCGATTTTCGCCACGAACACCTCCTCGCTGTCGGTCTCCGAGATGGCGTCGAAGCTGAAGAACCCCGAGCGGGTCGTGGGCTTCCACTTCTTCAACCCGGTCGCGATCCTGCCGCTCCTGGAGATCGTCCGGGGCGAGCAGACCGACGACGCCTCGCTGGCCACCGCCTTCGCCGTCGCCAAGAAGCTGAAGAAGACGGCGGTCCTGGTGAAGGACGCTCCGGCGTTCGTCGTGAACCGCATTCTCACCCGTTTCATGGGCGAGGTGCAGAACGTCATCGACGAGGGCACCCCGGTCGAGGTGGCGGAAAAGGCGGTGGAACCGCTCGGCCTGCCGATGTCCCCGCTGGTGCTCCTCGAGCTGGTCGGTCCGGCGATCGGTCTGCACGTCTCGGAAACGCTTAACCGCGCGTTCCCGGACCGTTTCACGGTCTCCCCGAACCTCGCGGCCGTCGTCAAGGCCGGCAAGCGCGGCTTCTACGTCTACGACAGCGGCAAGCCCGAGCTGGACCCCGAGGTCTCCGCGCTCCTGAAGCAGGGCGACACCGTCCTGACCGAGGAGCAGGTGCGGGCGCGCGTCCTGGACGCCGTGGCCCAGGAGATCGGCCTCATGCTCGACGAGGGTGTCGTCGCCGAGGCTCAGGACATCGACCTCTGCCTGATCACGGGCGCCGGCTGGCCCTTCCACCTGGGCGGCATCACGCCGTACCTGGACCGCGAGGGCGTCTCCGAGCGCGTGAACGGCAAGAAGTTCCTGGCGCCGGGCCTGGCCTCGGTTCCGGCGTAACCGTCGTCACCGCTACAGCCGTCCGGCGTCCTCGGACGTGAAGAGGGCCTCCGCCACCGGCGGAGGCCCTCTTTTCCTGCGTTCCAGCCGCCCTGTCGGGCCCCGGCGACCAGCCCGCCTCCGGTTCGGCGTCCTCGGCCTCCGATACGGCGATACGGCGATACGGCGATGCAAGTGGGCGTACCGCCTATCGCGGCGGACGCGTCACCCGGTCGTTCCGCGTCACACCGTCCGCCAGGCCATCAGGGCCAGGCCGGGCTCGTCCTTGCGGCGGGTGAGCTGGAGCAGGCCGGTCGACGGGGACAGGGCCGCGGCGACCACCCGTTCCTCGTGGTCCTTGGCGAGCGCCACCACGGCGTCGGCGGGCAGTTGAGGACCCGATTCGGCCCACCAGGCGCCCGCCGACTCCCGTTCGGTCGGATACGCCGCGAAGGCGACCCGGCCGCTCGCGGAGCGCTGGGCGAGCAACGTGCAGTCGTGACCGTCGAGTTCGGTGCGGATCGCGGCGACCGGGCCGGGGCCGGCGGCGGCGAGCACGGAGACGGGCTCGGTGCCGGGACGCCACGCGCACACGTCACCGGAGTCGTCGGTGTAGAAGAGCGTGGTGTGCTCCGGGGAGGTGGCCAACGCCCGCAGGGTGCGGGGTCGGACCGGTGTCTTGAGGGGCTCCTGGAGCACCGGCTGGGCGCCCGGCGTCTCCTGGCGCCAGTGCAGGATCCCGCCGGAGACGGCCGCGTACGCCTGGACGCAGCCGG
The DNA here is from genome assembly GCF_044766465.1 of Streptomyces sp. NPDC102259. Taxonomy (NCBI): domain Bacteria; kingdom Bacillati; phylum Actinomycetota; class Actinomycetes; order Kitasatosporales; family Streptomycetaceae; genus Streptomyces; species Streptomyces sp. NPDC102259. The sequence continues at coordinate 350,173 of NZ_JBIWMA010000003.1, read as the reverse complement.
ACTCCCCCGTCACCGCGATCGGCGGCCCCTCGACGCCCTGTCCCTTCAGGTCGCGCCACGGGTCCCAGCCGCCCTTCTCCTTCTGGGCGACCATGCACAGTCCCGTGCCGATGTTGCGGGCGAAGACGTGCGCGCGTCCCTGGGCGTCCACCGCGACGGCGGGCGTGCCGGTGCGGTCGCCCTTCTTGTTGGGATGGCCGATGGGTGTCCAGTCCAGGGCGGCGAGGTGCGGCCGGAAGTGCGCGGAGTGCACCAGGCCCGCCTCCCCCTTCACCGTGGGCCGCCAGGAGGCCAGATGGGCGTAGCCGTCGGCGCCCTGGCCGACGGCCGGGTCCGGATACACCTTCTGGTCGCCGCCCACCCTGCGTGGGGCCTCCCAGGGCCCGCCCGGGGTACGTTCCGCCCGGCACAGGACGGCGTCGTCCGACATCAGATAGACACCGAGCCGCCCGTCGCGGCCGCGTATGAGCCAGTCGCCGTTCACCCGATCACTTTATGTCGGACCCTTGGCGGCGCCTGCGCGAGGGTCACACCCGGGGGGGGTCGTCCGTGCGACGCTGGGCCCATGGACGACAACGCCGCGCTGCTCGTGATCGTCGACGCCGCGAACGTCGTCGGGTCGGTGCCCGACGGATGGTGGCGGGACCGGCGCGGGGCCGCGGAGCGCCTGCGCGACCGGCTGGCCGTGGACGGGCTGCGGGGGCACGAGGGGCCCCAGGAGATCGTCCTCGTCGTGGAGGGCGCGGCCCGCGGGGTGGAGCCGGTGCCCGGCGTCCGGGTGGAGGCGGCGCCCGGCAGCGGGGACGACCGTGTCGTCGAGCTGGTCGCCGGATCCGCGGGGCGCTCCCGCCTGGTGGTCACGGCCGACCGCGAGCTGCGCCGCCGGGTGACGGAGCTGGGCGCGGACGTGACGGGACCGCGCTCGGTACGGGACTGAAGCGGCCCGCCGCCGATGCGGCAGGGCACCGGAGCCGGCCCCGCGTGAACGGTGCGGGGCCGGGGCTCCACAGGCGTCACACGGTGTCGTCGCGGCCCGGCCCGACGGTCCCGTCGGCGGTCGCCGCCTCGCGCCGTCCCAGACGGCTGTGCGAGCGGCCGTAGAGGAAGTACACGACGAACCCGATGACCATCCAGATGCCGAACCGCAGCCAGGTCTCGGCGGGCAGGTTGAGCATCAGCCACAGCGAGGCGCACACCGACAGGATCGGGAGGAAGGGCACCCACGGGGTCCGGAAGGACCGCGGCAGGTCGGGGCGGGATTTACGCAGGATGATCACGCCGATCGCGACGACCACGAAGGCGAAGAGGGTGCCGATGTTCACCAGCTCGGCGAGCTCGCTGAGGCTGGTGAAGCCGGCCAGGATCGCGATGAGGACGCCGAGCAGGATCGTCGGCCGGTGCGGGGTCTTGAACCGCGGGTGGACATGGGAGAAGAAGCGCGGCAGCAGTCCGTCGCGGCTCATCGCGAAGAAGACCCGGGTCTGGCCGAGGAGCAGGATCATGCAGACGGTGGTCAGGCCGACGGCGGCGCCGAAGCTGATGAAGCCCGCGAACCAGGGGTGCCCGGTGGCCTTGAAGGCGTCGGCGAGCGGGGCGCTGACCGACAGCTTGGTGTAGTGCTGCATCCCGGTGACGACGATCGACACGGCCACGTACAGGACCGTGCAGATGATGAGGGAGCCGATGATGCCGCGGGGCATGTCGCGCTGCGGGTTCTTGGTCTCCTCGGCGGCCGTGGCCACGACGTCGAAACCGATGAACGCGAAGAAGACGACGGAGGCGGCGGTGAAGATGCCCATCACGCCGAAGTTGGAGGGCGCCCAGCCGAACATCAGCTGGATGAGCGGGGACTGGAGTCCGTCGCCCGCGTCGACGGCCTGTGCCTTCGGGATGAAGGGGTCGTAGTTGTCGCCGTTGATGAAGAAGGCGCCCGCGATGATCACGGTCAGGACGACGGTCACCTTGATGGCGACCACGACGGAGGTGACCCGCGCGGAGAGCTTCGTGCCGATCACGAGAATGACGGTCAGCACCAGGACGAGGGCGGCGGCCAGGATGTCGAAGCCGAAGCCGTCGGCTCCCTCCCTGCCGCTGAGCGCCGCCGGCAGGTGCCAGCCCGCGTTGTCGAGCAGCGAGGCGATGTACCCGGACCAGCCGACGGCCACCACCGCCGTGCCGAGCGCGAACTCCAGGACCAGGTCCCAGCCGATGATCCAGGCGGGGAGCTCACCGAGGGAGGCGTACGAGAACGTGTAGGCCGAGCCGGCCACCGGCACGGTCGAGGCGAACTCGGCGTAGCAGAGCGCGGCGAGCGCGCAGACGACCCCGGCCACCACGAAGGCCAGAGCGACGGCGGGACCGGCGTTGTTCTTGGCCACCGTGCCGGTCAGGACGAAGATGCCGGTGCCGATGATGACGCCGACGCCGAAGACGGTCAGATCGAGCGCGGACAAGGACTTCTTGAGCGCGTGCTCGGGTTCCTCGGTATCGAGGATGGACTGTTCGACCTTCTTCGTCCGGAAGAGGGTGCTGCTCACGGGGTACCTCCCACGCAGTGTCGTCCTCGACATGATCGAGAGGGGGCGTAGAGCGTATGCCCCGACGCGGGCGAGTTAACGCGAATGGGCCGGTTCAACCACTCTTCACAGTGGTTGAACCGGCCCATCCGGGTGTGTCGTCCTGCCGGGGACGGCGTCAGTCGCGCGCGGACTCCACGGAGTCGACCTCGGCGGCCGTGCTGCCGTACTTGCCGTCGAGCCTGGAGACCAGGCCGGTGACCTGGCGGGCGATGTCGGGGGCGGTGAGCCCGATCTCGGCCATGACCTCGGCGCGGGAGGCGTGGTCGAGGAAGCGGGGCGGGATGCCGAAGTCGCGCAGCGGGACGTCGACGCCGGCGTCGCGCAGTGCCTGGGCGATCGCCGAGCCGACGCCTCCGACGCGGGAGTTGTCCTCGACGGTGACGACCACGCGGTGCCGCTCGGCGAGCGGGGCCATGGCCTCGTCGACGGGTTTGACCCAGCGGGGGTCGACGACCGTGGTGGTGATGCCCTGCCGGTCGAGGAGGGTCGCGATCTCCAGGCACATCGGGGCGAGGGCGCCCACGGAGACCAGCAGCACGTCGGGGGTGTCGGTGCCGCTCTCGCGCAGTACGTCCATGCCGCCGACGCGTCCCACGGCGGGTACGGCGGGGCCGACGGCGCCCTTGGAGAAGCGGACGACGGTCGGCGCGTCCTCGACCTCGACGGCCTCGCGCAGCTGGGCGCGGACCTGGTCGGCGTCGCGCGGGGCGGCGAGCCTGAGGCCCGGGACGACCTGAAGGATCGACATGTCCCACATGCCGTTGTGGGAGGCGCCGTCGGTGCCGGTGACACCGGCCCGGTCCAGTACGAACGTCACACCGCACTTGTGGAGGGCGACATCCATGAGGACCTGGTCGAAGGCACGATTGAGGAATGTGGCGTACACCGCGAACACCGGATGCACCCCGCCCGCCGCCAGACCCGCGGCGGAGACCGCGGCGTGCTGCTCGGCGATGCCGACGTCGTAGATGCGGTTCGGGAAGGCGTCCGCGAACTTCTTCAGGCCGACCGGCTGCAGCATCGCCGCCGTGATGGCGACGATGTCCTCGCGCTCCTTGCCGAGCGCGACCATCTCGTCGCCGAAGACCGAGGTCCAGTCGGCGCCCGAGGCCTTGATCGGCAGACCGGTGTCGGGGTGGATGGGGCCGATGCCGTGGAAGCGGTCGGCCTCGTCCTGGAGGGCGGGCTGGTAGCCGCGGCCCTTCTCGGTGAGGCAGTGCACGATGACCGGGCCGCCGAAGCGCTTGGCGCGGGCCAGGGCGGACTCCAGGGCCTCGATGTCATGGCCGTCGATCGGGCCGACGTACTTCAGGCCGAGGTCCTCGAACATGCCCTGGGGGGCGATGAAGTCCTTCAGGCCCTTCTTGGCGCCGTGCAGGGTCTCGTAGAGGGGTCTGCCGACGACGGGGGTGCGCTCCAGCACCTCCCTGGTGCGGGCGAGGAAGCGCTCGTAGCCGTCCGTCGTACGCAGGGTGGCGAGGTGGTTGGCCAGACCGCCGATGGTGGGCGCGTAGGAGCGCTCGTTGTCGTTGACGACGATGACCAGCGGGCGGTCCCCGTCGGCGATGTTGTTCAGCGCCTCCCAGGCCATGCCGCCGGTGAGCGCGCCGTCACCGATGACGGCGACCACGTGGTCGTCGCGGTCGAGGATCTGGTTGGCCTTCGCGAGGCCGTCGGCCCAGCCGAGCACCGTGGAGGCGTGGCTGTTCTCGATGACGTCGTGCTCGGACTCGGCCTGTGAGGGGTAGCCGGAGAGGCCGCCCTTCATCTTCAGCCGGGAGAAGTCCTGGCGGCCCGTGAGCAGCTTGTGCACGTAGGACTGGTGGCCCGTGTCCCACAGCACCTTGTCCTTCGGAGACTCGAAGACCCGGTGCAGGGCGATGGTGAGCTCGACCACGCCGAGATTGGGGCCGAGGTGGCCACCGGTCTTGGAGACGGCGTCGACGAGGAAGGTCCGGATCTCCTCCGCCAGCTGGTCCAGCTCCTCCGGGCTGAGCCGGTCCAGATCACGCGGTCCCCTGATGCGGGTCAGCAGCGGCACCCGTGCCTCCTTGCAGTAAAAGCTGATCGAGCTGTTGCCGGGCTCGTCGAGTCTAATGTTCCGCCCGGGCGGTCGGACTCCGGCCCATGCGTCATAGGTCACGCGAACGGCCGTACCCAGAATGAGCCTTTCCTATGACACGACTGTGCCCGGCATCGAGACGGATGCCGGGCACAGGGGGCCATCTGGAGCGTCAGCCGCGACCGGCGGCCTTCTGGCTCTTGCGGGAGATGGAGTCGATGACGACCGCGCCCAGCAGAACACCACCGGTGATCATGTACTGGATCGAGGTGTTCATGTTCAGCAGGTCGAGGCCGGTCTGGATGGACTGGATGACCAGCATGCCCAGGAGGGCGGACCACACCGTGCCGCGGCCGCCGAAGAGGCTCGTACCACCGATGACGGCCGCCGCGATGGCGAGCATCAGGGTGTTGCCGCCACCGGCGTTCAGCGTCGCGGACGCCGTCTGGCCCGCGAAGAACATGCCGCCGACCGCCGCGAAGCCACCGGAGATGGAGAACACGGTGATACGGACCATCGGCACGTTGATACCGGCGCGGCGGGCCGCCTCGATACCGCCGCCGACCGCGAAGACCTTACGGCCGTACGTGGTGCGACGGAGCACGAAGTCGACGATCACCAGCGCAGCCAGGAAGATGACCAGCGCGTTGGAGACACCGGACGCGTTGTTCAGCACGCTCGCCGCGAGGAAGGACGCGACGGCCAGCGCACCGACGCGCAGCAGGATCTCGGTGGTCGGCCGGAACGGCACACCGGCGGCCCGACGCCGGCGCTGCTCGCCGAAGTTGCCGACGGCGGTCAGCACGACCGCGAGACCGGCCAGCAGGTAGGCGCCGATGATGGCCTGGTCCATGAAGAAGGAGTTCTGGCCGAGCAGGTGCACCGGGCCGGAGTCCGACGGGATGTTGATCGTGCCGCTGGAGCCCAGCAGCCACAGCATCAGACCGTTCCAGCCGAGGAAGCCGGCCAGGGTGACCACGAACGCCGGTACGCCGATCTTCGCGAAGAACCAGCCTTGCAGTGCGCCGATGCCGGCGCCGACGGCGATCGTCAGGACCAGCGACAGCCACGGGTTCATGGTGTGGTCCACCACGAACACGGCGAACAGTGTCGACGCCAGGCCGCTGACGGAACCGACCGACAGGTCGATCTCGCCGAGCAGCAGGACGAACACCAGGCCGATGGCCAGCATGCCGGTGGCCGACATGAAGTAGCTGATGTTCGAGAGGTTGTCGGCGCTCAGGAAGAGGTCGTTCTTCGCCTGGAAGATCGTCCAGATGACGATCAGACCGATGACGACGGGGATCTGGCCCAGCTCGCCACCCTTCACCTTGCGCTTGAACTCGGTGAGGTAGCCCTTGAAGCCCTCTTCCCGCACCAGCAGGCGCGGGTCGACGACGGAGACCGGCGCGGCCGTCGGGTCGTCGGCGGGAGCGACGGTGGTCTGGTCCTCGATGACGCCCCCGGTCTTCTCGACCTTCCCGGGCTCCGAGGATTCGCTCTTCACGGTTTTGGACGTGTCGCTCACTTTGCCGCCTCCGCGGTGCGACGCCCCGCACGACGGGTCACGGCGTTGTCCGTGGCCCCGGTGATCGCGGCGATGATCTCTTCATGGCTGGTGTCCTTCACGGGGAAGGAGCCGTTGTTCTTGCCCAGACGCAGGACGGCCACGGTGTCCGCGACCGCCTTGACGTCGGCCATGTTGTGGCTGATGAGGATGACGCCGAGGTTGCGCTCACGCAGCCGCTCGACCAGGTCGAGGACCTGGGCGGTCTGCTCGACGCCGAGGGCGGCGGTGGGCTCGTCGAGGATGACGACCTTCGGGTCACCGATGAGGGCGCGCGCGATGGCGACGACCTGGCGCTGACCGCCGGAGAGGCTGGCGATCGGGATGCGGACGCTCGGGATGCGGATGGAGAGCGTGGACAGCAGCTCGCGGGCGTTCTTCTCCATCGTCACCTCGTCGATGACGCCGCGGTGCAGCAGCTCGCGCCCGAGGTAGAGATTGCCGACCACGTCGAGGTTGTCGCACAGGGCGAGGTCCTGGTAGACGGTCGCGACGCCGAGTCCCTGAGCGTCGTGCGGCCGGTTGATGCTGACCGCGCTTCCCTCCCACTCGATGACGCCCTCATCGATGGGGTGGACACCCGCGATCGTCTTGACCAGGGTGGACTTTCCTGCGCCGTTGTCGCCCACCAGGGCGACCACTTCTCCGGCGTGAACCTCCAGCTCGACGTCGGTGAGTGCCTGCACCGCACCGAATCGCTTGGAGACTCCGCGCAACGCCAGCACGGGCGTAGCGGACACGTGAACCATCTCCTTCGCCGCCTGACCGGCGGGGATGCCGCGCTCAAAGACAGGCGCGGAGGGATGTGCGCGACACGCGGGGTACGCGATGCCGTCGCACGAGGTTTACAAGATGAACATGCGTGAATCCGCTGCGCTTGGCAACGGTTCCGTCCGACGCCCGCCCCGGCAGCGGGGTATGAGGTGGGGCGGGCGTCGAACAGGTCTCACGGGACCGCTGAGCGGTCGGTGGGACCCGAGGGCCGGCTCGAGAAGCGACTCGCGAGGGCCCTCGGGACCCGGTGCCTACGGGAGGACCGGCGGACTACTGGAGACCGGCGGTCTTGCAGGCGGCGGCGTACTCGGCGGTGCAGATGTCCGCGACGGTGTACAGACCGTCCTTGATCACCGTGTCCTTGATGTTGGCCTTGGTGACCGACACCGGGGTCAGCAGCTGCGAGGGGACCTTGTCGCCGGAGCCGCTGGTCAGCGTCTCGGTGGCGAGGGCCTTGATGTCCTTGCCCTCCAGCAGGTCGACCGCGAGCTGGGCGGCGGCCTCGGCCTCGGGCTTGAAGGCCTTGTAGACGGTGGAGGACTGGGTGCCGGCGACGATGCGCTGGATACCCGCGAGCTCGGCGTCCTGGCCGGTCAGCGGGATGCCGCTGATCTTCGCGCCCTTGAGGGTGTTGGCGATGCCACCGGCCATGCCGTCGTTGGCGGCGTAGACGCCCGCGATGTTCTTGGCACCGAGCTGGGTGATGGCCGCGGACATCTTCTGCGCGGCGACCGTGTCCTTCCAGAGGCCGGACTGCTCGTAGGCGATGTCGACCTTGCCGTCGAGGGCCTTGTGAGCGCCTTCCTTGAACTGGCCGGCGTTCGGGTCGGCGTCGTCACCGTTGATCATGACGACCTTGGCCTTGGGGGTCGCCTTGGCGCCGAGGGAGTCGAGCAGGGCCTGGCCCTGGAGCTCGCCGACCTTGACGTTGTCGAAGGAGACGTAGGCCGAGACGGGGCCCTGAGCGAGGCGGTCGTACGCGACGACCTTGACACCCTTGTCCACCGCGGACTGGATCGAGGACTTGATCGCGGCGGAGTCCTGGGCGGAGATCACGATGACCTTGACACCCTTGGTCACCATGCTGCTGACCTGCTGGGCCTGCTTGGCCGAGTCGGCCGCGGCGTTCGCGTACTCGAGCTTGCAGTCGGAGCAGAGCGCCTTGACCTTGGCGTCGAAGTACGGCTTGTCGAACTTCTCGTACCGCGCGGTGACGCTGTCGGGGAGCAGCAGGCCGATGGACTTGTCGCCCGAGCTGCTGCTGCCGGAGTCGCTGTCCTTGTCGTCGCCCGCCTTGCCACACGCGGCAATCGAAAGCGCCATGGACACGGCGGTGGCGCCGATCACGACTCTACGCATCGTTGCGTTCATTTGAGGTGTGCCTCCCTGACAGGGCCGCAACGCTGCGGCCGAGGTGGCTCGAAGTCAACTCGGCCGCAAGTTCGACGTCAAGAAGTAAATACTTAACGAGATGGCAACGGCCTCATTCGTTCTCTAAGTGAAGGCAGGTGTCGCCGCGGTCAGCGTGCCGTCCAAAAGGGTCGAATCGCCCATCTCGCTCAGCGCGAGGGCGAGCGCCCCCAGCACCTCCGCACGGCCACCAAGTGCCCCCGGAAGAACGGAAAGTTGGCGCGCCGCACTCGGGATCGCATAGCGGCCGACAGACTCCCTGATCGGACCGAGCACCAGCTCACCGGCCTCGGCGAGATCACCGCCCAGCACCACCCGGCTCGGATTCAGCAGGTTGCAGAGATTGGCGACTCCACTGCCGATGTGTCGGCCGACGTCGGCGATCACCCGACGGCAGCCCGGATCACCGTCCCTCGCCAGCCGCACGACGCCTTCCATCGTCAGATCCGTGCCGTGGCTGGACTGGAGGAGCGGGAGCACATAGCGCGCCGCCGCGAAGGTCTCCAGGCAGCCCCGATTTCCGCAGCGGCAGACGGGGCCGGACTCGTCAAGTGTAATATGTCCGATTTCTCCAGCGGTACCGCCGGGACCCCGGTAGATCTTGCCGTCGATCACCAGACCGGCGCCGACACCGCTCGCGACCTTGATGTATGCAAGATCACGTACACCTCTGCCGCTGCCCCAGACCATCTCGCCGAGGGCACCCAGATTGGCGTCGTTGTCCACGTGCACGGGCACGCCGAGGCGGCCTCTCATCTCCTCGGCGGGTCTGGTACCGATCCAGCCGGGCAGGATGGCGGACGAACCCAGCGTCCCGGACTCCAGATCGATCGGCCCGGGCACGCCGAGACCGACTCCCGCGACCTTCTCGCGGTCCACCCCGGTGGCCTCGATCAGCCGGTTGACCAGCTGTTCCGCCCGGTCGAAGCCCTGTGTCGAGGAGGCGTCCACATCGAGTGGCTCGGACTCCTCCGCGAGGACCTGGTGCGCCAGGTTGCCCACGGCGACCCGGAGGTGGGTATGGCCGAAATCCACCCCGATGACGATGCCCGCGTCGCCGCTCAGACTGACGCTGCGAGCCCTTCGTCCACCCGCCGAGGTGGGTGTCACCTCGACGGTTCCGCCGTCCTTGAGTTCCCGCACGATGTTGGAGACGGTCGCAGCGGACAAACCCGTGCTCCGGGCGATCTCCGCTTGCGTCAGGGACCCTGCCAGACGCACGGCGCGTACGACCCGCTCCAAGTTGGCTCGGTGCAGCGACGACTGCGACCCCGGAGTCTCCACGACGACCTCCTGCGCGCGGGACCGCTTCAATGAGGCCCCGTCTATGTCCAACTAGTGAACTCTAAGCTGAGCCGTTCGGGTCGCCTCCCGTCAAGAGGTTGAACAGTATCCGCATGCGTGCGAAGAGACACGGAGGGTGTCCGAGCCGCGGTTGCGCGGCGTGCAAGAGCGGCTGCGGGGCGTTGCGGCCAGGGCTCGGCCGGGGCTGGGGGCAGGGAGAACAGGTGGTGAAAAGGGGCGGCGTGGAGTGAGCGCCCGGGGAGAGTGCGGGGCGGCGGGCCGCAGGGGTGAGCGTCCGGGGCCAGGTAATGAAGGCGAAGCCGGTTTCGCCACATTTCCTCGGCCGGCACCCGCCCTGCCGTGGCAATGCCACGCCACGCCATGCCATGCCAAACCAAGCCAGGGTCACGGCCACGGCCACGCGCGCGGCCGCCATCGGAGTCCGTGCGGGGAGCCGGGTCCCGGCGGCGGAGCCGACGTCCGGAAGAGAGTGCGGGTGGCGCGGCCTTGCGTCGAAACCGCTGCGGAAGACCGGCGAAGGCGCGAACGGCGACGGAGGCCGACGGAGGCCGACGGAGGCCGACGGAGGACGACGGAGGCCGACGGAGGACGACGGAGGCCGACGGAGGCCGACGGAGGACGTTAACGACTACGGAGGCCGGCTGAGGACGTGAACGACGATGAACGCGGGCCCCGGGAGGGCGGGCATGGCGCCACGGGCAAGCGCCGCAAGGGTGACGGCGAAGGTGCGACGGCCGAACGGCGACGGAGGACGGCTGACGGCTGACGGCTGACGGCAGGGCTGCGCGGGCGATCTCGGTTGAGTTGAGCGGGTGCCCGCGCAGAACCGAAGGGCGGCTCGACGCGGGCGCCCGGCCGTGTTCCGGACGCGCTCCTACTTCAGCGCCCCCGCGGTCAGCCCCTGCACCACCTGCCGCTGGAAGACGATGTACGCGGCGAGCACCGGGAGCATCGCCATCACGAGGCCCGCGAAGAGCCCCGACCAGTCACCCTTGTAGCCCTGGCTGACGGCCAGTTGGACCAGGCCCTGGGTGAGGACGCGTTTGTCGGGATCGGTGTTGAGGACCGTGGGGAGCATGTACTGGTTCCACTGGCCCAGGAAGTTGAAGATACCGACGCTGATCAGGCCCGGCTTGGCCATGGGCACCATGATCTGGAAGAACGTACGGCTGTGCGAGGCGCCGTCCACGAAGGCGGCCTCCGCCACCGAGGTCGGCAGCGTGCGGAAGAAGGCCGTCAGGAAGAACACCGTGAACGGCAGCGAGTAGGCGATGTAGACGAGGATCAGGCCGTGGATGGAGTTCAGCAGGCCCATGTTGTTCACGACGTAGAACAGCGGGACCAGCGCCAGCATGATCGGGAAGCTCATGCCGCCGATGAAGAGGTAGTAGATGAAGCGGTTGCCCGGGAAGTCGAAACGCGCCAGGACGTAGGCCGCCATGGAGCCGAGGACCAGCGTGCCGATGAGCGAACCGCCCACCACCAGGATGGTGTTGAGGAAGTAGTCGCTCATGTTGGCCTGGGTCCAGGCCCGTGACCAGTTGTCGAAGTGCAGTTTGTCCGGCAGCGACCAGGGCGACCCGAAGATGGAACTGTCGTTCTTGAAGGAGGTCATCACCGCCCACAGCAACGGCAGGACGACCATGATCGCCCAGAGGACCAGGATGCCGTGGGAGAAGGCGTTGAGAACGTTTCCTTCCGTTTTCTTCTCCGTAGGCGGTTTCTTGGTGGCCAGACCGACCTTCGTGACAGGGAGAGCCGAGCCGGACTCGGCGGGCAGGGGCGCGGGGGTTTCGGTCGTCTTCATCGTCAGTACTCCAGCCGCTCGCGCCGTCCCAGCCGCATCACGACCGCGGCGAAGGCCAGCGTCACGATGAGCAGGGCGACGCCGATGGTGGTGGCGTAGGCGGCCTGACCGTCACGGAAGGCCTTCTGGTACACGTAAAGGACCATGACGGTGGTCGAGTAGTCGGGGCCGCCGGGTCCGGTCGTCATGATCTGGACGACCGCGAACGACTCGGCGCCGAGCGCGAGGATCCCCATGTAGACCCAGCCCGACTGCACGGTGTCCCAGAGCAGGGGCAGGGTGATGCGGAAGAACGTCGCGGCCCGGCCCGCGCCGTCCAGCAGCGCGGCCTCGTACAGGTCCGCCGGGATGGAGGCCATGCCCGCCGAGAACAGGACCACGAAGAAACCGACCGTGGACCAGACGAGCACCGCCATCACGCACCACAGCGCGAGATCCGGGTCGCCGAGCCAGAGGGGCTGGAGACCGTCCAGCCCGATCCCCCGGAAGAAGGAGTTGATCGCGCCGCTGTCCGGGTTGTACGCGAAGGCGAACAGCAACGCCACGATGGCGATCGACAACACCTGCGGAAAGAAGTACACGATCTTGTAGAAGGAAGAGCCGCGGACCCCGGAGATCGCCGGGCCGCCCTTCCGCCGCCGGCCACCGACATTGATCATGAAGGCGAAGAACAACGCCAGGCTGATCGTCACCAGCGGCAGCACGACCGCGAACATCAAGCTGTGCTGCAAGGACTTCCAGAAGATCTCGTCGTCCAGCATCCTCCGGTAATTGTCCAGGCCGACCATCTTGAATTCGGGGCTCAGGCCGGTCCAGTCCGTGAACGAGTAGTAGATGGACTGGACGAACGGCCACACCACGAAGAGCGCGTACAGTCCCAGGGGGAGCGCCAGGAACCCCACGATGAACCGGTACTTGCCGTGCTGCATCGCCACTCCGGTGCTTTTATGGATACTTCGCCGTGATTCCCACCGTCACTGGTGCTTGTAATGCTTGATCGTCGTGTCCTTCGCGGCCTCGTCGGCGTAACCCTGGATCTTCTTGATCGCCTCGGCCGGAGTGAGTCGGCCGGCCATCATCTCGCCGAGACCGGACACCCCGATCTTCTCCTTCTGCAGTTGGACATACCAGTCCTGAAGTCGCGGATTCACCACGTTCTCGCCGGCCTTGTCCAGTGCCGCCACGCCCGACTTGAGGCCCGGAGTGAGGGTGATGCCGTCGGTGCCGCCGTTGTAGGCGGTCAGCGACTTGACCTTGGCGGTGAAGTTCTTGGAGGACGCCTCGCTGAGCATGATGCGCAGCTGTTCCATGCCGCCTGCCGTGTTCTTCGCCTTGGCCGGTACGACGAACGGCTCGCCGCCGGAGGCCCAGATGGTGCCGAAGGGCATCTTGTCGGAGGAGTCGATGCCGGTGGGCGCGGAGACGGCCAGGTCGAAGTCCGCGGGGATGACGTTCGCCGACTCGTTCTCCACCCAGGAGCCGTTGGGGATGAACAGGGCCTTGCCCTTGGCCCAGGCGGTCTGCGACTGGATGTGGTCCAGGCCCGGGGTGCCCTGAAGGATGTAACCCTTCTTGTAGAGCTCGTAGTAGGCGTCGAAGCAAGCCTTTACCGCCGGGTGTCTCCAGGCGTTCGGCTCCAGGTTGTCGATGGCGTCGAGGACTTCGCGACCGCCCACCTTGCCGATCATCGGGTACAGCGAGAACGGGAGGTAGTACGGGTATTTGCCCGCGTACGTCCAGCCCGCGATGTCCTTCTTCTTGGCCTTCTCGCAGACCGCGAGCATCTCGTCCCAGGTCTCGGGATACGTGGCGTCGAGCGAGTCCAGGGCCTTCTGCGAGTACCAGACGCCGTAGACGGTGTAGGCGTAGTACATGATCCAGACCGGGTCGCCGTCGAACTGGCCCATCTCGACGATGCCGGGCCGCAGGGTGTCGCGCACCTTCTTGTTCGGGTCGTCGTAGGACGGGGCGTCCAGGAGCGGCGTGAGGTCGGCAAGCTGTTTCTTGCCGACCAGGACGCCCATGTCCATCTGCTCGGCGCCGGAGTTGTCGATGAGGTCGGGCGGGGTGCCCTGGTTGAAGCGGGGCTGGAGGGTCGACTGGATCTTCTGGGTGGCCGAGAACTTCACCTTCGCGTCGGGGAAGCCCTTCTCATAGATCTTGACCGCGTCCTCGGCGTACTCCTTGCCGAAACCGCCGTCGAACAGGACGAATTCCATCTGGGCGGTCTCGTTGACCGCGAGAGGATTCTTCGCGCTCTTCTTACCGGCCTTGGCCTTGTCCTCGTCACCTCCGCCGCTGCTGGCACAGGCGGACAGAAAGCTCATCGTGGGGACGGAGATCAGGCCGAGCGCCGCGGATCTCTTGATCAGGTCTCGGCGGCCGACACCTGCGGAGCCGTTCTTGTTCGAGCCGATGTTCTCGGTGTGGGATCCCATGCTCAAGTCCTCGCCTTCTCCAGGACTCAGGCGGTGCACCGGATCCTTCCCGGCACCGCGGTCAGGTCAAGCAGGGTCGTACGGATCGTGCGGTCGGACGGCATCACCGGAATCGAGGGTGAATCGCCGACAGGTATAGTCCACTTCTTGCCAGCGGAGCAAGATCGAATGCAAGGTTGGCCGTTGGTCTTTTCCGAGTTGAGACCTCCCGGAAATATGACCGGCCGGTGGGCACCTTGCCGGAAAATTGCATGACATGAGCCTCGCCTGGCGCAATCAACATCCTTGACATCACTGTCCACTTGGCCACCTACTGATTCCTGCGCAACCACGAGGACAACGTTGTCCGGGGCGTTGTCCGGCGCGGGGAGGGTGCTCACGCATGCAGCGGTTGGGACGGTTGCGGGCGGTCGTGATCACGGCTGCTCTGGTCATGGCGGTCGGCGCACAGGGGACGGCGGTCGCACTGCCTTCCCCGGTGCCGATACCGGGCCGGGGGTTCGCCTCCTCCTTCGAGGCGGGTGAGCACGCCCCCGACTGGCAGAGCACCGTCGACACCACGCCCGGAGGCGCCAAGCGGGCCTCGGGGGTGGACGGCGGCTACGGCGGCGGGCTGCCCGGCGATGTGACCGAGCGGGTCACGGACGTCCGGGCGAGCGCGGAGAACACGGGCGCCGGCGAGGTGAAGGAGAACCTCGTCGACGGCGAGGCGAGCACCAAGTGGCTGGCGTTCGCGTCCACCGGGTGGGTCGAGTTCGACCTCGACGAGCCCGCGCGGGTAAACGCTTACGCACTCACCTCGGCCAATGACTCCGCCGAGCGCGACCCCGCCGACTGGACCCTCTCGGGCTCGGCGGACGGCACCGCCTGGACCTCCCTCGACACCCGCTCCGGGGAATCCTTCGCCGAGCGGTTCCAGACCCGTACGTACACCCTCGCGGCGCCGGCCGAGTATCGGCACTTCCGACTGGAGGTCACCCGCAACCACGGCGCCGGGATCCTCCAGCTCGCCGACGTGCGGTTCGGCACGGGCGCCAGCGACGGGCCGGTCCCGCCGGACATGCTCACCGTCGTCGACCGGGGCCCGAGCGGCTCACCGACCGCGAAGTCGGGCGCCGGGTTCAGCGGGCGACGGGCGCTGCGATACGCGGGTCGACACACCGCTTCCGGCCGGGGGTACTCGTACAACAAGGTTTTCGACGTGAATGTCCGGGTCGGCTCACGCACGCAGCTGGCGTACCGGATCTTCCCCGGGATGGCGGACGGCGACCGCGACTACGACGCGACACATGTTTCCGTGGACCTGGCTTTCACGGACGGCACGTATCTGAGCGGGCTCGGCGCGAACGACCAGTACGGCTTCCCCCTGTCGCCTCGTGGGCAGGGCGCCGCGAAGGTGCTGTACGTCAACCAGTGGAACGACGTGGTGTCGGGGATCGGAACCGTGGCGGCCGGGAAGACGGTCGACCGAATCCTCATCGCCTACGACTCCCCCGGCGGACCGGCCCGGTTCAGGGGCTGGGTGGACGACATCGCGCTGCGCACCGTTGCCCCCGAGACGGCGAAGGCACATCTGTCGGACTACGCGGTGACCACCCGCGGCACCAACTCCAGCGGAGGCTTCTCGCGCGGAAACACGTTTCCCGCCACGGCCGTGCCGCACGGCTTCAACTTCTGGACGCCGGTGACCAACGCGTCCTCACTCGGTTGGCTGTACGACTACGCGCGGGCCAACAACGCGGACAACCTGCCCACGATCCAGGCGTTCAGCGCGAGTCACGAGCCGAGTCCGTGGATGGGCGACCGGCAGACCTTCCAGCTGATGCCGTCGGCCGCGGCCGGCGTCCCGGACACCGGGCGCACGGCCCGGGCCCTGGCCTTCCGGCACGCGAACGAGACCGCCCGCCCGTACTACTACGGAGTCCGTTTCGAAAACGGTCTCACCGCGGAGATGGCACCGACCGACCATGCGGCCGCCCTGCGCTTCACCTACCCGGGCTCGGACGCGAGCGTCGTCTTCGACAACGTGACCGACCAGGCGGGATTGACCCTGGACAAGGAAGCCGGCGTCGTAACCGGTTACTCGGACGTGAAGTCGGGACTGTCCACGGGAGCGACCCGGCTCTTCGTGTACGGCGAGTTCGACGCCCCGGTGACGGACGGTACGTCGAGCGGCGTAAAGGGTTACCTGCGTTTCGACGCGGGCGCCGACCGCACGGTCACCCTGCGCCTGGCGACCTCCCTCATCAGCGTCGACCAGGCCCGCGACAACCTCCGCCAGGAGATCCCGCAGGACACCGATTTCGACACGGTCAAGCAGCGGGCCCAGCAGCAATGGGACAAGCTCCTCGGCACGGTGGAGGTCGAGGGCGCGAGCCAGGACCAGCTCACGACGCTGTACTCCAGCCTGTACCGGCTCTACCTGTACCCCAACTCCGGTTTCGAGAAGGTCGGTTCGACGTACCAGTACGCGTCGCCCTTCTCACCGATGCCGGGCCCGGACACCCCGACGCACACCGGTGCGAAGATCGTGGACGGCAAGGTGTACGTCAACAACGGTTTCTGGGACACCTACCGGACGACCTGGCCCGCCTATGCCCTTCTGACACCCACTCAGGCCGGCCAGCTGACCGACGGCTTCGTCCAGCAGTACAAGGACGGCGGCTGGACCTCTCGCTGGTCCTCGCCCGGGTACGCCGACCTGATGACCGGCACCTCGTCCGACGTCGCCTTCGCGGACGCGTTCGTCAAGGGAGTCGGCTTCGACGCCAAGGCGGCGTACGAGGCGGCTCTGAAGAACGCGACGGTCGTGCCCCCGGCGTCAGGGGTGGGCCGCAAGGGCATGTCCACCTCGCCCTTCCTCGGCTATACGAGCACGACGACGCACGAAGGCCTGTCCTGGGCACTGGAGGGCTACCTCAACGACTACGGCATCGCCCGCATGGGCCAAGCCCTGTACCGGAAGACCGGCGAGAAGCGGTACCAGGAGGAATCCGACTACTTCCTCAACCGCGCACAGGGTTATGCCCACCTCTTCGACCCGAAGGCGGGGTTCTTCCAGGGCAAGGACGAGAAGGGCGACTGGCGGGTGGCGTCGGAGGCCTACGACCCGCGGGTGTGGGGTTACGACTACACCGAGACCAACGGCTGGGGCTACGCCTTCACCGCCCCGCAGGACAGCCGGGGCCTGGCGAACCTGTACGGCGGCCGCGACGGTCTGGCGAAGAAGCTCGACACCTACTTCGCCACCCCGGAAACCGCTTCCCCGGAGTTTGCGGGTTCGTACGGTTCCGTCATCCACGAGATGACGGAGGCGCGGGACGTGCGGATGGGCATGTACGGGCACTCCAACCAGGTCGCCCACCACACGATCTACATGTACGACGCGGCCGGGCAGCCCTGGAAGGCGCAGGCGAAGGCCCGCGAGGTGCTCGCACGGCTCTACACCGGCAGCTCGATCGGGCAGGGGTACCACGGCGACGAGGACAACGGCGAGCAGTCGGCCTGGTACCTGTTCTCCGCGCTCGGCTTCTACCCGTTGGTGATGGGAAGCGGCGAATACGCCGTCGGCTCACCGTTGTTCACCAAGGCGACCGTGCACCTGGAGAACGGCAAGGACCTGGTGGTCAAGGCTCCGAAGAACAGCGCCAAGAACGTGTACGTACAGGGCCTGAAGGTCAACGGCCGTGCCTGGACGTCGACTTCGTTGCCCCATACGCTCCTTGCCAAGGGTGGGGTCCTGGAGTTCGACATGGGACCGCGGCCCTCTTCATGGGGTTCCGGAAAGAACGCGGGTCCGGTCTCGATCACTCAGGACGACAAGACGCCGGCGCCGCGCACGGACGTGCTGAAGGGCGCGGGCGCGCTGTTCGACGACACGTCGGCAACACAGGAAACGGTGTCGAGCCCACTCGCCCTGCCGATCACGGCCGCCACCAGAGCAGTGCAGTACACCCTCACCTCGGCCGACCACACACAGGCACCGACGAGTTGGGCACTCCAGGGTTCCGCCGACGGGCTGACGTGGACCGACCTGGACCGGCGCTCCGGCCAGACCTTCCCGTGGGACCGGCAGACACGCGCCTTCACACTCCAACAGCCGGGCACGTACGCGCACTACCGGCTCGTCCTCGACGGCGACGCGGGAGGGGCGGGCACCGGGGGCGCTACGGGCAACGCGACCCCCGGAGCCCAAGCAGCCCAAGTCAGCCTCGCGGAGGTCGAGTTGTTGTCCTGATCCGGTAACCAACAGCGATGGCCTGCTGTACCTGCTGTCACCCGTGTTCCAGAATGACCAGGCCGCCCGCGGACACCGGGCGGTCCGTCATGGAGGGGGAGAACGGCACATGAACATCATCGGACGGTTCACGGGACTGCTCGCGGGTGCGGCACTGGGAGCGGGAGCCCTGTTCGCGACAGCGGCTCCGGCACAGGCGTACAGCCCCAACCCGGTGTTCCACGCCTACTACTACGACACCGACAACTGCCCCTGCAGCGGCGGTGACCTCACCGACCCGTTCGACAACACGTACTTCGCGAACGACGCCGGCGGCCTCGCCGTGAAGATGGAGCTGACCAACTCGGGGGCATTCGTCGGCAAGGTGGAATTCCACCCCAACGACGAGAAGCTGTGGGTGTACGACACCGCCAACGACGGTGACACGTACTACGTCAAGGTCAGCTACACGTCCGGCGGCACGACCCACGACCTGGGCACCTTCAGCCCGCCCGGGACCACGGCGGTGCTGGACTACCAGGTTCAGGACTTCGACCTGCCCGAAGGCGCTTTCGTCGACATTTCCGTCTACGACGACGCAGCGCTCACCGACCTCATCGGCGCCGCCCGCGGCACCGGATCGGCCATCGCCTAGGCAAGCCCGCAACACTCGGAGGGACCATGCCGCTCACCGTGCCCGTCCTGCCCGAGGGGATCGACCCCGCCTGGCTGCCACTTGAGGCGTTCCGGCCGGTCGGCAGCCGACGAACACTGATCGACGGTTCGGGCCCGCTGGTGGACACGGTGCACGGTGAACTGGCGCACGCGTGTGCGCAGTTCGGCGGCGAGGTGATCATACGGGGCAGATCGGATGTGTCGTCCTCGTACGACCTCGTGCTGAGGGTGGCTGATGTCGGTGACTCCGGTGACTCCGGTGACTCCAGTGACTCCGGTCCGGGTCTCGGCGTTGTCGGGGGCCATGGCGGCCTCGACGGTCTCGGTGGTGCCGGCGGCACCGGTGGCGCCGGTGGCCCGGGTGCTGTCGGTGGCCCGAGTGCTTTCGGTGGCCGGGGTGATGGCGGCGAACTCGGTGCGGATGGGTTCGTCGTCGAGCGGACCCACGGGATCACCGCCGTCACCGCAGGGGGTCAACCCGGCCTCCTGTACGGCCTGTTCCATGTCGTAAGGCTCGGTGAGGACGCCTTCAGGGACACGCGAACGCGTGAGGCACACCGCCCGGCGACGGCGCTGCGGATGCTGGACCACTGGGACAACGTGGCCGTGCATCCGGTGATGGGCCAGGTGGAACGCGGTTACGCGGGCGGCTCCCTCTTCTGGCGGGACGGGATAGCACGTGGCGAGTGGGAGCGTGTCCGGTCGTACGCCAGGCTTCTCGCGGCCTGCGGGATCAACGCCGTCTCGGTCAACAACGTCAACGTGCATGAGACCGAGGCGCACCTCCTCACTGACTGGATCGGCGAAGTCGCCGACATCGCCGCGGCGTTGCGCCCGTACGGGATCCGCACACATCTGTCCGTGAACTTCGCCGCGCCGGTCGTGCTCGGCGGACTGTCCACCGCCGACCCGCTGGACGAGGCGGTGCGCGACTGGTGGGCTGGGGCCGTGCGGGGGGTGTATTCGGCAATCCCGGACTTCGGTGGGTTCGTGGTGAAGGCCGACTCGGAGGGTCAGCCGGGGCCGTTCACGTACGGCCGCTCGCACGCGGACGGCGCGAACATGCTGGCCGAGGCTCTCGCTCCGCACGGCGGCACCGTTCACTGGCGGGCGTTCGTGTACAACCACCGCCAGGACTGGCGGGACCGTTCGACGGACCGGGCGCGGGCCGCGTACGACCATTTCGCCCCGTTGGACGGCAAGTTCGCCGACAACGCCGTGCTGCAGGTGAAACACGGACCGATGGACTTCCAGGTGCGCGAGCCGGTCTCACCGGTGCTGGGAGCCCTGCCTCGCACACGGCTCGCTGTGGAGGTGCAGGCAACTCAGGAGTACACCGGGCAGCAACGGCATGCGTGCTGGCTCGGACCTATGTGGAGCGAGGTGCTGCGCTTCCGGCCGGAAGGTGAACAGCGCCCGCGCGTAGCGGAGTTGGCGGGGGGCGGGTTGGTGGCGGTCGCCAACGTCGGTGACGACCCGTTCTGGACCGGGCATCCGCTGGCACAGGCGAACCTCTACACCTTCGGCCGGCTCGCCTGGCACCCGGATGCCGACCCGCATCGGATCCTGGACGAGTGGATCGCGCTCACCTTCCCGTGCGCCTCCGAGCGGCTGGCCGCCGGGCTGCGGGCGGTGCTGCACGGCTCCTGGCGGACGTACGAGAAGTACACCGCGCCGCTCGGCGTCGGCTTCATGGTGCAGCCGGGCCACCACTATGGGCCAAGTGTCGACGGCTACGAATACAGCCCCTGGGGGACCTACCACTTCGCCGACCGGGACGGGATCGGCGTCGACCGCAGCGCGGCCACCGGCACGGGGTACGCGGCGCAGTACGCCAAGCCCTGGGCCGAGCTGTACGAGTCGGCCGCGTCGTGCCCCGACGAGCTTCTGCTGTTCTTCCACCACGTGCCGTACGGGCATGTGCTGAGGAGCGGGAAAACGGTTGTGCAACACATCTACGACACGCACTTCGAGGGCGTGGAGGAGGCTGAGGAGGCCCGCCGGGTGTGGGCGGGCCTCGCGGACCTGGCGGAACCGGCGTGGCACGCGCGCGTGGCGGAACGGTACGACGAACAGGTGCGCGGCGCACGCGAGTGGCGGGACCAGGTGAACAGCTACTTCCTGCGGAAGTCCGGCATCCCGGACGGCCGGGGACGCACGATCTACTGAAGCCGAAGGACGGCCACACCCAGCGGGTCCAGGGCGAGCACCTCGCCCTGCTCGAGCCGTTTGCCGGTGAGGAGGTCGGTCGCGGCGGTGTGGGCAGGCATTCGGACGGGCTCAGACGCGTGGTTGAGGAGGAAGAGGAGACGGGTTCCGTCGGGCGCGACGCGGGTGGCGGTCTCGACGGTGGGATGGTCGGCGTAGGGGCCGATCAGGTCATGGCGGGCGAGGACCTGGCGGACGACGTGGTCGACGCCGGGCTGGTCGAGGGCGGTCGCCACGTACCAGGCCTGACCCGCGCCGAAGAGGTTGCGGGTCACGGCCGGGGTGCCGGCGTAGAAGTCGGCTCCGTAGGTGGCGACCGGTTCGGCGCCCCGGAGCTGCACGATCTCGAAGACGAGGCGGGCCTGTGCCATCACCTTGCCCATGCGTACCGGCTGTTCGACGCCATCCGGCCGGGCGTCCCATTCGTCGACCCGAATGCCCATGAGGGGAGCGAGCGGGCCGGGGACATCGGCGAGGAAGGCACGGTCGTGTTCGTCGGAGCGGGCCGTGAGGAAGGTGGCGAGGACGGTGCCGCCTCGTCGGGCCACCGTCTCCAGGCGTTTCGCCAGATCGTCCTTGACGAGATGGAGCACGGGGGTGAGGACCACGTCGTACGGCGTGAGCTCGGCGGTCGCCGCCACGACATCGACGTCGGCTCCCGCCTCGCGGGCGGCTCGGTAGTAAGCGTGTACGACGTCCTGGTAACGGATCAGTCGTGAGGGGCCGTCGGAGATCTCCAGCGCCCACCAGCTGTCCCAGTCGAAGAGAAGTGCGGTGCGGGCCGGGGTCCGGGCGCCCAGGGTGGCCGCTCCGAGCTCGCCCAGTTCCCGGCCGAGGGCGGCGACTTCGCGGAACACGCGGGTGTCGTCACGGCCCGCGTGACCGATGACCGCACCGTGGTACTTCTCGCAGGCGCCGCGTGAGGCGCGCATCTGGAAGTAGAGGGCGGCGTCCGCCCCGTGGGCGATGGCCTGCCAGGTCGCAAGGCGGAGTTCGCCCGGGCGGCGCAAAGGGTTGACGTCACGGCAGGCCGTGGTGGACGGGGTCTGCTCCATCAGCCAGAAGGGAGCACCGTCCTTGAGGCCGCGCATCAGGTCGTGGGCCAGGGCGGGGCGGGTGGGCGGAGCGTCGAGGGGCGGGTAGTTGTCCCAGGAGGCGAAGTCGAGGTGGGGCGCCCAACGGTGGTAGTCGAGCGGACGGTAGGCGCCCATGAGGTTGGTGGTGACAGGCGTGTCGGGGTCGTGGGCGCGGATGGCCTCCTTCTCGCCGGTGAAGCAGCCGAGCAGGGCATCGGTCATGAAGCGCTGGTAGTCGAGGGTGACGCCCTGGAAGGCGGTGTGGTCGGGGCCGCGCCAGTGCTCGGTGAGGGCGCTGGGCGGCTCGATCTGGTCCCAGTCGGTGTAGCGGTGTGACCAGAACGTCGTCCACCAGGCGTCGTTGAGGGCGTCGAGTGTGCCGTGCCGTTCACGCAGCCAGTGCCGGAAGGCTGCGGCACACAGGTCGCAGTAACAGGCCCCGCCGTATTCGTTGTTGATGTGCCAGGCCAGCAATGCCGGGTGTTCGGCGTACCGTTCCGCGAGGCGACCGGCCAGAGCCGTGGCCAGTCGACGGTAGTCGGGTGCACTGGGACAGAAGTTGTGCCGTTGGCCGTATCGGTGCCGGCGGCCTTCGAAGTCGGTGCGGTTGACCTCGGGATACTTCTTCGCGAGCCAGGGCGGGAGGGCGGCGGTGCCGGTGGCGAGGCAGACCTGCCGCCCCTCGGCCGCGGCCCGGTCGAGGATGCCGTCGAGGATCGTGAAGTCGTAAACGCTTTCGTCAGGTTGAGTGAGCGACCAGATGAAGACGCCCACGGTGAGGGTGTCGATACCGGCCTGGGTGAACAGGCGGTGGTCCTCGTCCCAGACGTCCTGCGGCCACTGCTCGGGGTTGTAGTCGCCGCCGTACGGGATGCCGTTCGTGTGCGGGAGACGGCCGTCGTTTCCGCTGTCGGGCACGGTCATACGGTGAAGTCCTCCTGAGTCTCGACGATCACCGGGCCGCTCGACCCCAGCAGGGAGAGCAGCAGCGGTGCGGCCAACAGCGCGGGCAGGACTTCCGTGAGCAGGGCGGTGAGACCGCCCCCGAGGGCGAGCAGGGAGGCCGCGGCGAGGGTGGCGCGGCCCCTCCGGAGCAGGAAGTACGCGGCGAGGCGAGCGGTGTCACGGGCGCGGAACGTGAACAGCGAGGTGAGGACGAGCGCGTGGGCGCCCCACAGGAGCGAGGCCACGCCGATCACTCCGAGGAGCACCGCCCACCAGCCGGGCAGACCGGTGGCGGCGAAGTGGGTGAGGGTGAACGCGATCACGGTGAGCCAGGCCAGCAGGGGTGCCCAGAGTTTCAGCGCGGGGAAGGCGTTGAGACGCCAGCCTCGCAGGTAGACGCGGGCCGGGTGGAGGTCGGTGAGGTCGCGGCTGCGGTGGCGCAGGGCGTACAGGGCGGCGGAGGCGGCCGGGCCGAGTGGCAGCAGACAGCCGGCGGCGAGGGGCAAATTCGCCGGGTCGGGACCCAGGAAGAGCAGGCCGATCAGACCGGGGGCAGCAGTCACGAGCAGAAGGGCCTCGACGGTGAGGAGGGTGTGCAGGAGGGCGGCGGCGCGGGACAGGGGTCCGGTGCCGAACCCGCCTGCGGTGCTCGCGGTGCTCATGAGGAGGTTTTCCTTGCCGTCGGCGGGCTGCGGCGGGGGGAACCGGTTCCGAAAGCATTCAGGCTGCGGCCCGGGCGCCCCTGCCGCGGGGTGGTCGGCCGCGGGGTGGTCGGCCGCGGGGTGGTCGGCCGCGGGGTGGTCGGCCGCGGGGCGGGAAACCGGTGTCGAAAGCGCTCACGCAGCCGCTCATGAGGTCTCTCCGCCGGGTGACCGGCGAAGGAGGAAAGCGGTGTCGAAGCACTTACCGGGTTCATGCCGCCGTCCCGCCGAGCAGCCGCCGTTCGTCCCACCAGGGAGGGGTCTCGTCGGTGACCGGGGTGAGTTCGACGAGGGTGATCTCGTGGCGGGCCAGGGTGAGGTCCAGCTCGGCGCGCCCCTCCCGGGCGGGCAGCCGTCGGTGACTGCGGGCGGGTTCGGCGGCATCGTGCAGGACGTCCAGCTGCCCGGGCTTCGGCGAGCGCGGACTGCCCATGTGCCGCCAGGCGGTGTAGGCGTTTCCGTGCTCGTCGTCGACGGTGGACCGGCGGACGAAGACCTCGCGCGCCATGACCGGGAGCGACAGTCGCAGCACGTGCCGGTCGGGGCCGTGGGTTTCGCCGGTCGGGTCGACGGGCGCCCAGGCCAGGACCGTGATCCGGCCGTCGGGGTGGCGGGTGACCAGGTGGTCGTCGCCGCGGGCGAGCAGGTCGGGGCCCATCCGCGCCATGAAGGCGTACAGGTGGTAGGTCGGTTTCCTGATCTGTCGGTGGGTGAGCAACCCGAACCCGCCGTGGAAGAGGGCCGTGGGGACACCGGTTTCCTCGAACATGTCGCTGAACGTCCAGTACGAGAAGGAGTCGGCGAGGTCGCCGCCGTGCGCGAGGACCGGGGCCAGGTATGCGGCATGGAAAGCGGTGTCGTGGATCGGGTTGTCGGGACGATAGGAGGAGTTGAACTCCGTGATGTGTACCAGTAGTCCTGCCAGCCGGGTGCCCTTGAGGAGTGCACGGGGTGTGCCGAACTGGTCGAGCAGGCCGGACGCCGGGGCCAGGGTCTGGTGAACGCCGAACGGCACGTGCTGCGCGGGGCCGGAGGTGTACGCGTGCTTCGACACGAAGTCGACGGGCACGTCCCGATGCTCCGCGAATTCGGCGAACCGCTCCAGCCAGTCGTCGGCGCCCGGGGAGATCGCCGGGCCCCCGACCTGAAGGCCGGCGTCCACCTCCTTCACCGTGTGCGCGGTGACCTCGTACAGGCGGTGATACGCCTTTTCGTCCGCGTCCTGCCAGAAGTCGGGCAGGTTCGGTTCGTTCCACACCTCGATCGGCCAGGTGCGCACCTCGTCGAGGCCGTAGCGGTCGACGAGGTGGACGAGGGTGGAGCGCACCAGGTCGGCCCACTCACGGTGTGAGCGGGGCGGGGTGACATTGCCCCGCCACCAGAAGACGGTCCGGTTTCCGGAGGCCAGCTCCGCGGGCATGAAGCCGAGCTCGAGAAAGGGGCGGATGCCGGCCGCCAGGTACGCGTCGACGACCTGGTCGACGTAGGTGAAGGAGTGGTGGACATGGCGGACCCCCTCATGGTCGTACGGGCGGTACGTGCCCATGCCGTCACTGAGCAGGCCATGGCCGCGGATGTGTCGGAAACCGATTTCGCGCTGGATGAGGGCGAGGGAGTCCTGGTAGTCACGCCGCAGGGCGAGTTCGACCCGGCCGGTGCCCACACAGAATCGCCAGGCGTCGGAGAGCCGGCCCATCGGCTCGGCGGAAACAGTGCTCACCCGTTCTCCTTCTTGAAGCGTTCACGTGCCTTGTTGTGCAGGCCGACGAGCTGATCCATGTTCTTGGCCTTCAACTCGGTGACGTAGTCGTCCCATTCGGAGAGCGGGCGCTTACCCATGACGAACTTGAGCGTGTTCTGGGTGACGTGGTCCCTCAGGGGCGTGTCCCAGAGCGATGCCTGCTCCTGCTCCACGGACTGCAACGGGTGGGCCGGGTCTATCGGCAGTTGCTCGCGTTGGGCCATCGCGTCCTGGTACTTCTTCTCGTCCGGGCCGAAGGAGGAGGAGACCAGCGCCCAGCTGCCGCCGTAGGTGAAGACGCCGTTGAAGAAGCCGTAGTCCTTCTGCAGGTCCTTCGGGGCGTCCGGATCCGAGCCCATGAGGGTGATGCCGGGCTCCAGCTCGTACTGGTCGCCGGAGCGGGTGTAGGTGACGCCCTGGACACCCCATTTGGCGAACCGTTCGCCCTCGTCCGAGTACCACAGCCAGTCGACGAACTGCATCATCGCGACGAAGGTGTCGCTCTTGAGCGCCTTGGTGGAGACCATGACACCGTTTTCCAACCGAACGCCGCCCATCACCACCGGACCGGCCGGGCCGAGCGGTACGGGCACCATCTCTATCTTCGCTCCGCTGACCTGTTTCTCCAGGTTGTAGCGGTAGTTCTGGACCAGCTCCTGCGGGTTGGCGCTGATCGCGAAGGACTTCTCGCCCAGCAGCTTCTGCACCGCGTCGTCATCTGTCTGGGTGAAGCTCTCCGGGTCCATCAGCTTCTCGGCGACGAGCCTTCTCAGGTACTCGACCATCTGGCGGTAGCCGTCCGTGGCGCCGGTGAAGACGAACTCCCCGGCCTTCGTGTCGAAGCTGATGTTGTCGTAGGTCCACCCCGCCTTCACCCCGTACGCCTGGCCGAGGTAGCTGAGCAACGCCGCTGCCGGGAAAGGTGTGTTGGTGCTCCAGCGATCGGTGAGGGGGTAGCGATCGGGATATTCGGCCTTGATCGCCTTGAAGACGTCGTACACCTCGTCCCAGGTGGTGGGCAGGCTCAGGCCGAGCTTGTCGAGGACGTCCGTGCGCAAGGACAGCGAGTAGCCGGACTTGGCCTTCTCGTGCAGGCCGGGGAGAAGGTAGTACTTGCCGTCGGACTGCCTGATGGAATCCAGCTCCGGTTCCAGCTTCCATTTTCTGACCTTTTCCTGGAAGTTGGGCATCAGGTGCACATACTCGCTGACCGGGAGGATCGCACCCGACGAGACGAAGGCGACCTCCGACGGGTGGTACGTCTTGGGAATCAGGAACGGGGCGTCGCCCGCGCCGATGAGGACACTGCGCTTCTTCTCGTAATCGCTCAGTGGCACGGCAACGGGTTTCAGCGTGATACCGGTGCGCTTGGTCAGTTCCGCCCAGAAGAGCCAGCTGTCCTTCAACGGGTACACCGGGTTGTTGTTGTGCAGGATCGAGAAGGAAAGCGGCTTCGACGCCTTGAACTGCTGGCCCGCGCGGTACTCCTTCATCGCGCCGTTCTGTTTCTTGGAGAGGTCCTTGGAATCCTCTCCGTCGTCGCCGCTGCCGCACCCGGTGAGCGTGGCGAGGCCGATGAAGCCCGCGGCGGTGAGGATCTGACGTCGGGACAGCTGACCGGCGTTCTTCACGGATACTCCCTTGTTCCGTAAGAGGGACGGTTCTCAGCCCTTGACCGCGCCGAGCATCACGCCCGAGACGAAATAGCGCTGGACGAACGGGTAGACACAGAGGATCGGCAACGACGTCAGCACGATCGTGACCGCCTGGATATTGGCCCCCACTTGACTGAGCTGCTCCGTACCGGCGCCAGCGTTGCCTCCCGTGGTGGCGCCGGAGATGAGGTTGCGCAGATAGACCGTGGCCGGCATGAGCTCGGTCCGGTCCATGTAGAGGTACGCGGAGAACCAGGAATTCCAGAAGGACACGGAGTAGAAGAGCAGCATCGTCGCGATGACCGCCTTGGACAGCGGCAGCACGACCCTGAGCAGAATGCCGTAGGTGCTCAGGCCGTCGATCGCCGCGGCCTCCTCCAGCTCGGTCGGCAGGCTCTCGAAGAAGGCTTTCATGACCAGCAGGTTGAAGACGCTGATCGCGTTGGGCAGCGCGATCGCCCAGACGGAGTTCTTCAGACCGAGGCTGGTGACCAGGACGTAGTTCGGGATGAGACCGCCGGTGAAGAACATGGTGAACACGGCGACTCCGACGAGAACGCCCCGCCCTTTGAGGTTCCTCTTCGACAGGACGTAGGCGTAACAGGTCGTCAGAACCATGGCGACGACGGTGGACACAACCGTGTACAGCACGGTGTTTCCGTAGTTGCGCCAGAACATCGAGTCCTGGAAAACGATTCTGTAGGTGGTGAGATTGAACCCCTCGGGCCACAGGGTCACCTCACCGGCGCGAATCTGGCGTTCCCCGCTGAAGGACCGGGCGATGATGTTGACGAAGGGGTAGAGGGTCACCAGCACGACAACGGTGAGGATCACACCGTTCACGCCCTGGAAGACGCGGTAACCACGTGTCGGCTGGTTCACGGAGGTGCGCGGACGCGGAGCACGGGACGTCAGGAGGCTCACCACAGGCTCGTCCCCACCGTGCGGCGCGACAGCTGGTTCGCGCCGGTGACCAGCACAAGGCCGGTGATCGCTTCGAACAGCCCGATCGCGGCGGCGTAACTGAAACTGTTGGACTCGACGCCGGCCCGGTAGAGGTAGGTCGAGACCACGTCGGCCGTCGGGTAGGTCAGCGGGTTGTAGAGCAGCAGGACCTTCTCGAAACCGACCGCCATGAACGTGCCGATGTTCAGGATCAGCAACGTGATCATGGTGGGGCGGATGCCGGGCAGGGTGACATGCCAGATCTGCCGCCAGCGGCTCGCACCGTCGATCCGGGCGGCCTCGTAGAGGTCCTCGTCGATCGTGGTGAGCGCGGCGAGGTAGAGAATCGTGCCCCACCCCGCGGTCTGCCAGATCTCGGAGCCGACGTAGATCGTGCGGAACCACCCGGGTTCCTGGATGAACCGGACCGGATCGTGGCCGAACCAGTCCAGCACATGGTTGACCGGGCCGTCCGTGGCCAGCATCTGCATGGTGATGCCCGCGACGATCACGATCGACAGGAAGTGCGGAAGGTACGAAACCGATTGCACGAACCGTTTCAGCGAGCGGCGGCGCACCTCGTTGAGCAGCAGTGCCAGGACGATCGGGATGGGGAAACAGAACAGGAGCGTCAGTCCGCCGAGCCACAAGGTGTTGCGGAAGACCTGCCAGAAAGTGGGGTCGGTCAGGAACATCCGCACATAGCGCAGACCCACCCATTGCTCCCCCAGGATGGATCCGCCCGGTTCGAAACGGCGGAACGCGATGACGTTTCCGATCATCGGCAGATAGCGGAAGACCAGGAAGAACAGCAACGGCAGCACGGCCAGCGAATACAACTGCCAATCGCGGCGCAGCGCTCGCCGCCAGCCGCGGCGCGCGGTGACCGGATGCGCGGGACGGCGCCGGATCTTGGACGGCGGGTCCTGGGTTCCTGGGGGTGGGGCCGATGTGGTGGAGGTGCTCATGCTCGGGCCTCCCGGGGCGTTCTTCGAAACGCTCGACTCGCAGCGCGTGATCTCGAAACTTTCGTGCCCTTACCGGTAACTCTGCGGCAACGTATGGGCTCACGGAAAGCGCTGTCAATGGGTGCTGCACGGCGGACTGGTGGGACGGCTCGTGGTGTTGGATTCCGTCACTCATGGGGTAGAACCGGGAAGTTGAGTGCTAGCGTCCACCGCAAATTTCTGGCCGACCTACGCAACGATCGCTCGCCCCCGACCTCTGCGAGGTGCCTTCGTGCCCGCGTTCGACCTGCCGCTGCCGGAGCTGGAACGACACCGCCCCGAGCTCGACGAGCCCGCTGACTTCGACGCGTTCTGGAGGGACACCCTGCGGGAGGCCGGGCAGCGGGCCCCACTGGTGTCGGTCCACCCCGTCGAAACCGGTCTCTGCCTCACGAACACCTGGGACGTGACATTCCGGGGCTTCGCGGGGGATCCGGTGCGCGCCTGGTTCAGCCTGCCGGCAGGCGCTCGGGAACCGCTTCCGGTGGTGGTCGAATACGTCGGCTACGGACGTGGCCGCGGTCTCCCCCACGAGCGTTTGACCTGGGTGAACGCCGGTTACGCCCACCTGCTGATGGACAACCGCGGCCAAGGCGACCAGTACGGAAACGGAGGCGCCACCCCCGACCCGCACGCCACCGCGCCCGGCGGTCCCGGTCCGGCCGTGCGCGGCCTTCTCTCCCCGCATGACCACCACTACCGCCGTCTGATCACGGACGCGGTGCGAGCGGTGACGGCGGCTCGGGCGCTACCCGGTGTCGACTCCACCCGTACGGTCGCCGCCGGCAACAGTCAGGGCGGCGGGCTCGCCCTCGCTGTCGCGGGTCTGGTCCCCGACCTGGCCGCCGTCCTGGTCACAGCCCCACTCCTGTGCGGGATCCGGCGCGCCCTGGCCCTGACCGACACGGGTCCGTACGGCGAGATCGCCACCTACCTCTCCGTCCACCGCGGCGCCGAAGAAGCCGCGTACCGCACGCTCTCCTACTTGGAAGGCGTCTTCTTCGCCCGCCGCGCCCAAGCCCCCGCGCACTTCGGCACAGGCCTGCGCGACACGGTCTGTCCGCCGAGCGGGGCGTACGCCGCGTTCAACCGGTACGGGGAGCTGAGCGGCGGCGCCGCTCCTCGGAGGGAGATGCACGCGTACCCGTTCAACGGGCACGAGGGCGGCGAGGGAGAGCAGGTGGCACGCCAACTGCGTTGGCTCTCAGCGACGTTGACCGGCTGACAGCCACATCGCGCCATCACCCGCTCGAGGCCGCCGGCGCTGTACGTCACGGGGGAAGCCGGGCCCTGCTGCGGAGCGGGGCTCCACGCGTCAGGCCGCGGCGATCAGGCATCCCCGTGAGAACGTGCGCAGGCAGTTGAGCGCAGGCACTTGGGCGCCGACAGGCGCTTCCCGGCCAACTACGGTCAACTCGGTTGGCTCCTACACGCGTTGACCCGGTAGGGTCATCGATACAACGTCGAGACAACGTTGTCGAACCGCGTTCCCCGTCCGTGGCACCGTCCGGGCGGGGACACCCCGGACCGCCCCGCTCCCCCCTTGGGGCAGGCCCGGCTCGCGGGCCCGGTGGGCGTGTGGCTCCCCGCCCACCGGGCCCGCCCTGAGCTGCTCTTGCTCAACCGACCCTGCATGGAAGGCTCGTGGCACTGTCGCCGCCCGAACCGGATACGACATATCCGAACGTCGTACTCTGGCCCGGACTCAACGAGCCGTTCCAGTCGGCGTTGTGGACCATCACCGCCTGCCCGTTGTACGTCGCGTTGCCGCTCCACAGACTGGCCACCGACTGGCCGCCGGGCAGCGTCCAGTCGACCATCCAGCCGAGCATCGGAACATCGCCGGAGTTGGTGACGGTCACCTCGGACTGGTAGCCGCCGGTCCAGCTGTTGGTGGTCCGCCGAGTGGCGGTGCAGGCACCGGGAACGGGCTCGGTCGGGTTGCCCGGTTCGTGGATGCCGGTTACCTCGCCGTTTCCGCCGTCGAAGACGACATCGGAACAGGAGTAGAAGGTCTCGGCACTGTCAGAGCGCTGCCAGACCATGTAGATGATGTGCCGGCCGGACTTGTTCGCCGGGAGTTGGCCGGTCCAGGAGTAGTTGGCCTCGACCGTGCCCGGACTGCCGTTGAGCGGCGGGTGGTCGACGGAGAGGAAGGGCTGGCTCTCCATCGCGTCCCAGGTGAGGGTCTGGGTGGGGTCGAAACCGTCCTTGGTGACGTAGACGTAGAACCAACCGGGGTGCGCCGCCCAGGCGTTGTAGGAGAAGTCGACGTTCGCGCCCGAGGTGAGGTGGGTGAGCGGCCAGTCGCTGCGGGCCGCGTTGAAACCGGTGAAGTTGGCGTTACCGCCGCTGCACAGCTGACCGTCCGGCACGAAGCCGCGGGTGCGGCCGGCCCCGTCGGAGCGCAGCACCGAGAACCAGTTGTAGAACGGCGTGGTACCGCTTACCTGCTGCGCGTTCTTACAGGCGGGGTTGACCGGCTTGATCTCACCCGTGTCGGTCAACCCGTCCTGCCAGCACAGAAACGTGCGGCTGCCGGGTTTCATGGGGGTGCCGTGAGCCTCGGCCCTGCCGCCGGTCGTGACGATCAGGCCCAGAGCGGGGACGGTGGCCAGCAGAGCGAGGACGACGAGGAGAAGGGCCCGGGTGCGTAACCTCGACCTCGGGTCTGACGTGATCATGACAGATTGCATGGCAAATGAGTCCGCCTTCCGTGTACGGACCGTGCGTGCATGGGGTGCACTGCGGATGCGGGTGTGGGGGCGTGAGGTGGGAGCCTCCCGGACCCGAGCCCGACAGGTTCCGGTCCGCCGGACACGAGCGGATATGGGAGCGCTCCCACCTCACCTGTGGCGGAAGGTAGCGCCGTACGGACCATTTGTAAACGGGCCGCGTACGACGCTCCTGCGAAACGTCGGCCGTCAGTGGCGGTGCGACGAGGTCGGAAGATGCCGGCGCAGGAACTCCTTTCGACCGGGCTCTGGATGGCGGGGTTCACCGGCTCGGGCGCCTCGGGGGCGTCTCAGCTCATCGCACCGACACCCGCGGACTCCAGGTCAGGGTGTCCGCGCCGGTGTCGCCCGCGAGCGGCAGCTCCACCGTGAACTCCGTGCGGCCCGGTTCGCTGTGCACGTCGATGTGACCGCCGTGGGCCGCCGTGATCGCCGCGACGATGGCGAGGCCGAGGCCGGCGCCGCTGCCTGCGGTGGCGCGGGCCCGGGAGGCGTCGGCGCGGGTGAAGCGTTCGAAGACCCTCGGGAGGAGGTCGGGCGGGATGCCGGGGCCGTCGTCCCGGACGCGCACCGCGCACATCCCCCGCCCTGCCTCCACCACCGCCACGACACTCGTGCCGACGGGTGTGTGCACACGCGCGTTGGCCAACAGGTTGGCGACCACCTGATGAAGGCGTGCCTCGTCGCCGTGGACCAGGGGCGCCTCGTCGAGACACAGCTCCAGTTGCCAGTCGTGACCGCCGCCCGCGGCCCGGGCGTCCCACACCGCCTCGGCGACGAGCGCCGCCAGGTCCACCTCGGCGGATTGCAGCGGTCTGCCCTCGTCCAGTCGGGCGAGCAGCAGCAGGTCCTCCACCAGGCCCGTCATCCGCGCCGACTCGGCCGTCACCCGGCGCCAGGCCAGTCCCGGTTCGATGCGGTCCGTTCCCCGGTTCATCAGCTCCGCGTATCCGGCGATGGAGGCGAGAGGGGTGCGCAGTTCATGGCTGGCGTCGGCCAGGAAGCGGCGCATGCGTTCCTCGCTGCGGCGCATGCGCTCCTCGCCGCGCTGGCGTTCGGCGAGCGAGGACTCCACGTGGTCGATCATGCGGTTCAGGGCGGCGCCTACCTGACCGGCTTCGCTGCCGGGATCGGTGTCTCGTTCGGGAACTCTGGTGAGACCGGTTACCTCGCCACGGCAGAGCGGGGCGTGCGAGACCTCGACGGCGGTGGCGGCGACCCTGCCGAGGGGGCGCAGCTGGCGTCGGATGACCACCGCGCAGACACAGCCGGCCACGGTGAGGCCCGCCGCGGCCACGACCGCCTCTACGACCACCAGGCCGCTGATCATGTCCTGGACGTCGTCCATCGGGAGTCCCGTGAGAACGCGTACGCCGTTGTTGTCGAGTGCGGTGAAGCGGTACGTGCCCAGGCCGGGGACCGTCCTGGTGTGCAGGCCGCCGTCGGTCCCGATGCCGTTCAGGGCCGCGATCTGGGTTTCCGTCAGGTTCCGCGGCGGTGCGTCCTGGCCCACCGTCGCCGCCGCGAGGACGGCGCCGTCGGTGTCCAGGCGGGCGGCGAGCATCCCGGCCGGCTGGCCGCTCTCGTTGAGAAAAGTGAGGTCCTGCGTCAGCTGCGGGTGGAGCGATGCGCCGCCCAGGCTGCGTTCCGCGGCGTTGGTGACACGGTCGTCCAGGTTGCCCAGTAGGTAGGCACGCTGGGCGAAAACGGTTGTGAGAGCCATCACGGCACACACGGCGACGAGAACGACGCTGATGAAGATCAGGAGACGGGTGCGCAGGGAGCCGCCCCGCGAAGAGGCGTCCCGCATACGGAAACCGCATCGCCGGACACCTCTCGGAGGAACCTCCGCCGCACGGCCATCCCTCGGACCGGCGTCTTTCAGACAGGCATCCATGGGTCGGGCATCCTTCGGGCGGGAGTCCCTTGGACCGGCGCCTCTCGGACCGGCATCTCCAGGACCGGCGGCCTTCGGGTGGACGCCACTCGGATGCATGCTCATCTTCCGTCCTCCACCGGCCTGATGGCGTACCCCAGCCCGCGCACGGTGTGGATCATGGGTGAGCGGCCGCGGTCGAGCTTTCGGCGCAGGCTGGAGATGTACACCTCGACGAGGTTGCCGCCGCCGTCGAAGGAGCTGGTCCAGACGTGGTCGAGGATCTGCGTCTTGCTCAGCACCTGCCGCGGGTGCTCCATGAGCAGGCTGAGGAGTTCGAACTCTTTGGCGGTCAGGGCGATCCGCGAACCGTCACGGAGCACTTCACGGCTCTCGCCCGTCAGCACCAGGTCGCCGAGGACGCGTACGGAGTCGTCGGTGCGGGTCCGTTGGGCACCGGACCGGCGCAGCAGTCCGCGCAGTCGCAGCACGACCTCCTCCAGGGAGAACGGTTTCGTGACGTAGTCGTCGGCCCCGTTCTCCAACCCGTCGATGCGGAACTCCAGGGCGTCGCGGGCGGTGAGCATGAGGACGGGCAGCTCGGGGTTCTCGTAGCGCAGACGGCGCAGCACCTGGATGCCGTCGAGGTCGGGCAGCATGCCGTCGAGGACGACGGCGTGCGGGGCGCAGCCGCGCGCGATCCTGAGCGCGCTGTGTCCGTCGGCGGCGGGGTATGGGCGCCAGCCCGCCTCGGTGACGGCCACGGAGAGAACTTCGGTGAGCGCGGGCTCGTCGTCGACGATCAGAACGCGGACCCGTTCGCTTCGGGTACCGGAGATGCCAGCCATGTCCTGATCCTGTCCCGGTTGGCTGAGGGAACCCTGTGTTCCGACTGAGCCGAAGCCGTGCGAACCGGGATTCTTCCCACCTGCGCGGATCTGTGGGCTTCCCGCGGTAGGCCTCCCCAGGGCCCGGGGAGATCCACCGACTGTCTGCCAACTGCCCTGCCCCAAGGGGGCATTGACACTCGTCGGTCACGGGAGATCGGCGTCCGGGCGGCACGTCGGAGGGCCGCACCCCCGCTGACGGGGATGCGGCCCTCCACTACCGTGCCGTACTGCTTGCCCTACCGCTTACGGATCCGCTGCTCGATCTTTTACGGAACCGCTTACCCGATCGGTTGCGGAAGCGTTTACCCGATCGCTTACTTGCGGATCAGGCTGCGCAGCACGTACTGCATGATGCCGCCGTTGCGGTAGTAGTCGGCCTCACCGGGGGTGTCGATGCGGACGACCGCGTCGAACTCGACGCCCGTGTCGGTGGTGACCTTGACCGTGCGCGGGGTGGTGCCGTTGTTGAGCTCCTCGACGCCGGTGAAGGAGAAGGTCTCCTCGCCGGTCAGGCCGAGGGACTCGGCGGTGGCGCCCTCCGGGAACTGGAGCGGGAGCACGCCCATGCCGATGAGGTTCGAGCGGTGGATGCGCTCGTACGACTCGGCGATGACGGCCTTGACGCCGAGGAGCGCGGTGCCCTTGGCTGCCCAGTCGCGCGACGAGCCGGAGCCGTACTCCTTGCCGGCCAGGATGGCCAGCGGGGTGCCCTGCTCGATGTAGTTGCGGGAAGCGTCGTAGATGAACGACACCGGACCGCCGTCCTGCGTGAAGTCGCGGGTGTAACCGCCTTCCGTCCCCGGCGCGATCTGGTTGCGCAGGCGGATGTTGGCGAACGTACCGCGGATCATGACCTCGTGGTTGCCTCGGCGGGAGCCGTAGGAGTTGAAGTCACGACGCTCGACACCGTGCTCGGTGAGGTACTTGCCGGCCGGGGTGTCGGCCTTGATGGCACCGGCCGGGGAGATGTGGTCGGTGGTGACCGAGTCGCCCAGCTTGGCCAGGACGCGCGCGCCGACGATGTCGGAGACCGGGGTGGTCTCCATCGTCATGCCCTCGAAGTAGGGGGGCTTGCGGACGTAGGTCGACTCGGCGT
Source organism: Streptomyces sp. NPDC102259 (assembly GCF_044766465.1). NCBI lineage: Bacteria > Bacillati > Actinomycetota > Actinomycetes > Kitasatosporales > Streptomycetaceae > Streptomyces > Streptomyces sp. NPDC102259. The sequence goes on along the minus strand of NZ_JBIWMA010000003.1, from coordinate 314,465 downwards.
CCCACTCGAAGGTGTTGCCGGTCGGGATCGGCAGCGCCTGCCACTGGGCGTCGCCCGCGAAGACGTCCTGGTAGGACTTGTTGAACATGTCCTCGCCGATGGAGTTCGCCACGACGTCGTTGACCTCGGCCTCGGAGGGCCAGATGTCGGCCAGGAAGACCGGCTTGCCCTCCTGGTCCGTGCCGAGGGCGTCGCGCGTGATGTCCACCTTCATGGAGCCCGCGAGGGCGTAGGCGACGACCAGCGGCGGGGAGGCCAGGTAGTTCATCTTGACGTCGGGGTTGATCCGGCCTTCGAAGTTCCGGTTGCCGGAGAGGACCGAGGTGACCGCGAGGTCGTGGTCGTTGACGGCCTTGGAGACCTCCTCCGGCAGCGGGCCGGAGTTGCCGATGCAGGTGGTGCAGCCGTAGCCGACGAGGTTGAAGCCGACCTTGTCGAGGTACGGGGTGAGGCCCGCCTTGTCGAAGTAGTCGGTGACGACCTTCGAACCCGGGGCGAGCGTGGTCTTGACCCACGGCTTGCGGGTCAGGCCCTTCTCCACGGCCTTCTTCGCGACGAGCGCGGCGGCGACCATGACGTACGGGTTGGAGGTGTTGGTGCAGGAGGTGATGGCGGCGACCGTCACCGCACCGTGGTCGAGCTGGTACGTCGAGCCGTCGGGGGCGGTCACGGTGACCGGGTTGGACGGGGTGCCGTTCGGGGCGACGGCCGGGGCGTCGGAGGCCGGGAAGGACTCCTGGCCGGCCTCGTCCACGGAGTCGACGTAGTTGCGCACGTCCGTCTTGAACTGCTCGGCGGCGTTCGCGAGGACGATGCGGTCCTGCGGGCGCTTCGGGCCGGCGATGGACGGGACGACGGTGGAGAGGTCCAGCTCGAGCTTCTCGGAGAAGTCCGGCTCGGCCTGCGGGTCCAGCCAGAGGCCCTGCTCCTTGGCGTACGCCTCGACGAGGGCGACCTGCTGCTCGGAGCGGCCGGTGAGCTTGAGGTACTTCAGCGTCTCGTCGTCGATCGGGAAGATCGCGGCGGTGGAGCCGAACTCCGGCGACATGTTGCCGATGGTGGCGCGGTTCGCGAGGGAGGTGGCGGCGACGCCCTCACCGTAGAACTCGACGAACTTGCCGACGACGCCGTGCTTGCGGAGCATCTCGGTGATGGTCAGCACAAGGTCGGTGGCGGTGGTGCCGGGGGTGAGCTCGCCGGTGAGCTTGAAGCCCACGACGCGCGGGATCAGCATCGAAACCGGTTGTCCGAGCATCGCGGCCTCGGCCTCGATGCCGCCGACGCCCCAGCCGAGGACGCCGAGGCCGTTGACCATGGTGGTGTGCGAGTCGGTGCCGACCAGGGTGTCGGGGTAGGCCTGGCCGTTGCGGACCATGACCGTGCGAGCGAGGTGCTCGATGTTCACCTGGTGGACGATGCCGGTACCCGGCGGGACGACCTTGAACTCGTCGAACGCGGTCTGGCCCCAGCGCAGGAACTGGTAGCGCTCCTTGTTGCGGCCGTACTCCAGCTCGACGTTCTGGGCGAAGGCGTCGTTGGTGCCGAACTTGTCGGCGATGACGGAGTGGTCGATGACCAGCTCGGCCGGGGCCAGCGGGTTGATCTTCGCCGCGTCGCCGCCGAGCTCCTTGACGGCCTCACGCATGGTGGCGAGGTCGACGACACAGGGCACGCCGGTGAAGTCCTGCATGATCACGCGAGCCGGCGTGAACTGGATCTCCTGCGCCGGCTGGGCCTGGGAATCCCAGTTGCCGAGCGCACGGATGTGGTCGGCGGTGATGTTCGCGCCGTCCTCGGTACGGAGCAGGTTCTCCAGCAGCACCTTCAGGCTGTACGGAAGGCGAGCCGAGCCTTCCACCTGGTCCAGCCGGAAGATCTCGTACGACTCGTCGCCCACCTGCAGCGTGCTGCGGGCGTCGAAGCTGTTCGCCGACACGACAGTCTCCTTCATTGATGTGCGCTTACCACCGCATCCTGCCGCCACGCAGACTTGGCCGATCCGCTGAGGTCAGGCTAAGTTAGGTAACCCTTACCGGGTTGGCGGCTGCGGGACGCCTGGGCAGATATCTCGATGTCGAGATAACTCTAGTACATGGGGGCTGAATGGTCATGCCCGGGCTCGCTCGTCCATTGACATTCAGGTCGGTCGCCGTGTCATCGAACCCAGTCGAAGATCTTCTTGACCTTGGGGTGCCAGGATGCCGGGGACACGACCGCCAGCCCGCCGAGGACCGGAGCCAGCCATGATCAGCGGTGCGCATGTCATCCTCTACAGCCAGGACGCCGAGGCGGACCGCGCCTTCATCTGAGACGTCCTCGACCTTCCCGACGTCGACGCGGGCGGCGGCTGGCTCATCTTCAAGCTGCCCCCGGCCGAAGTCGCCGTGCACCCGACCGACGGCCCGCCCCAGCACGAGTTCTACCTGATGTGCGACGACCTCGATTCCCAGCTCGGCGAGTTCCGTGCCAAGGGTGTTGAGATCACCCGCCCGGTCAGCGAAGAACGCTGGGGCAAACTGACTGCGATCCGGCTTCCCAGCGGCGCCGAACTTCCGCTGTACGAACCGCTGCACCCCCTCGCCCACAGCCTGTGACCCACAGCGCTCGACTCGGCCGGTCGCACGACGCTCAGATACCGCGCCGACGAACCGAGCCGGGAGGGCGAGGTCATCGACACCTCACGCCTTCCATCGGCGGGCAGGGCAGGGCAGCGTCGGCCACGGCATCCTCACCCGCCTTCCGGCCGACCAAGCGGCCGAGTTCCGCAGGAGCCGAGGTCGGGGTCGGAGCCGGAGCCGAGGTCGGGGCCGCGATCAGGACGAGGGGCGGCGGCCTCACCGCTCCGCACCCGACGGTCACGGTGACGGCGGTGCGGGACGTCGACGCCTGAACGAGCCTCGAAGAGAGGGGCATTGACAACACGCCGGTCATGGGTTCGCCGAGTCGGGGTAGACGTGTGCGGACGGACGCCACGCGACGAAGGAGGCTCGATGCCCCTCACTTTCCGCAAGAGTTTCCGCATCCTTCCCGGGGTGCGGCTGAACATCAATCGGCATTCCTGGTCCATCACGACCGGCGGCGGCAAGCACGGACCCCGTCACACGCACAGCAGTACCGGACGTCGTACGACATCGGTTGATTTGCCCGGACCTTTCGGGTGGCGCCGTACCCGTAAGGACGGGCACCATTGACGGGACGTCACCCGAACGGACCCCCTAAGAGGTGCCATCTCATATCTGAGATAACCTCAACCCCATGGCAGACGACTACCTCGTACGCATCGGCAAGCTCATCCGTGACGCCCGGCAGCACCGGGGCTGGACACAGGCGCAGCTGGCCGAGGCGCTCGCAACCAGCCAGAGTGCCGTCAACCGCATCGAGCGAGGCAACCAAAACATCAGCCTTGAGATGATCGCTCGAATCGGTGAAGCCCTGGACAGCGAAATCGTCTCTCTGGGCTATGCGGGACCGATGCACCTGCGAGTCGTGGGCGGCCGTCGGTTGTCCGGCGCGATCGACGTGAAAACCAGCAAGAACGCTTGCGTGGCCTTGCTCTGCGCCTCGCTGCTCAACCAGGGGCGCACGGTGCTGCGTCGGGTCGCCCGGATCGAGGAGGTCTACCGCCTCCTCGAGGTCCTGAACTCCATCGGCGTACGGACCCGTTGGATCAACGACGGTGTCGACCTGGAGATCGTGCCGCCGGCCGAGCTGAACATGGCGGCGATCGACGCCGAGGCCGCCGTACGCACCCGTTCCATCATCATGTTCCTCGGTCCGCTGCTGCACCGGATGAACCACTTCAAGCTGCCGTACGCAGGTGGCTGCGACCTCGGTACGCGGACCATCGAGCCGCACATGATCGCGCTGCGCCGGTTCGGGCTGGAGGTCGCGGCGACGGAAGGGCAGTACCACGCCGTCGTCGACCGCGCCATCCGCCCGGACCGGCCGATCGTGCTGACCGAGCGCGGGGACACGGTTACCGAAAACGCTCTCCTGGCGGCGGCCCGGTACGACGGTGCAACCGTTATCCGCAACGCCTCTTCCAACTACATGGTCCAGGATCTGTGCTTCTTCCTGGAGGCGCTGGGCGTGCGGGTCGAGGGCATCGGCAGCACCACGCTCACCGTGCACGGCGTGCCGAACATCAACGTCGACGTCGACTACTCGCCCTCCGAGGACCCGGTCGAGGCGATGAGCCTGCTGGCCGCCGCCGTCGTCACCGAGTCGGAGCTGACGGTGCGCCGGGTACCCATCGAGTTCCTGGAGATCGAGCTGGCGGTCCTGGAGGAGATGGGGCTCGACCACGACCGTACGCCGGAGTACCCGGCCGACAACGGCCGCACTCGTCTGATCGACCTCACGGTCCGGCCCTCCAAGCTGGAGGCGCCGATCGACAAGATCCACCCGATGCCGTTCCCCGGGCTGAACATCGACAACGTCCCCTTCTTCGCGGCCATCGCGGCCGTCGCGCAGGGCAAGACCCTCATCCACGACTGGGTCTACGACAACCGTGCGATCTATCTGACGGACCTGAACCGGCTCGGCGGACGGCTCCAACTCCTCGACCCGCACCGGGTGTTGGTCGAGGGTCCGACGCGCTGGCGGGCCGCCGAGATGATGTGCCCGCCGGCCCTGCGGCCCGCGGTGGTCGTCCTGCTGGCGATGATGGCGGCGGAGGGCACGTCGGTGCTGCGCAACGTGTACGTCATCAACCGCGGTTACGAGGACCTGGCCGAACGGCTGAACTCCGTCGGGGCGCAGATCGAGATCTTCCGGGACATCTGACCGGCGGGGCGTTGTGCCCCTTGGGGGCACGGGGCACGACACCCCTAAATGCCTGACGACCTGCGGTTATACCCTTTCTCGACCTTCCATTGATCACCGCCACTTTTCATCACCTTGCGCACGCGTGTGCAAGATGATCTTGAATGGGTAACGATGCGTCAGGCATGCTTGATTGCCCGTCATCCTTTACGGAGAGTGCTCACCAGAGGGGCCTCGCCATGCCCGCAACGACGCCGCCACTGACGTCCCTTAAAATTCGGAGTTCAGCCCTCGCCGCGCACGCGCATCACACGGCTACGGCCAGTTCCGGCCCGGACCTCCACACGTACTGGCACTCCTTCGGTCATCCGGCTGCCCCCACGTCCGGGGCGGTGGTTTGCCGACCGAGGCGCTCGCCGCATGCGCAGCAGCCCTGTTCAGTAGCGCGTCAGGTGAGCAGTGAGATGTGTGTTGTTGTCGTCGAACCCGACCAACAAGATGGTCAGGATGGAGACGAGGACCCGGTGGCGGCACGGAGATCGGCGGGACGGGCTTCGGCATGCCGAACCTTCACCCAGCCACCTCGGACCCCGGGCTGATATGCCCCGGCCCCCGGCTCGCCAATGCTGTCGGCCGTGAGGGATGTCATCGGACGGATGCTCCTTCGTCCTGGGGCGACGCAGCGGCGCCCGGGTGGTGGTGGGTGGAGTCGTCGGCCCTCGGGCCGGAGGGGGCGCGGTCGGTGATGAGCCGGGCGATCCGAGCGGCGCTGTCGCCGCGCCACCGGCAGACCTCGTCGAGAGCCGCCCGCGGGATCGGCGCCGGGCCCCCGCGCACGCCGGAGAGCGCTTCGGCGACGTCACCGCTTGCCTCGCACCGGGTCGCCAGTCCGTGACCGGTCAGGCCCAGGGTGCGTTCGCCCGGCGGGCCGATTTCGAGGACCGGGATGCCGGGCAGCGCGGCTTCGATCCCGCACGTCGAGTACGCGCTCGCTATGGCGTCAGCGCCGGCGAGGCAGCCTCGTGCTCCGACCCGGGGATCGGCCACCGCGACCGGCGTCCCGCCGTCCCGCTTCACCAGAGCGGTGAAGGCGTCGGCTCCCTGTGCCGGGTGTGGAGCGATGACGAGCCCCCAGTCGCCGTCCGCCTCGGCGAGCCCGTCCAGGAGGACGTCCGCGCGGGACTTGAGGTGATCGGGGTTGAAGGGCTGGCAGGCCCACACCGCGATCCGGGCGGGCGCGCGCCATCCACCCGGAGCCAACATCTTCTCCAGGTACCGCCGCTGTGCCTGGCGGCCAAGGCCGGCGAGGATGTCGAAGCGTGGCTGCCCGAGGACGTGCACCTCGGCCTCGGGGTGGCGTGCCCACCTCTGGCCCAGAGCGAGGTCCCGCTCGCCCATGACGACAATGTCGCGGCTGTGCAGGGCCGGCCAGACGACCGATTCCGCCGTCCACGCCCCGTGCTGGACGTGCACCGAGTTCGCCCCGTGCCGCTCGGCGACGTGCGCGGCCAGCACGCCCAGGGGGCTGGTGTCGTTGCTCAGCAAGACGGTGTGCGGCCGGGTGGTCGACAGCATGTCGTCGAGCCAGCTCTCCGCCCGCACCACCGTCCGCCACGACGGCTGGGTGCAGCCCCCGCTGGTCTCCAAGAGCACGGACAAGAGCCTTATGAGCCGGGCAAGTTGAACACCGTGGCCTCCCACCTGGACGACGTGCTCGTCGTCGGGACGGTGGAGGCCCTCGGCGGTGCCGGAGAGGGTGAAGAGGTCGCTCGGAGCCGAGCGCAGCTCGATACCCGTGACCGATCCCGCGCTGCACCGCTCGGCGGCATCAGTGGCGAGATCGAGCAGGAGACTCCTCTGCCCGCCGCGCGCCAGTTCGGCGAGAACCGGGGTCAGCGTGGCCGCGTGGCGGGAGGTCCATGACAGCGCCAGAACGTCCTGCCGTCCGAGATCCGAGGGGAGCGGACTCGGCTCCGTGTTCGCCGTACTCGTCCGGGCGCGGTCGCGGAGCTGGGCGGAGCGGGTCGGGTTGTGCGGTGCCGCAGCACCGAGCACGTACGCGACGCCGGACCACGTCACGGTGTAGGCCAGGTACTCACGCGAGCTGCTCGAACGCAGTCCCACGAGTCCTTCGTACGGGGCCAGGGTCAGGGGCCCTGGGGTCGAGGCGAACGGTGCCCAGGCGTTCAGGGCCAGGAGCTTGCGCACGATATCGGCGACGAAGCGTCGCACGGGGACGTGCTGGACGTGGAGCCAGCCGGCTCCGCCCGGGGTGGAGGCCAGTGTGGCGCTGTAGTGGTCGAGGGCGGCCATGACGTCTTCGACGCCGGAGCGCAGTACCTGCTTGTCGACGGTCGTCGCTTCCAGGTCCGTGGTGTGGACGTGGTCGGTTCGCGCGTGCGCCAGGGCACCGGTTCCGACGAGAGCCCACGTCGGCTTCCCGGCGTCGGAGGAGCGGACCAGGCCGAGGCCGCCAGTCGTGCGGGGACTCACACCGTGCTCCCCTCGACGAGCTGCTTGGCAGGGAGGAGGAAGCTCAGCAGTTCCTTGGGCGAAGCGGCAGTCTCGGGGGCGGGATCCGTCGGCTGCCCGTAGCCCCATCCAGCGTGTACATAGGGGACGCCGGCGCGTGCGGCGGACTCCTGGTCGACCGCCATGTCACCCACGTAGACGGCGGCGGCGGGGTCGACTCCCAGGTCGACCAGCGCCAGGAGTAGGGGATCCGGGGCCGGCTTCGTCCGGCCCGCTCCCGCGGGCGTGCGAACGGTCGCGAAGGGGCACCCAAGGCGCGCAAGGAGCGGGGCCGCCCGGTCGACGTGCTTGGACGTCACGACGCCCAGCCGCCACGGCGGCCACGAAGGCGTGGAGCGTCTCGACGATGCCGGCGAACTCCTCCGCTAGGTGCGCGGTGGCCACGGACTCCGCCTCGTACGTCTGGCGGACCGCTTCGATGTCGGTCAGGCCCAATCGCTGCATGATGTCCCCGAACTCGCGGCCCAGGTGGCGCTCGTAGTCACGGAAGGGGAACGCGACGCCATGGATCTCCTGGACCCTCTGCCACGCCTTCCGCATCACCGGACGCGTGTCGAGCAGGACGCCGTCGAGGTCGAGGAGAAGAGCGCGCGACCTGTGGTCGTTCGGCGCGGCCGGAGCCGGTGGCGATTCGTGAGTGGGAGCGGTCATGATCATCCTCTCGTCAGGGTGTCGTCGCGCCTCAGAGGGCCGAGGCCGGTTCGAGTTGCAACTCGGGGTACGTGGCCGGGCCACTCAGGCCGCGTCCGGCGGGCCGTCAGTCGAAGGCGAGACCGATCCATTCGGCGCGGCCGGCAGGCGCGAGAGCCGGTGAAAGCGCGAGATGTCGAAGCCGCGCCCCTGAACCTCACCGGCGGGCACGGCGAAGAGATCGATGCCCTCTTCGCTGGGCGCCGTCGGGACGGCTTCCCGGATGGCGAGGAGCGCTTCGCCCTGCTCGCGGTGCGGCAGGAGGCGCGGCGCACGATCGGTGTGTCCCTCGAAAGTCATGGTCAGCCCTCGGTCAGGTGTTTAAGCAGGTCTGGAACACGGATGACCACCGTTGTGACCGGCTGTATCCGAGGTGGGGCCGGGACTACTGGTCGTGACACCGCAGATCCGTATCAGGGTCGCGTCCCGCGTCGTGGTGTAGGGGATCAAGCGTTGGGCGTTCCGGTACGAGACTCCAGGTGATCTTCGCCGAGCCAGCGATCCACGAGGCGCGATGCTGGGGCGAGTTGAGCGACCGGTCGTGCGGAGCCACCGCCGCCGATATGCGGATTCCGGCGACTTGATCGGCTGCACCACCCGGCGGGACACCATCCGTATCAGGGCCGCCTGGGCCGAAGCCCGGTGTCACCGCGTGACATCGGATGCTGGAACAGGACTGACCATTCGGCAGACATTTCGGGCGATCGGGGGGCGGTACGGCTTCGCCGCATGGCATGCTCTGACACACCGGTCCCGCGAACAGGCAGCGCAAACTGCCTGCGGAATTCGGCCCTTTGCGACCCATCCATCCCGGCGGCCTGCTCCCGATATGCGGGGCCCGCCCCTCGCCGCAGGAGTGCAACCTCCTCACCGAGGAGGCGCCCGGGATCCGGCTGTGCTTCAACACGTCGCCGGAGAACACGGTCGAGGCGCTGAGGCGGTGGATCCAGGCGTAGGCGACCCTTCGTCTGCACCGGGCCACGACACTGCGTCAGCCAACATGTCCTGGCCATCACGGAGGGACAACGCGTACGGCGCTCCTTCCCCCATGGCCTCCGCCTCCTGGGTGTCATGGGCGCCGCGGTGGACGACGACGTTGCCCAGATCATGGGACAGCTGTGTGGCGAGGGCGGCGCCCGCGTCCTGCCAGTCAGCCGGAGTGGTTGTCGGCGCAACGAAGATCAGCTCTTGTACGTCCACGGGATGTGATGCCGTTCCTTCGAGGACGGTGCCATTCAGCGCGAGGTAAGCCGGTGCCGGGTGGAGGTGGGCTTGCGTCTACTCGCGGACCGTGTCGATGACGCGTCTCCGCAGGTCGGTCAGCTGATGCAGAGCGGCCCAGGCAATGCGGCCCGCGACGAGACGTACGGCTTCTCCTTTGCCTCTGGGGGGCGATGAGGCCGAGCAAGTCGAGGCGGAAGAGCGCAGATTCCAGCTGGGGGGGTGTCACTGCGGCGCCCTGGGACAGCTCGTCGAACGTCAGCGGCCCGGCGGTTCTGGAGACCCGCCTCACCGACCAGGTCGCGCCGTCCTGGCCGGCGTCGACGCGGGCGCCGACGCCGACCGCCCAGTTCACCGGCGAGGAGAGTGCGGCGCCGGTCGGGCCGCTGGGCCCCTGCATGGACGTACTGGAGCAGGAACGGAACGTGCCAGGCCATGACGATGTCGGCCGCGTGCCGGGCGGCGCCCCACGGAGACTCCCGGCGAGGCGCTGCCCGTCCTCGGTCAGCCGTCTTGGCCCTGCGGTCCGACGAACTGCATGTCCAGGTGAAGCTTGACGACATCGCCGAGTAGCCCGGTGCCGAAGTCCAGCCCGAAGTCGCTGCGCCGGATCTCACCCGTCGCCTCGAACCCGGCGTGCTTCCTCTGGTCCACAGGGTGGTCCACCACCCCGCCGAACTCGACGGCGAGCGTGACCGGGCGGGTCACGTCCCCGATGGTCAGGTCCCCCGCCATCGTCCAGTCCTCGCCCTCTCCGGACACCCGTGTCGAGCGGAACGCCATCGTCGGCCGCTTCTCCACATCGAGCAGCTCGGCGGAGCGGGTGTGCGCGTCGCGGTCGGAGTTGCCGGTGTCGATGGAGGCGAGAGCGATCTCGGCGCTCACCCGCACGGCGTCGAGGGTCTCACCGACGTACAGCGCGGTCTTGAACTCGGTGAACCGGCCGCGGACCTTGGCGATCCCGAGGTGGCGGATGGTGAAGTTGACCGCCGAGTGAAGGGGGTCGAGTTCCCAGTCGCCCGGGGAGAGGGGCAGCGCGGCGACGGAAGCGGCGGTGATGTTCGCGGAGTTGTCATTGCTCATGGCTTCATCGTGCGAGCCCCGAGGCGGGCGAGGGAGGCGGGGCGAATGGTAGTAGTGGCAGGGCCATCCTCCGCGACGGCACGCGCTGTACGGTTCGACAGGTGAACGACAACGAGTTGGGCACCTTCCTGCGCACCCGCCGTGAAGCCGTCACCCCCGCCGAGGTGGGTCTGCCCACGGGTCTGCGCCGGGGCTGCGCCGGGCCGAGCTCGCCACGCTCGCCGGCATCAGCGTCGAGTACCTCACCCGGCTCGAACAGGGCCGCGACCGCAACCCCTCGCCCCCGGTGCTCGGCGCCATCGGCGACGCCCTGCGCCTGTCGCACGCGGATCGTCTCCTGATGCACCGGCTGGCCAAGGACCACGGCGATGCCAAGGCGGTGTGTCAGTCGGTCACCGTACCGCCGGTACGTACAGTGCGTGCCACCTTCCAGGCGCTTCTCGACCATCTGGAGCCCGCACCGGCCGTCCTGCTCAACTGGATCGGTGACATCGTGGCCTGCACACAGGGCTACGAGCGGTACGCCCGCCCGCTCGGCCTGCTCGACGGCGATCCGCCCAACATGATGCGGTATCTGTTCACCGATGCCCGGGCACGCGCGGTGTACCCGGGATGGGGCAAGCTGGCCGACGAACAGGTCGCCCATCTGCGCGACGAAGCCTCGCCGCACGACCCGTATGTGGCCGCCCTGGCCAAGGAGTTGACCGCGACGGTGGGGGCGCCGTTCAGCGACCGGCTCGCCGTTCCGGCCCTGCCCACCCGGTTCGGGACCGAGCTCGTCGACCACCCTGAGGCGGGCCGCCTCCGCCTGTCGTACGAGACGCTCACGCTCTCGGACGAGGGCCAGCGCCTGGTGGTGCACTTCCCGGCCGACGAGGCCACGGCCACCGCGCTCGACCGTCTCAACGGCCGTAGGCCCGGAGCGCTGCGGGCGGTGAGCGGCTGACGTCACCGGGGTCGCCCCGGTCGGCCCGACTCCGTCGCCGTCTGTCACGCCGCTCCGTCGTTTGCGATGCCTTCTCCCCCCACCCCGACACGATGCAGGTCATTGGCAACCGCCACACCAAACGGGGACAGTTCAACTACGCCGTTCCCGACGCGCTCCAGCTCCAGCGACGCGTCCGCCGCTACAACGCCGACCACGACCTACCGCACGGCGACATCGTCGCACTGGCTCTCGACAGCTGGCTGCGCGCCAAGGGCTACCCGCCAGATCTCGAACGCCCTGACGTGGAAGCGCCATGACCTGGTGGATGCACCGTCAGCTGCCCCTCAACGGCGTCACAGCGCAGCTTCGTTGCCGAATTACGCCAAGGACCCGCTTGGCAGCGCAATCCCGCTGGACACCCACATCCGCCGGCCGACCCGCGCACCGCGAAGACCGACAACTCCCGCATCGTGCACCGTGGTTACAACTACGACCGCGGGACGACCACGTCGGAAACCTCGACATGGGCCTGGGTGAGCTGTTGCTCTCAGCAGGACGTGCCGCGACCGTGCGAGGCCACCCAGACCCGCCTGACCGACAGACCCCTCGTCGATTACGTCTCCCCCACCGGCGGCGGCTACTTCTTCGCCCTGCCCGGCGTCCGCCACAGCGGGGACTGGTTCGGCCGCGGACTGCTCGCGACCTGAAGACGCGTAGCCGACAGGTCCCGGCCGCCTCGTTACGGGCGGTGCTCCTGAAGTTCCCGGCGATCGTGTTCCCCGAAGCAGAAGTCGGGCCCGTGCCGGTGGTCTCCGGCCGACGGTGCGCTCGCCGTGGCGGCGTACGCCGCGCACTGCGCACTGTCCACCAGCTGATCGCTGTCGGATGCGGCGTTGGCGAGGCTCGCGCAGCACACGGCAAGCAGGAGGCCACCCGCGACCAGGGGCAGGCTCCGGCGCGGGGGCGGCGGGGCCAGCAGGGCCCGCACCCGCTGCGGCACCGCCCCGCCGGTCGCGGCCAGTGCGGCCGGGAATGAGGCACCGGCGGATGCCAGCGCGGCGCGCCCGACGGCGTGCGCGACGATCTTACGGTCGCCGACGCGCTGCGCGGCCTCCTCGTCGGCCCAGCGTTCCAGGACGAAGCCGCCCGCGACGGCCAGCGGCCGCAGCAGCGGGTTCAAGGCGGCCGTGAGCCGCCACAGGATCTGGAAGAGGTGATGACGGCAGCGTAGGTGAGCCCGCTCGTGTGCGAGGAGGGCCTCGCGCTCGCGGTCCGTGAGACAGCGCAGCATCCCACGGGAGACCACGATCCGGCCCGGCGGCCCGGGCAACACGAAGGCCACCGGGCCGTCGTCGTCGACCACGACCAGCTCCGTCTCCTCCGGCAGCCGGGCGTGCTCCCGGCGCGCCCGGACGAAGAGGCGGACCTGTCCCACGGCGGCCACGCCCAGCGAGACGACGCCCGCGGCCAGCATCAGGGCACTGCCTCCCGCGACGACGAGGTAGACCGGGTCCTCGGCTTGCAGGGCGGCCACCGACCAGCGGCCCTCCTCCGCAACTTCCGGGATCTGTGCCACGCCGGTGAAGGCGAGCAAGGCGAGTGCCCCCGCCCAGCCGATCGCAGTCACGAGCGCGGCGCAGGCCAGGGCCCAGGCAGCGCGGCGCGGGGGCAGCATGTGCGCCAGTCGGGGCGCGAGCACGGCGAGCACAGCCGTGACTGCGAAGGGGACGTAGACGCTGAACAGCACGGGCTTACGCCCTCCCTCCTGAGCGATCTTCTCCGGTGCGAGCATCATGCCCGGACAGGAGCTGGTGCAACACGTGCTCATCCTGCTCGGACAGTTCCGAGACGAAGCGGGCCAGGACCGCCTCGCGGTCGGAACCACCCTCGAGTAGCGACCGCATTCGCTGGGCGGTGTGCGACGCCTCGTCCCGCACCGGCTCATACGCGTAGCCACGGCCCTCGCGGTGCCGGACGAGCATCTCCTTGTCGTAGAGCCGGGACAGGATGGTCAGCACGGTCGTGTAGGCCAGGTCACCCGGCAACGCTTCTCGGACCTGGCGGGCCGTCAGGGGTCCGTCGGCGGCCCAGAGCGCGGCAAGGACATCGCTCTCCAGTTCACCGCGGGCCCGCCGGCCCGACACCCCGGACACACCCTCGCCCCCTCGCTCCTCCACCGGAATCCTCTCTTCGCCAGTCGCCCGCACAGACTACCCCCGCAACCTCCTACTAGTCGTAGGAGGTATGCTCCGGGCTCGACCCGCGAACTACTACATCTCGTAGAGTTCCGCCGCTCCCGTCATGCGCGGAGGAAGCCCCATGCCCCACGCCGCAAACACGGCGCCCACACGCGCGCCCGCAGCCCTTGTTCCCCGGCAACGCGCCGCGACGTCCGGCGCGGGCCGGGTCTCGATCGTCTCCGCCAGTGTCGGAGCCGGTCACGACGGTGCCGCCGCCGAGCTCGCCCGTCGCCTCAGCGCACAGGGTTACGCCGTGGACCGCTTCGACCTGCTGGACCTGCTGCCCGCCCACCTCGGGCGGACCGTCCAGGAGGGCTACCACCGGATGCTGGTGCGGGCCCCATGGGCCTACCAGCGGATCTACACCAGCACCGAGCGTACCGGGGGCGGCGGTCAGCTGGCGCGGGCGCTGCTGCGCACGGCGCAGGACCGGGTACTGCGTACTCTGCCCCCGGACACCGGGGCCATCGTCTCGACCTATCCGGGGGCCAGCCGGGTGCTGGGCAACCTGCGCCTGGACGGTCGGCTGGCCGCGCCGGTCCTCACCTACCTGACCGACTTCTCGGTGCATCCGCTGTGGGTCGCCCCGGGCGTGGATGTCCACCTCGCCGCCCACGCCGTGCCCGCCGCCCAGGCGCGGGCCGTCGGGGCCCGGGACGTGCGCGTATGCGGACCGGTCACCGATCCGCGCTTCCGGCCCTGCGACACAGAGCGGCGCCAGCGGGCGCGGGCCGTCTTCGGGTTGCCGCGCAACGCCCCACTGGCCCTGCTGGTCGCCGGGTCCTGGGGCGTCGGCCCGGTCCGCAGGGTGGCGCTGGAACTACGCGACTGCGGCGCCGCCGTGCCGGCAGTCGTATGCGGACGCAACGAGGCCCTCGCCGAGCAGCTGCGCGCGGACGGCATCGACCATGCCTTCGGCTGGGTCGACGACATGCCCTCCCTGATGCACGCCGCCGACGTCCTCGTGCAGAACGCCGGCGGGCTGACCTCGCTGGAGGCGTTCGCGTCGGGCCTACCCGTGGCCAGTTACCGCTGCATACCAGGGCACGGGCTGACCAACGCCGCAGCCTTGGACGAGGCCGGTGCGGCCGTGTGGATACGCGACCCGGCCGACCTCAAGACGGTGCTGTGCGACCTGATCGACGGCCCGCTCGGACTTCGCCAACGGGCAACAGGGCTCGCTCTGTTCGCCCGGACCCCGGACGCCGGTCCGGCAGCCGAGATTGCGCGCGTGCACCGGGCAGGAGGAGTCCCGGGCCGGAGTCTGCGTCCCGTCACACGCCGGCGCCGCACTCCACGCCGGCTTGCCGCCACCGCCGCCCTCGCCTCCTCCATCTGGGCGGGCGCCGTCGCCACCGGAGTCGTGACGACCTACGGCACCCCGGACCTCATCCATTCCCTCGGCCACCGCCTCGGCCTGGACGACTTCCCACCGGGTCACACCCCCTCCCGGTCGAAAGACCACCACTCGTGAACGCCGCCCGGACCTTGCGCACGGCCGCCCTGGCCGCCCTGCCCGTCCTCACCGTGGCCCACGCCGCGCCCGTCATCTCCACCTTCGGGCCGCTGCGCAACCGCCTCATGCCCCGCCTCGCCGGCCACGGCCGCCCGGACCATGTCGCCCTGACCTTCGACGACGGCCCCGACCCCCGCTCCACCCCGCATTTCCTGCATCTGCTCGCCGAGCGCCGGGTACACGCCACGTTCTTCCTGCTCGGCAGCGAGGCACACCGCTCCTCCGGCCTGGTCCGCGAGATCGCGGCAGCCGGTCACGAGGTCGCCGTCCACGGCTGGCTGCACCGCCCCCTTCTGCTGCGCGGCCCGCGTGCCACCCATGACGACTTCCGCCGGGCCCGCGACACCGTCGCGGCGATCACCGGACGGCAGCCCACACTCTTCCGGCCCCCGTACGGCGTCATGTCCACCGCGGCCCACCTCGCGGCCCGCCGCCTCGACCTGACCCCGGTGCTGTGGACCTGCTGGGGAGAGGACTGGACGGCACGCGCCACCCCGCACTCCGTCCACCGCACCGTCACCGCCGACCTGGACGGCGGCGGCACGATCCTGCTCCACGACTCTGACTGCACCTCAGCACCGGGCGCCTGGCGCTCGGCGCTGGGCGCGCTGCCCCGGATCCTCGACACCTGCCAGGAAGGGGGTTACGGCGTCGGTCCGCTGCGCGACCACGGCTGACCAACACGCACGCCGAACAGTCGGGGTACGGGCTCGGCAACGCACGTCGCCGGCAGCTACCGCAGCTTCGCCAGGCGCGCCCGTGGATGTACCCCCGCCTGGTTCCCTCGCTACTGGATCGCGGAAGGAGCAGCCGGGATGTGAGCCGTGGTGATCGTCATCGGGGTGCCGGTGACGGCGATGAGAGAGGCACCCGGGCCGTGGCCGCCCGGCATCGCGCGGAAGCCTCCCGCGGGTTTCACGTCGTAGACGCCGGTGGTGTGCGGGGCGAGCACCGCGGGACCGGAGGCGATGGTCCACCAGTTGGAGGCACCCTGCCCGGTGCGGCTCGCGAAGTGCGGGGTGAGCGCCGTACCGGTGGTGTTGACGGCCCGCACCTCGATTGCGGTGACACCCACGCGCGCGTGGTGCGTGGCGAAGTGCGGCGAGAGGCTCATACGCAGGGGCGGCGGGCTCGCCGCGGCGATCACGACGCACGCCAGGGCGGGGATGAGCAAGCCTCCCGCCACGACGGCCTTCACACGGTGGCCGGTGACGAGGGGAAGACGCGGCTGCCAGGCGTTGGCGAACGCGGCGGCCGGGACGGTGGCTGCGGCCGCCAGCCACAGCGGGGTCATCATCAGGAAGTAGCCGTCCTGGGAGCGGGTGGCGAGGTAGAACGCCACCCACGGCAGGACGGTGAGAGCGGGGCCGAGCCGCCGGACGAACAGCAGGGTGGCGACGAGCAGGCCGAGCAGGAACAGTTGGCTGCCGTAGGAGTAGTAGTCGAGGCGGCTGCTGCCGTCGGTGAAGTAGTACGAGATGCCCATCAGGCCCTGGCCGTGCAGGATCGCCTTCTGGTCGAGCGGCAGGAGTACGCCCTGCAACCAGGCGGAGAAGCCCTCGACGGCGAAGTAGGCGTTGGCCGCTGCGCAGGTGAGGGCGGCGGTAGCCGTGTAGCGGGCGGTCACCCCCAGAGCCCGCCTCGGACCGAGTTCCCCGCGCCTGACCGCGTACAGGCCGATCAGCAGGAACGGGGCGAGGAACCAGGCGAGCTACTGGGCCGCGCAGGCAGCGCCCAGGCACGCCGCCCGCAGCACTCCCCCTGAGCCGAGACGGCCACCCTCACCGGTTGCGGGCCAGCGGACCACCACAGGGATGAGCAGGGCGAGAGCCGTGATCGCCGGGTAGCCGGCGTAGGCGTAGTGGGGCAGGAGGCCGAAGCCGAGACAGACCGCGGTGGCGGCCGACCTCCAGGGTGCCGGCAGCAGGAACCACAGCAGGACCGAGGAGACGAGCAGCGCGGCCGTGGTGACCAGGGTGGCGGCCGCCGTCGAGTGGACCACGGCGTGCACCGGGGCCGCGAGCAGTGCGGTCAGCGGCGGGTAGCCGTAGGTGTAGTCGGCACCGCCGGACATGGTCTTGGTGATCCCGACGCGCGGTGTGCCGAACAGCCAGGGCCACGGCTGGCCGTAGACCGGACGGCCGTGCAGGATCTCGTTCGCCGCCTGGGCGGTCAGCACTCCCTCGTCGGTGCCCGCGTGATCGAGCAGGTAGCCGCAGATCACCAGTGCGACGGCGGTCATCAGTACAACGGCGTCGACCCTGATCAGCGCCCGACGGCTCCGTACGAGAAGGCTGAGAGCGGCGCAGATGAGGATCGAGGCGTAGCAGACGGAGATGACGCCGGCGACGGCCGGACGTGAGGCCATCGCGGTCGTCCAGGCGGACCGTGTCCCGATGAACAGGCTGATCGTGGCCACGAGGGTCATCCCTCGGTGCAACTGCTGGGGCCCGGCGCCCGGGACACCGGACACCCGGGCCGGGGTCGGGGGTGGCGCCGTCGGGTTCGTGGCCGCACGCCGCAGAGTCCAGGTGCCGGTCCCGGTGCGATAGGTGTCAGCCATGACGCCCGTCTCCTCCGCCTCGTCTTCCGTTTGAGTGACCGTTTGCATCCGGCCACCCACAGAACATCTACTACATGTTGTAGATGTAGGCTCGGCGCGTGCGGTTCCATCCAGGCCACGTACACGCGGATGGACGAACAATCTGTCTGCGGGAAAGGCATCCTCGCCATGACCACACCGATGCATCCGGCGTCACAGCTGGCCGTGAACGTGCTGGACGCTCATTCGCTGCTGGCGGCGTTCGGCGTACTCGGCGTCGGGGTGGTGATGTTCGCGGAGACAGGGCTGCTGGTCGGCTTCTTCCTGCCGGGCGACTCGCTGCTCTTCACAGCCGGTCTGCTGTGCACGGGCTCGGCGGAGGCGAGTGTCCACCTGTCGCTGGGACCGCTCCTGGTCGCGGCGGCGGCAGGCGCCCTGGCCGGGGCACAGTGCGGCTATGTGCTCGGCCGGAAGGCGGGTGGGGCACTGCTGGCCCGTAGCCGCTCGCAGCGTCTGCACGAGGGTGCGAAACGCGCCGAGGAACTGCTGGAGCGGTACGGACATGCGAAGGCGATCGCGCTGGCCCGTTTCGTGCCGGTGGTGCGGACCGTACTCAATCCGATGGCCGGCGCGCTGGAGGTACCGGTGCGGACGTTCACGTTGTGGCAGATCATCGGCGGGCTCGTGTGGAGCCTCGGACTCACCCTCGCGGGGTACGCGCTGGGCTCGTCGATCCCGAACGTCGACCGTTACCTGCTCCCGCTGGTGGCGTTGATCATTTTCGTGTCGCTGATCCCCCTGGCTGCCGAGGTGTACAGGGCTCGGCGGGATGGCCGGCCCGAGGGGGGACGCAGGTGATCATGGCTTTCGACGGGTCGTCTGTAGACGGCTCCGCGTATCTGGATGTGGTGCGTCTGGCCCGGCATGCGCTGGCCTGGCTGGACGGAGCGGTGTCGTTCTGGTCGACGTACGGGCTCGCGGTGTTCGCCATGCTCGCGGTAGTGGGCTGGTGGTTCGCTCGACGGGGTGGGGATGCGGCTGCGGTGAGGGCGCTGGCCGTACCGGTGGTCGTGGTCGTTGCGTATGGCGTGGATGCCCTGGTGAAGCTCGCCGTGCGCGAGGACCGGCCGTGCCAGAGTCTGCGAGTGAAGACCCTGGAGACGTGTCCGGCGCCCGGCGACTGGTCCTTCCCCAGCAACCACGCGGCGATCGCCGCCGCCGCTGCCGTGGCCCTGCTCTTCGTCACGCGTCGGCTGGGGGCGGTCGCGGCCGTGGCGGCCCTGGCGATGGCGGTCTCGCGGGTGTGGGTCGGCGCGCACTATCCGCACGACGTCGTGGCCGGGGTGATCGTCGGCGGGCTCGTCGCCCTGGGCTCGATGCTCGCTCTGCGGCGGTGGTCGCGACCGGTGGCCGGATGGTTGACCTCCGGACGCCTGCGCCCGCTGCTTACCGCCTCATGAACCGGCGCGACGCCGCCAACCTGGCCGGGACCGTCGGTCTCGGCGCCTGGGTGGCATTCGGCGTCCTCACCAGGTTGGTGACCGGCCACAACGGCGCTCCGCTGTGGGCGGACGACGGTTTCCTGACCTGGTCGCTCAGCCACCGCCCCGACGTGGCCCAGGCGCTGGGCCGGGGGGTGACCGACACCGGCAGCGGCGCCGTACCCTACGGCCTCGCGCTGTTGGCGGGCATGATCGCGGGGCGAAGCGTGCGGCAACGGATGTGGGCCGCCGCGCTGAGCCTTGCCTGTCTGGGGACCGGGCAGGCGCTGCGCTACGGCGTGATGGCGCTCGTCCAGCGGCCGCGCCCGGCGCATGCCGACTGGGCGGCGTCCGCGGGCGGTTGGGCGTTCCCCTCGGGGCACACCACCACAGCGGCCCTGACCGCCGGGCTACTGATCGTCGCCCTCTCGCTGCGCGCCCCGCGCGGCGCCACCTCGCTCCGGATCGTCATCGCCTGCTGGGGCGTGCTGGTGGGGCTGTCCCGGGTCTATCTCGGCGTGCACTGGTTCACCGACGTCATCGGAGGCTGGCTGTTCGCCACCGGATGGCTCGGCGTGTGCCTGTACGCGATGACCCGGTGGCTGCCCGCAGCGTTCGTCTCCGGGACGCCCCATGCGCCGGACAATCCAACGGAGGGCCATGCGCCACAAGATCCTGGTCGTTGAGGACGATCACGGCCTGCGTGACGTCCTGTTGCGCGGCCTGCGCGACGAGGACTTCGACCCCGTGCCCGCCCCGGACGGGGCGTCCGCCCTGCGACTGGCCACCGGTGGCATCGCCGCGGCCGTCCTGGACGTCGGGCTGCCCGACGCGGACGGCCGGGACGTCTGCCAGGCGCTGCGCGCGGGCGGGTTCACCGCCCCGATCATCTTCCTGACGGCCCGCCATCACCTCACCGACCGGCTGTCCGGGTTCTCCGCCGGAGCCGACGACTACCTGCCCAAGCCGTTCCATCTCGCCGAACTCGCCGCCCGGCTGAGGGCCGCACTCAAACGAGCCGCGCCCGCGGCCGTGGCCACCGCCGGAGACCTGGTCCTGGACGCGACCCGGCACAGCGCGCACGTCGGTGACGTCCACGTCGACCTGTCTCCCACGGAGTTCCGTCTGCTGGCCACGCTCATGGCCGCGGGCGGCACCCTCGTGTCCCGCCGCGACCTGGTCAGGGCCGCGTGGCCGGACGGCGCGCAGGTCAGTGACAACACCCTCGACCAGTATCTGAGCCGGCTGCGCCGCAAGCTGCGCGAGGCCGGCAGCGGCCTCGGCCTCACCACGACGCGCGGGATCGGACACCGCCTGTCATGAACCATCTCGCGCGCCATCTGGCGCCCCGCACGCTGCGCGGTCGGCTCTCCCTCGTGGCACTGACCACCGCCGCGCTGCTGATGACCGTGCTGACCGTCGTGTTCAACACCGCGATGGACCGGCACCTGCAGCACCAGGCGGACGACCAGCTGCGCAACCGTGCCGCGGCCGTCGCCACGACCATCGACACCAGCGGGCCCCGGGTGCGGGTCCCGGAGACCGTCAACGACCGCCGACGCTGTCATGCTCGCGTGCACCTACGCGCTGACGCGGCTGGCCGTCGGACGGGCGCTGCGCCCCGTGCGCACCATGACCGACCAGGCCGGCCAGTGGAGCGCCGTCGGCTCCGACCAGCGTTTCGGCGCCGAGGACCAGCCGGCCGAACTGGCCCGTCTGGGCACCTCGTTGGACGCACTGCTGGACCGCATCCGCACCGTGCTGCGTCACGAGCAGCAGCTGACCGGGGAGTTGTCCCACGAACTGCGCACCCCGCTCACCCGGATCGTCGTCGAGCTCGACTGGTGGCAGGCGCGCCCGCGCACCGCCGCCGAGACCCGCGCAACCCATCGGGTGATCGCCGAGGCCGCTCAGTCCATGCGCACCATCTGCGACACGCTCCTCGACGACGCCCGGGACAGAGCGCAGAACGCCTCGACGGCCCCTGGCACCACCTCCGTCGTGCCGGTCCTGCACCGACTGGTCGAGAGCCTCGACGCACCGGAGCAGGTGAAGATCTTCGTCGACGTGGGGGATCCAGGAGTGCAGGCGGGCATCGCACCCGCCCTCCTCGAACGCATCGTCAGCCCGCTGCTGACCAACGCGGTCCGCTACGCACACTCTGAGGTGACCGCCTCCGCGCGGCAGCTGACCGGCAGCGTGCGTATCGACGTCACCGACGACGGCCCCGGTGTGCCGCCGTCGTTCGCCGACGACCTCTTCCAGCCCGGCCGCCGCGCCGACACCGACGACGGGCACGACGGCGCGGGTCTCGGACTGCCGCTCGCACGGCGCCTGGCCCGCGCCGTCGGCGGCGAGGTGTCCCACGATCGCGGTCACACCTGCGGGGCACGCTTCCACGTCGACCTGCCTGTCGGGTGACCGGACTCGGTCGGCCCGCTGTCAGTCGGCCCGCTGAGTGACCGGCTCCCGTCCCGCCGGCCGCGGTGCGGTGGTCCGGCGTTCCTGGACCTTCGCGTAGGCCACCAGAGCGAGCAGGATGCCCAGGAGCACGGCCGAGGACCCTGCGGTGCCGAGGTCCAGGCCGCCCTTGGCGACCGGCTTGGTCAGGAAGTCACCCGCGGTGGCGCCCAGGGGGCGGGTGAGCACGAAGGCGATCCAGAACAGCAGCACGTTCGGCACCACCGGCACCCTCATCAGGGCGACGAGCACGGCGAGCGCCCCGCTCACGAGCAGAGCGCCGCCGGCATAACCGAGCCCGGAGCTGTCGGAGAGGAAGTCACCCATGGAGGTGCCGAGGGTGTTGGAGACGAGGATCGCCGACCAGAACAGCGCCTCGCCGCGAAAGGTGACGATGTCACGGATCTGGAAGGTCATCCCGGACATCTTCCAGACGGCGAAGATGACCAGCAGGATCGAGATGAGGATCGCCGCCCCAGTGGGATAGCCGAGGCCGAGACCCTGAGGTCCCCAGCCGAGCGAAGTGGCGCCGCCGGAAAGGTACTTGGTGCTCGCGTCACGGTTCATGAAGTCGGACATCGTGGTGCCGGCCATGCTGGTCGACAGGATCACGGTCCAGTAGAAGAACGGGTTGTAGCGGCTGGACCTCAGCTGGACGACCAAGGTCACCACGAACAGAAGGAACAGGGCGATCGTGGTGAGGAAGTAGCCGAGCTTCAGGGTCTGGGCGAAGAGGTCGCCCGCTGTCTCACCGAGGGTGGTCGCGGCGATCTTCATGATCCAGAACGCCAGAGTGACCTCGGGCAGCTTCTTCATCACCGACTTGGTCGCGCTCGCGACGTCGAGATCAGTGAACACTTCCGGTTGCTGCACGGTGGGGGGCTCCGATTCGGTCGTACGGCAGAACGCCCGCCCCGAGACTGAGGGGCGAGCACCCTTTGCAACAGAGCGACCTCGAAGAGTGATCGCCGCAGCCGATCTTGACAGCGCCAGCCTGAACGCATCCTGAACGCAGGCCGCGCCCCTGCTCAGGCCGCATGCCTGGCGGCGCACCGCGACTGCGCCACGTCCTTGCGGGTCACCGCCAGATGCACGACCAGACCGAGGATGACGGTGAGGAACAGCGCACTGGTGACGACGGTTCCCATGCCCAGGCCGCCGTCGCCGGTGGGTTGGGAGAGGTAGTCGCCGACGGACGCGCCGAGCGGACGGGTGAGGAGGTAGACGATCCAGAAACTCCACACCTCGTCCAGGCCGAGGGAGAAGTGCGCGAGGGCGACCGCGGCGATGACCAGGGCGATCAGCAGCGCGGAGAGCCAGTGGCCGAGGACCATGCGCTCGGAGACCAGGTCGCCGGCCGCGGTGCCGAGTGCGAAGGTGAACAGGACGGCGAGCCAGTAGAAGGACTCCCGTCCGGTGGTGTCGATGTGGTGAATGGACAGCGTCCATTCACACCGGTACCAGACCAGGAAGACGATCGCGAGGATCACCGCGAAGACGGTCGTGCCGGTCTCCAGCGGTACGCCCATGTTGTCGGTGAGGTTGTCGCTGATCAGCGTGCCGACGACGCCGATCAGGGCGACTGCGGGCCAGTACACCCCGGCGCGGTAGGCGCCGGTGCGGAACTGCACGACCAGGACGACCGCCAGCAGGGCGCTCATCAGCACCGACACACCGGTCAGACCGAGACCGGCCTTCTCGTCGAGCAGGTCGGCCGCGGTCTCACCGACCGTCGTGCACAGCACCTTGATGACCCAGAAGCAGACGGTGACTCGGGGCACCTTGTTCCAGTCCGGTCGGCGGTCGGAGGGCGAGACCTGGATGTCGGCCGCCGAGGGCGTGGGCGTCTGGGAGGTCTCGTATGTCATGAGGCCGGACCGTGCCATGGGATACCTGAACGCATCCTGACCGCCGTGCGTCATCGGCTGCCCCATCCGCCTCACCCGAGCACTATGAGTGACATGACGACTCGTGATCACGGCTCCTGCATAGCGGCGTTACGCCCCGTCCCCTCCGCCGCCCTGGAAGAAGGCCGCCTTGAACCGTCCAACTGCCTCCCCACCGTCTGCTGACCCGGTGACGACCTGGCTGCGCCGTCGGCTCGGCCGGGCTGTCGTGCTGTCCTACGCCGCCGCCCTCGTCCTGCCCGCCCCCGGCCTGTGGCTGCGCCGGGACCACACCGTGCCGATCGGCACCGTGACCGGCCTGCCTGTGAGCACCGCCCCGCTGCTGCTGTCCCTGGTGCTCTTCTCCGCCGGACTCCAGGTACCCGTCCGCGAACTGGGCCGCCTGCTCCGCAAGCCGACCACCCTGCTGGCCGGAATGGTCCTCCACCTCGTGATCCCGCTCCTGGTCATCCCCGTCGTCGCGTTCGGACTGCACCGCACCCCGGACAGCGACGGCGGCAGCGGACTGATCACCTCGATGATCCTGATCGTGGCGATGCCGGTGGCCGCCGGAGCCACCGTCTGGACCGGCAAGGGTGACGGCGACCAACCCGCCATGGTGGGGCTCGTCCTCGCCTCCACCCTCCTCAGCCCGCTCACCATCCCGCTGATCATCACCACCCTGGTGCCGCTCCTCGACGGCGGCTACGCGGACACACTGGCAACGACCGGCCACACGGCCCAGGGCGGCTTCGCCCTCGTCACCGTGGTCCTCCCCTGTGCGTTCGGCATCCTGTTCCGACTCGCGCTGCCGACGGGGTGGCTCAGCCGGGCCCTGCGCGTGATCGTGCCCGTCGCGCTGCTCGGATCGCTCGTCCTGACCTATGTCAACGCCAGTGGCGCCCTGGGCTCCTTCCTCGCGCATCCGCGCCCGCTGCTGTTCGGCGCCGCACTGGTCGTGGCCGCGCTCGTCTGCCTGCTGTCCTTCATGCTGGGCCGGACCGCCGCTCGGCTCCTGCGCCTGGACGCCCCCGCCTCCTCCTCGCTGACCCTCGCCTGCGGGATGAACAACAGCAGCGCGAGCGCGGTCCTGATCACCACCACGCTGCCCGACAAACCACACCTGCTCCTGCCCGTGCTCGCCTACGGGCTGCTGCAGAAGACGGCCGCGAGCCGGGTCGTGCGGACAGCGGCTCGTCGGCACCCGCCCTGCCCTGCGTCACCGTGAACTGCGCTCAGTGCGTGATGCGGTACAGGTGCTCGGGGCGGCCGGTGGCCCCGTAGCGAAGTTCGAGGCGGACCATGCCCTCCTTGACCAGGTAGGAGAGATAACGCTGAGCCGTGGCGCGGGAGACTCCGGTGCGTTCGGCGGCCTCCGCGGCCGACAGGGCGTCGTGCGCGCCGCGCAGGGTCTGGTGCAGCAGGGCAAGCGTCGGCGCGGAGTGACCCTTCGCAGGGACGCGCGGCACGGCCGGCGGCCGGGCGGCGCTGAACAGGGCGTCCACGTCGGCCTGGTCGGTCTCGGGGACCGTACCCAGGGCGTCCATACGGTGCTGGAGCTCCCGGTAGGCGGTGAGCCGCTCGGCGAGGTCGGGCGCGCCGAAGGGCTTGACCAGGTAGCCGACGGCGCCGAGCTTCATCGCGATCCGTACCGAGGTGATGTCCCGGTCGGCGGTGATCATGATGGCGTCGGGGCGATTGCCGCCCTCGTCGCCGCTGAGCCGGCGCAGCACGTCCAGTCCGCTGCCGTCCGGCAGGAAGATGTCGAGCAGCAGTAGGTCGGGGTGGAGGTCGCGCACCGCGGCCAGCGCCTCGGCCACCGTCGCCGCCTGACCGACCACCTCGAAGCCCCGGACGCGGGACACGTAGTCGCAGTGGATGCCGCTCACCCGGAAGTCGTCGTCCACCACCAGGGTCCGGATCACCAGCGATCACCTCCCGCCACGCCGTCCAAGACCGGCGAGGCCGTCGTGAACAGGGCGCCCCGGGGGCCTGGAGTGGCATCGGGCACCGGCAGCATCACGGTGAAGACGGCGCCGGGCCCTTCACTGACGGCGATCGTGCCGCCGTGCCGCTGCACCAGCCGGTGGACGAGGGCGAGGCCGAGGCCGCGCCGGGCGGTGCCGCGGTCCGGACGGGTCGACCAGCCGTCCTCGAAGATGGACTCGGCGGTGTCCGGCGGGATGCCGGGGCCGGTGTCGGCCACCTCCACCCGCACCGCGTCGACGGCCTCGATCAGCGACAGACAGACCTCGGCACCGCCCGAGGGCGCCGCTCCGGTCGCGGACGCGTCGATCGCGTTGTCCAGCAGGTTGCCGACGATGGTCAGCAGCCTGGGCAGATGCGGCGGGTCCTCGCCGAGGGCGGAGTCCTCGCTGAGCACGATCCGTACGCCGCGTTCCGCGGCCACCGTGGTCTTGGCGACGATCAGTCCCACGAGCAGCGGGTTGCCGATCCGTTCCCGTACGGACTCGGTCAGCCCCTGCTCGGCACCGGCCGTGTCGACGGCGAACTCGTAGGCGGCGTCGTGGTCGCCGATGTCCAGCAGCCCGGCCACCGTGTGCATACGGTTGGTGAACTCGTGCTGCTGGGCGCGCAGCGCGTCCGTCAGCCCGCGCACCGAGTCCAGCTCG
Source organism: Streptomyces sp. NPDC102259 (assembly GCF_044766465.1). NCBI lineage: Bacteria > Bacillati > Actinomycetota > Actinomycetes > Kitasatosporales > Streptomycetaceae > Streptomyces > Streptomyces sp. NPDC102259. Next base: position 288,489 of record NZ_JBIWMA010000003.1, on the reverse strand, counting down.
CGCAGCAGACCGATGAGCTCGGTGCGGTCGCGCACGGTGACCACGGCGCCCAGTTCCCGTCCGTGCAAGGCGACCGGCATCCGGTTGACGACCAGGCAGTGGTCGTCGGTGAGCACGCTGATGTCGCCGCCCGTCAGGGTGCCGTCCAGGGCTCGGCGCAGCCGCCCGTCGGGCAGGACCTCCGCCAGCGTGCTGCCGAGCGCGGTGCCGAGTCCGAGCAGGTCGCGGGCCTCGTCGTTGACCAGCGTGATGCGGCCGTCCGGGTCGAAGGCGACGACTCCCTCACGAATTCCGTGCAGCATCGCCTCCCGGTCCTGCAACAGCCCGGCGATCTCCTCCAGCTCCAGCCCGAACGTCGTCCGCTTGAGCCGGCCGGCCAGCAGGAACGCGGCCGTCGAGCCGAGCGCGACGGCGATGGCGGAGTACAGGCCGAAGGTGGGCAGCTCACGCCAGAGCTCACCCAGCACGTAGTGCTCGGGGATCCCTGCGGACACCTCGCCGACCAGCTTGCCGGTGGGCCCGTACAGCGGGGCCTTGCCGTTGGCGGAGCGCCCCGTCGCGCCCTGGTCGGTGCCGACGTGCGTCCCGCCGTCCAGCACCACGATCCGGTCCCCCGTCGGTTCACCGACCAGCGCCGGGTCGGGGTGCGAGTGGCGGATACCGCGCAGGTCGAGCACGACCACGTACGACGCGCCCGACGCCTTGCGGATCCGCTCGGCGACCGTCTGCACCACGTCGCCGCCGCCCCCGTACTGCATGGCGTGGCGGATCCGCGGTTCGGCGGCCGTGGTCTCGGCGATGGCCAGGGCCCGCTTCTCATAGGCACGGTCGATCTCACCTCGCTGCGCGAAGGCGAACAGCACGAAACCGATCAGCCCGGTCAGCGCCAGGATGGCCAACTGGTTGGCCAGAATCCGCGCGGAGAGCCGCCCCTTCCCACCGCGGCCGATCGGGATACGGATGCGTGTCACGGGTGTCTCTTGCCTGTCGTACGGCTGCCGGGCGCGGCCCCTGCGCCGTACCCGTGGTGGCGTGATTGTGCCCCCGTCACCGGCCTTCTGCCCACCCCCGCCCTGCTGAGCAGAACGAGCAAAAGCATGGCTAACACGGCTAACGCGAGATACGGATGAAACAGCGACGTAACACCCGCCGGCATCTAGCGTCTGCCTTCCTCGACCTCCGAGGTCAGGAAGGAGACAGCCTCAGATGGCTTCGCGAAACGATGTTGCGACGAGCCCAGGTGCCGGGACGACCGGCCGGGACAGCGCACGAGTCGAGATCTCAGGACTCACCAAACGGTTTCTGACCCCCGCGGGTGGAGTGTTCACGGCGCTGCGGGACGTCTCGTTCACCGTGGAGCCCGGCCAGTTCTGCGCGGTGGTGGGCCCGACCGGCTGCGGCAAGTCGACGACGCTGAGCATGGTGTCCGGGCTCGACCGGCCCAGCGAGGGCTCGGTCAAGGTCGGTGGCCGTGAGGTGAACGGCGTCACCGACGGCGTCAGCTTCATGTTCCAGAGTGACGCGCTGCTGCCCTGGAAGACGGTCCTCGGCAACGTGTTGATGGGCCCGGTCTTCCGCAGGGTGCCCAAGCAGCAGGCCCAGGCCTCGGCCCGTGACTGGCTGCGCCGGGTGGGTCTGACGGGGTTCGAGGACCGCTACCCGCACCAGCTCTCCGGCGGCATGCGCAAGCGCGTGGCGATGGCCGCGGCACTGATCAACGAACCCCGGATCCTGATCATGGACGAGCCGTTCGGCGCCCTGGACGTGCAGACCAAGGCGATCATGTCGACCGAACTGCTCGGTCTGTGGGAGCAGATCCGCCCGTCGGTCATCTTCATCACCCACGACCTCGACGAGGCAGTGGCGCTCGCCGACCGGGTCGTCGTGATGACGTCCAGCCCCGGCTCGGTCAAGGCGGTCTTCGACATCGACCTGCCCCGTCCGCGCGGCTCGGTCCAGGAGATCCGTTTCCAGCCGCGGTTCATCGAACTTCAGCACCAGATCTGGGACTCGCTGCGCGAGGAGGTGGAGCGCGCCTACGCACGCACCGCAGGAGGTACGGCATGAGTACGACGTCCACCGTCTCCACGGCCCCGGTCAAGGACGGCTCACCCGTCTCGGCCGCGGCCGCCGCCAGGAGCGCCGTCCGGCGGCGCACCGCGCTGGTGTGGGCGGGGCGCGTCGGTCTCGCGGCTTTCGTCCTCGGTGGCTGGCAGGCATTCACCGCGTGGGGGATCGTCGACAAGTTCTTCTTCGGGCAGCCGTCCGGCATCGCCCAACGGCTCGTCGACCTCTTCCGGCACGGTACCGAGTTCGGGTCCTTCTACGCCAACATCTGGACCACCATCCAGGAGGCGCTCGCCGGCTTCGCCCTCGGAGCCGTCACGGGAGTGGTCGTCGGCGTCGCGCTCGGCCAGAGCCGTTTCCTCGCCGACGTGCTCGGCCCCTACATCAAGATGGTCAACGCGATCCCGCGTATCGTCCTCGGCTCGATCTTCATCGTCGCGTTCGGCATCGGTGTGCTGCCGAAGATCCTGCTCGCCGCCGTGCTGGTGTTCTTCATCGTCTTCTTCAACGCCTTCCAGGGCGTCCGCGAGGTCGACCGAAACATCCTCGCCAACACCAAGGTCCTCGGCGCCTCGCAGTGGCAGACGATCCGGCACGTCACCGTGCCCTCCGCACTCACGTGGATCATCGCCAGCCTGCACAGCGCCTTCGGTTTCGCCATCGTCGGTGCGCTCGTCGGCGAGGTGCTCGGCGCGCAGAGCGGCCTTGGCCTGGTCATCAAGACCGCGCAGAACAACTTCGACCCCAACGGCGTGTTCGCCACGATGCTCGTCATCTCGGTCATCGTGCTCGGCGCCGAGTGGCTGATCGGCAAGCTCGAACGCCGGCTGCTGTCCTGGCGGCCGCCGGCCCCGTCCGAGGCCGCCAACACCATCTGACCTCCCCGCCCTTCCCCCTCCTTCACCCAACACCCTCAGCAAAGGAATGTGATCAGCCATGTCCAGACGACCCGCCGCCGTCGCCGCGTCCGTCCTCACCGTTCTCGCCCTCGGCGCCGTCAGCGCCTGTTCCGGCAACTCCTCGGCCTCGACCGGCACTTCGGGCTCCACTCCGACCGTGAAGCTCATGGCCGGCGGACTCGACAAGCAGATCTACCTTCCGTACCAGCTGGCGCAGCAGCTGGGCTTCTACAAGAAGTACGGCGTCAACGTCGAGCTCAGCACCGAGCAGGACGGCGGTGTCGGCGCCGAGGAGGCCATGGCCTCGGGACAGGTCGACATGGCGGGCGCCTGGTACAACCACACCATCGAGTTCCAGGCCAAGGGCAAGGCCGTCGAGGACGTCGTCCAGCTGTCCGGCGCGCCGGGCGAGCGCGAGATGTGCACCAAGAAGTCGGGCGTCACCTCGGGCGCCGACTTCAAGGGCAAGACCCTCGGTGTCACCGACCTGGGGTCGGGCACCGACACCCTCACCCAGTTCCTGGCCGCCAAGAAGGGCGTAAAGACCAGCGAGTTCCACCGGATCGGAGTCGGTGCGGGATCCACCGCCATCGCCGCGCTGCAGAACGGGAAGGTCGACTGCGTGATGACGACGCAGCCGACGGTCGCCGCGATCCAGAAGAAGGGCGTCGGTACTTCCGCCATCGACCTGGCCACCACGCAGGGTGCCACGGCGGCGATGGGCGGCGCCTTTCCCGCGGCCAGTGTGCTCGCCCGCACCGACTGGGTGAACTCGCACAAGGACACCGTGCAGAAGGTCGTCGACGCGCTCGTCGCCACCATGCACTGGATCAACACCCACAGTGCGGCCGACATCGCGAACAAGCTGCCCGCGTCGTACGTGTCGAACCAGTTGGTGACCAAGGCCGACTACATCGCGGCCCTGACCGAGGACAAGGGTCAGTTCCTCCCCGACGGCCTCATGCCGGCCGGCGGTCCGAAGACCTCCCTGGCGACGGAGAAGCTGGTGGGCAATGTGAAGGGGTCGGTCGATCTCGGCAAGACGTTCACCAACGACTTCGCCCTCCAGGCCAACAAGACCGAGGGCTTCAAGACCACCACGACCCCGGCAGGACCGAACGGCTGAGCCGCACGCATCGCTCACGGAGCCGCACCAGCAGCATCGGCTGGGCGGCTCCACACCGATGAGTCACGAAGGCATCACGGGCAGCCGCACGTGGAACTCGGCGCCGGTCGGAGAATCGGCGACCCACACGCGGCCGCCGTGAGAGGTGACCACGTCCTGGACGATCGCAAGGCCCAACCCGACGCCGCCGGAGTTCCGGTCGCGGGCGGACTGGACGCGGAAGAACCGGTCGAAGACCTGCTCGCGGTGGGTGGGGTCGATCCCCGGACCGTCGTCGGCCACGACCAGCTCGGCCGCCGGGCCCGCCTCGGCTCGGCCGACGTTCCCGTACCCGCGCCCACTCCCGTCCCCGACGGGGAACAGGCGTACGGCGATCCTGGCGTGCGCGTGCCGTTCCGCGTTGTCGAGCAGGTTGCGTACGACAGCCCGCAGCTGCTGCGGGTGGCCCTGGACGCGGACCGGCGACAGCCCTGACAGGTCGACGTCCACTCGACCGCGGGCGCGGATCGCCTCCACCTCCGTCAGCAACAGCTCGTCGAGGTCCACCGACGAGGCGGGAGCAGCGCCGTTACCGTTGCCCGACCGCGACAACTCCAGTAGTTCCTCGACGAGTTGATCCAGTCGTCCCACCTCTCTGTGCACGTCACGGGCAAGGACCGGCCACTCGGTGGCCGCCGGGTGGGCCAGCCCTACTTCGGTACGCGTCCGCAGCACCGCGAGCGGGCTGCGCAGTTCGTGCGAGGCGTCGCTGACGAACTGGCGCTGTCGCTCGCCTGCCTGCTGCAGCCGATCCAGCATGGCGTTCATCGTCCTTGCGAGCCGCCCGATCTCGTCCGTACCGGGCGGCTCGGGTACGCGCAGGTCCAGTTCGCTGGAGGTGATCTCCGCGACCTGGCGGCGCATGGCCTCGACCGGCCGCAGCGCCCGCCCGACCAGCAGCCAGGCCGTTGCTCCGGCGACGACCAGGATCACCGGACTCGCGACCAGGAGTGCGGAGAGCGCGGCGTCCACGCCTTCTCCGACAGGTTCGAGTGAGGCGGCCGCGTAGACGGCCACCGGGCGGCCGGCGAGGTGGGCCGGCACACCCACCGCCCAGTAAGGAGCGCCGTCACCGATCGGCAGCCGGCGCAGTCGGCTTCCGACGGCGTGATCCGTCGGGCGTTGCGGCAGCAGGGGGCCCCGGCCGCGCAGTTCGGGGCTGGCGGCGAGCACGGTTCCGTGCTGGTCGACGATCTGCAGGACCGGACGGTCCTCGTTGGTGCCGGGCAGCACCGGCAGTGCACCGGACGTCAGCTGGGACGCCGTGTCCTGTGCCCGCTCCGTGGCCGCCGAGCGGGCATTGCCGGTGAGGTCGTTCCTGACGAGGGCGAGCACGACGACCGAGGCGAGCACCAGACCGGCTCCGACCACCAGGACGGCAAGCAGCGTCAGGCGCACACGAATGCCGCTCGGCCGGCGTCGCAGCAGCCGCCCCCACCACCCCGGCCGCCCCTGTGGCCGCGACGCTCCGTCAGCGATGCGGCCGGCCACGACGGACAACTCCCCCGGCCCTATCCGCCGCCGGCATCGAGCCGGTAGCCGACACCGCGCACGGTCTGCACCGCGTGCCGCGAGAACGGCAGGTCGACCTTCCGCCGCAGGTAACCGATGTAGACATCGAGCACCTTCGACTCCTCCTCCAGCGCGAAGTCCCACACCTCGTCCAGGGCCGATCGCCGGCTGACCACCTGCCCGACCCGGGCCATGAGCAGTTCCAGAAGGGCGAACTCCCGGGGGGTCAGCTCGATTTCGGTCCCGGCACGGCGGCAGCTGCGGGCGCCCCGGTCGAGTACGAGGTCACCGGCTGTGAGGATCCGGGCGTCGGCCTTCGTCGTACGACGGATCAGCGCCCGCACCCTCGCGAGCAGCACCTGGTAGGAGAAGGGCTTGGCCAGGAAGTCGTCGGCGCCCGTGTCGAAGGCGCGGAGCTGGTCGGGTTCGGCGCTGCGGGCGGTCAGGACCAGGACGGGGGTCGCCACGCCCGTGTCACGCAGCCGGGCGCACAGCGGCAGGCCGCCCAGCCCCGGCAGCATCAGGTCGAGCAGGATCAAATCGTACGTCCGGTGCAGCAGCCGGTCCCAGGCGAGCAGGCCGTCCTCCACCGTCTCCACGGCGAATCCGTCCTGGTGCAGGCCCTCGGCCAGAGCCTCGGCGAGCGCGGTCTCGTCCTCCACGACGAGAACCCGGGCCGACTGGCGAGCTGTCATGACGACACCTCCCCTGACTACTGTGCGTTGACTTTACTTCGCCCCGGTAAGAGAGCGGCAAGAGACGGCCGCCCCCTCCCGAACGGGCCTTCTCTTAAGGGGCGCTTACCCGGGGCCGCACACGCTGTGGGTTCACCAGGCCCTGGGGAGGAGCCATGACCCGCAAACCCACCCTGCTGACCATGATCGGCGTCCTGATCGGCTCCGGCGTCGCCGTCGGTGCCTGCGGTTCCGGTGCCGGCCCGTCCGGCGGCTCGGACACCACGTCCGGCCCCGCTCCGGCCCCGTCGCCCCCGTCCCCACCGTCATCGACCGCACCACGCGACCGGGCGTACCACCCCGTGATCGATCCGGCGAAGTTCAGCAACCGCGTCACCAACCGGTACCTCCCGCTCCCGGTCGGCACCACGCTGGTCTACGAGGGGACCCGCGACGGACGCCCCCAGCGCGACGAGGTGGTCATCACCAAGGAGACGCGCGTCATCCTGGGCGTGCGCTGCACGGTCGTCCGGGACACCGTGACGAGCAACGGGGCCCTGGTGGAGAAGACCACCGACTGGTACGCGCAGTCCGCCGTCGGCGATGTCTGGTACTTCGGCGAGGCCACCGGCGAGTACACCAACGGCAACCTCACCAGCACCAAGGGCTCGTGGGAGGCCGGCGTGGACACCGCTCAGCCGGGCGTCGTCATGAAGGCGCACCCCACGCCCGGTGACAGCTACCGCCAGGAGTACCGGCCCGGCGAGGCCGAGGACATGGCGAAGGTGCTGCGTACGACGGCCACGGTCAAGGTGCCGGTGGGGCGGTTCACGAACGTCGTCGTGACGGACGACACCGACCCGCTCAACCCCGACAAGGCCGACCACAAGTCGTACGCACCGGGCGTCGGCCTGGTGCTGGCCGACCGGGTCCGCAGCGGCCACCCCGAACACATCGCACTCACCGAGAGGCGCGGCTGATGTCCACCGCGGCGGCTGTCGAAGCCGAGGGGCTCTACGTCATCTACCGCGAGCGCGACCTGGAGACCGTGGCCCTGCGGGGAGCGGAGATCGCGCTGCCCGAGGGCACCTGGACCAGCCTGATGGGCCCATCCGGCAGCGGCAAGAGCACCCTGGTCCATGTCCTGGGCGGCCTGCTCGAACCGAGCGGTGGCCGCGTCGTCATCGACGGCGAGGACATCACCCGCCTGCCGCCCGCGGAACGCGCCCGGCGACGCCGACGCCGCATCGGCATGGTGCTGCAGCGCGACAATCTCCACCCCCTGCTCGACGTGGGGGGCAATATCGCCCTCCCGCTGCGCCTGGACGGGCGGTCCGCTCCTCACATACGCAGTCGCGTACGCGAGCTGCTCGACGGCCTTGGCCTGTCCGACCGCGCGCGAGCGCCGGTGGGGCAGCTCTCCGGTGGCGAAGCGCAGCGGGTGGCGATCGCCGTCGCCCTCGCGGCCCGGCCCACCGTCCTCCTCGCCGACGAGATCACCGGCGAGCTGGACGCGCGGACCGCCACCGGTGTCCTCGACATCCTGGCTCGCGTACGGGACGACGAGGGCACGGCGATTCTGACAGTCACGCACAATCCGTCCGTCACGGAACGAGCGGACCTACGTCTGAGGATGCGCGATGGAATCGTCATCGAGTGACCCGGCGCCCGAAGGCCCGGCGGTGCGCGCCGAGCGGGTGACCCGCGTCCATCGCGACGGGCGGCGCGAGCTGAAGAGCCTTGACCAGGTGTCGCTGACCGTGTCGGCCGGCGAGGTGGTGGCCGTGACCGGTCCCAGCGGGGCGGGCAAGACCTCCCTGCTCCACATCCTCGGCGGCCTCGACACCGGGTACCAGGGCCGTGCGTGTGTCGCCGGTACGGACTGGCAGACGCTGCACGGGAGTGAGCGGGCCCGCTTCCGACGGCGCACCTGCGGGTTCGTCGTCCAGGGGCTGGGCCTGCTGCCGCAGGCGACGGCCGCCGAGAACATCGAGGTTCCGCTGCTGCTCGACGGTGTGGCGCCGGGCGCCCGGCGGACTCGGGTCGCCGAGGCCCTCGCCCTCGTCGGCCTGGCGGACCAGGGCGCCAAACTGCCCGACCAGCTCTCCGGCGGCCAGCAGCAGCGCGTGGCCATCGCTCGGGCACTGGTGAACGGACCGGCCCTGATCCTCGCCGACGAGCCGACCGGCAGCCTCGACTCGGCGACCGCCGCGTCCGTGGTCCGCCTGCTGCTGGAGGCGGCCCGGGAACGCGGCGCCGCGGTGGTGCTGGTGACCCACGACCCGCAGGTCGCCCGGCACGCCGATGTGATCGCCCGTCTCCACTCGGGGCGGCTCGACACCCCCGTACACGAGTCGCCCGAGGAGTGAGCGGCATGTTCTGGCTCGTCCTGCAGATCGCGCGCCGCGCGCCGCTGCGACTGCTGCTGGCAGCACTGGCCGTGGCGCTCCCCGTGGCCACGCTGGCCGCGACTCTCCTGTACGTCGACGACGCCTCCCGCGCCATGACCAGGGTCGCGCTTCAGCCGGTCCAGGTGGAGATGCGCGCCCTCGCCACGACCCTGGACAGCGACCCCGTACGGCTCGGGCAGCAGCTGCGAAGCGTGCCCGGGGTGAAACAGGCCGACGTCTTCGCCTCCGCCGACGTCGTGGTGTCCGCGCCCGGCTCGCAGGCCCGGGTGAGCGCGCGGCTGTTCGCCGTCGACCCTGCATACCTGGCGCACCATTCGTGGGTGCACGCGTACGGCGACCTGCGGGCCGGGGTGCTGCTCAACGACGCCGTGGCCGCTTCACCCGGCTTCTCCGGGGCGCGGCGGGTCACCGTCGACCTGCGCGGCGACTACAAGCCGCTCGGGCTGTCCGTGCCGGTCGCGGGCCGGGCCGACCTGCGGGATGCCACGACCTGGTACGCCATCCCCGCCGGGGACGTCCAGGGCGACATCGCCCAGGTGCCACGGGCGATCGTCGTGGACTACGCGACCTTCCGGCGGACGGTCCTGCCCGCCGTCCGCCACGCGCTGGGGCCCGCCACCTCCATCACCAACCCGGGGCTGTCCGAACTGCCGCCGGTGAGCCTGGAATCGCATGTCGCCGTCGACCACGGCACCTATCCCGCCGACCCGTCCGCCGCCGAGCGGTGGTCGGGCACCCTGCGCCGGACGCTCGAGCGCCGCGCACCCGGTGACGTCCTCGTCGCCGACAACGCGGCCGAACCACTCCTCGAAGCGGGCACCGACGCCACCAACGCGAGGTCCCTCTTCTTCCTCCTCGGCATCCCCGGAGTGCTGGTGTCGGCAGCCCTGGGCCTGGCCGCCGCCTCCGCACTGGCCGAGGCCCACCGCAGAGAAGACGCACTGCTGCGGCTGCGGGGCGCGTCCGACTCCCACCTCGTGCGGCTGGCCGTCGAGCAGGGGGCGCTCGCGGGTTCCGCCGGGACCGTCATCGGTCTCGTGGCAGCGGGCGCCGCGGTGTCCGGCGTCGTCGGCCACGCCGTGTGGCGCGACATTCCGGCAGGCTCGCTGACCGTCGCCGTCGTACTGGCGGTCCTCGTCGGCACGTCGGTGACCGCCGCCCGCCTCATCCCGCTCGTGAGGGCCGGACGCAAGGCCGCGGTGGTCGTCGACCGGCGCCTGCTCCCGCCGCCACGGCCCCCGCTGTGGCGCCGGGCCCATCTGGACGCCGTAGCTGTCGTCGTCGGGCTGGGCATCCTGGCCGGCAACTTCGCCTCGGGCGGGCTGAAGCCGGTCCCGGTCCAGGGGCCGGCCCTGGCTCTGACCTTCTACGTACTGCTCGCACCGCTGCTGCTCTGGCTCGGCACGGCCCTGCTCGCCGTACGCGGTCTGCTGGCGCTGCTCGCCCGGTGGAGCAGGCCCGACCGGCCCCGGCCGCTGACCACCTGGCCGGGGACCATGCTGCGCTGGCTGGGCCGCCGACCGTCCCGTACGGCCGTGGCGTTGACCCTCGGAGTGCTCGCGGTGGCGTTCGCCGCGCAGACGGCGACCTTCGCAGCCACCTACCGCACGGCCGCGCACCGGGACGCCCAGGCATCGTTCGGCGCCGATCTACGGTTCACACCCGCCACCGAGGTGACACAGCCGCCGCCCGACGGAGGGCCGGGAGTACGGGCGATGACACCGATCCGCGCCGTTCCGGCCCGCGCGGGCAGCGACCGTAAGACGATCATGGCCGTGGATCCCGGCTCGTACCGCTCCGCGGCCGTCACCGCGCCGCAGATCACCCGGGGCGGAGGGCTCGACACCCTGGCCCGCCGGGCGAACGGGGTACTCGTCTCCCAGGAGATCGCCCAGGACTTCGGCGTGGCCCCCGGCGACACCATCCCCGTCACCGTCTTCCCGGACGACCTCGACCTGTCCCAGAAGCTCGACCTGCACGTGGTCGGCGTCTACCGTGCCTTCCCGCCCACCGACCCCCTCTCCGAGATGGTCATGAGCGTCTCCGAAGTCCCCGCCCCGCTGCCTCCACCGGACTTCTATCTCGCGGCCGTGGCCCCGGGATTCAGCCCCGGCGCGGTCGCCGACCGGATGCGGCAGGAGGGCAGACCCGCGGGCTACACCGTCTCCACGCTCACCGAACGCGTCCGGCAGCAGCAGCGCGGGCTGACCGCGCTCAACCTCGACGGTCTGAGCCGTATCGAGGCCGTCTCGTCCGGGGCGGTCGCCGCGCTGGGGGTCGGGCTGCTCGGCGCCTTCCTGATCCTCGAACGCAGAAGGGAGTTCGCCGTCCTGCGTACGGTCGGCGCAGCTGCCGGACAGGCCCTGACCGGCCCCGTCGTCGAGGGCATCGTCGCCGTGGCCGGCAGCCTGCTGATCGGCATACCCCTGGGCCTTGGCGCCGGTGTGCTCTCCATCCGTGTCCTGGGCCTGTTCTTCGCTCTTCCTCCGCCCCTGGTCACCGTCCCCTTCGGTGCTCTCGCCCTGCTGGCCGGCCTGGTCGTGGCCCTCTCCGCACTCGCGCTGGGCTCGGCACTGCGTCGCATCGACCGTATCGAGGTCACCGCACTGCTGCGGGAGCCGTGAGCACGCGCTTCGACGGGGAAGCGGCCGGTGCGCCCCGCGTCAGGCGGGGCGCACCGGACCGGTCAGCGGACCGGCAGCACCGTGGTGTGCTCCTCGCGCACAGCCTGCAGGGAGCGAGGTCTTCAAGACCGAAGGACGGCCGCAGCCCCGTCGAGCAGCCCGGTCCAAAGAGGCACCAGACCCGCGACGAGGCCGGCGTCCGTTCCGGCCAGGCTTCGAGTACGGCACCGCCGGACCAATTCGGCATGCGCATGCCGAGTGAGCCACGACCGGCAGGGCGGCGCAGCACGGCCCTCTCACCCGGACGACTCTGGTGCCTCGTCCCGGTCGACGGGAATGAGCAAGGTGAAGGTGGCGGGGCGAGCACTGGTCAGGGAGATCCTGCCGCCGAGCGAGACGGCCAGGTCACGGGCGAGGGCCAGGCCGATGCCCGCCCCCGGTCCGCCCCCGGTGTGCCCCCGGTCGAACAGCCGGGCCGGCTCGCCCGCCACGGCACCCTCGTCACTCACGTCGAAGGCGAGGGCGTCCTCCAGGTCCCGCACGGCGACCCGGACGGTGCCGCGCCCATGCACGCGGGCGTTGTCCAGCAGATTTCCGAGCACCTCCGACACAGGCGAGGCCGGGACCAGCACATCGGTCGGTGTGTCCCGTGCGGCGCACTCCAGGCGTCTGCCGTCCCGGGCGAACAGGCCGTGCCAGCGTTCCTCGGCATCCCGCAGCAGCTGCCCCACCGTGATCTTCCCGGCGGCGGAGGGAGACACCTTGCCGGCACCCGACAGACGCAGCACCTCCTCCACCGTGTGGTGCAGTCGGTGGGTGGTGGCCAGTGCTTCGGTCAGGACGGGTCGCAGCCCGGCGTCGTCGTCCTGGGCGAGGCCCGCCTCCAGGGCGAGTTGCAGGCCGGTGAGCGGGGTGCGCAGCTGGTGGGAGGCGTTGGCGGTGAAGTCGCGTTCGTGGCGAAGGAGTTCGGAGAGGCTGTGCAGCATCTCGTTGTGGGTGCGGGCGACCTGGTCGATCTCGGCGATGCTGCTCGGGGCTGCCCGGGCGTTCAGGTCGCCCTCGGTCACGGCCCGGCAGTGGCGGGAGAGATCCTCCAACGGGGCTGCCAGGGCGCGTGCCTGACGGCGGGCGACGACGACAGCGACGGCCAGCGCCAACGCCGCCACCCCCAGCAGCACCGCCCACGCGACGAGGACGCGATCGCGCACGGAGGCCACGGGGGACGAGACCCGCACGACGCCGATCACCTTCTCGGCGTGGGAGACGGGCACGGTGACCACCAGATCACCGCCCGAGCGGCCCCGCACGGCCTCTCCGCCCAGGGCGCGACGGACCGGGGCATCGCCCGAACGGGGGCCGCTGCCCGCCCGCAGCCGCGACTGCGGGTCGTACAGACCGAGGTGCCCGCCCGCCGGGGGCTTGGGTAGTTCCACCGGGTCGCCGGTCGCGTAGTCCGGGCTCACACGTACGGCCCCGGCCAGGGCGGACCGCTCCAGCGTGTCGCGCTGGCCGGCGTACAGGGACGACCTGATGGCCAGGGCGAGCGGGACGGCGAGGAGGACGACGGCGACCAGAGCGGCGGTCAGGGCGACTCGCACCACACGCTGTCTCATGACCCCATCATGCGGGCCGTTCACCTGGGCGGACGCGATGCGCCACCCGCTTTTGCCGTCCTCTAACCCGCGACGGGCAGGGCGTTAACCGGCCTCTCCCTAGCGTCGGTGCTGTGGATCGTCCGGTCCGAGGACTCCCCTGGAGGGCAGTGGTCATGGCAGCACGCACACGGACGTACGCGGTCGTCGGACTGGCCTTCGTGGCAGCGGTGACCGCGGGCTGTTCCGGGACGGGGTCAGGGTCGGGTTCGGGCTCCGGTTCGACGACGTCCCCGGCCGCTCCCACGGCCGGTTCCTCCTCCGGAGGCGGCGGAGGGGGCGGCGGGCAGAACAACGCGGCGCCCACCGAGTCCAACCCTCCCGGTGACATCCCCGACAACCAGGCGTTCGTCGCCTACCGGCCGAGCGGCGGTTCCTTCACCGGCTTCACGGTCAAGGTGCCCGAGGGCTGGGCCCGCACCGACCAGGGCAGCACCACCGTGTTCACGGACAAGCTCAACACCGTGAAGATCACGGCGGTCTCCGCCAACAGCGCGCCGACGACCGGCTCGGTCACCAACAGGGTGGTACCGCAACTGCGCTCCCAGGTACCGAAGTTCGCCGCTCCCAAGGTGTCGGAGGTGACGCGGCGCTCCGGCCGCGTGGTCCTGCTGACCTACCAGGGCGACTCGGCGAAGGACCCGGTGACCGGCAAGGTCGTGCGGGACGCGTTCGAACGGTATGCCTTCTATCGCGCGGGGCACGAGGTCGACCTGACCCTGTCCGGCCCGGTCAAGGCGGACAACGTCGATCCCTGGCGCATCGTCAGCGACTCCTTCTCGTGGCGGTGAGCGCGATGCCCGTCGACTCGTACGACTCCCGCGGCTCGGCCGACGATGTGCTGACGGCCCGAGAGCTGTACCGCTTCTACCGCGCCGGCGAGGAGGAGACGCTCGCGCTGCGCGGGGTGTCCCTGACGGTGCGACGCGGTGAGACCGTCGCGGTGGTGGGACCGTCCGGGGCCGGAAAGTCGACTCTGCTGGCATGCCTGGCCGGACTCGACGAACCCTCCGGCGGCGAGGTCCACGTGGGGGACGTACGGATCAGCCACCGGCCGGAGACCGAGCGGGCCCGGCTGCGTGCCCGGCACATCGGCGTCCTGCTGCAGACCCGCAATCTGCTGCCCCACCTGAACGTGCTCGACAACGTCCGCCTGCCGCAGCGGGCGCAGGGCCGCAGGGCCCCCGTCCGGGCCCAGACCCTGCTGGCGCAGGTCGGGCTGGCCGGGCGGGCACGTGCCCTGCCCCGGCAGCTGTCCGGCGGCGAGCTGGCCCGGGCAGGGCTCGCCGTCGCCCTGGCCAACGCGCCCGCCGTCCTGCTCGCCGACGAACCGACCGGTGAGCTGGACGGCGAGACCGAACAGTTGGTGCTTTCACTGCTGCGGGAGCGGGCCACGGAAGGCTGCGCGGTGCTGCTCGTCACGCACAGCGCGGAGGCGGTCCGGGTCGCGGACCGGGTGATCACGCTGACAGACGGCAGGGCCACCAGTGCCCCGCCGCCGCACGACCGTGAGGGGGCACACGATGTCGTCGGATGACGTGCTCGTCAGCTGCACGGACGCGGCCCTGACCTTCGGCCGGGGAGCCCAGGCGGTCGTGGCCGTGCAGGGCGCCGACCTGGAGATCCGGGCCGGGGACCGGCTCGCGGTGGTCGGCCCCTCGGGATCGGGCAAGAGCTCGCTGCTCCATCTGATCGCCGGACTCGAACAGCCCACCCGCGGCACCGTCACCCGCGCCGCCTCCCTCGGGCCGTACGACATCGGCCTCGTCTTCCAGGGCGACAGCCTGATCCCCGCCCTGAACGTCGCCGAGAACACCGCCCTGCCACTGGTCCTCACCGACCGCGCCGAGGACGAGGCCAGGCGGACCGCCCTCGCCGCGCTCGCCCTGGTGAACGCCGCCGACCTCGCCGAACGGCTGCCCGAGGAGATCTCCGGCGGCCAGGCCCAACGGGTGGCCGCCGCCCGGGTGCTGGCCCAGGCACCTCGCCTGATCCTCGCCGACGAACCCACCGGCCGCCTCGACCACGCCACCGGCACCCGTGTCCTGGACGCCCTGCTGACGGCCGCCGACCACACCGGTGCGGCGCTCGTCGTCACCACCCACGATCCGGCCGTCGCCGCCCGGCTCACCGTCCGGCGCAGCATGCGCGACGGACGACTGCTCGCACCCGAGGAGGTGTCATGATCACCGCATGGGCCAGTGGACTGGCCCGCCACCGCACCGGCCGGCTGCTGGCCGCCCTGGCAGGTGTCACGCTCGCGGTCGCCCTCGTCGCCGCGCTCGGCTCCTTCCTCACCGCGTCCAAGGCGACCATGACCCAGCGCGCCCTGCGCTCGGTCGCCGTGGACTGGCAGGTCCAGGTGCAGCCGGGCGCCGACCCGAACGCCGTCCTGTCCCTCGTCCAGAAGACCCCCGGCACGCGCGCCGCGCTGCCGGTCGGCTTCGCCCACACCAGCGGCTTCACCGCCCGCGTGCAGGGCAGCACCCAGACCACCGGCCCCGGTGTCGCCCTCGGGCTGCCCGACGGCTACCGGGCCCGCTTCCCGGACGCCGTCCGTACGCTGTCGGGCTCCTCCACCGGCGTCCTGCTGGCCCAGCAGACCGCCTCCAACCTGCACGCCGCCCCGGGTGACACCATCACCATCCGGCTTCCCGGTGCCGGCCTGCACCGGGTGAAGGTGGACGGCGTGGTCGACCTGCCGCAGGCCGACTCCCTCTTCCAGACCGTCGGTGCCCCCAGCCAGTCGCAGCCGACCGCGCCCCCGGACAACGTCGTCCTGCTGCCCACCGCCCGGTTCGCCTCCCTCACCCGCGGCGCCACCGCCGTCACCACCCAGATCCACGTCGACCGCGACAACACCCGGCTGCCCTCCGACCCGGCCGCCGCGTTCTCCTCGGTCACCGGTGCCGCACACAACCTGGAAGCACGCTCCGCAGGCACCGCCCTGGTCGGCAACAACATCGGCGCCGCTCTCGACTCCGCCCGCCAGGACGCCCTGTACGCCCAGATCCTCTTCCTCTTCCTCGGCGTGCCAGGCGCGGCCCTGGCGGCCGCGCTGACGGCGGCGGTCGCCTCGGCCGGCGGCGAACGGCGGCGCCAGGAACAGGGGTTGCTGCGACTGCGCGGGCTGCGGCCCCGCCAGATCACCGGCCTCGCGGGCCTGGAAGCCGCCCTCATCGGCCTCGCCGGGGGCCTCGCGGGGCTGGGGGTCGCCGCGCTCACCGGCCGTCTCGCCTTCGGCACGGCCTCGTTCGGCGCGAGCGCGGGGACGTGGACCGTCTGGTACGCGATCGCCTTCGCACTGGGAGCAGCGGTGGCCGCCGGAGCCGTGCTCGTCCCAGCGTGGCGGGACCTGCGCTCAGTCACCGTCGCCGACACCCGCAAACAGGAGGGCGTACGCCCCTCCCGGTCGCCCTGGTGGCTGCGGTACGGCCTGGACTTCGTGCTCCTGATCGGCTCGTGGCTGGTCTTCCGTGCCTCTTCCGGCAACCAGTACGCGCTGGTCCTCGCCCCCGAGGGTGTTCCCAGCATCTCCGTGTCGTACTGGGCCTTCCTCGGCCCGGCCCTGCTCTGGATCGGCGCGGCCCTGCTGCTGTGGCGCCTGACCTTGCTGGTCCTCACCCGTGGCCGTCCCGTTCTGACCCGGCTGGCCCGCCCGCTGACCGCGACCTTGGCCGGGACCACGGCGGCCGTACTGACCCGGCGCCGACGACCGCTCGCCCGCTCGGTGGTGCTGCTCGCCCTGGCCGTCTCCTTCGCCGTGTCCACCGCCGTCTTCAACGCCACGTACCAGCAACAGGCCGAGGTCGACGCCCGGCTCACCAACGGCGCCGACGTCACCGTCACCGAACCGCCCGGAGCCCAGGTCCCACCCGCTTCCGGCGCGGCCCTGAAGATCTCGGGTGTCCGGCACGTCGAACCCCTCCAGCACCGCTTCGCCTACGTCGGCTCCGACCTCCAGGACCTCTACGGCGTCCGCCCGGACACCATCGCAAGGGCCACCTCGCTCCAGGACGCCTACTTCGCCGGCGGCACCGCCCGGCAGCTGATGCAACGACTTGCCCAGCACCCGGACAACCTGCTGGTCAGCGTCGAGACGGTCAACGACTTCCAGCTCTCCCCCGGCGACACCGTCAACCTGCGCGTCCAGGACGCCCGCACCAAAGCCCTGCACACGGTCCCCTTCCACTACGCGGGCATCGCCAAGGAGTTCCCCACCGCCCCCAAGGACAGCTTCTTCGTCGCCAACGCCTCCTACATCGCCAAGGCCACCGGCAGCGACGCGGTGGGCGCCTTCCTCCTCGACACCGGCGGCAGCCACCAGAAGCAGATCGCCGCTCAGCTGCACCGGCAGCTCGGCACCGGTGCCACCGTCACCGACCTCACCCAGACCCGCGGCACCGTCGGCACCAGCCTGACCTCGGTCGATCTGGCGGGCCTGACGCGCATCGAACTCGCCTTCGCGGTACTGCTGGCCGCGGGAGCCGGCGGGCTCGTCCTCGCCCTCGGGCTCGCCGAACGCCGCCGTACCTTCGCGATCGCCACGGTCCTCGGCGCACGGGCACGCCACCTGCGCGGCATGGTCCTCACCGAGGCCCTGCTGCTGGCCGCCGGCGGTCTCGCCGGAGGCGCCCTGATCGGCTGGGCCCTGTCACAGATGCTGGTCAAGGTCCTGACCGGCGTCTTCGATCCCCCACCCGCCGGCCTCTCGGTCCCCGGCACCTACCTCGCACTCACCGGCACCGCCGCCGTCGCCGCCATCCTCGCCGCGGCCCTCAACGGCATCCGCACCACCCGACGCCCCGCCGTGGAGGAGCTCCGCGACCTGTGAACACTCCCCGCGCGTACGACGGGCTCGCCACCCTGTCCACTCCTAGGCTGTCGTCCATGCGCACGCCCGCCGCAGCAGACCGCTACCACCACCGTGTCCTCGTCGTCGAGGACGACGACACCATCGGCCGCCATCTGGATGCCGGCCTGCGCGGCCACGACTACGCGCCGACCTGGTGCCGTACGGGGGCGGGAGCGCTGGCCGAGGCCGCGCGGGCACCGTACGACGTGCTGCTGCTGGACCTGGGGCTGCCCGACATGGACGGCCTGGACGTGGCCCGGGATCTGCGGGCCCGCCTCCCCGATCTGTTGATCGTCGTGCTGACCGCGCGGACCGAGGACATCGACGTCATCGCCGGACTGGATGCCGGGGCCGACGACTATCTCGTCAAACCGTTCAGCATGACCGTGCTGCTCGCCCGGCTGCGAGCGCATCTGCGGCGGCAGGCAGTGGCCGCCCCGGTCCGGAAGCCGGTGCGGCTGGGCGATCTGGTCGTCGACGTCTCGGCCCGGCGATGCGCGCTGCACGGTGTCGAAATCCCCCTGCGGGCCAAGGAGTTCGACCTGCTCGCGGTGCTGGCCGAGCGGGTCGGCGAGGCGGTGTCGCGGGAGACGTTGATGGCCGAGGTGTGGGACGAGAACTGGTTCGGACCCACCAAGACTCTCGACGTGACGATGGCGGGCCTGCGACGCAGACTGACCGAGGCGGTGCAGGCGGGGGGCGGCCCTGCCCGCCTTCCGGAGATCACTACGCTGCGAGGGCACGGATACCGGCTGGAACGGCCGCCGGATCCGGTGGGTTGAGAAGCGGCTGACGTGTCCGCGGGCAAGGACAGGTGGAGAACGTGACGTCGAGTGCGGCTTCCCTCGTCCCGGTCAACATCACCCTCGGCGTCCTGCTCGCCGCTCTGCTCCTGGCGGCGGCCGTGGTCGCGGGGCGGTTCCATCTCGATCCGTACCCGTACAAGAGCCGGGCCAGGGAGATCCTCGTCGCCGGGCTGCGGGCCGCGGCCCAGCTCGCCGTCGTGTCGGTGGTCATCGCGTGGGCCGTCAAGTCCGTGGCAGGGCTGCTGGCGTTCCTTGCCGTCATGTTCTCGGTGGCGGTGCGTACGGCCGGACGGCGAATCACCAGCGACCACACCTGGTGGCTCACGGCCGCCCCGATCGCCGCCGGCGTGGTGCCGGTCGTCGCGGCACTGCTGCTGACGGGGCTCGTCCCGCTGCGCGGCATAGCACTGATCCCGATCACGGGCATCCTCATCGGCGGCGCACTCACCGTGACCGTCCTCGCCGGACGTCGTGCCCTGGACGAACTGACCCAGCGCCATGGAGAGGTGGAAGCCGCGATGGCACTGGGCTTCCTGGACCGGGACGCGCGCATGGAGATCGCACGCCCGGCGGCATCAGAGGCACTCCTGCCGGGCCTCGACCAGACTCGGACGGTCGGGTTGGTCACCCTCCCCGGTGCTTTCGTCGGCATGCTGATGGCAGGGGCGAGTCCCGTGATGGCCGGGGCGGTGCAGTTGTTCGTCCTGATCGCGCTCATGGCAGTGCAGTCCGTCGCGGTCGCGGTGACGCTCGAACTCGTCGCCCGCCATCGCCTGCACCGCCCGCCGACCGGATCGCCACGCAGGGCGAGGCGGCCGATGAAACGGCTGCCACGTCGCTGAGGGCAGGGACATGCAGGGCCGTTGGAGCGGACCGTGCAAGGGCGTTCCGCCGTTTCAGAGCGCCGAACGGCGGGCGAGCAACCCCAGGACCAGCAGCCCCGGTGCCATCGGCAGCCATCCGGTGAGCAGGCGGTAGCCGATGACCGCCGAGATCGCCGTCTGCCCCGGCGCTCCGGCGGCCGTGAGCGCGAAGGCGAGCGCGGCGTCCAGCGACCCCAGCCCACCGGGCGTGGGAAGCAGGGCCGCCGCCCCGCTGGCCACGAGGTACGCCATCACCACATGGCTGGTGGGCAACGTGAGGCCGAGCGCGTGGACCACGGCGACGACCACTCCCGCGTGCAGCAACGCGAACGCGACCGAGCCGCCCCACAGCGCGCAGGCCCGCCCTCGGGAGCGATGCACCTCCCGCACGTCGGTCACGGCCCGCCGCACCGCCCGCCTGATCCGACCGTTGGTCATCACCGCCGGCACGACGGCTGCCGCCATCACCGGCACCAGGACCAGCGCGTGCGGGACCCGCGCCGACAGCGGGACAGCGCCCGGTGAGGCCACCAGCAGGGCGACGCCGAGCACGCACCGGACGATCCCGCCGACAGCCGCCTTCACCGCCAGCGCGGTCGCCGAGCGCCTGGTGGACAGGCCGCACCGGGTCAGGAACCGCAGGTTGACCAAGCTCGCCCCGGCTCCCGCGGGCAGGAGGTGGTTGGCGGCGCACGCCGCGAACTGAGCGGCCACCAGCCGTCCCTTCGGCAGCCGCTCGACGACCGCCCCCTGCTGCGCCACAGCCGCGCACACCCACGTGGCGACGGTGGCGAAGCAGGCGAGCACGAGCCATTCCCCGTCGGCTGCGGCCAGTTGGTCGGTACCGCTGTCGAGGGTGGCCCGGTGCGCCGCGAGGATGGCGCCGGCGGCGAGGAGCACCACGAGGGTGATGCCCAGCTGGACGTAGTGGCGCCTGCCCGCGGTCACGGTCACCTTGTCGGACATGGTCACGCTGTCGGTCACGGTCACCGCCGTCACCGCCCCTGCCGGACGACGGGAGCGACGTAGGCGTGGAGAACGCCGGCCCGCTTCATGGGCCAGGTGCGCGCGTAGGCGGGCGGACGGTCGCCGGGCTGGGTGAGGACGGCGAGGGGGGTCCGGTGGGCGGCCCGGACCAGTGCGGCCGCGGTGGTGCTGGTGTCGTGGCCGCTGGTCTGTGCCGAGCCGCAACCGGTGTAGAAGGCGATGGGCACGGCCTCGTAACCGCTGAGCAGGCACGGTGGCCGCACGCCGAGCGTGTGGAGGGCTGAGGCGGTGCGGGACCAGTTGTCTCGGTTGGCGGCGGAACTGCGCACGGTGTGTTCCAGGACGACGTACTGCACGGCCAGATGAGCCGCCAGACAGGCCGCGACGAGGCTCACGGCGACGATGCGCGCGCTCCCCCGGGTCGGGGCGCCGACCAGGTGAGCGAGGCCGTGGGCGACAGGGAGGGCGAGCAGGGCGTAGGCGGGCAGCAGGAAGCGGGGGGCTGCGTAGCCGATGAGGAACAGGTAGGGGACGGCGGCCGTGGCCGCGCAGGCCAGCGGCAGCAGGACGGGCAGGGCGCGTCGGGCGCGGACGGCGGTGACGGCGCCGAGCGCGGCGAGGGCGGGCAGCGCGAACCACCACAGGGTCACCACCGGGTTGGGGGCCGATCCGGTGCAGGGGCGGCAGAGGGTACGCCCGCCGAGACTGTGCAACTGGTCGACGACTGCCAGGTGCAGACCGAGGCCGCCCTGGATGCGGGAGGCGTCGGAGAGGCGTTGCGCGAGGCCGTCGTAGCTCATGTATGCCTCGATCACCCACTCACCGGCGCCGGCCAGCAGGCCGGCGACCAGCACGGCGAGGAGGCGGGGGCGGCGCAGGGCGAGGGCGAGGGCGAGCAGGGGAAGCACCACGTACACGGCGTCCATAGGGCGCATCCACGCCATCAGTGCCGCGCCCGCGAACACACCCCACCAGGCTGCCCGGTCCCCTGCGTTCGCGCGGACCCGCAGGAAGCAGCCGACGCAGGCCAGGGCACCGACGGCGACCCAGTAGTTGGGCATGGCCTGCGGGCCGTAGAACAAGGTCACCCAGAGGGAGGCGAACAGGGCACCCGCCAGCGCCAGGACGCGCGGCATGACGTGGGCTCGCCAGACGCGCAGCGCGAAGTAGAGGCCCAGACCGGAGAGGACCGCCAGGTAGCCCCTGAGAAGGGCGGTGGAGTCGGACCACGACGCGATCGGCGCGGCGAGCAGGGAGATGCCACGGGCGCGGGGCGCGCTGAAGAAGGCGGCGGGAACCTGGCCGCTGACCTGGCTGACGTAGACCGTCTCGTCCCAGCCGAGACCAAGATCCGGTCGTACGAGGACGATCTGGGCGAGCGTGAAAGCTCCCGCGACCGCCGCGAGCCAAGGTTCGCCCCACCGGTGCCGAGGCCGGGCCGTCCACGGCGGGAAGCCGGTGCGAGAGGCACCGGTCAACGTGACGTTCGGGCCGTCGGCCATCCTGCACCTTTCGTCGTCACGCGCCCCGGAAAAATGATCTCCTACACCTCGTAGGAGGCCACTGCACCGTACGGCTCGTCGGTTAGAGACGGGTGAGAGGAGTCGTCTCCCTCCACCCCTGTCCACGGTGAGGGGACGGCGGCCCGCAGCCCACACGAGAGGGCCCGAACGGCGTAGCGGCCCCATTCAGGTTGCGTTCATGCTCGGAGTGCGATCGTGCGGATCATGACCGCAGAACCTGTCCTCGACGAACGCCCCCTCACCCCCGCACGGCAACTGGCGAACAAGGTGCCGGAGGTGACCGTCTATTTCTGGATCATCAAGGTGCTGACCACCGGTATGGGCGAGACGGCGTCGGACCTCCTGGCCCGCACGCTCGGTCCGATCCCGGCGGTGGCGCTCGGCGGCCTCGCCCTCGTGGCGTCCCTGGCCGTGCAGTTCACGCTCCGCCGGTATGTCGCCTGGGCCTACTGGACCGCCGTCGTCATGGTCAGCGTTTTCGGCACCATGGCCGCCGATGTCCTGCACGTGGGCCTCGGCGTGCCGTACGCCGTCTCGACGCCGGCGTTCCTCGTCGTACTGGCCGTGGTCTTCGCTCTCTGGTACGCGAGCGAGCGGACCCTCTCCATCCACACGATCCGGTCCCGGCGCCGCGAGGCGTTCTATTGGGCGGCCGTCCTGGCCACCTTCGCCCTCGGTACCGCCGCGGGCGATCTCACGGCCACGGTCGGCTTCGGCTACCTGGGCTCGGTCGCTCTCTTCGCGGCCGCGATCTGCGTACCCGCCCTGGCCCACCGCTTCGGCACCCTCGGCGCGGTGACCGCTTTCTGGACCGCCTACGTCATCACCCGCCCCCTCGGAGCCTCCCTCGCCGACTGGATGGCCCTCCCCCACACCCGCGGCGGTCTCGACCTCGGCCTGGCACCGGTCACCCTCGCCTGGACGGTGGCGATCATCGGATTCGTCGGCTACCTGGCCGTGTCACAACGCGACAGGGGCGCGCACGCCGCGGCATGAGGTGAGACCGCGGACCGGGATGCCCCCCACCTGTGTGGGACACGGGGCGGTCGGAGCCGTCAACACCGGCTTCGACCGCCCCGACGGCGTTCGCGGAGACGGGGTGGCCGGTCAGCCCATGTCCGTCAGGAGGGCGCTCAGTTCCTTCTCCTGCTGCGCGGGCGGCATGGGCGGGTTCGAGTGATCGATGCCGAAGGTCCCCAGCACCTTGTCCATCTGGGCGTCGACGGAGTCCCATCCGGTCGGGTCCAGCGGCTCCAGCGAGGCCTGGTCGGCATCCCACAGGTCACGCAGCGACTGTGCGGCCGTGTGCGCACCCTTCGCGTTCCCCGAGCGTGCGTCCTTGAGCGAGGTGGAGGCGAGAGCCTTCAGGGCGGCGACCTTGGCGGGCGGGAACTTCTTCACCGCCTCACCGGGGGCCATCTGGACCGCGGAGGTGTTGTCCTCCTCCGGTGCCGGGCCGGTGTGCGGCTGGCCGTGGGCCCAGATCAGCAGGCCTGCGGTGGCGACGGCAAGCAGCGCGAAGCCGGCCAGGCCGACGCGTTCCTTTCGCAGGTCGCCGGTGGCGTGGACGGCGTGGGCGGCGTCGTAGGTCTCGGTCACGTCCGAGCGCGTCACCGTCAGGTAGACCACGGTCGCCAGGATCAGGCCGAGGAAGATCAGACTGGTGGTGAAGGTGCCCAGCGCGAGGCCGGTCGGCTCGCCCGGCTGGGCGACCTTCGGGGAGGCGAGCCAGTCGCCGATGTTCGCGCCCAGCGGGCGGGTCAGGATGTAGGCGAGCCAGAAGGACAGCACCGGGTTCGCGCCGAACTTCCACAGCAGTGTGATCGCGGCGATGAGGCCGAGCGGCAGCAACACCGAGGCGCCCGGGCTCCAGCCGGTGAGCTCGAGCGTCCAGTCGCCGGTCGCGGTGCCGAGCGCGAAGGTGACGAGTACGGCGAGCCAGTAGAACGACTCGCGCGGAAGCGTGGTGACCGAGTGGATCGACAGCGTCCGCTCGCGCAGCCACCACACGCCGAAGACCACCGCGAGCAGCACCGAGAAGACCGCGGAGCTGATCCACAGCGGCACGTTGAGCTGGTCGGTGAGGATGTCGGTGTACAGGGTTCCCGTGACGCTGACAACGACCACGGTCAGCCAGTAGGGGAACGGGACGTACCGCTTCAGCCGCAGCTGGACGGCCAGGACCACCACGAACACCCCGGTGAAGATCCAGGCCGTGTTCACCAGGCCGACGCCCAGCTTCATGTTGATCCAGTCGGCGAAGCTCTCACCCACAGTGGTGCACAGGATCTTGATCACCCAGAACCAGATGGTGACCTCGGGGACCTTGTTGAGCATGAGGCGCCCGCTGCGCGTGCGCGTTTCCGCTGTCGTTGTCATGCGGCCAGGTTCACGCGGGGAACCTGCAAGCAACCTGACTACGTGATCGCACGCACGGCCGGGAGCGTCACCTCGACGTGCCCGCGGCCGTCCGCGATCGCACGGACCTCCACACCGGCCGAGGCGGCGATGCGCCGGACCACCGGCAGCCCCAGCCCATATCCGTCGCCGCCGGTCACACCCGCCTCGAAGACCCGCTCGACATCCGCGGGATCGAACCCCGGGCCGTCGTCCAGGACATCGACCACGACGGCCGCACCCTGGTTGCGTGCGGTGATCCACACACGCGTCTGCGCATGCCGCAGGCCGTTCTCGAGCAGGGGGGACAGCAGCGACACGGCGACGTCGGGTGCCACGGCCACCTCGATCTTCGCGGGAAAGGCGACCTCGACCGCGCGATCGCCGATCGCCTGCCGCGCGGCGGAGCGCAGATCGCACCGAGTCCCCTCGTCCGTGCGGGCGCGTGCGGCGCGCAGGATCGTCGTGATCGCCGCGTCGAGGCGGTCGACCTCGCTCAGTACCGCCTCCGGCGGCACCGGGTCGCCGGACAGCTGAGCCAGCTGCGCCTCGCCCCGCAGGACGGTGAGCGGTGTCCGCAGTTCGTGGGCGATCTCGTCGGTGAGCCGGCGTTCGTCCGCCAACGCGTTGTCGACGCGCTCCAGGAGGCGGTCCAGGGTCTGTCCCAGTTCCCCGAACTCGTCGCGGGGGACGCCGAGGTCGAAGCGGCGCCCGGGTTCGTGATGGCCCCAGTCGTCGGCGAGGGCGGCCATTTCGTGCACGACCCGCAGCGCGCGGTGCACCACGAGATGCGCGACACCGCCGGCGAGGACGATCGTGAGGCCGCCCAGGATCAGCGACAAGGTCAGACTGCGCTGCTCGGACGTCTCATAAGGCGTGAGGTCCACCCGGACGACCACCATCACGTGGTGGCCGTCGACGGGGACCTGCCGCGCGTACAGGAGGGAGTCGCCGACGGTCGCGGTCTGCGAGCGCCCCGAGTCCACCAGCTCCTCGACCCGCCCGACCATGCTCGCCGGTACGTTACCGTCGACCAGGCGGCCGTCGGCATACACCCAGGCGACCTCGTCCAGCGCCTCGCTGCCGTTCTCCGTGAGCACGACACGGCCGCCCTTGGCGGTGACGTTCGCCGCGACCGCCTCGGCGCGCGTCCGGGCCAGATCGTGCGCGTCGGCGTCCGTCACCCTGCTCAGCAGCACGTGCGAGACGACGACCAGGATGGCGACCACGGCGGTGGCGATCAGGACGGTGAGCGCGACGACGCTTCTGCGGAAACCCGTCACTGCCATCGGTAACCCACACCGCGGACCGTCGCCAGACGCCCGGCCACGCCCAGCGGACCGAGCTTCGTCCGCAGCCGGCGCACATAGGAATCGAGGGTGTTGTCGCTGACGTGCGCCCCGTGCGGCCAGCCGGCGGCGACGAGGGCATGGCGGCGCACCGCGTCGCCCTGCGAGGCGATCAGGCGGCCCAGCAGACGGAACTCGGTCGGGGTCAGGCTCATGCTCGCCGCATCGTAGGTCACCATGTGCTTCGCCGGATCGAGGACGACCTCGTGCGATGCGGGCGCCACGGTGGCCCGGCGCAGCAGCGCCCGGACGCGGACCAGCAGTTCCGGGATGTCGAAAGGTTTGGTCATGTAGTCGTCGGCGCCCGCCTCGAAGCCGCCCACCTTGTGATGCAGACCGTCCAGGGCGGTGAGCATCAGCACCGGCACGTCGACGCCGCGAGCCCTCAGGGCCAGGCAGACATCGCGGCCGTCGGCGTCCGGCAGCCCGAGGTCCAGGACGACCAGCTGGGGCACCGGTGCGAGCTGCCGCAGCAGACTGTCTGCCGTGGCAGCGACGGAAACGGTGTGCCCGTCGTGCTCCAGGGCACGCCTGAGGATGCCACGAACCGCCGCGTCGTCTTCGCACACCAGGATGAAAGCCACGTGCCGACCCTAGATTCTCGCATCTCAATACTCCATCTTCCCCGGCCGGGTACACACCGGGGCCCGGCCGGCCGAGGCCAGCTCGACTGCACAGTCCCCCAGGTCGCCGACGGTCTGGCGCACGCCGTGTCCGTCGGCGTCAGCCGCAAACTCACTGTGGTCAGGGGCAGATTCCGGGTCACCGTCGTCGGTCACTGGCTGGTCGACCTGCTCACCGGCCGCGCCGCCACCGTTGTCCTCCTGCTGCGCCGCTTCAACCGGGGTGTGGGCCGCCTGAACGCCGAAGCCGCCCCGCCACCAGGTGAAGGACGCCGCTCATGCTTCCAGCAGGGTGCGCCCGAGCCAGTCGGAGGAGTTGCGGGCACCGGGCAGGGCATAGAAGTAGCCGCCGCCGGTGGGGGAGATGTAGTCGACGAGGGGTTCGTCGATCAGGCGGGTCTGGGTGGCTTCGAACTGCCGTTTGACGTCCTGCTGGTAGCAGCAGAAGACCAGCCCCATGTCGAGGTTGCCGACGTTGTCGACGCCGCGGTCGTAGTTGTAACCGCGGCGCAGGATGCGGGAGGTGTCAGTGGCGGCGGTGCGCGGGTTGGCCAGCCGGATGTGGGCGTCCAGCGGGATCGCGTTGCCCTTGGGGTCCTTGGCGTACTGGGGGATGTCGGTCTCCTTGGCGCCGTCCAGCGGGGCGCCGGTGTCCTTGCGGCGGCCGAACATCAGCTCCTGCTCGCTGAGCGACACCCGGTCCCAGAACTCCACCAGCATCCGGATGATGCGGATCACCTGGTAGCTGCCGCCCCTCGCCCAGGCGGGCTCGCCCTGGCCGTCGCCGACCCAGATCACGCGGCTGGTCTCACGGGTGGAGGTGACGTCCGGGTTGGCGATGCCGTCCTTGAAGCCGAGCAGGTTGCGCGGGGCGCCGGTGGGACGCGGGGTGTTCTGGAACCCGTCTATGCGCCACTTGATCTGCATGGCGCCGCGGGTGTGCTTGGCGATGTCGCGCAGCGCATGCAGCACGATGTCCTGGCGGTTGCCGCAGATCTGCAGGGAGAGGTCGCCGTGACACTCAGCTGGGTCGAGGTTGTCGTTGGGGAAGGTCCGCATCGGTGTGAGGTGGGCCGGCTTGGCCTTGGCGAGGCCGTAGCGTTCGTCGAAGAGGGAGGCGCCGACGCCGACGGTGACGGTGAGCGCGTCGGCGGGGACGGTCGGGCCGAGGATGCCGTTGTCGGAGGGCGGGGCGCCGACGCCCAGGTCGGCGGGGGTACCGCCCTCGGTGAGGAAACGGGCCCGCTCCGTGATCGTCCTGAACAGGCCGGCCAGTTCCGCGCGGGACGGCGCGATGACGGCGAAGGAGACGAATGTGGCCGCCGTCGGAGTGGGGGTGAGGATGCCCGCCTGGTGGGCACCGTGGAAGGGCACCTTGGTCGCGTTCGTGGTGTCCGCGGCCTGCGCCTGAGGCGCGTCGGCCTGGCTGAGGGCGAATCCTCCGCCCGCCAGGACCGCGCCGGCGGCTCCGGCGCCGAGCGCCGACCTCACGAAGGCGCGGCGGCCGTGACCGGCGGGGCAGCCGCCCGACGAGGGGGGCGTTTCGGCGGACGGCATCGGTTGGTTCCCTTCCATGGATGCGGGCGTGGGTACGGGGTGCTCGGCGGTCATCCGTCGGCCTTCCTGATCTCCAGGAGGTCCGGGACGGGCGACAGGTCCTCAAGAAGCTGTCCGGTGGCTCCGTTGACCTGGGCCCGGGTGGTTGCGTCCAGGTGATCCACGGGGGTCCAGGCGGTGCCGTGCGGCGCGGCCTCGAGAAGCGTCTGCAGACGGGCGATGTCCCCGTCGACGGTCGGCAGCAGCTCGGGCGCGCGAGTGGTCAGCAGCGGCCTGAGTACGGTGAGCAGCTCGCGGGTGCCGGCCAGGTTGGCGCCGGCGGTGGCGAGGTTGGTGCCGCTGCCCTCGTCAGTGTCGCCGGTGAGCTCGAACTGGAGTGTGTTCTCCAGGATCTCGTGGGCGCGCAGCGGCAGGTCCGACGGGTCGAAGTCCTGGCTGGGGAACGCCTTCTGCAACCCGGCGGCCGAGGCGACGAGCTGGTCGGCCGGGGCCTTGAGGCTCGCGGCCGGGTCGCCGTGCCACAGGCCGTACTCGAGGCGGTGGAACC
Source organism: Streptomyces sp. NPDC102259 (assembly GCF_044766465.1). Classification (NCBI taxonomy): domain Bacteria; kingdom Bacillati; phylum Actinomycetota; class Actinomycetes; order Kitasatosporales; family Streptomycetaceae; genus Streptomyces; species Streptomyces sp. NPDC102259. The sequence goes on along the minus strand of NZ_JBIWMA010000003.1, from coordinate 259,978 downwards.
CGGCGAAGTCCTTGTCCCGCACGCCGCCTGGAAGGCCGTCGGCCCGGCCGTTGATCTTCCTGTCGAAGTCCTCGAAGGTGCCGTAGGCGGCTCCGAGGGAGGAGTAGGTGAGGTGCGCGGTGAGCCAGTCGGTGCGGGCCTTGTCGAGGTGGTTGCCCTTGATGTCATCGTCGAGGGTGCGGGTCTGGGTGACAAGGGTCGCCAAGCCGTGGTTGACGTACGCCTTGTACTCCTGGAGCGGGGCGGCGAGGTCCTCCTCCGAGACCGGCACGACGGCCTTGCCGCTGCCGCCGCCGGTGACGCGGACGGCCTTGGAGGTGACGGCGGTCCCGCCGGTGGGCACGCAACGCCAGGCGTAGGTGCCGCCGGCGACGGTGGCGACCAGCGCGCGGGTGGTGCCAGGGGCCAGTCCCTCGATCTCGCCGTAGACGGCGCTCGTCGACGGGTCGATCAGGTACACCTCGGATGTCTTGCCGCCGGTGTTGTGCATCTGGAAGGTCTGCCGACCCGGTTCGGGCGCGGTGAAGCCGTTGCCGCACTCCTTCTCGGAGACGGCGATGGTCTGCGCGGCCGTGGGCTTGGGGCGGCCGAGGGCGACAGCGAGCGAGGCGATCACCACGGGGACGGCGACGACGGTGACGGGGACGACCCAGGTGGGACGGCGACGGGGTGCCTTCTCGCCCTTCCCGGCCCGCTCCCCCGGCTCCTTCGCCGCGTCGGCCTTCGTGGACTCCGTCTTCGTGGTCCGGCTGGGGGCGCGTACACCGCGGACGAACAGGGTCATGACGACGGCGAGGTAGCCTACGTAGGCGAGGACCTGGAGCCAGGTCATCGTCGGGGTCAGGTTGAACACGCCCTGGACGAGGGTGCTGTACCAGGAGCCCGCGTCGATGCTGCCGCTCAGGTCGAGGGCGTAGGCCGACTTGCCGGGCAGCACACCGCCTTCCTGGAGGTCGCGGAGGCCGTAGCCGAGGACACCGGCGGCGATCACGATGAGGACGACGCCGGTGGCGGTGAAGAACTTCGTGAGGTTGATCTTCAGGGCCCGGCGATAGAGGCCCCAGCACAGCCCGGTCGAAAGGACCAGGCCGATCCCGGCGCCGGCGAGGGGGCCCGCGGACTCGCCGGCGGCCTGGGCGGTGGTCCACAGGAACAGCGCCGTCTCCAGGCCCTCACGACCCACCGCGAGGAAGGAGGTGACGATCAGCACACCGGCGCCAGTGCCGAGCGCACCGGTGACCTTCTCCCTGAGCTCGCCGGAGAGGCCGCGTGCGGAGCGGCGCATCCAGAAGACCATCGCGGTGACGAACACGACCGCGATCACGCTGAGAGTGCCACTGAAGGCTTCCTGGGCGGCGGCCGACAGGGAGGCGGCGGTGAAGGTGAGCACCGCGCCGAAGCTCATGGACAGGGCGACGGCCGCCAGGACGCCCGTCCATACCTGCGACAGACGGGACGTGGCCCCGGCCCGGACCAGGGTGGCGACCAGGATGGAGACGATGAGTCCCGCTTCGAGTCCCTCCCTCAGCCCGATCAGGAAACTCGGAAACGCGTCGCCCCACATACGGCCCTCCCAGCTCCGGCCGAGCCGGCACAAGTTAGCGAAGGCATACCTTATCCATGCCCGGTCCATCATGACTACAGGCCTGTAGTCAGTTGGTCATGAAGGAGCAATGGCGGGGCAAAGTCCGAGGCGGAGCGCCAGGCGAGACCGAACCAGCCGAGCACCGTCCCGACCAGCAGGACGGCGGACATGGCGACGACCCCGACGCGACCACGGCAGTCGCCGCCAGGCCATAGCGAGGGCCGTCAACGGCCTCGCCGAGCAGGGCGCGGCGGCGGGCCCAGCATGATCAGAGGAAACGAAGATCGACATCTCGGGTTTCACGGAACTCGCGACGGAGCCGGTATGCCGAGATCACGGCCACATGAGCCTTCTCACAATTCGGGCCGAAATGGGTTCGTAGTGACGGGGACCACTTCACTTCGCGCACATGATCCCTACGTTTGCCATGCAGTTCCCCTTTGTCGACCCATTGCGAGGCTTGCCCGACCATGCCCTGCCCGCGTTCTAAAACGTATTCGAAGACGTCAGCCAGGCGCCGTGAAAGCCGCGTCGGCGCCTGCACCGGTGTGATCCTGGCCTCGGTGACGACCCTCTTCTCCCTTGGCGCCCTGCACACGGCACCCGCGGTAGCCGCGCCCGCGCTGTCGGCGCAGACCCAGGCCACGGCCGGCGTCAACGCCGCGATGCAGCCTCAGAGCAAGGCACGCGTGACAGCGGCCGTGCTCAGCCTCGACGGCGGCAGCCGGGAGCCGTCGCTGTACGGTCAGGACGCCCTGTACGACACCGCCAGCATCATCAAGGTCGACATCCTCGCGACACTGCTGCTGCAGGCTCAGGACGCGGGCCGGCACCTCACCCCCCATGAACGCGCGCTGGCCGAACCGATGATCCGCAACAGCGACAACGCGGCGGCGAACCTCCTGTGGCGCGAGATCGGCCAGGCACCCGGCCTGGAGGCGGCGAACGAACGTCTGGGACTGACCTCGACCAAGGGTGGTCACGGCAGGAAGTGGGGGCTGACGCGGACGACGGCGAGTGACCAGATCAGGCTCCTGCTCTCCGTGTTCGACGGCGCTGCGACGTCGAAGACCGGCTCCCCGCTGAACAAAGAGTCCCGGACCTACATCCAAATCCTGATGAGTCGTATCGCGAGCGATCAGGCGTGGGGCGTCTCGACAGCCTCCGGCGCCGAGTACGCATTGAAGAACGGCTGGCTGCAGCGCACCACCTCCGGGCTCTGGGACGTCAACAGCGTCGGCCGGATCACGGTGGACGGACACCACTACCTCGTCACCGTGCTGTCGGACGGCAGCGCGTCGATGAGCGACGGCATCTCACTGGTGGAGCGGGCGGCCCGGCAGGCCGTAACCGCGACCGCCCGGACCTGACGGGCAGATCCGTCCTCACCTGTCCGCACGCATCACGCCTGACTCGGTCGCCGACTGGGATCAACGCCCTCCTGTGCACAGCTTCAGAGTCCGGTCATGAGCGACCTCGTACCCCCGGCCGCAGAGTTTCTGCACCGAAAAACCGATGCTCCAGCTCCAGGAGAGCCGGCGCACCTTCGCGGACTACCGCGACACCTTCACCTTCCTGCTCGGCTTCGCAGGGCGGCGCACCGGCTGGCAGCCGACCCGATTGAGCATCGCCGACCTGGACGCACCGACGATCGGTGCGTTCCTCCAGCACCTCGAAACAGTCCGCGGCAACACCGCGGCGACCCGCCACATCCGTCTCGCCGCGATGCAATCGTTCCTGCGCTACGAGGCCTACGGGCACCCGGACACGCGGCGTGATCCAGCGGGGCCCGAACGCTTCGACCGAGCCATCGTCAACCACCTCACCACCACCGAGACCGACGCCCTCGTCGCGGCACCGGACCGCAGCGCACGAACCGGACGCCGTGACCACGCCCTGCTCCCATAATCTGCTGCGAATACTGCCAAACAATGAGTTAATTGCTGAAATCGACCAAAAGAGCCTTCGGGCTTGTCATTCCCCAGCCCAGCCCCTGATTGCGGCGTCTCTCACCAGAACCGGGGCCGCTCCGTCAGGCGCACAGGGCTCTGGTTCTCGCGCCGGGACGGCCCGGCGCACCTTCCGGGCAAGGAGGGGACTGATTGATGCGTGACTTCGGGCAGTCGGCATCACTGGTCGGTCGCCGGACGGTACTGCTGGCGGCGGGTGGAATGGCATTCGGCGCCGCAGGCTGTTCCAGTGACCGCCCTCATGCCACCGCAGCGGAAAGCCCCGCAAGCCCGTCGGGACTCCCGCGCGCCACGCCGTGGCATCCCAGCCCTGATGATGTCGATCCGCAGGTCAAGCTGCGCGCCGTACAGCTCATCGAGGCTCTCGGCAACTGGCGCACCGGGGAGCAGGGGGTGGCCGCGGCCCAGCGCCGGGTATCCGCCCTCGGGCTGGATCCGGGCCTCGTGGGACAGGCGGGGCCGCTGCTGGCCTCGGCCGACGAGGCCGTGGTGCGGGTGGTGGACGCCCAGTACGGCGGCATGCTGACGGACGCGGCCAGCGTGCTGGTGGTCTGCCGGCAATGGACCCGCCAGGCAGGCGCGGTCACTGCGGGTGGGACCACCATGGACGTACGGCTGAGCCGTGCCCGTCCGCGGTGGGCGGTCACCGCCCTGCATCCGGCCCGCCCGGGTCCGGCGGTCTCGTCCCTGCCCCCAGCCGCACGCAAGGTGCTGGACGACCCGCATGTCGGTCTGCCGCCGGCCGCACGTGCCGACGTGCGCAGCGGGCACATCCACACCAGTGTCCTGGAGGCGTTGCTGCGGCTGGCGGACACGTACAGGATGAACCTGAGCGTGATCCGCTCGGGCCATCCGCTGAACGTCTTCGGCACGGCCCGCCCCAGCGACCACCCGCGCGGCCGGGTGTTCGATGTCTGGCAGATCGATGGCCGCCCCGTGGTCGACTCGGCCACCCCCCGCCGTCTGATCGAGTCGTTCATGCGGGATGCTGCGATGGCCGGCTCCTACAACGTGGGTGGACCGGTACTGCCGAGCGGTGCCGGCGCAGGCCGGTTCTTCAGCGACCCGACCCATCACGATCATGTTCACGTCGGATTCCGCTCCTGATCGGCCGCCGGGCACCCGGACGCGTCGCGCCCTGACGGGCGAGATCATGAGGTTCGCGGCGGTCGGCGGGCTCGGTGTGTTGGTGAACTTCGCGGTGTTCAACCTGTGCCGCGCGGTCACGACATTGCCTGTGGTGCGGTGCAGCGTGATCAGCACCAGCGTGGCGGTTCTCGTCAACTACCTGGGCTTTCGCTACTTCGCCTACCGCGACCGGGACAAGCGCCGGCCGGCCCGCGAGTTCACCCTGTTCGTCGTGTTCAGCATCATCGGCCTGGTCATCGAGAACGGCGTGCTGTACGCGGCGACCTACCGGTTCGGCTGGGACACCGCTCTCCAGAGCAACCTGTTCAAGGCCATCGGCCTGGCAGCCGCAACCGGCTTCCGCTTCTGGGTGTACCGCACCTGGGTGTTCAGGCGGCACGGCTCCAGCCACCCATCCGAACACTCTCCCCCGCAAAGCGATTTCGAGAAGACCCGTCCGTGACGTAAGGGACCCCGACCGCTCAGCGATCACGACGTGACGGCCGCGGGAGCGCCGAATGGCGGGCGAGCACCCCCAGGACCAGCAGTCCCGGTGCCATCGGCAGCCATCCGGTGAGCAGGCGGTAGCCGATGACCGCCGAGATCGCCGTCTGCCCCGGTGCTCCGACGGCCGTGAGCGCGAAGACGAGCGCGGCGTCCAGCGTCGTGGCCGTCCTGTCCGTGACGGTGCCCCGCCTCGCGCCGGCTCCGTTCTCCGACAGCGGTGAGGGGACCGCAACCGACACGGCCGTCCCTCTCCTGCTCATCGCCGCCGTTCTGCTGTCTTCCACGCCGTGGCCACCACCCGCCAGCCCCCCAACCGCCGGTTCGTCGCGTCTGCGGCGCGCCAGCAAACAGCCGACGATCACGGCCTCCCCCGGATCTGGCGCCAACATCAACATCACGGTGCCATGCGACGGCGGCATCGCAGTCGCATGGCTCATCAGACAACCGGGCCGTTCTCTGTTCGGACAGTTTCCGCCCTGACGCACAACAGCTCGTCACACCCCGCTACCGACGCGATCAAGCTCCCCAGAGTGAGGCCGAACCCGGTCAGCACGGAAGCTTCTCGCGCGGCCGGGCAGAGACATCTGAGGGGCGCGATGCCGTGCCCCCCACAAGCAAGGGGCACGACATCTCAACATGCCGGCTGACCTGCGGCGATTCGCCTTCCCCGCCATCTGCAGGGCGTCGCTGGTGGTCGGCTCCTGGCACCAGTCGGAGAAGACCAGGGAGAAGACGGCGTGCCCGGTCGCGGCCCGGTACGCCTCGGTGAGCGCCGCGCCTTCAGTGCGGCGGCCGCCTCCTGGCGTCAACGGTCTGCACTGGCCCCGTTCTGGCGTGTGGTCCAGAACCCGTTCCCGGAACCAGTCACGCGACGATCACGAGGCGAATCCGAGCCCGAGTGCGTCGAGGGCGCGCAGGAACGCGTTGCGGCTGCCCTGCCGGTGGTCGGCGCGGTCCAGGGCCCAACGGGTGAGCTGGATGCCCGCGTAGGCGGCCGGTTCCGGCGGGAAGGGCAGGGGCTTGCGCCGAACCATCTCCAGCGCGGTGCGTTCCGTCGTCTCGCCGGCACGGTCGAGCATCACCTCCGCCGCGAAACGTGTTGCGCTCACGCCGAGTCCGGTGAAGCCGGCCGCGTAGGCGATTCGGCCGTTCCCGGCCAGCCCGTGGAATGCGCAGAACTGGGTCGAGGTGTCGATCGCGCCCGCCCAGCGGTGGGTGAACCGTATGCCTTCCAGCTGGGGGAAGAGCGTAAAGAAGTGCGAGGCCAGCTTCCGGTAGGTCGCGGGCCGGTCCTCGTATTTCTCCCGGATCAGTCGTCCGGCATGGTAGATCGCGTCGTAGCCGCCGAAGAGGATGCGGTGGTCGGCGGTCATCCGGGCGTAGTGGAACTGGTTGGCCGGTTCGGACAGTCCCTGGCGGTTGTGCCACCCGATCAGATCGTCACATACACCCGAGAACGGTCCCGGTCGCCCTCGCACCACTCCTCGCCGGAGCCCTGACGCTGAGCTGGCCACCGCCATACCCCCGGCTCAGGCCTCTGAGACCAACTCCCCGCGAACGAGGCGAGTTAAGTCCAGGGCACCTACATCGCGAAGCTCTCCGACCCACCCGCCGCCGCGTACGAGGGCGGACTGCCCCGGCTGAAGCGGACGGCACCCGCGGCGGACAGACCGCTCGACGCCCACGCGCCCGCGGTCCGGGCCTACGTACGCCACCTGGGGTGCAGGCTGTACTTGCACGATGCTCGCGAATATCAGAGCCATGGTGCGGAATCGTGCTGCAATGGGCGCATGTGCCTCGACGAGTTCCGCGCCTTGGTAGCCCGGCATGCCCGCTCTGACTGGACCACGGCCATCGACGGCGTCTTCCTCTCGAAAGTCGACCGGCCGGATCCTCCGGCGCCTTTCATGTCCGGCACGGTGCTGGGGCTCATCGCCCAGGGCGCCAAACGCCTCGCGCTGGGCGACCGGGTCTACGAGTACGGCCCCGGGCGGTATCTGATCGCGTCTGTCGATCTGCCCGTCACGGGGCAGCTCCTGCAGGTCGAGCCCGACCAGCCCGCCCTCGGCTTCCTTCTCACGCTGGAGGCGTCCGCCGTCGCCGAACTGCTGCTGGAGGCCGGCCCTGGGGATATCCCGCACACCGGCGTAGGCGTGCCATCGGCAATCGCCGTCAGCGACGCTCCCGCCGCGCTCCTCGATGCGGTGGTCAGGCTGCTGCGCCTGCTTGACGAACCAGGCGACCGAGGCGCGCTGGCGCCGCTGGTCAAACGCGAGATCCTGTGGCGGCTGATCACCGGCGAGCAGGGTGCTACGGTGCGCCAGCTCGGCCTGGCGGACAGCAGCCTCAGCCACATCTCCCGGGCCGTGCGCTGGATCCGCGAGCACTACGCGCAGCCTTTCCGCGTCGAGGATGTGGCACGCATGTCCGGCATGGGCGTGTCCGCCTTCTACCGCAACTTCCAGGCAGTGACCGCGATGAGCCCCATCCAGTTCCAGAAGCAGATCCGTCTGCAGCAGGCCCGGCTGCTGCTCGCCACCCACCCCCGCGACGTCACCGGGGTCGCCCAGCGCGTCGGCTACGACAACCCCTCGCAGTTCAGCAGGGAGTACCGCCGCCAGTTCGGCGTCCCTCCGAGCCGGGACGCGGCCGGTCTGCGGAACACCGTACGAGTCCCGGAGGGACTCCTGCCCTGAACAGAGGGCCGCGGAGGAGGATCGTGCAAGAAGCAGCGAGGATAGTTCTAGCCTGCCCACTGCTCGAGCGATGCAATGGATCTCACCGGTTCTCCTCGGAGTAGGAGAACGCCTGCAACACCAGGCCGCAGGTCTGGCACCGGAGGGGTCATGAACGAAAAGTGGACGAGCGGCGACGTGCCGGCGCAGGACGGCCGACTCGCCGTGGTCACCGGCGCGAACACCGGCCTCGGCTTTGAGACCGCCCGCGTCCTCGCTGCACACGGCGCATCCGTGGTACTGGCGGTGCGGGACGTGGAAAGGGGCAAGCAGGCCGCCACCCGGATCACCGACACAGCCCCGGGCGCGGACGTCATGGTCCAGCGCCTCGACCTGGCTTCCCTGGAGTCCATCCGCGCCGCCGCGGACGCCCTGCGGGCCAAGCACCAGAAAATCGACCTGCTGATCAACAACGCCGGGGTGATGTACCCGCCCAAGCAGCTCACCCGCGACGGGTTCGAGCTGCAGTTCGGCATCAACCACCTCGGTCACTTCGCGCTCACCGGGCTGCTGATCGAGCACATGCTGCCGGTACCAGGCTCCCGCGTGGTGACGGTCAGCAGCCTCACCCACCGCGGGACCAGCATCGACTTCGACGACCTGCAGTGGGAGCGCGCATACAGCCGCACGGCCGCCTACAGCCGGTCCAAACTGGCGAACCTGATGTTCACCTACGAGTTGCAGCGCCGCCTGACCACCTCGGGCACCACCATCGCGGCCGCCGCCCACCCGGGCTTCGCCGACACCGAGCTGACGCGCAACTCGCCCGCGCCCATGCACGCGATCAACAGCCTCCTCGCACCGGTCATGACACAGAAGCCTGCGATGGGCGCCCTGCCCACGCTGCGCGCCGCGACCGACCCCGACGTGATCGGCGGCCAGTACTACGGCCCTGGCGGATTCCAGCAGTACAAGGGCTACCCGAAGCCTGTCGAATCCAGCGAGCAATCCCACGACCCGGCCGCCCAGCGCCGCCTGTGGACCGTCTCGGAGTAACTGACCGGGGTCACGTTCCCCGTCTGAGCGGGCATCGGCGCCGCAGCCCATGTGACGGCGAGTTCTTCAAACGCCGTAAGCGCGCTCGGGGACCGGCGATGGGCGGCCCGGACAGGCCGGGGCTCCCTCCGCCCTTGCATCAATGGCCCGTCACAGATCCAGCAGTCGGCCGTGGAGGGGATAGACCTGACTCCCGCCGTCGACCTCGATGGTCTTGCCGGTGACGTAGGTACCGCGGCAAGACGAGGGAGAAGATCGTCGCCGCGATCTGCTCGGGAGTGCGGACGCGCCGCACGGGCGGCGGTACTGACCGGCGTCGAACGCCGTCGGCAAGATGGCACACGCATCACGCATCACGCGAGGCGCCACCAAGTGACTCACGGTGGACTGCGGATTCCCCGATATGAGGGCAGCGCGCGCTCCGTAACGTCTCCATGCAGCAGGCAGCAGGCAGCAGGCAGCAGGCAGCAACGGGCATCATCGCTGCTCAGCGACTTACGGCGCGCACATTTGCGAACTGCATCAAGAACCGCCCCATGTCTGGCAAGAGGTCAAGCGGTCGTGGGCGCCGTCAGCGCTCATGGCAACGCAGCCCGGTGTCACCCGCCCAGCAGTCCCCCGCGCACCCGACTTCTCGACGTGCTCACAGAGGATCAAGAGAATCAGAGGAGCCCTACCCGATGGCCACAGTTGTATTCGGCGCTCGGGGAAACGTCGGCCGCCATGTCGCCGCACGTCTGACGGCCTTGGACGTACCCCTCCGGCGCACGAGCCGGACGCCGGACGCCTCTCACGTGCCGGCGGATCTGGAAGCGCCGGAATCGCTGCCCGCCGCACTGGAGGGCGCGGAGCAGGTCTTTCTGTACAGCAAGTCGGCAGGCATCTACGCGTTCGTCGAGGCCGCGTGTGCGGCCGGCGTGCGGCATGTCGTGTTGCTCTCGTCCGCGGGCGTCGTCCTGCCCGGCGCCGACCACCAGCCGGTCGGACGGGACCACAAGGTCGTGGAGTCGGCTCTCATGGAGTCCGGGTTGTCCTGGACGTTCCTGCGGCCCGGGATGTTCTCAAGCAACGCCCTGCGGTGGTGGGGGGAGACGATCAAGGCCGGGAAGCCCGTGCTGTTGCCGTACCCGGACTCGCTGACGGCTCCCATCAGCGAGCGGGACATGGCCGCGGTCGCGGTGACCGCGCTGACCGAGCCGGGACACTCGCGGCAGGCGTACACCCTGTACGGGCCGCATGCGCTCAGCCTGCGCGAGCAAGTCGATCACATCGGCGCCGCCATCGGCAGGAAGATCCCGGTCGAAGAGGTGACACCGGAGGAGGCACGGGCCGAGCTGGCCAAGAGGGTGCCCGCGACCAGGGTCGTGACGCACATGGGCGCGTGGCAGGCGGGCGTCGACACGGTCCCGGACACGTCAGGGCTCATCATCGAGAAGCTAACCGGCAGGCCGGCCCAGACCTTCGCGCAATGGGCGCAGGACAACGCCGACGGCTTCCGTCCCTGACGAACCGAGACGTTGGACGAACCGTCCCTACGCTGCACACAACGCCTACGATCGCAGACTCGCTTCACGGAACCTCCGCCAACTTGATTTCGGCTAGTCGCGGGCCCTGGCGTGATGGTGGGTGGGGCAGTGTCCAGCATGTAGATCGTCGGGCGGGGCGGTTCGCTTGTTCCGGTTCGCTGTCGCGTTCGCTGACCAAGCTGGCCGACCGGGGCTGGCTGCGCAAGCGTCCCGACGGGCGGTTCACCGTCCGCCCGTGAGGCGCGAGCCAGTGGGGGCGGGCGTAACTGCGGTGTCTCCGGGGCTCGTTGGGAATGTGTGAGCAAAACCGAAGAGCACGCCGGGGACACCGTGTCCCTTGTCTACAAGTGCCGTCTGCCGCTGTCCACGAGCACCGTCAACCACCTCGCCGGCCTGCTGCGGAGCCACCTGAAATCGATAGGTTCCCGCTGACGGTCGCTGCCGCCGGGGAAGATCGCGGTGATCGTCCTGGCTGTGCTCCGTCACGGCCAGCGCCTGACCGACATGGCCGGCGGCAACCATGTCGCCGAACCACCGTGCGCCGCTGGCGCGACGAGATGATCGGCCTGCTCGCCGCGAAGGCCCCGCGTCTGGACCGGGCCCTGAAGAAGATTGCGAAGCGAGGCGGGGAGGTCGTCCTGGTCGACGGCACCCTCATCCCCGCCCTGCGCCGCACCGGACGGGAAGACCGGAAGAACTTTCCCGGCAAGCACCACCGCCACGGCCTGCACAGATGATCTACATGCTGGACACTGCCCCGCCACCAGCCCGAGCAGCCCCACCCACCATCACGCCAGGGCCCGCGACCAGCCGAAATCAAGATGGCGGAGGCTCCCAGGTGGGAGATCCGGATACGGACCCGGTCTGTGGCAGCGGATGTGCCCCGTTTCCGTCCACGGTTTCCGGGCTGGTCTGCCGCTGCGGGTCAGCCGCGCACCGCAGCCAGGCACTCGTCGTACAGGTCCATGATGTCGCCCTTGCCGTCGTTGGCGACCCACGTCATCGATGCGGCGTCCAGGCACGCGAACGCCGTCGCGATCACCGCGCGGGCCTTCGCGCCCTCGTTGCCGGCAGCTGCGTCCATACGGGTCTCGATGAGCGGCAGCAGGTTCTCCTGGAACCGCAGTCGCTTTTCGAGCCAACCGGCACGAAGCGAGGCGGTGTTGTGCAGGAGGCGGAACCGCTCCAGGGCCTGCTCGCGGCTGTCATGCAAGGCCTGTACGGCAGCAACCCCTGCGCGCAGGGCCTCCCAGACACCGGCATCGGCGGGCAGTTCGCTGATCGTGTCCATCAGGACCTGGCCGAACCGGTCCTGGCCGCCGCCGAGAAGGTCCTCCTTGGTGCCGAAGTAGCGGAAGAGGGTGCGTTGGGAGACGCCGGCCTCCCGGGCGATCTGGGCGATGGTCGTCTCGTCGTAGCCCTGCTCGGTGAACAGGCGCAGCGCCGTCTCGAGGATCTCCTGGGAAGCCAGCTGCCGCGTCCGGTCCCACAGCGTGGTCGGTGCGCCCGTCGCTGACTTGGCTTCCTGCTTCATGTCACCAGACTAGCTCAGCACTGCCAGGCCGACAGTCACATCCTGTTTGGCAGTCACTGTCAGACTGTTGTACGCTGCCAGCGGGCGGTGGCGCAGCACCGCCACTGCCCCACGGACAGAGCCGCCCCCCGCCCAGAAGTACGGCATCATGCCTGCACCCACAGCTTTGATCACCGGTGGAACCAGCGGCATCGGCAAGGCGACCGCCGAACTGCTCCACTCCCGCGGCTACCGCGTCATGGTCACCGGCCTCGGCAATGTCGCCGACGCCGGACTTCCCGAGGACGTCACGGCTGTCCGGGCCGACGCGCGGTCCCTGCCGGACATCGACCAGGCGATGGACCAGGCGCGCCGGCAACTCGGCTCCCTCGACCTGCTCTTCCTCAACTCGGGCATCTCCCGCCCCGGCCCGATCGAATCAACCGACGAAGACGCCTTCGACGCCCTGTTCGACATCAACGTCAAGGGAAACTTCTTCACCCTGCAAAAGGCGCTGCCGCTCTCAACGAGGGCGCCTCGGTCGTGTTCACCGTGGGCGCCGCCGAAGGGCTCGGGGCCGCGATGACAGCGGCCAAGGGCGCTCTGCTGCCCCTCATGCGGTCCCTTGCCCTCGAACTCGCCCCCCGCCGCATCCGCGTCAACGCCGTCAGCCCAGGACTGGTCAACACCCCTGCCTACGGCAAGATGGGCGTCTCCCAGGAAATGATCGACTCCTGGGCCCGGGACGTCCCGCTCGGCCGCGTCGGCGCTCCCGCCGACATCGCCGAAGCCGTGGCCTTCCTCGCCTCGGACGCCGCCGGCTACATCACCGGCGACAACCTCACCGTCTCCGGCGGCATCGGTGTTCACTCCAACGCCTGACGAGTAATTCGGCTCTGACCTGGAAGGTTCACCGGGTCCGATGCCCAGTCTGTGGCCCTGGCGAGCCGACGGCCCGTGCGGGAAGCCGGCCCGGCCACTTCGTTCTCCACTACGGACAGATGGGCCGCCCTCCGTCCGTGCCCGTGTTCCGCCGTGCCCTTGGAACTGACCGCTGCCGAGCGCCACCGGCTCAAGAAGATGGCCTACGGCCACAAGACCCGGACGATCTACTGGCCCGGCTCGACCGACGCCCACCCGCCGACCGACACCAAGAATCCTCCGCTGCCCTGGCAGCCTGATCAACCTCCGAAGGACTTCCAGCGTCGACCACTAAGGCTGGGGCTCTGCTGCCCTGAGCCCCAAGGTCCCTGGGCCGGCAGGCCTCGGTTCTTCTGGTTGCGCGGGGATGCGCACCCCTGTGCACGGTCGGGTGGCCGTTGATCGCCTATCTTGGCGCCTATGCAGTCCTACACGATCGGCCAGGCGGCGCGTCTGCTCGGAGTGAGTCCGGATACCGCTCGACGGTGGGCGGACGCCGGCCGGGTGGCCACACACCGGGACGAGAGCGGACGACGCCTCATCGACGGCCGGGATCTGGCTGCCTTCTCGGTGGAGCTGGCCAAGAACGACGGCGGCGATGAGGGTGCCTCGTACACCTCGGTCCGTAATGCGTTTCCCGGCATCGTCACGGCCGTGAAACTCGGTGATGTCGCCGCCCAGGTGGAGATCCAGGCCGGGCCGCACCGGCTGGTGTCGTTGCTGACGCGGGAGGCCGTGGAGGAACTGGGCCTGGAGGTCGGGGTGGAGGCCACCGCCCGGGTGAAGTCGACGAACGTGCACATCGACCGGACCTGAGAGCTGTCGGGCCATCGAGGTGCCCGGCGACCGAGGTCTCAGGGCCGAGGTCTCAAGGGGCCGAGGTCTCAAGGGGCCGACATCGCTCGGTGTCACGCCCACGAGGTGTAGCCGCCATCCACGCGGATCGCGTTGACTCCGCTGATGTGCCGGGCACCGCAGCGGTCCTGCGGCAGGACGAGCTGGGGTCCGGCGTGGTCGAGCGGGGTGTCGTCGATGGTGACCGCGAGGAGGACGGGCGCGCGCCCGAAGTCGGGGTCGATCTCCGCCCAGGACAGCAGGGCGTGGTGGCCGTCCGCGCCGGACACCGCGATCAGGAAGCGCAGGCGGTCCTTGCGCCGGGCCGGGTCGAAGCCGGGGCCCGCGTCCGCGAGGACCTCGTGGAGCAGTGGTCCGGTGAAGCGATGGTGCCGGACACCGCTGGTGGCGCACTCGAAGGCCACCTCGGTCTGATGCTGCGGCCAGCCGAGCAGGTCGGGCACCGTGAGCCGGGCCGGTCGGCTCAGATCACCGGCGAGGACGAGTTCCGCCGCCGGGCCGTCAGCCGTACCGGCGACCGGACTGGTGGCCCTCCTGGTGGCCGTGCTGGTGGCCGGACTGGCAGCCGTACCGGCGACCGTGCTCGTAGTCGTACTGGCGGCCGTACCGGCGGGCGTACCGGCTGCTGCGAGGGACTGGCTCATGGGCTATCACCTCCTTCATGACCGTACCCGGAGCCGCCTCCCGTGCAAACGCACATGCCACCCCTGTCGATCGCAGTTCCGGCTCATGCGAAGCCACAGGAGACTTTTCCCTCGCATCTGCGGCAGTATCATCAGCGCGTGCACACCTACTGGATCGGGGACGCCGCGGCCTTACTCGGTGTCAGCGCCGACACCGTGAGGCGCCTGGTCGACGGCGGGAAACTCACCGCCGAACGCGATGAGCTGGGCCGCCGGATCATTCCCGGGCCGGCTCTCGCGGCCTACGCCCGGCAGGTGCACCGCGCGGAATGGGGGCCCACCGGCTCCTCGGCCCGCAACCGCCTCTCCGGCATCGTCACCGACGTGCTCCTCGGCGATGTGTCGGCGCAGGTGGAGATCCAGGCCGGACCGTTCCGGGTGGTGGCACTGGTCAGCCGCGAGTCGGCCGATGAACTGGAGCTGGAGCCCGGGATTCCGGCGATTGCCGTGATCAAGTCGACCAACGTGGTCGTCGAGAGACCGTAGATGGTCCGCCAGGACCACACGTGATTGTGTCCGTGAGGACCAGAGGGAGTGGACCCGTGATGACCCGTACCGCGCGCCGGACCGGCCGATCGATGCAGGTGGCCGCCCTGGGAGTCACCGCGCTGCTGGCCCTGGGCGCCTGCTCGTCGTCCGACGACTCCTCGTCGGCGAAGTCGGACTCCTCCGCGTCCGCATCCGCGTCCGCTTCGGACAAGCTGTCCGGCACGGTCACCGTGTTCGCCGCGGCCTCGTTGAAGGAGAGCTTCACGACGCTGGGCAAGGAGTTCGAGAAGGCGCACCCGGGTACGAAGGTCACCTTCAGCTTCGGCGGCAGCGACTCCCTCGCCGCGAGCATCACCGGGGGCGCCCCGGCGGACGTGTTCGCTTCCGCCAGCCCCAAGACGATGGCGATCGTGACGGACGCGGGCGACGCTTCGGGGACGCCCGCCACCTTCGTCCGCAACCAGCTGGAGATCGCCACCCTGCCGGGCAACCCCGACAAGATCTCCTCCCTCAAGGACCTCACCAAGTCGAGCCTGAAGGTCGTGCTGTGCGACAAGACGGTGCCCTGCGGCGCCGCCGCCCAGAAGGCCCTCGACGCCAGCAAGCTGAAGCTCACCCCCGTCTCCTACGAGCAGGACGTCAAAGCCGCTCTGACGAAGGTCGAGCTGAAGGAGGCCGACGCGGCCGTCGTCTACAAGACCGATGTGCACGCGGCGGGTGACAAGGTGGAGGGCGTGGAGTTCCCCGAGTCCGCCGACGCCATCAACGACTACCCGATCGTCCAGCTCAAGGACGCGCAGAACACCGACGCCGCCAAGGCGTTCATCGCGCTGGTGCAGTCCGCCGACGGCCAGAAGGTCCTGACCGAGGCAGGGTTCCTCCAGCCGTGACCCTCCCGACCGGCAGGTCCGACGTCGCGGCCGACACCGTCCGGGGTGGGCCGCGGCGTCGGCGTGTCCGGGCCCAGGTGCGCGGCGTGCCGCTGCCCCTGCTGGTGCCCGCGCTGATCGGCCTGGCATTCCTGGTGGTGCCGCTGATCGCCCTGCTGGTGCGGGCCCCGTGGCGCAGTCTGCCCGAGCTGCTGACCAGCGCCGAGGTGTGGCAGGCGCTCCGGTTGTCGCTGGTCTGCGCGACCGCCGCGACCGCCGTGAGTCTGGTCGTCGGCGTGCCGCTGGCCTGGTTGCTGGCCCGCGTCGAGTTCCCGGGGCGTGGCATCGTCCGGGCCCTCGTCACCCTGCCGCTGGTTCTGCCGCCGGTGGTCGGCGGTGTGGCGCTGCTGATGGCGCTGGGCCGCAACGGCATCGTCGGGAAGACGCTGGACTCGTGGTTCGGCGTCACGCTGCCGTTCACCACCGCGGGGGTCGTGGTCGCCGAGGCGTTCGTCGCGATGCCGTTCCTCGTCATCAGCGTCGAGGGCACCCTGCGTGCCGCCGACCCGCGCTACGAGGAGGCGGCGGCCACCCTCGGCGCCTCCCGTTTCACCGCGTTCCGCCGCGTCACGCTGCCGTTGATCGCGCCGGGCATCGCGGCCGGCGCGGTCCTGGCGTGGGCCCGGGCGCTCGGCGAGTTCGGCGCGACGATCACCTTCGCCGGCAACTTCCCCGGCCGTACCCAGACCATGCCGTTGGCCGTCTATCTGGCCCTTCAGAGCGACCCGGAGGCCGCCATCGCCCTCAGTCTGGTCCTGCTTGCGGTGTCCGTCGCGGTACTGGCGGGCCTGCGCGACCGTTGGATGACAGCGCGATGACCGAGCCCCAGGAGACCGCCGCCGACTCCCGGGCCGTCCACGACGTCCGTGGCGTCCGTGGCGTCCGTGGCGTCCGTGGCGTCCGTGGCGTCCGTGGCGTCCGTGGCGCCGATGCGCCCGCGGACGGGCTCGACGTCCACGCCGGCACCCCCGCGAACGGGCTCGACGCCCACCTGGTCGTGGAGCGCGGCGCGTTCCGACTGGACGTGGCGCTGAGCGTGGCACCGGGTGAGGTGGTCGCCCTGCTCGGTCCGAACGGCGCGGGGAAGACCACCGCGCTGCGCGCGCTCGCCGGTCTGACGCCGCTCACCGGCGGCCGGCTACGACTGGACGGCAGCGCGTTGGAGGGTACGCCGCCGGAGTCCCGCCCCGTCGGTGTCGTCTTCCAGGACTATCTGCTCTTTCCGCATCTGACCGCCCTGGACAACGTGGCCTTCGGGCCGCGCTGCCAGGGCGCGACCAAGGCGGAGGCCCGCGCCCAGGCCGCCGCGTGGCTGGACCGTCTGGGCCTGGCGGCACACGCCGGCGCCAAGCCGCGCAGGCTGTCCGGCGGCCAGGCCCAGCGGGTCGCTCTGGCCCGTGCGCTGGCGACCCGCCCGCGGCTGCTGCTCCTCGACGAGCCGCTCGCGGCGCTTGACGCGCGCACCCGGCTGGAGGTCCGTTCCCAGCTTCGGCGCCATCTCGCCGAGTTCGAGGCCGTCGCCGTCCTGGTCACACACGATCCGCTGGACGCCATGGTGCTCGCCGACCGGCTGGTCGTCGTCGAGCACGGGCGGGTCGTCCAGGAGGGCGCGCCGTCCGACATCGCCCGCCATCCCCGTACGGACTACATCGCCCAGCTGGTCGGCCTGAACCTCTACCGGGGCGAATCCGACGGCCACACCGTCCGCCTCGACTCCGGCCCGCTCATCACCACCACCGACGTCCTGTCCGGCCCGGTGTTCGTGGCGTTCCCGCCGAGCGCGGTCACCCTCTACCGCGACCGCCCGACCGGCGCCAGCGCCCGCAACCTCTGGCGCTGCGAGGTCGCGGGCCTGGAGACCCACGGCGACCAGATCCGCGCCGACCTCACCGGCGAGCTCCCGCTCGCCGCGGACCTCACCACGGTCGCCGCGGCCGAACTCGACCTGCACCCGGGCGCGCGGGTCTGGGCGACCGTGAAGGCGACCCAGACCCACGCCTACCCGGTCTGAGCCCGCACCTGAAGACGGCACCGCGCCGTCGCCGCTGTCGGCCATCGACGTCGACTGGCTGTCGGTCTCGGTCTCTGTCTCGGTCTCGGTCTCTGTCTCCGTCTCGGCCTCAGTGCGGGCGTCCACTGGCTGTCGGCTCGGCTGTCGGCTCTGGCTGTGCGCTGCGTGCTGTGCGCTGCGTGCTGTGTGCTGTGCGCTGCGTGCTGTGTGCTGCGTGCTGTGTGCTGCGTGCTGTGTGCTGCGTGCTGTGTGCTGCGGGGCACGCCCCCAGCACAGCCGATTGAACTTTCAAACTTAGCCTCGACGGTCGACCCCGTACGCGACGCCGGAAGCGGCGGGCCGTCCGTCGGGCCCGCCGCTCAGGATGCGGTGCCCGTCAAGGGGCCCGCCGTCCAGGACCGGCCGCTCAGCCGGCGGTCAGGGTGATGTCCCGCTCCTGCGCCGCGCGGAAGCGGGGCAGTGGCAGGCTGCCCTGGGGGCGGAGTTCCATCAGCGTGGCCTCGACGTGGGCCGCCCCGGGTACGAGGTCGGCCGGAGTGGCCTTGCCGGTGTTCTTCCAGGCGTGCTCGGCGCCGTCGCACACGGCACGCGTGCCGCCGATGCCGTGCCGGACCTTGCCGGAACCCTGGCCGACCGAGGAACTGACGAAGACGGGACCCGTGTTGCCGACACAGCGGTAGGTCCCCGAGAGGGTGACGGTGCCGTCCGAGGCGATGCTGCCGACCAGGTCGACGGTGACGGACTCCGACGCATCAGCGGTGGCCGTGACCGCCGGGGCGGCGAGCAGGAGCAGAACGGCACCGACGGCCGCGGAGAGGGCGGGACGCAACGACATGGGAGTACCTCCTGTTGTGGGGGGCCTCCACAGGTACCGGGCGGGCGCGCCCGGGACGGTGATCGTCACTCCTTCGGTGGCGAGTCCGCACCGGTCGTCGACGAACGGTCCTGGAGTTGTCCTGGTGCTGTCACGCTTCCGAGCACCCTCTGGAGATGCCCGCGGGTCGGGCGCATGGTCTAACCATGGGGCCGACCGGACGGCCGACCCCACCGACGTGGAGGTGCTCCATGTGTTCTCACCAGCTTCCCAGCGCTTCTGCCGACGCCCGCCCGGCACACCTCGCACACATCGTCGCCGCCCACCCGGAGCAGGGCTGGAACCTGCTGTGCGACGGCACCATCATCTTCGACGACTCCGGCGAACTGCTGCCCGACGGCCGGGTCGTGGACCCGCACCGGGTGACCGCCGGACAGCTGGCCGTCGCCGCCTGACCTTGATCATCGAGGCCGGCCCGCCGATCGGCTTCACCGAAGCCGGTGGCTGAGGCGGTTCCTGACACCGGTTACGCAAGCGTCGCCTATGGCGGTTTCTGTCACCGGTTACCGGAGCCGGTCACTGACAACGGTTACACCGGTTACACCGATTGTCAGAAACGGCTGCTGATATCGGTTACGCAAACCGGTCGCCGATACCGGTTACGCAAACCCGTCGCTGATACCGGTTACCGGCCCGATTCACTGGTCAAGCACCGCGAAGCCGTCCAGTTCGACGAGTGCCTGCTCGTCCCAGAGTCGTACGATCCCGACGACCGCCATCGCCGGGTAGTCGCGGCCCGCCAACTCCCGCCAGATCGCGCCCAGCTCAGCAGCCTTCTCGCGATACACGGCGACGTCCGTGACGTAGACGGTGACGCGCGCCAGGTCCGACGCCGTACCGCCCGCAGCCGTCAGCGCGGCCAGCAGATTCGTCAGCGCCCGGGTGAACTGCTCCGGCAGCGACTCCCCGACGATCTTCCCGTCGGCGTCGAGTGCGGTCTGGCCCGCCAGGAAGACGATCCGTCCGCCGGCGGCGACGACGGCGTGGGAGAAGCCGACGGGCGGGGAGAGTTCGGGCGGGTTGACGCGTTCGATGGTCACCTGGCCTCCAGGTCTGCGAGTTCCGCGTACAACTCCCTTGCGATGATGCCGCGTTGGACCTCGCTGGCCCCCTCGTAGATCCGCGGCGCGCGCACCTCCCGGTAGAGGTGCTCGAGCAGATGGCCGCGGCGCAGGGCTCGTGCGCCATGGAGTTGGACGGCCGTGTCGACGACGTACTGCGCGGTCTCGGTGGCGAACAGCTTGGCCATCGCGGCACGCTTCGGGACGTCCGAAGCACCGCTGTCGTACGCCGTCGCCGCGGCGTGGACCATCAAACGCGCGGCCTCCGTGCGCAGGGCCATCTCGGCGACCTGGTGGGCGACCGTCTGCAGGCCGCTCAACTTGCCGCCGAACGCGTCCCGTCGGGCGGTGTGGGCCAGGGTCGCGTCGAGGGCGGCCTGAGCCATGCCGACGGCGAAGGCGCCGACGCTGGGGCGGAACAGGTTGAGGGTGCTCATGGCGGCCCGGAAGCCGCGGTCGGGCTCGCCGAGCACGTCGTCCACCGTGACCGGGACGGCGTCGAAGCGTAGGGCGCCGATGGGGTGCGGGGAGAGCATGTCGAGGGCGGAGCCCGTGAGGCCGGCACGGTCGGCGGGAACGAGGAAAGCGGTTACGCCACGGGCGCCGGCCCCCGGGGTGGTACGGGCGAAGACGGTGTAGAAGTCGGCCTCGGGGGCGTTGGAGATCCAGCACTTCTCCCCGGTGAGCCGCCAGCCGTCCGGTCCGTCCCGCTCGGCGGCCAGGGACAGGGCCGCCGCGTCCGAGCCCGCGCTCGGCTCGCTGAGGGCGAAGGCGGCGATCGCGGTGCCGTCGGTGACGCGGGGCAGCCAGTGCTGCCGCTGGGCGGGGGTGCCGTGGGCGTGGACCGGATGCGCGCCCAGTCCTTGCAGCGCGAGCGCGGTCTCCGCCTCCGTGCAGGCGTACGCGAGGGACTCGCGCATCAGGCAGAGGTCGACGGCGCCGGAGGTGAACAGCCGCGCCAGCAGGCCGAGCCGGCCGAGTTCGGCGACGAGCGGGCGGTTGACGCGACCCGGTTCGCCCTTCTCGGCGAGTGGGCGCAGCCGTTCGGCGGCAAGGGCGCGCAGTTCGGCGCACCAGGCGACCTGCGCCGGTTCGAGCGAGAATGCGGGCATCGCCTGTCCCCTCTGCCGTACATGACCTGCTGGGCCTGTCTTGCTGGGCCTGTCTCTGCTGTACCTGTTTCCGTCGTGTTGTTTCCGCTGCGGTGGGCTTGCCGTAACCGTTTCTGCCGTGCCCGAGAGGTCGTGGCCGCCCTGCCGTGTTCGTGCTCCGCATGTTCAGCTCGGCCGTTCGCGCCTTCCCATGACGGTATCGCGTACCGTTGACTGTCGTCACCAACGCGCTACGCTCCTTGCGCGACCCCAGTGACCCCAGGGCGACGCCCGCCCGGGCAGCCCAGCCGGACAGTCCATCCAGGCAAGGGGGGCGAACGCCCATGAACGTCTCGGCCTACGTGGACACCTTCGCGCGCGACCACCTTCCGCCGCCCGGCCACTGGCCCGACCTGCGTTTCGATCTGCCCGAACTGGACTACCCCGATCGGATGAACTGCGCCGCCGAGCTGCTCGACCGCACCGCACCGGACCGGCCCGTGTTCCACACCGTCTCCGGGCCGTCCTGGACCTATGGGGAGCTGCGCACCCGCGTCGACCGGATCGCGCATCTGCTCAGCGGCGACCTCGGGGTCGCCTCCGGCAACCGTGTGCTGCTGCGCGGCCCCACCACGCCCTGGCTCGCGGCCTGCTGGCTGGCGGTGCTGAAGGCGGGCGCGATCGCGGTCACCGTCCTCGCCCAGCAGCGGCCGAACGAGCTGCGCACCATGTGCGAGATCGCACGGGTGGAGCATGCGCTCTGCGACATCAGGGCCGTGGACGACCTCGCCAAGGCGGAGATACCCGGGCTCAGGATCACGACGTACGGCGGTGACGCCCCCGACGATCTGCTGAACCGGTCGGCGCCGCCAGAGCCGTATCAAGCCGTCGAAACCGCTTCCGACGACGTGGCGCTGATCGCCTTCACGTCCGGCACCACCGGCCGCCCGAAGGGGTGTCTGCATTTCCACCGGGACGTACTGGCGATCGCCGACACCTTCTCGCGGCACATACTGAAACCGCTTCCGGACGATGTCTTCGCCGGCAGTCCCCCGCTCGGTTTCACCTTCGGCCTCGGCGGGCTGGTGGTCTTCCCGATGCGGGCCGGCGCCAGCGCACTGCTGCTCGAACAAGCCGGCCCCCGACAGTTGTTGCCCGCGATCGCCGCGCACCGGGTGACCGTGCTGTTCACAGCTCCCACCGCCTACCGCGCGATGCTCGACGACCTGAACGGCCGCAACAACCCCAACAAGCTCAGCGACCTCAGCGACCTCAGCCTCCCGGACGCGCACGACGTCTCCTCGCTGCGCCGCTGCGTCTCCGCCGGCGAGAACCTGCCCGCGTCCACCTGGCGGGCCTGGCACGAGCGGACCGGGATCCGGCTCATCAACGGCATCGGCGCCACCGAACTGCTGCACATCTTCATCTCGGCCGCCGACGAACGCATCAGGCCCGGCACGACCGGCGTGCCCGTCCCCGGCTGGCACGCGCGCGTGCAGGACCCCGGCGGCAGGCCCGTGCCCGACGGCGAGCCCGGACTGCTCGCCGTACGCGGCCCGGTCGGCTGCCGCTACCTCGCCGACCCGCGTCAACAGCAGTACGTTCGCGACGGCTGGAACGTCACCGGCGACACCTATGTCCGTGAGGCCGACGGCTACTTCCGGTACGTCGCCCGCGCCGACGACATGATCATCTCGGCCGGGTACAACATCGCCGGCCCCGAGATCGAAGAGGCGCTGCTGCGCCACCCGGACGTGGTGGAGGCGGCGGTCGTGGGACGGCCCGACGAGCAACGGGGGCAGGTGGTCGTCGCGTTCGCCGTCCTGCGGGCGGGCGTCCGGCGCGACACGGACGTGCTGCGAGCCTTCCTCAAGGAGGAGTTGGCACCGTACAAGTGCCCGCGCGAGTTCGTTTTCCTGGACGCGCTGCCCCGCACGGCGACCGGAAAGCTCCAGAGATTCAGGCTGCGCACCCAAGGCCACGGCGAAGCCGGCGCCGATGCCGGCACCGACGCCCGCGCCAAAGCGCCCACCCAAGCCCGCGCCCAAGCCCTCGGCGAGGGTCGCACCGAGGACCGCAGCGAAGACCGCAGTGAAGATCACGTCAGTGATGACACCAATGGTGACCAGCAGTGATACCAAAGACCTAAGATGATCAACGTGTCCGACCAGCCCGCACCCCGGTCTCTCATCGTCACGCTCTACGGCGCGTACGGCCGCTTCGCGCCGGGCCCGGTGCCCGTCGCCGAGCTGATCCGGCTGCTAGCCGCGGTAGGCGTCGACGCGCCTTCCGTACGCTCCTCGGTGTCCCGGCTGAAGCGGCGCGGACTGCTGCTGCCGGCCCGTACGGCACAGGGCGCGGCCGGTTATGAACTGTCCGATGAGGCACGGGAGTTGCTCGACGACGGTGACCGGCGCATCTACGCCACGGCCGCGCCGCCGGACGAGGGCTGGGTGCTGGCGGTGTTCTCCGTGCCGGAGTCGGAGCGGCAGAAGCGGCATGTGCTGCGGTCGCGGCTCGCGGGCCTGGGGTTCGGTACCGCCGCACCGGGGGTGTGGATCGCGCCGGCGCGGCTGCACGACGAGACCCGGCACACCCTTCAACGGCTGGGCCTCGACCCGTACGTGGACCTCTTCCGCGGCGAGCACCTCGGCTTCTCGCCGACCGTCGAGTCCGTCGCCCGCTGGTGGGACCTGGCGGCCATCGCCAAGGAGCACGAGACGTTTCTCGACGGTCACGCGCGCGTGCTGCACGCCTGGCGGCAGCGTCCGGACACCCCGCCGGAGGAGGCCTACCGGGACTACCTCCTGGCCCTGGACGCCTGGCGTCACCTGCCCTACACCGACCCCGGCCTGCCCGCCCGCCTGCTGCCCGAGGAGTGGCCGGGGACCCGTTCGGCGGCCGTGTTCCAGGGACTGCACGAGCGGTTGCGGGACGCGGGGGCGCAGTTCGCGGGAGTGGCCCCGCACACGCCATGAGTCACTCAGGCAAACCTCAGGCTCTTTGACCGGTCCTCTCAGATTCCTTACCTACCGTTCGACAGGTTGTACGGGGTTGTACGACGGGCAGGGAAGAGGACTGTTGCGCATGACCGAAAAGCCGGAGGTCGTCCCACCGAGGGCCGTCACACCGCAGGCCGTCCCACCGAGGGCAGTCCCACCGAGGGCCGTCCAGCCGCAGGCCTTCGCGCCGAGGGCCGTCACGCCGAGGACGCGGGGGGCCACGGTCTGGCTCACGGGGCTGCCGAGCGCGGGTAAGACGACGCTCGCACGTTTCCTGGCCGATCGACTCAAGGCGGAGGGACGTCGGGTGGAGGTCCTCGACGGTGACGAGATACGCCGTTTCCTGTCCGCCGGACTCGGCTTCTCCCGGGCCGACCGGCACATCAACGTGCAGCGGGTCGGTCTTGTCTCGGAGGTCCTCGCCCGCAACGGCGTCCTGTCCGTCGTCCCCGTGATCGCGCCCTACGCCGACAGCCGCGAGGCGGTGCGGCTCCGGCACGAGAGGAGCGGCACACCGTACATCGAGGTGCATGTCGCGACCCCGGTCGAGGTGTGCCGCGAGCGGGACGTGAAGGGGCTGTACGCCCGGCAGGCCGCGGGCGAGCTGACCGGGCTGACCGGCGTCGACGACCCGTACGAGGCGCCGGTCGACCCCGAGCTCGTACTCACGACACAGGATCGGACCCCGCCGGACTCGGCGGACGCGGTGTACGCGGTGCTGGCGGAGCGGGGGCTGGTGTGAACGGGGCGTGCTCAGCTCATGGCACGGCACATGGCGCTGCCCGTGGCACGGCGCATGGGACGGCTCATGGCACGGCCCCCGGGGCAACCCCCGGGGCAGCTCACGGGGTGGCCCCCGGCTCTGCTCCCCAGCACCTCAACTCGTGAGTGTCAGGCGGGGTTTCGGTGCGTCCGTGCGTCCGGTACGCGGCTGTCGGCTGCCTGCCCGGTAAGGCGCCGGCCAGTCGGCGCCCGGTCCGGAGTAGCCCTGCTCGACGGCCGCGTGCAGGGTCCAGTTCGGGTCGTAGAGGTGGGGCCGGGCGAGGGCGCAGAGGTCCGTACGGCCTGCCAGGATGAGCGAGTTGACGTCGTCCCAGGAGGAGATCGCGCCTACCGCGATCACGGGCACGCCCAGCTCGTGCCGTATCCGGTCCGCGAACGGCGTCTGGTACGAGCGTCCGAACTCGGGCCGTTCCTCGGCCACCACCTGGCCGGTCGAGACATCGATCGCGTCGGCGCCGTGTGCGGCGAAGGCACGGGCGATCTCTACGGCGTCGTCGGCCGAAGTGCCGCCCTCGGCCCAGTCGGTGGCGGATATGCGGACGGTCATCGGGCGTTCCGTCGGCCATACCGCGCGGACCGCGTCGAAGACCTCCAGTGGGAAGCGGAGCCGCCGGGCGAGCGAGCCCCCGTAGGCGTCGGTTCGGCGGTTGGTCAGCGGGGAGAGGAAGCCGGACAGCAAGTAGCCGTGGGCGCAGTGCAGTTCGAGCAGGTCGAAGCCGGACCGGGCGGCGCGCTCGGCGGCGGCGGCGAACTCCTCGCGTATGTCGGCGAGTCGGGCCGTGGTGAGTTCGCGGGGCTGCTGACCGCCCGGCTTGTACGGCAGCGGGGAGGCGGCCACGAGCGGCCAGTTGCCGTCGGGCAGTGGCTCGTCCATGCCCTCCCACATCAGCTTCGTCGACCCCTTGCGCCCGGAGTGGCCGAGTTGGACGCCGATCGCGGTACCCGGCGCCCGGTCGTGCACGAAGTCGGTGACGCGCCGCCAGGCGTCGGTCTGGCGATCGGTGTAGAGGCCGGTGCAGCCGGGCGTGATGCGTCCCTCGGGAGACACGCACACCATCTCGGTCATCACCAGTGCGGCCCCGCCGAGCGCGCGGGCGCCGAGGTGGACGAGGTGGAAGTCGCCGGGGAGGCCGTCGGTGGCCGAGTACATGTCCATGGGCGAGACGACGACCCGGTTGCGCAGGGTCAGGCCACGCAGTCGGAACGGGGTGAACATCGGGGGCGTGCCGGGCGGGCAGCCGAACTCCCGTTCCACGGCCTCGGTGAAGTGGGGATCGCGCAGACGCAGGTTGTCGTGGGTGACGCGGCGGCTGCGGGTGAGCAGGTTGAAGGCGAATCCGCGGGGCTGCTGGTCGAGGTAGAGGCCGATGTTCTCGAACCACTCCAGGCTGGCGCGAGCGGCTCGTTGGGTGGAGGCGACGACGGGCTTGCGCTCCTCCTCGTAGGCGGTCAACGCGGTGCGGAGATCGGGGTGTTCGTGCAGACAGGCCGCGAGCGCCAGGGCGTCCTCGACGGCGAGCTTGGTGCCGGATCCGATGGAGAAGTGGGCGGTATGGGCGGCGTCGCCCAGCAGGACGACGTTGCCGTGCGACCAGCGTTCGTTGACGACGGTCGCGAACGTGGTCCAGGTGGAGTGGTTGGACTTGAGTGAGCGTCCGCCGAGGGCGTCCGCGAAGATCTTGGCGCAGCGCTCGACCGACTCCTGTTCGTCGAGTTCGTCGAAACCGGTTGCCCGCCAGACCTCCTCGCGCATCTCGACGATCACGGTCGAGGAGTCGGCGGCGTAGGGGTAGCCGTGCAGTTGCATCACGCCGTGCGGGGTCTCGGCGATCTCGAAGCGGAAGGCGTCGAAGGCGAAGTCCGCGGCGAGCCAGATGTAGCGGCAGCGGTGCGCGGTCACCTGGGGCCGGAACACTCGGGCGTACGTTTCTCGGGTGGTGCTGTGGACCCCGTCGGCGGCGATGACGAGGTCGTACTCCTCCGCCAGTCGTGCGGGGTCCGGCGCCTCGGCGCGGAAGCGCAGGTCGACGCCGAGGGAGCGGCAGCGTTCGTGCAGGATCTCCAGGAGTCTGCGCCGGCCGAGGGCGGCGAAGCCGTGTCCGGTGGAGGTGTGCCGGGTGCTTCGGCGCACGATGTCGATGTCGTCCCAGCGGACGAAGTCCCGCTGGAGGGCGGCGTAGACCTGCGGGTCGGCGTGTTCGATGCCGCCGAGGGTCTCGTCGGAGAGGACGACTCCGAAGCCGAAGGTGTCGTCGGGGGCGTTGCGTTCCCAGAGGGTGATCTCGCGGGCGGGGTCGAGGCGTTGGAGCAGGGCTGCGGCGTAGAGACCGCCGGGGCCTCCGCCGATGATCGCGATGCGCCGCGGCCCTCGGTGGAGCCGCGTGTCGGCACGGCTCGGCGCCGTGGACGCCGGTGGCCCCGCTTCGGCTGTCATGGTCACCGCCCCCGCCACTGCGGCGGCCGTTTCTGCGTGAACGCCTCGTGGAACTCGGCGTAGTCCTCGCCGTTCATGAGCAGGGCCTGGGTGGAGGCGTCCAGTTCGACGGACGCGGCGAGCGGCATGTCCAGTTCGGCCGTGAGGAGCGCCTTGGTCTGGGCGTACGCCAGTGCGGGTCCGTCGGCCAGGCGGCGGGCGAGTGCCTGGGCTGCCTCGTCGGACCGGCCCTCGTCCGTCAGTTCGCTGATCAGGCCGATGCGCTCGGCCTCGGGGGCGCGGACCGGTTCGCCGAGCATCAGCAGCCGGGTGGCGTGGCCGAGGCCCACGATCCGGGGCAGCAGGTAGGCGGCGCCCATGTCGCCGCCGGAGAGGCCGACGCGGGTGAAGAGGAACGCGAAGCGGGCGCTGGGGTCGGCGATCCGGAAGTCCGCGGCCAGGGCGAGGACCGCGCCGGCGCCCGCCGCCACGCCGTGCACGGCCGCGATGACCGGGAAGGGGCACTCCCGTACGGCGCGCACGACCTGGCCGGTCATCCGGTTGAAGTCGAGGAGCTGGGCGGTGTCCATGCCGAGGGTGGCGCCGATGATCTCGTCGACGTCTCCGCCGGAGCAGAAGCCGCGGCCCTCGCCGGCGAGTACCAGGGCGCGGACCGACCGTTCCCGGGACAGTTCGGCGAGCAGGTCGCGCAGGTCGGCGTAGGCGCCGAAGGTGAGGGCGTTGAGTTTCTCGGGACGGGCCAGGGTGACGGTGGCGATGCCGTCGGTGCGTTCGACGCGCAGGTGGCGCCAGTCGGGGGTGCGGGCGGCGGAGCCGGTGAAGGGACTCATGAGGGCGGCCTCCTCGACAGTCTCCCCGAAGTTATCACCTCTTGGTGACTGTCGTCATGAGTACGCGATAGGGGTGCCGGGAAGACTCGCTGTGTCACCGCACGGCATGTTCTCGTCACACACGTCACCGGTCGTCGATAACGCGGTAACAACGGGATCAGGTACGCGAGAGGGACCGTTGACGCGGGTAAGTCGCCGGCAGGGGCCGAAGGTCCCCTACGGCACCCGACGAGCGCCTCTGCCGGAGCCGCCGTACCATTCCTGAAGTTGAAAGCAGGACCGCCTGATGTCGATCACCGGCCCCTGCGCCATGAACGGACTCGCCTTGTACGAACGCCCCTCCGAGCCGGCCGCCTCCTGGCGTATCGCGCTGCCGCACTCCGCCGCGGCCGTGCCGGTGGCCCGTGCGCTGGTCCGCACGGCGCTGGCCGACCTGAAGCACGGGGCGGACAGCGACACCGCGGAACTGCTCACCGCCGAGCTGGTCGCCAACGCGGTGGAGCACACCGCCGGGGACGCCCCGATAGAGCTGGTGGTGGAGTTGCAGCCGACCGGCTGCCAGGTCGAGGTGCACGACCCGGACCCGGTACCGCCCGGGGATCTCACCCGCCCCTCCGGGGAGGAGCCCGACCCCTGGCAGGAGCACGGGCGCGGGCTGCTGCTCATCCGCAGCCTCAGCTCGTCCTGCGGACACCGGCCCACCGACCAGGGCAAGGCGGTGTGGTTCAGACTGACCGCCGTTCCGCCGCAGTGGCGTCCGCATCCGGCGTGACCTGCGCCGACCCGGCCCCGACAGGCGTGCCCCGCGCCGAACGCGAGCCACGCCACCCGTAGAGCCGCGAACCACTGCGCCCCCACAGAGAAGACAGGGAGCGCGGAATCGGGGCGTCCGCTCAGGCGAGCGTCGCCACCAGCACGGCCTTGATCGTGTGCAGGCGGTTCTCCGCCTCGTCGAAGACGACCGAGTGGGCCGACTCGAACACCTCGTCCGTCACCTCGAGGGAGTCCAGGCCGTGGGTCTCGTGGATCTCGCGGCCGACCTTGGTGCCGAGGTCGTGGAAGGCCGGGAGGCAGTGCAGGAACTTGACGTCCGGATTGCCGGTGGCGCGCAGCACGTCCATCGTCACGGCGTACGGGCCGAGGGCGGCGATCCGCTCGTCCCAGACCTCCTTGGGCTCACCCATGGAGACCCACACGTCGGTGGCGACGAAGTCGGCGCCCGCCACGCCCTCGGCGACGTCCTCGGTGAGCAGGATCTCGGCCCCGGAGTCCTCGGCCAGCTTGCGGGCCAGCGCGATCACCTCGTCACCGGGCCAGTACTCCTCCGGCGCGACGATACGGACGTCCAGGCCGAGCAGGGCACCGGTGACCAGGTAGGAGTTGCCCATGTTGAAGCGGGCGTCGCCGAGGTAGGCGAGCACGAAACCGTCGTCCACGAGGTTCTTGGCGCAGTGCTCGGTCATCGTGAGCACGTCGGCGAGCATCTGGGTGGGGTGCCAGTCGTCGGTGAGGCCGTTGAAGACGGGCACGCCCGCGTGGGCGGCGAGCTCCTCGACCTTGTCCTGGCTGGACCCGCGGTACTCGATGCCGTCGTACATCCGGCCCAGCACGCGGGCGGTGTCCTTCACCGACTCCTTGTGGCCGATCTGGGAGCCGGAGGGGTCGAGGTAGGTGGTGGAGGCGCCCTGGTCGGCGGCGGCGACCTCGAACGCGCAACGGGTGCGCGTCGAGGTCTTCTCGAAGATCAGGGCGATGTTCTTGCCGCGCAGGTGCTGGACCTCGGTCCCGGCCTTCTTGGCCGCCTTCAGCTCGGCGGCCAGCTCGATCAGGCCGCGGAACTCCTCCTCGGTGAAGTCCAGCTCCTTGAGGAAGTGGCGGCCGGCGAGGGCGGTCGGGACTGTCGCCATGGGGGTCGCTCCAGAAGTGCGGTGAAGAGATGCAGTGCACGGGACTGCGGTGGCAGGGACCCTCGGAAGTCTATACGACGCTCAGCATTTTTATACAGACACATGTACGCCTATACGGCACTCCGTTCGACCGGGCAGCTCATGCAGCGGGGCCCGCCCCTCCCCCGGCCCAGCTCGCTGCCGGGGATCTCTATCACTTCGATGCCCTGTTTGCGCAGATGGGTGTTGGTGGTGACGTTGCGCTCGTAGGCGACGACGACACCCGGCTCCACGGCGAGGACGTTGCAGCCGTCGTCCCACTGCTCGCGCTCGGCCGCGTGGACGTCCTGGGTGGCGGTGAGCACGCGGATCTCGCTCAGGCCGAGGGCGGCGGCGATCGCGCGGTGCATGTGCTCCGGCGGATGGTCGGTGACCTTCAGCTCCTTCTCGCCAACGCCCGGTTCGATGGTGTACGAGCGGAGCATGCCGAGGCCCGCGTACTGGGTGAAGGTGTCGCCGTCGACCATCGTCATCACGGTGTCGAGGTGCATGAAGGCGCGCCGCTTCGGCATGTCGAGGGCCACGATGGTCTCGGCCGAGCCCGCCGCGAACAGCTTGTGGGCGAGCATCTCGACGGCCTGCGGGGTGGTGCGCTCGCTCATGCCGATCAGCACGGCGCCGTTGCCGATGACGAGGACGTCACCGCCCTCGATGGTGGACGGATAGTCAGCCTGCCCCTCGGACCAGACGCGGAACGTCTCGCCGCGGAACAGGGGGTGGTGCCGGTAGATCGCCTCGAAGTGGACGGTCTCGCGCTGCCGGGCCGGCCAGCGCATGGCGTTGATCGCGACGCCGTCGTAGATCCAGGCGGAGGTGTCGCGGGTGAAGAGGTGGTTGGGCAGGGGGTCGAGGAGGAAGTCGTCGAGGTCCATCACATGGAAGCGCACGGAGGTCGGTTCGGTATGCGCTTCCAGAAACTCCCGCTTGGTCATGCCGCCGACGAGGGCCTCCACCAGTTCCGAGGCGGGGAGTGTCTCGAAGGCGGCGCGAAGGTGGTCGGTGGCGAGCACCCCGTACTCCTTCTCGTCGAAGACGCGGTCCAGGACGAGCGCTCGGGCCGCCGGGATCTCCAGGGCCTCGGTGAGCAGGTCGCCGAAGAGGTGTACGGCGACACCGCGGTCGCGCAGCACGTCGGCGAACCCGTCGTGCTCGGCGCGCGCCCGGCGCACCCACAGCACGTCGTCGAAGAGAAGTGCGTCCTTGTTGCTGGGGGTGAGCCTTTTGAGCTCGAGATCCGGCCGGTGCAGGATGACGCGGCGCAGCCGCCCGGCCTCGGAGTCGACATGGAATCCCATGTCTCCATCCTGACCATCGGGGACCACCTTCACCCCCTACTGGACCGTTTCCGCGCGAGTCTGTTCCTCGCCGGGCCGTTCTCCGCCGTCCTCAAACCGCCCGCGGCCCTCCGTCGCCCCCACCGCCCTCCACCGTCTTCCGTCGCCTTCCGTTACCTTCCGTCACCTCCACCGCTTCTCGTCCCCTTGACGACAAGGGGAACGCGCGGCTATCGTTTTTCTTATCGTCGCACTGACGAGAAAAGGAACGAGGGGGGTCTCTCATGGCCGACATCACCCGGCGCCTGGGCTGGCGCCATCTGCGCGGCGCCCCGACGGCGCACGTGCGCCACCACCGCTCCGGCAGGCTGGCGCACGACGGTCCCGGGCTCAGTTTCTGGTTCCGCCCGCTGAGCGCGGCGCTCTCCGAAGTGCCGGTGGACGACCGCGAGTTGGCGATGACCTTCCACGCCCGCACGGTCGACTTCCAGGACGTGGCGGTGCAGGCGACGGTGACCTACCGGATCAGCGACCCGGCTGTCGCCGCCGCCCGCCTCGACTTCTCCATCGACCCCGACACGGGCGCGTGGCGCAGTGCGCCCCTGGAACAGCTCGGCACCCTGCTGACGGAGATGGCGCAGCAGCACGCGCTGGACGTCCTCGCCCGTACGTCGCTGGCGTCGGCGCTGATGGACGGCGTGAAGTCGGTACGGGAGCGGGTCGCGGCGGGGCTGGCGGCCGAGCCTCGGCTGCCGGCCACGGGCATCGAGATCGTGGCCGTACGGGTCGTCGCGCTGCGTCCGGAGCCGGAGGTGGAGCGGGCACTGCGCACCCCGGCGCGCGAGCAGATCCAGCAGGAGGCCGACCGGGCGACGTACGAACGGCGGGCGGTGGCCGTCGAGCGGGAGCGGACGATCGCCGAGAACGAGCTGGCCAGCAAGATCGAACTGGCCCGTCGTGAGGAGCAGTTGGTCGAGCAGCGCGGTACGAACACCCGTCGTGAGGCGGAGGAGAGCGCGGCGGCGGACAAGGTGCGGGCGGAGGCGGAAGCCACGCGATCCGTACGGCTCGCGGAGGCGGAGGCCGCGCGGGCGGTGAAGCTGGCGGAGGCCGAGGCCACGAAGCAGGTGCGGCTGGCGGAGGCCGAGGCACAGCGCACGGAGCGGCTGAGCCAGGCGGAGGCGACCCGCACAGTCCGGCTCGCGGAGGCGGAGGCGGCCCGCTCGGTCCAGCTCGCCCACGCCGAGGCACAGGCGGCGCGCGAGGTCGGCGAGGCGCGGGCCCAGGCACAGGCGGCCTGGCTGCGCGTGCACGCGGACGTCGACGTGGCGACCCTGCACGCCCTCACCGGGACGCGTCTCGCCGAGAACCTCCCGCGCATCGACAGCGTGACGATCTCGCCGGACGTCCTCACCGGGCTGCTGTCGAGGCTCGGCGCCGGGGAACGGGAATGAGTCTCGCCCCGCGGGCCGTGCTGGTCCACCGCATCACGGAGTACGAGGAGTTGGTGGCCCGGCACGGCACGCACGGCCAGGCCGCCTTCTTCCTCTCCTCGCGGGGCCGGGACATCGAGGAGATCGCCGAACGCCACCGGCGTACCAGGCGGGCCATGGCGGAGGTGACAGCGGCCATTCCCCTGACCTGGCGCCAGACCCGGGTGGAGCGAGCGGACTTGGACCGCTTCCTCTTCGCACCGGAGGACGTGGTGGTCGTGGTCGGCCAGGACGGGCTGGTGGCGAACGTCGCCAAGTACCTGGCCGGTCAGCCGGTGGTGGGCATCGACACCGACCCCGGCCGCAATCCGGGCGTCCTGGTCCGCCACCGCCCGGCGGACGCCCGGCTGCTCCTGCCCTCCGTGCTCGCGGCGGGCACCGGCACGGACGGGCTGACCATGGTCGAGGCGGTGGCCGACGACACCCAGCGGCTGCTGGCCCTCAACGAGATCTATCTGGGCGCCGCGGGGCACCAGACCGCCCGCTACCGCCTGGGCCTCGACGACGACGGGGGTGCCGTCGAAGCCCAGGCCTCCTCCGGGGTGCTGGTGGGCACGGGCACCGGGGCGACCGGCTGGATCCGGTCGGTGTGGCAGGAGCGGGGCGGTGGCGGCCCGGGCGACAGCGGCCTGCGGCTTCCGGGCCCGACCGAGGACCGGCTGGTGTGGTTCGTGCGGGAGGCGTGGCCGTCCCCCGCGACCGGCACCTCGCTGGTCGCGGGCGAGCTCGCGGCCGGCGGCCGGCTGACCCTCACCGTCGAGTCGGAACGGCTCATCGCCTTCGGGGACGGGATCGAGAGCGATGCGGTGGAGCTGACGTGGGGCCAACGGGTACGGGTGGGACGGGCGGAGGCGGCGCTGCGGCTCGTCGGCTGAGCCGCCGCGCCGGCCCCCGCCCGCCGGTCAGGGGTTGAGCCGCGCCCCCGCCCACCGGTCGGGCCGGGAACTGCTGCGCAGGCCCACCGGTCAGGCTGCCTGCTCCTCGCCCGTCGTCCGTCGCCCCTCGACCCTCGCCCGGCCCCCTCGACCCTCGCGTCGCAGTGCGACGTCCCGCTCACAACCGCGGGTCCACCGGCTCCGACTCCAGGGCCAGGACCCCGAACACCGCCTCGTGGACACGCCACAGGGGCTCACCCTCGGCCAGGCGGGCCAATGCCTCCAGACCGAGGGCGTACTCGCGGATCGCCAACGACCTCTTGTGGTTGAGGAAGCGGCCACGCAGTCGGGTGAGGTTGTCGGGACGGGTGTACTCCGGGCCGTAGATGATCCGCAGGTACTCGCGGCCCCGGCACTTGATGCCGGGCTGCACCAGCCGGCCCACCCCTCCCCCGCTCTCGGCCTCGCCCGGACGGGGGGACCCCTGTCGGACCAGGGCGCCCAGTGGCTTGACGACCATGCCCTCGCCGCCTCGGCCCGTCATCTCCAGCCACCAGTCGACGCCGGCCTGGACCGACTCGGGGTCGGCCGTGTCGACGTACAGACGCCGGGTCGTCTGGAGCAGCCCCGTGTTGTCGTGTTCCACCAGCCGGTCGAGGAGCGACAGCTGCTGGTCGTGGGGCAGGCCCGCGAGGCTGCGCCCCTGGACCGCGAGGATCTGGAACGGGGCCAGGCGTACGCCGTCCAGGCCGTCCGTCGTCCAGCAGTAACGCCGGTACGCCTCGGTGAACGCGGCCGCGTCGGAAGCGCGTTCACGCTGCCGGGACAGCAGGCCCTCGACGTCGACGCCCCGTGCCGCCGCGCCTTCCAGGGCGGACAGGGCACCCGGGAAGACCGCGCGGGACGCGGCGCCCACGGCCGCGTACTGCGAGCGGAGCAGACCCGAGGCCTTCAGCGACCAGGGCATCAGCTCGGCGTCCAGCAGAAGCCAGTCCACCGTGCCGGAGGCGCTGTCGGGTGCGGCCAGCTCGGACCAGAGGCCCGCCTCGTCCACCGCCGTCCGTATCCGGCCGAGGATCTCCTCCGTCACGCTCTCGTCGTCGAAGAACGGCCGGCCCGTGCGGGTGTAGAGGGATCCAGTGGGGCCGTCCACTCCGAAACGCTTACGCGCTGTTTCCGCGTCCCGGCACACCAGGGCCACCGCCCTCGAGCCCATGTGCTTCTCCTCGCACACGACCCGCGCGACACCGTCCTGCGCGTACTGCGCGAACGCCTCCGCCGGGTGCTCCAGGTAGCCCTCGACGTGCGAGGTGGCCGTGGGCGCCATCGTCGGCGGCAGATACGGCAGCAGCCGCGGGTCCACCGCGAAACGGCTCATGACCTCCAGGGCCGCGGCCGCGTTCTCCTCGCGGATCGAGACACGGTTCTGGCCGTCGTAACGGGTTTCGACAATGCGTCGGCCGCGCACGTCCGCCAGGTCCAGCGGGCGTCCGTCGTGCCCACCGGGCGCCTCGGAGCGCAGCGGCTTCGTCGGCTCGTACCAGACCCGCTCCGCCGGTACGTCGACCAGCTCGCGCTCCGGCCAGCGCAGCGCGGTCAGCTTGCCGCCGAACACGGCGCCGGTGTCCAGGCAGATGGTGTTGTTCAGCCAGGTGGCCTCCGGGACGGGCGTGTGGCCGTAGACCACCGCCGCGCGGCCCCGGTAGTCCTCGGCCCACGGGTAACGCACCGGCAGGCCGAACTCGTCGGTCTCGCCGGTGGTGTCGCCGTACAGCGCGTGCGAGCGGACGCGCCCGGAGGTGCGGCCGTGGTACTTCTCCGGCAGACCCGCGTGGCAGACGACGAGCCTGCCGCCGTCGAGGACGTAGTGGCTGACGAGGCCGTCGATGAACTCCCGTACCTCGGTGCGGAACTCCTCGCTCTCGCTCTCCATCTGCTCGATGGTCTCGGCCAGGCCGTGGGTGTGCTGGACCTTGCGGCCGCGCAGGTGACGGCCGTACTTGTTCTCGTGGTTGCCGGGAACGCACAGGGCGTCGCCCGACTTGACCATTGCCATGACGCGGCGCAGGACGCCCGGGCTGTCCGGGCCCCGGTCCACCAGGTCGCCGACGAACACGGCCTGCCGGCCCTCCGGGTGGACGCCGTCCACGTAGCCCAACTTGCCGAGGAGACCTTCCAGTTCGAGGGCACAGCCGTGGATGTCGCCGATGATGTCGAAGGGGCCGGTGAGGTGGGTCAGGTCGTTGTAGCGCTTCTCGGTGACGACCGAGGCGTTCTGGATGTCCTCGACGCCCCGCAGGACGTGCACCTTGCGGAAGCCCTCACGCTCCAAGTGACGCAGCGAGCGGCGGAGTTCGCGGGTGTGACGCTGGATGACCCGGCGGGGCATGTCGGCGCGGTCGGTGCGGGCCGCGTTGCGTTCGGCGCACACCTCCTCCGGCACGTCCAGCACGATGGCGATGGGCAGCACGTCGTGCTGCTTCGCCAGCTCGATCAGCTGGCGGCGGGCGTCCTGCTGCACGCTGGTGGCGTCGACCACCGTGCGCCGCCCGGCCGCGAGCCGCTTGCCCGCGATGTAGTGCAGGACGTCGAAGGCGTCCCGGGTCGCGCTCTGGTCGTTCTCGTCGTCGGAGACCAGACCTCGGCAGAAGTCGGACGAGATGACCTCGGTGGGCTTGAAGTTGCGGCGGGCGAAGGTGGACTTGCCGGACCCCGACGCGCCGATCAGGACGACGAGGGAAAGATCGGTGACGGGCAGCACACGGCCCTGCTTCGTGGAAACCTGAGTCTCGGTCATGCTGCCTTCGCCTCCTTCTCGTTCACGCTGCTCATGGTGAAGACGGCCATCTGGGTGGGCGGGCCGACCTCCGGGTCGTCCAGGCCGACGGGTACGAACTCGACGCCGTATCCGTGCCGTTCGGCGACCGCGGTCGCCCAGCCGCGGAACTCCTCGCGGGTCCACTCGAAGCGGTGGTCGCCGTGCCGGACGTGGCCTGCCGGGAGGCTCTCCCAACGGACGTTGTACTCGACGTTCGGGGTGGTCACCAGGACCGTGCGCGGACGGGCCGCACCGAACACCGCGTACTCCAGGGCGGGCAGCCTGGGCAGGTCGAGGTGCTCGATCACCTCGCTGAGCACGGCGGCGTCGTACCCCTTGAGGCGGGCGTCGGTGTAGGCGAGCGAGCTCTGGAAGAGCTGGACGCGGGAGGCCTGCCGCTCGCCCATGCGGTCCAGCTTCAGCCTGCGGGAGGCGATGGTGAGCGCCCGCATCGACACGTCGACGCCGACGATCTCGGTGAAGCGCGGGTCCTTCAGCAGCGCCTGCACCAACTGGCCCTGCCCGCAGCCGAGGTCGAGGACCCGGGCGGCGCCGGACTCCGTCAGCGCCGTGACGATCGCCTCGCGGCGCAGCACGGCCAGCGGGGTCGGGCGGTCCTCCGTCTCGGCCTCGGGCTCGACCGCGTTGTCGATCTCCTCGACCTCGCTGTCGTCGGCCTCGGCGAGCCGGACCAGTTCCAGCCGCTCCATCGCCTGCCGGGTCAGCGACCAGCGGCGGGAGAGGTAACGACTGGTGATCAGTTTCTGCTCGGGGTGGTCGGACAGCCAGCCCTCACCGGCGCGCAGCAGCTTGTCGACCTCGTCGGAGGACACCCAGTAGTGCTTGGCGTCGTCGAGGACGGGCAGCAGGACGTACAGGTGCCGCAGGGCCTCGGCGACGGTGAGGGCCTCCGACTCCAGGACCAGGCTCACGTACCGCGAGTCACCCCACTCCTCGAACTCCGGGTCGAGGGCCACCGGTTCGGCGCTCACCGCCCAGCCGAGCGGCTCGAAGAGACCGCGGACGAGATCAGCGCCGCCGCGTGCGGGCAGTGCGGGCACCTCGACCCGCAACGGCCGTGTCTGCGAAGGGAGTTCCGGCTTCGCCGCGCACACGCCGCGCATCGCGCTGGAGAACACGCCGCTCAGGGCGACCGCGAGCAGCGAGGAGGCCGCGTAGGGGCGGTCGTTGACGTACTGGGCGAGGGCCGCGTCCGGAGCGCCGCCCCGGCCCTTGCCCTTGCCGCGCCGGACCAGCGCCACGGCGTCCACCTCCAGCAGCAGCGCCGCCGTGCAGCGCTCGGCATCGGCCTCGGGGTAGAGGACGTGGGCCTTGCCGTAGGAGGTGGAGAACGCCTGCGTTTTGTCGGGATGCTTGTGCAGCAGAAAGCCCAGGTCGGTGGCGGGGCGTTCGGGAGTGCCGGTGGTGCTGATCGTCAGGAACACGTGGGTGCCTCGGTAGGGTTCGGAAGGAGGAGCGGAAGCGCTGATCGTGCGCTCGCGCACCCCTACAACGTACAGAGAACGTTTCCGCGCCACTCGCGATTTTCCCGGCCGGTCGACACCTGTCCGTGCTGGTCAGACACCGGGCCTAAGGCGTGGCGGGGGGGGGAGAGGGGCGAGGGGGTGCCGGTGGGCAGGAGAAATCGCCGGACCTCCGCCGTTCCGCCCCGCCGTCGGCTACTCCGGCGTGCTTCGCCACGGGCTCACGCCCAGTTTTCCGGTGGTGCCGAGGTCCAGGTGGGGGGTCACCGTCACCGGCGCGGCGTCGGACCTGGCTCGCACCCTCACGTAGGGGACGTCGACCGCGGTGCCTGAGCCGGTGGTGTTGCGCCACATCAGTCCGGCGCTCGCACGTTCGCCGGGCTTCAGGGTGACGGGCCGGGGCGGGTCGTCGAACCCGGCGACGGTGGAGATGCCGCCGCCGCCCTTGAAGATCTTGACGCCGTCGACCGGCTCATGGTCCTCGTTCAGGAGGCTCACCTGCGGATAGCCGTCGAGGGTGTAGTCCCGTTGTCCGCAGTTCTCCAGGACGAGTCCCACGACGCGCAGCCCCATCGCGGCGTCGCCGTCGTCGGCCGAGACACGGATCCCCGAGGGCGGGCAGACCCCGGCCTCGGTCGGCGCCTCGTCCGCCGGGACCTTGGTCACCTCGCCGACCTTCACCGCCGTCACCGCGGACGCTCCCGGTGCGAGCATCCCCGGTCGGACGGTCCCCCGTACCGTCCGGCCGGCCCCCACCGAGCGCACGGTCACCTTCTCGTTGCTCATGACCTCGCCCGCGCTCGTCGTGAAGTCGAAGCGGACGGTGTACGTCAGCTCTTCGGTTCCGGAGTTGGTCACCTCGTAGGCGGCCGAGATACCGGAGTCGGCGGCGAGCCCGTTCGGGAGGCGTTCGGCCTCGACGAGGCCGTCGCCGGAAGCGCCGGGGGTCGCGGCGGCGGAGGGGACGGTCACCGAGGTGATCCGGACCCCGTCCACCAGGGGCTCGGTGACCTGGGTCCGTGGCGTCGAGCCGCTCGTGCCGACGCCGTCGTCCTGCGCGCCGGCGTGTTCCGATCCGCATGCCGTGAGGAGCAGCACGGCGGCGAGGGCCGGGAGAAGCGGGAGGGGTCTGCGCATCCGGCCAGCTCATCAGCGCCCGGCCGCAGCGACCGTGACGGAAGCCACACCTCCGGTCACAGCCGTGTCACAGACGATCGTCGGCGCGTCCCGGCCGCCGGACAAGGAGGACAACGATGTCCAAGCCGGGCCGGGGCACGCCGCCGTCCCGCGTCCCTGATCGCCGTACCAGATGTCAGGTCAGCTGCGCCTGCACCTGGGCGGAGATCAGCTCCAGGTGGTCCAGGTCGTCGAGATCGAGGATCTGGAGGTAGAACCGCTGAGAGCCGGCCTCGGCGTAGCGGCCGATCTTGTCGACGACCTCGGCCGGGGAGCCCGCCAGCCCGTTGGCCTTCAGCTCGTCGACCTCGCGGCCGATCGCGGCGGCGCGCCGGGCGAGTTCCTGGTCGTCCTTTCCGACGCAGACGACGAGGGCGTTGGAGAAGGTGATCGCGTCGGCCGCCCGGCCGATCTCCCCCGCGGCGGTCCGTACCCGGCCGAACTGGCGCTCACTGTCCTCGACCGAGCCGAACGGCATGTTGAACTCGTCGGCGAACCGGGCGGCCAGCCGCGGCGTGCGGGTCGCGCCGGTGCCGCCGATCAGCACCGGGATCCTCGCCTGCGCGGGCTTGGGCAGCGCGGGCGAGTCGGTGAGGTCGTAGTACGTGCCGTGGAAGTCGTAGGTCTTGCCGAGCTCCGTCGCCCACAGGCCGGTGACGATCTCCAGCTGCTCCTCCAGCCGGCCGATCTTCTCCTTCGGGAAGGGGATGCCGTACGCCGCGTGCTCCTCCTCGAACCAGCCGGCGCCCAGGCCCAGTTCGACGCGCCCGCCGGACATCTGGTCCACCTGCGCGACCTGGATGGCGAGGACGCCGGGCAGCCGGAAGGTGCCGGCCGTCATCAGCGTGCCGAGGCGTATGCGCTTGGTCTCGCGGGCGAGCCCGGCGAGGGTGATCCAGGCGTCCGTGGGGCCCGGGAGGCCGCTCACGTCACCCATCTTCAGGTAGTGGTCGGACCGGAAGAAGGCGTCGAACCCGAGGTCCTCGGTGGCCTTGGCCACGGTGAGGAGGGTGTCGTAGGTCGCCCCCTGCTGGGGTTCGGTGAAGATACGCAGATCCATACCCCCATCCTGCACTCCGGCCCTCCCGTCAACCCCACCGGTCCCCTGCCCCGCCCG
This sequence comes from Streptomyces sp. NPDC102259, assembly GCF_044766465.1. NCBI lineage: Bacteria > Bacillati > Actinomycetota > Actinomycetes > Kitasatosporales > Streptomycetaceae > Streptomyces > Streptomyces sp. NPDC102259. The sequence continues at coordinate 219,872 of NZ_JBIWMA010000003.1, read as the reverse complement.
GGGGCGCGCGGCGGATGCCGAGCGACGAAGGCGGCACGACGGGCTGACCCCCTTCCCTCTCCCCCCTCCCCCCTCCCCCCCGCCCCTTCTCCTCTCCCTCTCCCCGAGCACCGGACAGGTCGGGTTTGCCTACCTCTCCGGTAGCGCGCCCTCTCTCTCCTCCCGTTCCTCCCTCGCCGCCAACTTGCGCAGCATCTCCAGGACCCGGTCCCTGGACTCGTCCGCCGCGTCGATGGCCTCCATGCACTTCCAGTACGTGCCCTGGTCGTCCGCCGAGCTCGCCAGGCCGACCAGGGCGATGCCGACCTCGCCCAGCAGGCCGCTCAGATCGATCAGCGCCCGGCGGGCGTCGTCCAGTTCGGTGAGCCGTGCGGCGAGCAGATCACCGGGGTCGAGGTCCGGCGCGCCCAGCACACCGCAGCCTCTGCCCGCCAGTTCGGTCAGTCCCAGTGCCTCGCCGCGCAGTTCGGGCGGGCCCGAGACGGCGAGGCGACTGCCGATCGCCTGCGCCAGGGCCTGCGCCTGCCACACCTCCGCGAGGATCCTCGCTCCGTCGCCGCTGCCCGCGAGCGCGCGCCTGCTCGTCAGGATGAGCCGCACCGCGTCCATGCGCTGCCCCCGTCTGCCCCGACGTGCTGCCCGCACGTCCGCCCGAACACCCGTGTCCACCAGTCCACTACCCAGAGTGAGGGTCTGTGGGACGAAAAGCCAGAGGAAGACCGAAATCTGTGGACAACAAATCGATTTCGGTCCGCCTGCTGACTCCGGAGAGTGAAAACGGAGTGCTCGGCTCACTTCCGAGGCGCCGCTACGGCACCGCTACGGCAACACCTACGGCGCAGGGAACCTGTGCTCGTTGCGGTCGATCTTCGCGGCCAGCGCGGCCAGCGGATCGACACCGAGCACTTCACAGAGCTGGAGCAGATAGGCGAGCACGTCGGCGACCTCGTCCGTCACCCGGTGGGCGGTGTCCGGGTCTGCCATCACGTCCGCCGACTCCTCCGGCGTCAACCACTGGAAGATCTCGACCAGTTCGGACGCCTCCACGCTGAGTGCGGAGACGAGGTTCTTCGGGGTGTGGAAGGGCTGCCAGTTCCGCGCGGCCGCGAACTCGGCGAGTCTGCGCTGGAGCTTCGCCACGTCGAGGTGTTGTTCTGTCACGGACCCAGGTGTACCACCGTCACTCCCTCCGTCCCGGCGGCACCGTACCCGTCGCCGACCGCGCCGACGCAGCGGATGTGCCCGCGCTCGGCCATCCGCACCGCCAGCCGCAGCAGTTCGGCGCGCTGTCGTACGTCGAGGCCCCGGTCGAGGCCGTCCGCGAGCAGGGTGAGGGTCTGCATCGCGGCGGGCACCTCGCCGGCCGGGTCCACGTCGAGGACGCCCGGCCCGGTGAGCAGCACCAAGGCCAGGGCGACATAGCGCAGCTCGCCGTATCCCAGCCGGGCGAGCTCCGTGCGGCTGCCGTCGGCGCGGTGGAGCAGCGCGCGGACCGTACCGTCGGCCAACGGCTCGGCGCGCAGGTCCACGACCGGTCCGGTAAATCCGGCCGACAGCGCGGCCACCAGTTGCGCGTGCCGCCGTCCGCACTCCTCGCGGGTGCGCCAGAGGACGTCGGCGAGGTTGTCGCAGCCGGTGAGCAGTCGGCCGGAGCCGGTGGGGACGGGGACCCCCATCCAGTCGGGCTGCGGATCGCAGGCGAAGACGGACCGCAGGGCGACGACCATCTGTTCGGCGGCGGCGAGCACCTGCCGCTGTCCGTCGGTCTTGCCGGCCACGCGCAGCGGCAGCAGGGCGGTGCCGAGCCGGTCGTCGGGCAGGGGGGCGCGCGTCACGGGCGCGGAGCCGCCGGTGTGCCAGGCCGCCTGTACCGAGCGGCGCCCGGGATCGCGCAGCGCCGTCTCCAGCAGCACGACACCCGCCGCGCTCAGCCGCTCCCCGACGATGCGCAGCTCGGGCTCGGCCTGCACGGCGACGTCGAGCCGAACCGGTCCGCCGGGTCCGTCGGCCGTGCATCCGATGCGGAACCCCCGACGCCGCTGGGCATCCGGCCGCGCCCCCTGCGGCACACACGCGGCCGGGTCGGCGAACACCTCGGCGAGCGGGGCCCCGCCCCCCAGCCGGGCCAGCGCCTCGTAGGCCCGCAGCGCGCTGCTCTTGCCACTCCCGCTGGCCCCGACGAACAGCGTGACCGGCCCCAGCGGAAAGCGCGCCCGCCGATGCCCCGCGAAGGCGGAGAGCCGCAGTTCGGTGACGCAGGGCCGGACGTGACGCACCTGGGCGGACGTCGTACGGGGACCCGGCGCGGAAGACGGAGCGTGGCGCTCCGCCACTGACGGAACCTGCCCCTCCGCCGCTGGCGAAACGTGGCCCTCCGCCGCTGGCTGCGCCTGCGCGGGCACGGTAGGGGCAACGTCCCCGGACGGCGGACCGTCGGACGGCGGACTGTCGAACGGCGGCGCGTCGGACGTCGGGTGGTCGGACGTCGGGTGGGATAAGGGCGCGGAAGAGACAGCGGAAAAGGCGGCGGGGGAGGCATACGGCGAGGGCATATCCGGACCGTAGGACTCCGCCACCAGACGAACCGTTCCGCCCCGAGAAGCTTCCTACGATCGAGCGACCCCGACATCGGTCGCGGAGAGCGCGACATGCGGCGGGAGCGGTGAAGGCGGCGCGCCGACGGGCCGGAAGGCCGCCGAGCGCAGAACGCCGAGCGCCGCGCTCGGCGCGGTCACTCGACGCCCACGATCCGCTCAGCCTCGGCTCAGACCCCGGGAACCCCCGCCCCCTCCATGATTCCGCTGACCTCGGTGCCCGGCGGGGTCAGCAGGAAGACGTTGCGGTCGACCCGATGCATGCCGCTGGCCAGGCCGAAGACCACTCCGGTGGAGAAGTCCAGGACACGCTTGGCGGTGTCGGTCTCCGCGCCCGTCAGGTCGAGCAGCACCGGGATGCCCGACATCAGCGTCTCGGCGACCTCGCGGGCGTCCGCGAAGACATTGACCCGCAGCACCACGAAACGGCGCCTGGTCTCCGTCTCCGCGTCGGGGAGCGAGCGGTGGCTCACCGCCGACGGCCACGCGTCCCGGCCTCGCAGCGGAACAACCTGCGCGAGGCCTTCCCACTGTTCATCGGTGACGTCGTAACGGTTCACCGGCACCCCCCGAACTGACTCGCCTTCAATGCCTGCACCAGCCATTCTTACGCCAAGTCACCCGTTCAGCCCAACAGCGACACGGACCGCCACCGTCTCCGGTGCCGTGCAGGGGGTTCGCAGCGAGGCCACGGGGGGAATCCTCGCCTCCGGGCGCGCCCCGCCCACCAGCCACGATGACGTTGCGAAACCGCGTACTGGGCAAAGTCACGGGGGATCACGCTGCCGCCGCCCAGGGCGCGGCGATCCATGACCACGGCCCCCGTGGGCGTGTCGCTGCGCTTCACCGGCGACAGCCACCGGCTCCCGGTGCGGGCCGGGCACGCGAGCATGCTGACGGCGGCGGCGGCGCTGCTGGTGCTGATGCTGTTGGTACTGCTGGCGCTGGTGGTGCCGGTGCTGCTGCTGGTGCTGGTGCTGCTAGCGCTGCCGTCGCTGGTGCTGCTGCCGGTGCCGTTCGTGCGTCGGCTCGGTCCTCGCGTCGGGTAGCCGCGCCCGCTCAGGCCGGCCGGCGCACGCGAGAGGGCGACTCGTATCACAGTGGCCGCGCTGACGGCCGACGGACCTTCGCGACTGCCGCCTTGCACATGGCACTTGATGTCGGCACCACGGGTGACAGCGTTCTCGCGAACTACGAACTCCGGTCGCCCGCAGGGAGGTCAACGCTGCGGGCCCGGACGTTCGGATCTGACTGCCCGCGCCGGCATCCGCGCCCCCACCGGCGCCGCATCCACGTCCGCGCTCGACGCCATGGACGTCGTCGAGCGCGGTCGTGGGCAAAACCCTGCGTGTGAACACTCACTGACGTTGCGTCAGGCGACGACTCAGGCGGCGACCGTGCGCGTGAAACGGAGCGTGGTGGTGATCGTCGTCAGGCCGCCCATCATGCCGTACTGGTTCAGGGTCACGCCGAACTCGTTCCGGTCCACGGTGAAGGTCGCGTCCAGGGTGACCGCGTCGGCGTCCGCCTGACTCAGGCGAGCGGTGAAGGTCTGCGGCCGGCTGATGCCGCGCACCGTCAGCTGGCCGGACACCTTCACGACCCCGTCGGCACCGAGTTCGGCGGCGCGCACCGCGAAGGTGATCTCGGGGTGCTTCTCGACGTCGAAGAAGTCCGCGCTGCGCAGGTGCGTGTCCCGCTTGGCGTTCTTGGTGTCGACAGAGGCCGCGTCCAGGACCAGGGTGCCGGTGACGGTCCCGTCGGCGGCCACCTCGCCCCCGCCGCCGACAGTGGCGAAGACGCCCTTGACAGTGACCAGGCCCCACATCGCCTTGTGCTTCAGGGCGACGGTGGAGGCGCCCGCGTCGAGCTGCCACAGTCCGGTTTCCACGGCGACGGTCATGGACGTTCTCCTTGGTGTTCCACATCTGGATAAGGGTCATGGCCACGCTAGCCGGTTATCCAAATCTGAACAACAGGGTCATGCAAATTTGGACTAGAGATACACTCGAACCATGGCCGATTCCCCTGAACACCCCGCCGACCTGCCTCCATGCCCGTCCGCGCAGGGCGCCGGGGCCGGCCTCCTGCCGCCCGAGCTGCGTGGCTGGATGTTGCTGCTGGCCGCGACGGGCGCCGTGGAGCAGCGGCTGCGTTCGGTGGTCAAGGAGCGGCTCGACGTCTCGCACGACGAGTTCCTGGTCCTGTGCCTCTTGGCGGAGCAGCCCCAGGGCGGCCTCCGCATGACCCGCGTCGCGGAACTGCTGGGACGGCCCAAGACCCGGCTGACGTACCAGATCGCCTGCCTGCAGCACGCCGGTCTCGTCACCCGCAGGTCCGTGTGCGAGGACAAGCGCGGCGTGGAGGTGGCCCTCACCGAAAAGGCCCGGGCCATGCTCCGGGAGGCGTCCGGCGCCCTGGCCGAGACGGTGACGGGGGCGCTGGCCCATGTCATGGGGCCCGAGCAGTGCGCCGCGATGAGCGGGCTGATGCCCAAGGCGGCGACGGACGCGGCGGCGGAGTCGGAGCCGCAGCCGGCCACCGTCTCGGACTGAAGTCCCGGACGCCGCTCCGCCCTCCCCAGCCCCTGGGCACGTACATATCTGAGCGCCGCTGAGCAGCGCTGGGCAGTCCTGGACGGCCCTGAGTAGCCCTGAGCAGCCCTGAGCCCCGACAGCTTGACGGCCGCCGACCCCTCGGGTTGACGGCCGCCCGCTCCGCGCCGCGAGGAACTCGGCCGAGATGATCCGCGGGAGACGCCGGACGCCCCACCGGCGGAGTTCCGAGGAACACCACGGCGGGGCGAGAACGGGCGACCGGCGGGCCGGCAGGCAGCAGACAGGCAGGCGGCAGGCGGCAGAGTGGGCCGTCCTACCGGGCGGCGTCGGAGTACTCCTCCGCGGTCGCGTCCGCGTCCTGGTCCGCCCCCTCCAGCCGCTCCGACGCCTCCGTGTCCACGGAGGCCTTGCGGCCGGGCAGGACCGCGAAGACGATCATCGTGCCGGCGGCCATGATGATCCCGCCGACCAGGCTGGTCTGGGCGACACCGTGCGCGAAGGCCTCGTGCACAGCCTCGACCAGGGCCTGCGCCTGCTGCACCCCACCGGCGGGGTCCTTCGCGACCTGCTCGGCGACCGCCAGGCCACCGCCCACCGAGTCCTTGGCGGTCTCCAGCGCGGTGGCCGGGAGGTTGCCGCCGACCAGGTCGGTCAGCTCGTCGCGGTACGCGGTGCCGAGGAGCGAGCCGAGGATCGCGATGCCGAGCGAACCGCCCAGCTCCAGCGCGGTGTCGTTGGCGCCGCCGCCGACGCCCAGCTCACTCTCCGGGAACGAGCCCATGATCGTGTCGGTCGCCGGCGACACGCTCAGGCCGATCGCGAAGCCCAGCATCATCATCGGCGCGAGGAAGTCCGCGTACGTCGAACCCGTGTCGACCCGGGTGAGCATGAAGACGCCCGCGGTGCCGATCACCATGCCGGACACGACCATCGCCCGCACGCCCAGCTTCGGGGTCAGCCGCCCGGTCACCGCGGCGCCGACGAAGACCGCGCCGGCCAGCGGCAGCAGCCGTACACCGGTCTGCAGCGCGTCGTAGTTCAGCACGAACTGGAGGAACTGGGTGGAGTAGTAGATCGCGCCGAAGGTGCCGAAGAAGAAGAACAGGACCGCGAGCATCGAACCGCTGAAGGGACGCAGCCGGAACCTGCGGACGTCCAGCATCGGATGCGGGTGCCGCAGCTCCCAGGCCACGAACCCCGCCAGGCCGACCCCGGCGACCACGGCCGCGGCGATCGGACCGGCGCCCCAGCCGAAGTGCGGGCCCTCGATGGTCGCGTACACCAGCGAGCCGACGGAGACGATCGACAGCAGTGCGCCGACGTAGTCGATCCGGCCCATGCCCGCCGCCTTGGACGGCGGGACCAGCGCGAGCGCGCCGACGACGGCGGCGACCGCGATGGGGACGTTGATCAGGAAGGTCGAGCCCCACGCGTGGTCCTGGAGCAGCCAGCCGGCGACCAGCGGACCGACGGCGATGGCGAGCCCCGAGGTGGCCGTCCAGGCGGTGATGGCCTTGGCCCGCTCACGCCGGGGGAAGATCGCGACCAGCAGCGACAGCGTGGCCGGCATGACGACCGCGGCACCGACGCCCATGATCGCGCGGGCCGCGATGACCAACTCGGTCTGGTCCACCAGGCTGCCCATCACCGAACCGCCCGCGAAGACCACCAGCCCGGTGACGAGCGCGCCACGACGGCTGTACTTGTCGCCGATCGACCCCAGCACCAGCATCAGCGCGGCGTACGGGACCGTATAGCCGTCGATCACCCACTGAAGGTCACTGCTGCTCAGGCCCAGGTCCATGGTCATGTCCGGCGCGGCCACGATCAGCGAGGTGTTGGCCATGACCACGATCAACAGGCTCAGGCAGAGCACGATCAGCGCCGACCAGCGCTTGGCGTACGGCCCGGTCATCTTCTCGACGGGTGTGCGGACGGGGAAGGGCATGGGGGGCTCCTCGGAGGACGATTTAATTGCCCGTTGATGTGCAGACTAGTTTATTGCCCACTGGTGTGCAAATATTTCGTGACCCGCCCTTCGGTCATCCCTGCCGCCCCACTGACCCGCCGTCTCGTCACCCCGACGCCCGCTGCACACCGACCCGCCCTTCCGAGCCCAGAGGAGGCGAAGTGACCGGCCGATCGCCGCTGCGGGATCCGGGCCGTGGCCCCGACGGCGGCCCCACCAAGATCCCCGAGTGCGCCGAGACCGCCGAGACCGCAGAGATCCCCGACGCCACGGGTGCCCTGGCACGCTCCGTCCTCACCTCCTGGGCGACGGACGGCCGATACCGCACGCTCATCGGGCTCGCTCACCGGGCTCCCGCATCGCGCTCGCTCACCGGCTCACCCGCCAGGCCTTCACGCCGCTCGCCGGGGCGAACTCCTCACCACCACCCGGGACATGACAGTCCCGCACCGCCTTCTTGCCGCTGCTTCCTCGCCCTGATCGCCGCCGCGGACACCGAAGGCGACACCGCGACACCGCGGCCTCGACCGCATGGCGCCCGCCGCCCGCCGCCCGCACACCGCCCGCAGACCAAGCCGCCTGCCGTGAAGGAGAGTTGATGTACCAGCCCACGTACGAGACCGGCGCGTCCTACGACACACCCGAAGCGCCCCGCACCCGACGCCGGCGGCGACCGTCCGCCACCGCCATCGCCCTCGCCGCCCTGCTCACGCTGGTCCTGCTCCCCGTCGCGGTCGACCGACTCGTGACGGCACGGGTGGAGTCCCGAACGGCGAAGGCGTTCCAGGAGGGCATGGACACCCCGGCGCGGCCCGAGGTTCACGTGCGCGGGTTCCCCGTCCTGACGCAGGTGGCCTCCGGGACCCTGCGGCGGGTGGACATCACCGCCCACGACATCCCCGCCGACGGGTCGGCCCGCCCGCTGCCGCTGTCCGAACTCGACCTACGGCTGGACGGGCTGACCACATCCGACGACGACAGCGAGGCGCGGGCCCGCTCCGCGGAGGCGACCGCCCGCCTGACGTACCGGGACGTGTCCGACGCCCTCGGTCTGGAGGTGTCCCAGGGCACGGGCCCGGGCCGGATCAGCGCGGACGTCCTGCTGCCTCTCGGGGGCGGGCGGATCACGGTGACCACGACCGTCTCGGCTGCGTCCGGCAACCGGATCGCGTTCGACGACTTCCAGGTCGATGGCGGCGTGCTGCCCGCGCTGGGGCAGGCGGTGCTCGACCAGGTCTTCGCGCAGCCGATCCAGCTGCGGAACCTCCCCGACGGCCTGAGCCTGCGCTCCGTGACCGCCACCGCCACCGGCCTGGACGCCCGCTTCACGGGCAGGTCGGTCACCTTCCGGCCGGACGAGACGTCGTCGAACCAGGACCTCTGAGGACTTCTGGGGACTTCCGGGGCCTCTAAGGATCTCTGGAGGACCTCTGAGCACGGAACGGAAAGGCCGGGCCCTACGGCGATCCGGGCTCCTCAGGCCCCGGCTCGGCCACCGCTGCCACTGCCGCCGCCGCTGCCGCCGACGACGCGACCTCCCCGACCACGGCCCGGGCCCGCTCCTCCGGCACACCTGCCGCGACGAGTGTCACGACGGCCGTCCGGGTCCCGTCGTCCTCCAACGCCCCGGTGTTGACCTCCTCCAGCAGCGCGACCTGCATCGCCTCGAGCCCCGCGCTCAGCACGGCGGGCGGCAGCTGCGTGTGGAAGACACCGTCGCGCTGCCCGCGCGCCAGGATGGCGGTGACCTCGTCTCGGGCGGGGGCGAGGATCTCGGCGACACGCTCGTCGCCCAGGTCACGCCGGGCCAGCGCGAGGAGCAGCCGGTAGCGGTCGCCCACCGGCCAGATCGTGTGCACGAAGTGCGCGAGCGCCCGCTCGGCCGGCTCCTGCGGCGCCGCCGCGACCGCCAGCGCGCCACACAACGCCTCGGACGCCTCCTCCGCGAGCGCCTCCAACAACGCCGCCCGCCCCGGAAAATGGCCGAAGAGGGTCCGTCGTACGACGCCGGAGGCCCGCGCGATCTCCTCCAGGGTGACGTCCGGGTTCCGGCCGAGCTCCTGCCGGGCCGTGGCCAGGATGCGCGCCCGGTTGGACCGCGAATTACGCCGCTGCGGCTCGCGGGCCACGGAGTGGGTCACGGGAAACCTCGGGTGGTTCGGTGCGGACGAACGGTCGATGGGCGCCCATTGTGGCGGATCTTCGCCGTGGGGGCGACTCGGGTGCGGCCTGTGCACGAATCGGGCACGGCCCGTGCGCGAACCGGGTGCGACCTGGGCGCGAATCGGGTGCGACCTGAGCGCGACTCGCGTATGACCTGGCGCGACTCGGGCACGAACCGGAACGAGGTCAGCGTCGCACCGACGACAGAATCCGACACCTTCGTACCGAAGACCACCGCTTAGGACCGAAAACAACCGTTTCAGACCGAAGAGCACCGCGTCGGACCGAAGACCGCCGTGTCACACCGAGGTCGGTTCCCCGTGCCCCTGCCACGGCCGCGCGGGGCGAGTCGGCTCGGGTACACCTCGACAGAACCGCCGGCTTCTTCTCGCGCGTCCTGCTCTACGGTGCCATCAGTCACCTACGACCACCTACGACCACCCACGACCGGGGAGGAACCGTGCAGCAGCCGAAGGCGGCGCTCGCCGAACGCATCGCCGAGCGGAGGAGCGGAGGCGACGACCCGCGTGCTCTGGTCGGCGAGATGAGACGCTCGGTGCTCCTGGTGCCGATGGCCGACGGAGTTCTGTGGTCGGTGCGTTCGGGCGGGGTGCGGTGGATCTGCGGGTTCACCGACGAGGCCGCCCTGGCCCGGTTCGCCCTGCGCCACACGCGCGGTGACGAGCCCATGGACTACGCGGCGCTGCTGGGCGCGCGCATCGTCGACGAGATCGTGCCCGCCCTGGGCGAGCCCGCCGGTCTCGCCGTCGACATCGCCACCGAGGACGGGTCGATGTTCTTCCCGCCGGTCGTCGGCATCGTGCCGGACGCGGCCGCCGTCGACGCCGGCGCGGCGGGAGAGGGGCCGCGGTCATGAGCGGTGAGGGACCGGACCTGCGGCTCGACAAGGCGTCCGTCGCCAAGTTCACCCAGGGCGTGGGCGCGACCATCGACCAGCTCGGTGAACTCGGCGGCGCCACCGGGTCGGTGCTGGGGAAGGGCTTCTCTGAACTGGCGATGACCGGGATGGAGGCCGGGCACCACGGCCTCGCGGTCGACTTCGAGGACTTCTGCGAGCGCTGGGAGTGGGGCGTGCGCGCCCTGGTGCACGACGCCAGTGCGCTCGCGAACCGCCTCGGCCTGGCAGCGGGCACCCAGTGGGAGCACGACCAGTACGTCGCGGCCACGCTCAAGGTGGGCGCCAACTCCCTGTTCGGCGGGAACCCGCACGCCAGTGAGGAGGAGATCGCCCAGCAGAACTGGGGCGACATCTTCACGCCGGACTACCTGGACCCGGACTGGAGCGCCGAATCGTTCGACAAGGCGGGCCAGGACATGGAGCAGACGTGGAAGGACACCGGCCGCACGGTGCTCACCGAGGGCCACGGCGGTCAGCAGTCGCGCGTGCTCAACGACGCTCTCGGCATCTCCGACGACCAGTGGAACCAGGCACTGGACGACACCTTCGGCCCTTCGCCGGAGGAACGCGCCCAGCAGGAGCGGCAGCAGGGTGAGTCCGGGGGGAACTGACGGTGGGCATCGGCGACTTCATCAGTGACATCACGCCCGACTCGGTCGAGGACGCGGTCGAGGACGGCGTCGAGTGGGTGGGCGACCGGGTCGAGGACGCGGGCGACTGGACCGCCGACCGGTTGGACGACGTCGGCTGGGAGTCCGGCGCGGACTGGGTGCGTGAACAGTCCCGTTCGGTCGCCAACCGGCTGGGCGCCGAGGTCGACGAGATGGACCTCGGGCAGACCGAGGACAAGACCGAGCTGATCTACGGCAGCCCGAGCGAGATCACCTCCACCGCCACGAAACTCCGAGCCTTCCAGTCAGCGTTCGACGACGCCGGCGACGGTCTCAAGGGCCTCGACTCGTCCCGGCTCAAGGGTGAGACGGCCGACGCGCTGCGCACCGCGGTGAGCACCCAGCCGCCCAAGTGGTACACCGCCGCCGACGCCTGCGCGAAGGCGGTCGGCGCGCTGGACGCGTTCGCTGGCACCGTGACCTGGGCGCAGGCACAGGCACAGACGGCCATCGACAAGTGGAAGGAGGGCGTCAAGGCCTCCGAGGACGCAGCCGACGCCCACCGCCAGAAGGTCGACGACTACAACAAAGCCGTCGATCGCTACAACGCCCAGCCCGCCGACAAACGCGACCCGGCCTCGCTCCCTCCCAAGCCCACGGCGACGTTCGACGACCCAGGCAAGAAGCTGATGCAGGAGGCCCAGGACGTTCTGGCCGAGGCCCGCAAGCAGCGCAACTCGGCGGCGGAGACCGCGCGCACGGCGGTCCGCGCCGCCCGCGACATGGCCCCGCAGAAGCCGTCCTACGCCGAGCAGTTGGGCGACGGGATGCAGGAGCTCCAGCTCATGGGCGACCATGTCGGCGGCGGTGTCGTCAAGGGCACGGCGGGGCTGCTGAACTTCGTCCGCAGCGTCAACCCCATGGACCCGTACAACATCACGCACCCGGCCGAGTACGCCACGTCCCTCAACAGCCTGGCCGCGGGTCTGGTGGTGGCCGCCAACGACCCGGTCGGCACCGGCACCCAGATGGTCAAGGACTTCATGAAGGACCCGGCCGAGGGCTTCGGCCGGCTGATCCCCGACCTCGCCCTGACCGCGGCCACCGGGGGCGGCGGCGCCGCGGTGAAGGGCGTGCGGATCGCCGAGGAGGCCGCCGACGCCGCGCGGCTGCGTCGCCTGATCGACGACGCCCCGGACGGGACCCACAGCCGACCGGACGGGGAGCGCCCGGCCGAGGGCACGGACCCGGTGGACCTCGCCTCGGGCCGGATGTTCCTGCCCCAGACCGACCTCGTGATCCCCGGCATCCTGCCGCTGCTCTTCACCCGCCGCACCGAGTCGGGCTGCACGGCCGGCCGCTTCCTGGGGCCCGCGTGGACGTCCACGGTCGACGAGCGTCTGGAGATCGACGCGATCGGCGTCGTCCACGTCACCGCCGAAGGACTTCTGGTGCCGTACCCGCACCCGGTCCCGGGCTCGCCCACCCGGCCGGAGACGGGCCGGGCCCGCACGCTGCTGGCCCGCGACACCGATGGCGGCTACACGGTCACCGCCCTCGACAGCGGCCTGGCCTTCCATTTCACCGCCCCGTCCGGGGGCGAACCAGGAGGCGACGGCGTGGCCTGGCTGTCGGGCATCACCGAACGCAACGGCCACGCCGTCGAAGTCGACCGCGGCGAGGACGGACTGCCGCTGGCCCTGGTCCATTCGGCCGGCCACCGGGTGAACCTGTCCGTCACCGACGGCCTGGTCACCGGCCTGTCCCTGGTCGGCGCGGGCGAGGGCGGGACGGATCTGCCGCTGATGAGCTACGGCTACCAGGACCGCGACCTCACCACGGTCACCAAGCCGTCGGGCGCCGTCACCACCTTCCTCTACGACGACCGCCGCCGCGTCATCGCCTGGATCGACTCCAACGGAAGCCGCTACGACTACGTCTACGACGACCGCGACCGCGTCGTGGCGGAGGGCGGCGAGGCGGGTCACGTCCAGATCACCCTGACCTACACCGAACCGGACGCCGAGACCGGTCACCGCACGACGGTCCTGACCACCGCCGACGGCCGGGCCACCCGGCATCTGATCGGCCCCGGCTGCCACGTCCTGGCCACCACCGACCCGCTCGGCCACACCACGCGGTTCCACCACGACACGAGCGGCAACCTCGTGGCCCGCACCGACCCGCTGGGCCTCACCACCGCCTTCGCCTACGACGAGGAGGGCCGGGTCGTCTCCGCCGTCCGCCCCGACGGCAGCCAACTGCGCACGGTGCGCGGGCCGTTCGGCCTGCCGGTGGAGGTCATCAGCCCCGACGGCACACGTATGGTCCACGCGTACGACGAGCGCGGCAACCGCACGGCGATCACCGACCAGGCCGGCGCCACCACCCGCTACACGTACGACCACACCGGCCGCCTCACCTCGATCACGGACCCTCTCGGATCCACGACGCACGTGGTGTGTGACGCGGCGGGGCTGCCCGTGGAGGTGACCGACCCGGTCGGCGCCCTCACCCGCACGGAGCGGGACGCCCTCGGCAGGCCGATCCGCGTCACCGATCCGGTGGGCGGCGTCACCCGCCTGGAGTGGGACGCAGACGGGCAGCTCGCCCGGCGCACCGGTCCCGACGGCGCCACCGAGTCGTGGACCCACGACGGCGAGGGCAACCTGCTCACCCGCACCGACCCGTCCGGTGGCGTCACCCGCTTCGAGTACACCCACTTCGACCTGCCGGCCGCCCGTACGCGACCCGACGGCGCGCGCTACGAGTTCGAGCACGACGCCGCGCTGCGCCTCACCCGCGTCACCGGCCCGCAGGGGCTGGCCTGGACCTACGAGTACGACGCCGCCGACAACGTCGTCTCCGAGACCGACTTCGACGGCCGCACCCTCACGTACCGGGTGGACGCCGCGGGCCGGCTGGCCGCCCGGGGCGACGCGCTCGGCGGGACCGTCTCGTTCGAGCGCGACCGGCTCGGCCAGGTGGTCGCCAAGGACGTCGACGGCCGGGTGACGACGTACGCCTACGACCGGGCCGGGCGCCTGCTGGAGGCAGCCGGCCCGGACGGCGAACTCCGCTACCAGTACGACCGCCGGGGCATGGTCAAGACCGAGCTGACGGACGGCCGTCCCGTCACCTACGCCTACGACGCCCTCGGCCGCCGCACACGCCGCACCACCCCCACGGGCCATGTCACCACCTACGCCTACGCCGCCGACGGAACACCGCACCGCCTGACCAGCGGTGATCACCACGTCGACTTCACCCACGACGCCGCCGGCCGGGAACTCGCCCGCGTCTTCGACGACACGATCGCCGTGACCTCCGCCTGGGACGGAGTCGGACGGCTGACCGCGCAGCACATCACCGCCGGAGCGCGCACCGTCAACGACCGCGCCTACACCTACCGCGCCGACGGTCGTCCGACCTCCGTCGTGGACCGGCTGTCGGGCACCCGCACGTTCGACCTGGACCCGATGGGCCGGGTCACCGCCGTCCACGCGCCGGGCTGGACGGAGCGGTACGCGTACGACGAGGCGGGCAACCAGACGTCGGCGTCCTGGCCGGCCCGGCACTCGGGCAGCGAGGCGACCGGGGAGCGCGCCTACAGCGGCACCTCCCTGACCCGCGCCGGGGACGTCCGCTTCGAGCACGACGCCCTCGGGCGGGTCACCCTCCGGCAGAAGACCCGTCTCTCCCGCAAGCCCGACACATGGCGCTTCGCGTGGGACTCGGAGAACCGCCTCACCTGCGTCACCACCCCCGACGGAACACGGTGGAGGTACCGCTACGACCCCCTGGGCCGGCGCACCGCGAAACAGCGCCTGGCGGCCGACGGCGAGAGCGTGGTCGAGGAGGTCCGCTTCACCTGGGACGGCCTGACCCTGTGCGAGCAGACGAGCCACCAACCGGACGCTCCGCACACGGTCGCCCTCACCTGGGACCACCGGGACGTCGTCCCCCTGACCCAGACCGAGCGCATCCTCACCGCCGACGCCCGGCAGGAGGAGATCGACCGACGGTTCTTCGCCATCGCCACCGACCTCGTCGGTACCCCGACCGAACTCATCGACGAGACGGGCGACATCGCCTGGCGCAGCAGGAGCACGCTGTGGGGCACCACGGCCTGGTCCCGTGACGCGAGCGCCTACACCCCGCTCCGCTTCCCCGGCCAGTACTACGACCCCGAGACCGGCCTCCACTACAACTGCTTCCGCCACTACGACCCCGAGACCGGCCGCTACACCTCCCCCGACCCCCTCGGCCTGGCTCCCGGGCCGAATCCCGTCGCCTATGTGGACAACCCGCACTCCGGGTGCGACCCGCTGGGCCTGATGCCCAAGTACACGAGGGAGGAGCGGGCCCAGAAGCGGATCGACAAGATCGTGGACGGCATCGTCGACAGGGCGAACAACGCGGAGTTCAAGAAGCGTTTCGACTACCACGGGGACACCCGGCACGCCTTCAGCGATGAACGGGTCATCGAGATCCTGAAGAACCCGGACGCCGTGTACCACTCGACGGGCACGGCCGGGACGTTCACCTTCAGACAGGGCGAGGACATCGTCGTGATCGACGGTCCCGGCACCACCCAGGGTCAGGCCATCACGGCGTACGGGCCGTCAGGCGTCAAGGGCCCCTCCGGAGCCGAGGCGCTCGGCGGCAAACCCACGGACCCGGGTGCGCCGGTGACCGACGAGGCCATCGTGACGGGCAGGATTCCCGCCAAGGACGGCGGCTTCCAGCCTCCGGCGGTGCGGATCAGATGAGGCAGGGATGACGACGACACTGAAGTTCGACGGCGGCTGGCAGGCGACCGTGACGGACGAACCGCTCCACCTCGTGCCCCGGCTCGTGGGCACTTTCTTGATCCTTTCCCCCTATGCGGACAGCGTGGGACGAGAGAAGTTCCTCGCGGACACGTTCGGCAGCCAGGACTGGCTGTGGGACCTCCCTGACGTCTTCCGCTTCGACCCGACCGGCCGACAGCTGGTCGGTGCCGAATTCCGGATTCCGGAAGAGTCCGCGCCGGCCGAGGAATGCGCCCGCCTCCCCGTCACGCCCCCGGTACGCCCGGGCGGCCTCCGCGCGGACGAGGTCGAGAACTTCCGGCACGAGATGTGCACGGTGCTGTGCCGCGCCCCCGGCGATGCCGTGCTCACCTGTCTGCGCGACCTCGACGTCCTCGACGAGCCGCTGGAGGCCCGCATCGGCATCGCCCCCGACGTGGCGCTCCTCGTCCAGCGGGGCACGGTCGTCGGCTGGAGCCTCACCGACCCGGTCCGGTACCTGACCCCTGGGTTCGCCGCCCCTGACCCCGACCCGCCCTCGCCCGCCACCCGCCGCCTGTTCACCGAATGCCTGGACCTGATCACCACGCCGGTGATCGAAGACGTGATGGACGGCGAACCGCCCGCCCTGGCCCGGCTCCGAGCCGCCCACGAGTCCCTGCGCAACCAGCCCGAGGACCGACACCGTGCCGACGCGCTGCTCGCACTGATCGCCACACTGGTCGAGGACTACGGAACCTGGTGAGGTCAGCCTCGCCGAGGCGACACGCACCACGACACTCACCCGCGACGACTGCCGGCACGCGACAAAGACGGACCCCCCGCTGCCCCGGATGCGGCGCTTCGACTTCCGCGACTTCCGCGTACACATCGCGCCGTACGCGAACGTGGAGGAACACCGACGGTTCCTGCGGGACACCTACGGCAGCGAGCCATGGCTGTGGGACACCCCTGACGAGCTCAGGTTCGACCGACAGAGCCGTGAACTGGTCGGTCCCCAGACCCAGTTACCCGGCGAGTCCGCCGATCCGGAGGACTCCGCGCAGTCCGTTGCGACACCGGGTCGCGACGCCCCGATCCGGCCGTTCCACAGCCCATCCCCAGCCGGGCACGGTCTCAGCGACCGATATAGAGGAACCGCACGTAGGACACGTACGACAGCCTGCGGTGCCGGAGTTCGGCGGCTTCCATGGCAGCACTCAGTCTCCCGTGGAGTGCGCTGTTCTGCTGGAGTGCGACGGTGCGCCGGCCGAACTCCTGCCGCTGTTGCCGGGCCCGGTCGCCCGCAAGCGTGTTCTCCCGGGCGAGCCGTTCCTGACCGTCCTCCAGATGCTTCCGCGCCTGCTCGCGCGAGGCCTCGATCTCGGAGTCCACGGCCTTGCGCTGGACCGTGAGTTGGGCCCGGCGGTGCGTGATGCCTTGCTCGATCTGCTGTCGTTCCGCCGCGCTGAGAGCGCTCGGCTGGCGCGCGACGGCGGACGCGAACAGGTCTTTACGCCAGACCTCGAGAGCGATGGCCTTGGCCTCGCCGATTCCCTGAACGTTGATGGTCCGGCCGCTGGTCAGCACGAGTACGGCGCCGGTGCTGTTGTAGGCGTTGTTCTGCACGGAGCGGTAGCCCTTGAAATCAGCTGCCGACCGGATGCCCGCCGCGGCCAGACGAGCGGCCAGTTTCGGCCCGATGCCGTGCGGCGGGGACTGGACGATCAGCCGACGGCCGAGCTGGTCCCGAACGTACGCGGTCTGCTTGTCGGCAAGCGCTTTGGCCAAGGCTCTGCGGAGTTCCTCCGAGAGCCCGTCGATCTTCTTGTCGATGTCACGCTGCTTGCGGACCTTGCGCTTCTCGGCCTCCTTGAGCGCGGCGTGATACTGAGCCGTGAGCCTGACCTGTGCCTGCGGGTAGGCGGTGGTCCGCTTCGCCTCCGCCGCGTCGAACTTCTCCTTGTCCTTACGCAGCTTCGCCGCTCCCTTGACGGGGTCGTCAAGCCGGGCCAGTTCGTCCGTCAGGCCGGCCAGGACGGCCCGTGAGCGGGCCCTCTCCGCCCGACGGCTCCGTGCGAAGGCGGTGATGACGGCCGCGACGATGACAGGAGCTCCGGATCCGATCAGGGGGGTCGGAAATCCTGCGACGATCATCAAGGCCGTCGCGGCCGACAACAGCGGCCAGAGCACGGCCGCCACGACGTCCAACGGCGTCCGGGTGTGGAAGCCGTCCGGTGAAGTGGCGGCGGGCCCGGCCGGTGGCGGCGCGGCCTGCGGGGAAACGTGCCCGGTCATCCAGTCGGGCAGTCCCCCCATACCCGGAGCTGTGGTCGTGGGGGGAGCCGATGCCGAAGTGGTCGTCGTCGCGGCGGCCCGCTGCTTGGGGATCGCGTGGGCGAGCGGAGGCAGTACGTCCAAGGGCTGGAAGGCCAGGGACCTCACCTGGTCAGCGAGCCCACTCACCGTCGGGTCTGGATGGGCCAGTAGCGTCCGGAGCCCTGTGGAGCCGCCCGGACTCTTGAAGTCTTCCTCGGTGAGCAGCAGGAACTCGCCGCTGGGTTCGTGCAGCCGATGCCACAGAGCGGGGTCGGCGGCGGTTGCCTTGAGCGACATGAAGATGACCCAGGCGGAGAACCGGTCCAACGCCGCCCCGAAGTCATCGTTTCCACGCATGGGCGACTGGTAGTTACGGTGGCCCCGCTCGGTGCCGCCGAGGCCTGCCAGCGCCGGCACGTACATGCCGTCGTAGTCGACGAGGCGCAGGGTGTCGTCGCTCGCGACAAGCAGGTTGCCGTGCTGGAGGTCGCCATGGGCGATCTCGTGTTCCGACAGATCGCGGGTCAGCGCCTCGAACCTGGCGGCCAGGCGCTCGACGGCGAACCGGTCGGTGTGGTTGTCGTCGAGCCAGGACGACAGGGTGACGGCCTCGATCCACTCCATCTTCAGGACCGGGTAACGCTCCTGGCCGACGCCGATCGCATCAGGTAGGTACTCGAAGCCGAGGTTCCACGGCTGGGAGAGCTCGGCCGGGTCAAGCTGCGCAAGTCTGCTGCTGATGGCCTGGTAGCGAAGTTCCTGATCAGGGACGTGGCGGGTAAAGCATTTGACCGCGTACCGCCGACCCGACGCGGCCGAGGTCAGCGAGAACACGCTCGCGAAGGCGCCGGAGATGGCGCGGGGCAGGCCAAGCTTGGTCAGTTCCGGCCTCGCACCCTTGAGCTCGGGGTGCTCGAAACACAGCTGTGTGTGCTGCAAGGCCTCGGCGTAGGCGGCGCCACTGGGGAACTGTCTCTGCTGACCGGTGGGCGAGCCCACGTTCACCGTCCTTCGAAATCGATTCGCACGACGGCCACATCGTCGTTACGTAGCTCTTTGCGGTCCCGGAGACCGTTCAGCCAGTCCACGAAAGCACCCAGGTCGTCGGGCCCAGAGAATTCCAGTAGCTGGCGCACCGCGGTGTCCTGGTCGGGGGCCGACAGGAACCACGCGGCCAGTGCGTCGGTCATCAGGAGCAGCCGATCGCCGGGCCGGCACCGGCCTTCGGTAAACCGAGTACGGCAGGCCAGCAGCGCCACATCGTGATTGCGGCTGCCGAAGAGGTCGGGGGCTGTGCCGAAGTCGTCGGCAGTCTCCACTGGGAAGGCCTGTACCAGCCGGTCGTCGTGCAGATGGAAGAGACAGCTGTCTCCCAGCGCGGCGGCCCGCCAGCGCCACGCCGGTTCAGACGGGTCGGAGTCCGCGCTCGAGCCGGGACCGGGGTCCGGGTCGACGCGCACCGTGAGCAGAGTTGCGTAGGCGCCTTCTGCGAGCTTGGTGTGCTCGTACCACTTCAAGGGGCGCCCTTCCGCACTGCGCGCCTGCGTGTACTGCGCGAGCCAGGGTTCCCATTGAGCGACAGCCGAAGACGCGAACTCCTCGAAGGCGGCACCACCGTGCAGCAGGTCGGGGCGACGCATGGCGTGTTCGGCCGCCGCGCGGGACAGGAGCCGGGCCCAGTCCTTGGCCAGGGCACTCTCCGTCGCCCCGTCACAGACGCCCGCGGTGAGCGGTTCTCGCAGCATGTGGTCGTGCGAGCGGTCGGGGAGCACGACGACGGCATCCTCACATTCCGCCTCCGTGCTCCCGTACTTGGGGGCTACAAGGTGCGTGACATACACGCAGGAGGGTGGAGCCGTCACCGCAGCTCGGTGGCGCGGGTGCCGATGTCGAGGAACTGCACGACTGTGGTGATGTCGGCGTTGTAGACGAAGCCGCGGGTAGTCTCGCTGACCCGCTGGCCCTGCGAGGCGGCGTACGAACGCATATGACTCGGCAGAGGGCTCGACATGGAGAAGAGTGTGCGGGCGTAGCTGTCGGGGAGACCGTCCGCGCTGTCGGGGAAGGCGGTGGGTGTTCCACCGGCCGCGGAGACGTGCAAGTTGAACAGCAGCGCCGCACCGTCGGCCGTGGCGTGCGAGGTGATGGCCTCGGCGGCCGCGGTCGGGTCGCCATCGGTCGACTCCCCGTCCGTCAAGTTGATGACGATGGGCGGAAAGCCGGCCGGGTAGCGCTCGGTCCACCCGGCGACGAGGCTCTCGGCGTACTGGAGAGCGCGGTTCATCGGGGTTCCGCCGTGGGCGATCGGGTCCATCCACAGCGGGAAGTTGACCACGGTCTCGACCAGACCGCCGGCGCCGTCGGGCACCTTCTTGGTTCGCTCGTCGACGCGGGCCGGGTTGTCCGCCACCTCGCTGAGAGGAACGATGTCCCGTCCGGCGAGCGAGCCTGCGAACGCCGAGCCGACGGTGGCGCCGTATCCGACGACCGCGACGTGGAAGTAGTCGCGTACGCCTTCTTCCTTCGCGCACTTGACGGAGAGTTCGGTGAGGAGCCGGTTGATGGCGTCGGCAACGACATCAGCCTTCTGCTGAGGAACTTCACCGCCGATGGCATCGGTCATGGAGGTCGACTGGTCGACGAGGAAAATGATGCTCGTCGGATTGCTGCGGCTGATCTCTGCCGTATACGGCACGTTGGGCTCCTGCCGGACTGTGAAGAAGTCGGTCGTCGAAGGCGCTCGTGCGACATGCAGACGTTCGGTCACCAGCGCGCACGCCGAGTCACCGAGATCCCCCGATCGCATGGTAGTGCGAGGACGTCGGCGTAGGGGCGGACGTGCTCAAAATGCCCTCGCCAAGATCCTTTAATTCGGCCTCCCTTCGCTGTCGGCACGCCTCCGGGCGGACGGTCGGCACGGTCGCTGTCCGCACGCCGGTATCCGCGCTTCGTCCTCATCGGCCGTCGAGTCGCCCCGTCACGCGTTCCGGCCGGCCGGCCCACACGTGCCAGGCTGGCAGTCGCACTCCGTTCGGCAGAAGGGCTGCGTGACTGAGGGCAAGCCTCAGATGGCGAGCGACCTCCACATCGGCAGGTGCCCCGTGGTCCAACCGAACCTGGGCCGCACCCGTGCCCCGGCGGACGTCGAAGTCGCAGGCATAGCCGTCGGTCGTGACGTTCCGGTCGAGCAGGACTCCGGGGATCTCGTCCGTCAGCAGGAGTTGAAGGCGGACACCGACAAGCTCGTGCTGCTGTCCTGGGTCCGCTGCGGGCGACAACAGCGAGGCCTTGGCTTCGGCCGCGTCCAGCAGCGCGTGCGGCATCCCCGACCGGGCCGACCAGAAGTCACGGTCGCCGAACACGATGAGATGCGAACGTGCGCGCGTGATGGCGACGTTCCACAGATTGACCTCGCGGCAGAGCCAGTTGACCGCACTGGGGCGCATTCTCGCGCCCGCGACAAGCGACAACAGGATCACGTCCTGCTGCTCGGGCAGCCGCATGGAACGAGGAGTAGCGGCGGTGTTCAAGCCGGTGCTCATCCAGCCAGCTCGCCCGTAACCCCGCCCCACGGTGCGCTTCGGCCTCCTGCCGGGGCTGAAGTGTGGTGATGTGCTGCAACTGCATGGGGTCACCGATCACCAGGGCTCGCCGTGCGCGGAAGAGCAAGGGCAGCACATCCGGTGTGGAGCACTGGCTCGCCTCGTCGACGATGACCAGATCGAAGAGGGCGGCCCGGTCCCGGAAGCGCCGGGGGGACCTGGCGGTGACGGCCCAGCCCGACACCTGCGGCATGATCCGCTCCAAGGACGACCACTGACGCGGTGATCGCGACTTCACGGCTTCGATGCGATCGTGTATGGCAGCCCGCGCGGTCGTCGCCTGCTCCGCCACCAGGGCCTGCAACAGCGCTGCCGCCGTGTCCCGGACCTGTCGATCGGTCGCCCGAAGCGCTGCCAGGAGCCGGCGGTCGTCCGCTACCGCGTCGGCTTCGGTGCTTTTCCGCCGCCAGGCGGCCTCGGCCTCAGCGAAGGACACCAGGCCGGCGAACTCCGGTCGCCCTGCGGCCTGCACGGACAGCGGGGCGAGACCTCGCAAGCACCGGCTTCGCAGCCACCCGCCGAAGATCCCGAGGCGTACCGCCGTGCGAGCCCGGCGCAGCCACCGGCTGAGGGACACCTCGTCACCCAGGGCCGTAGCGAGCGCCTGAGGGTCACCTTGACGCCCCTCGGCGTAGGAGAAGTGCAATCGACCGAGGTCTGCCAGTTCCCGTTCTCTCCCTGCGACCTCCGCGAGTTGACGGCGCAGCGCCTCCTGCTCCCGGAGCTGGTTCCGCAGCTCGCCCCGGTGCGCCTGGGAAGACCGGTGGGGCCGGGCGCGTCGAGTCAGCCGCTCCAGTCCGCAGCTCTTCCTCGACGGCGGCCTGGTTGCCCGTACGTACGAGCAGGCCGGGTGCCAGGTCTTCGCAGCGCTCCCAGACCTCGTCCACCGCCTTGTTGTTGGTCGACGCGACGAGCACGGTCTGGCCGGCCGCTCTGGCGGTGGCGACCGCGTTGACGATGAGCTGGCTCTTCCCGGTGCCGGGCGGTCCGGTGGCGACAGTGAGTCTGCGGACCATGACGGCCCGGATGACCGCCTCCTGCCCTTCGTTCAGTTCCAGTGGAGCGACGACCTGCACCGCCTGCTCAGCGCTCTCGTCCTCTTCTGAATCCGCCTGCCGGGAGTCGTGGAACGAGCGACCGATCACCGGAACGCAGCCGGCGAAGCCCCCTCGGCCGTGCGGTCAGGCCCCCTTGCCCACCGGCTCCAGGATCGCCACGCACTCCACGTGGTGCGTCATCGGAAAGATGTCGGCTTGAGCGGATCTCATGAAAGGGCAGGTCAGAGGCCATTTCTCGGCTCGCTGTGCCGCCTGCGGGAGCCCAGAGCGGCAAACGAGCGTCACGAGGTACAGCACGTCCCTCCTCTCCGGGACGGAACAGGCCGCCACGACCGACTGCCCCGGCACGACCCGTCGGCACGGCAGGCATGCCTCCGGTGAAGCCGTAACCCCTGCGCTCCGTCGAGAACGCCTGGGCCTCGGTTCTTCCAGGCCGACGGCTGCCCTCAGAGGGACGATGAGCCCTTGTCGGTTCGCGAGACCGGCCTACCGGGAGCTCGCCGACTCCGACGGCCGGTGGATCGGGCCGGTGATCCGGGTCAGTGGCCGGCCCGTGCCGTGGTTGGCCTGGGCGATGATCTCCGCGGTGATGGAGACGGCCGTCTCCTCCGGTGTGGAGGCTCCGAGATCGAGGCCGATGGGGGAACGCAGCCGGGCCAACTGGCTCTCCGTGACGCCCTGCTCGCGCAGGCGGCCCATGCGCGCGTCGTGGGTGCGCCGGGAGCCCATGGCCCCGACGTAGGCGACGGGCAGGTCGAGTGCCAGGCGAAGCAGCGGGATGTCGAACTTGGCGTCGTGCGTGAGGACACATACAGCGGTGCGGACGTCCACCTCGGTGCGTTCCAGGTACCGGTGGGGCCAGTCGACCACCACTTCGTCCGCGTGCGGGAAGCGGGCGGAAGTGGCGAAGACGGGGCGGGCGTCGCAGACGGTGACGTGGTAGCCCAGGAAGCGGCCGGCCCGGCTGAGGGCCGCGGCGAAGTCGACGGCGCCGAAGACCAGCAGGCGCGGCGGGGACGCATGGACATGAACGAGGACGGACAGCCGTTCGGGGCATTCGTCCGCCTGCCCGCCGATGTCGACGCGGACGGTGCGGCCCGCCCGCAGCAGGGCCCTGGCCCGGTCGGCCACCGCCCGGTCCGCCGGGCCGCCGTCCACGCGGCCGTAGATGACATGGCCGCCGCCGAGCACGCTCAGCGTGGAGCCGAGGAGGCCCTCCGGGCCGTCCACGACCTGTGCCACGGCGACCGGTCGCCCTCGATCGATGTCGGCGAGGGCCGTGGACAGGTGCGGCTGGGCTGCGGGATCGATGCGCTGGACGAAGACGTCGAGTTCGCCGCCGCAGGTCAGGCCGACGGCGAAAGCGTCGTCGTCGGAGTAGCCGAACCAGGCCCGCCGCGGAGTGCCCGGGTCACGGAGCACCTGTCGGCACAGCTCGTAGACCGCTCCCTCGACGCAGCCGCCGGAGATGCTGCCGACGGCGTTGCCGTCCTCGTCCACGGCGACCGACGTACCGACCGGCAGAGGGGCACTGCCGTGCACGCCGACGACGGTGGCCAGGGCCAAGGGACGTGCCTCGCGGCACCAGCGGTGCAGGGTGTCCGCGATGTTCAGCATGGGGGTTCTCCATGGCAGGACCGGGGTCGGATGGGGAGCGGGCCGCCGCCACGACGCCGGGGAGACGTCACGCGGCGGCGGCCCTGGGAAGTCCGGCAGCCGGACCGGGCAGGCTGCCGGACGAGCGGTGCGCACTTGGCCGGGCCGAAGTGGCGGTGGGTCAGAGCAACGCCTCCGCGGTGATGGGCAGTTCGCGGACCCGGCGGCCGGTGGCGTTGAAGACCGCGTTGGCGATGGCGGGTGCCACCCCGATCATCACGAGCTCGCCGAGGCCCTTGACGCCGAGCGGGTCGGCCTCGCGGTCCTCGCCGTCCAGGTAGATCGCCTTGAGGTCGGGTATGTCGGCGTTGACGGGGACGAGGTAGTCGGCGAGGTTGGCGTTGACGATGCGTCCGTCGCGGTGGTCGGTGACGGTGTGCTCCAGCAGGGCCGTGCCGATGCCGCCGACCATGCCGCCGAGAGCCTGGCTGTCGGCGAGCTTGGGGCTGATGATGCGGCCCGCGTCGTACACGCCGAGGACCCGCCGTACCCGCACCAGGCCCAGGGTCGCGTCGACGGCCACTTCGGCGAAGGTCGCGTTGTAGCCGTAGAAGGAGTGCCGCTCCGGGCCCGACGGCGGGGCGAAGGAGCCGTCCGCTTCCAGGTGGGTGCGGTCGTTGCGGGTCAGCAGCCGCCGGTAGGTCTCACCGCGCGCGGGATCGTTCTTCAGGTGCAGTCGGCCGTTGCGTACCACGACATCGTCGGCCGCCGCCCCGTACAGCGGCGACTCGCGGTCCCCGGCGGCCAGTTCGATCGCCTGACGGCGGACCTTGTCGCAGGCGTCGAGGGTGGCGGAGCCGACGCTGGCCATGGTCATCGAGCCACCGTGCGGTGGGGTCGGCGGGTAGAGAGAGTCCCCCAGCCGGAAGGTCACCGTGCGCACGGTCAGTCCGAGGGCGTCGGCGGCGACCTGGGTCTGGGAGGTGTACGTGCCCGGGCCCATGTCGGTGGCGGCGGCCTCGACGAGCGCGGTGCCGTCGGCGTCCAGGCGGGCCCGGGCCCGGGCGGGCATGCGCGCGGTGTCGTAGACGCCGGCGGCCATGCCCCTGCCGATCAGCCAGTCCCCCTCACGCGTCGCGCGGGGCCTGGGGTCGCGGCGATCCCAGCCGAACTCGCGCGCGCCGGCCGCGTAGCACTCGCGCAGCCGACGGGTGGAGAACGGCAGCCCGGACGACTCGTCCTCGTTCGGCTCGTTGCGCCGGCGCAGCTCGATCGGGTCGACGCCGAGCTTGTGGGCGAGTTCGTCCATGGCCGACTCGATGACGAAGGAGGCCGTCTGGAAGCCGGGGCCTCGCATGTACAGCGGCGTGGGCAGATCCAGCGGCACCGTCCGGTACGCCTGGCTGACGTTGGGCATGCTGTAGAGCATCTGTCCGGCCGCCAGGATGGACTCGGTGAACGTCTCGTACGACGATGTCTCCGCGTCCAGCTCGTGCACCGCGGCGGACAGACGGCCCCGCCGGTCGCTGCCCAGACGCAGGCGGTACTCGTACGAGGGCCGGAAACCGGTCCCGAGGTACATCTGCTTGCGGCTGAGCACGAGCTTGACCGGACGCTTCGTCTCACGGGCGGCCAGCGCGGCGACGACCACGTGCGGCCAGCAGCGCAATGCCGTGCCGAATCCGCCGCCGACGAACGGCGAGATCACGCGCACCGCGTCCGTCTCCAGGCCGAACACCGCGGCGAGTTCGGTCTGCGTGCCCACCACCCACTGCGTCTTGTCCCATACGGTCAGCTTGGTGCCGTCCCAGCGGGCGATGGTGGCGTGCGGCTCCATCGGGTTGTGGTGATTGCGGGCCGTGCGGTACGTCAGGTCCAGGCGCACGGCCGCCGAGCGCAGAGCCGCGTCGGCGTCGCCGCGCGCGTATCGGGTCGGCTCGTCCGGCTCGGCCTCGGTGAGGTCGGTCGAGGGCTGCTCGGCGTCATAGCGCACCTCGACCAGGCTCGCACCGTGCTGCGCGGCCTCCAGGGTGGTGGCCACCACGACGGCGACCGGCTGACCGTGGAAGCGGACACGGTCGTCCTGGAAGACGCGAAGTCGCCGGCCGGGCGGGTTGTTCGACCCGCTGTTGTCGCGGTAGGGCAGCTTCGGCGCGTTGCGGTGGTGGATCACCTTGAGCCCGCCCGGAAGGGCTTCGGCGGCGCCGGTGTCGATCGCCGTGACGCGGCCGCGGCCGATGCTCGCGTCGACGATCACGGCGTGCACGGTCCCGTCGACATCGTGCTCGGCGGCGTACAACGCCTTGCCCGTGACCTTCAGCCGGCCGTCCACCCGGGACAGCGGCGCACCCACGGCTGCCTGCGGCTGGGGGCTCACTTCGCACCTCCTACGACGCGCAGCTGGCGTTCGACAGTGCGCTTGAGCAACTCGACCTTGAACCGGTTGTGCTGTAGGGGACGGGCGCCGTCCGCCGCCTTCGCGGCGGCCACTGCCCACAGGGCCGCCGAGGGGCGTTCGCCGATGAGGTGCTGCTCGACGGCGGGCAGCTTCCAGGGCACGGTGCCCACTCCCCCGGCGGCGACCCTGGCCTCGCGGATCACCCCGCCGCGTACCTGCAGCGCGACGGCCGCCGACGTCAGGGCGAACTCGTACGACTGCCGGTCACGCACCTTCAGATAGCCGGACCTGAGCGGGCGCGGAAGAGCGGGGATCTCCACGGCGGTGATCAACTCACCCTTACGCAGCGCCTGTTCGCGTTGTGGGGTGCCGTCGGGCCGCAACAGGAATTCGGCGAAGGGGACTTGGCGTGCCCCGTCCGGGCCCAGCAGGTGCACCCGGGCCTCCAGGGCGGCGAAGGCCACGGCGGCGTCGGAGGGGTGGGTGGCCACGCAGGCGTCGGACGTCCCGAGGATGGCGTGCGTGCGGTTGTGGCCGTGCAGGGCGGCACAACCCGAGCCCGGCTCACGCTTGTTGCAGTCGGCGGTCACGTCCCGGAAGTACGTGCACCGGGTGCGCTGCATGATGTTGCCGCCGATGGTCGCCATGTTCCGCAGCTGAGCCGAAGCACTCAGCTCCAGCGCCTCGGAGACGACGGGATACAAAGTGCGCACCTTTGCGTCGGCGGCGGCCTCGGACATGGTCACCAGGGCGCCGATCCGCAGACCCCCGCGCTCGGTCACCGTGACCTCACGCAAGGGCAGGCCACTGATGTCGACCAGGCTGCCGGGGCGCTCGACGGTCTCGCGCATCAGGTCGACCAGGGTGGTCCCACCGGCGATGTAACGCCCGCCTCGGCCACCGGCGTCGAGAGCTTCACGCGTGTCGGAGACACGTGAGTAGGAGAAGGGATGCATGGCGGCCGATCCTCACTTCCGTCGCGCGGTCTGCTCGACCGCGCGCACGATCTTCACGTAACAGCCGCAGCGGCAGATGTTGCCGCTCATCCACTCCCGGATCTCCTGCGGCGAACCGGTGTGGCCTTCCTTGATGCAACCCACCCCGGAGACGATCTGACCCGGGGTGCAGTAACCGCACTGGAAGGCGTCCTCGTCGATGAACGCCTGCTGCAACGGGTGGAGTTCGTTCCCGTCTGCCAGGCCCTCGATCGTGGTGACCTCGGCGCCCTCCAGCCGCACTGCGAGCGTCAGGCAGGCGTTGACCCGGTGGCCGTCGACCAGCACGGTGCACGCACCGCAGGCCCCGGCGTTGCAGCCCTTCTTCGAGCCTGTCAGACCGAGATGCTCGCGCAGCAGGTCCAGCAGCGAGGTGCGGTTGTCGACCGTCACCGTCCGGCGGGTGCCGTTGACCGTCAGGGTGACACGGCTGGAGGGCGACCTCTCGGCAGCCGTCGCCTCTTCCGCGCCGACGAGGGAGGTTCCTGCGAGCACGCCCCCCGCGACGACCGCGCCACCGACCGCGGTACTCGTGGCGATGAAGGTGCGCCGGCTGGGCGCCGGGGAGGACTCGCCGGCGCCGGTGGGGGGCGGAACGGCAGACTCGGGGAGTTCAGTGGACATACGTACGCCTTCGTATCGCGGACGGATCGGCCGTACACATCAGCGGGACGGGAGAGTGGATCGTCGTCACCGCGGGAACGCCGGCAACCGCGTGCTCTGGCCGCGGCTACTGGTCACCTGGGGAGTGTTGCACCACCGGCAACGCTCGTGACAGGGAGACTTTTCTCCCCCCTTGAAGCTCCGTCAGGAGCGACTGAGCGACATCATCGGGGGCACTCACGCGCGGGGCGAGGCAGGACGGAGCCTCGCTTCCCGGGTTGTGGCCGGGATGCGGTGACGTCCTGAGTGGGCCCCGGATGCGTGATGAACGGGCCGGGGCTACCGGTCGCGAGTGCGGCGGCCGTTGTACTGCTGGTCGGTGACCGGCTCGGCCCACGTGGTCTCGGGGGTGCCGTCACCGGTGCCCTCCCACAGGGCGATGTGCTCCATGAACCGGTCGGGAGCGGCGCCGTGCCAGTGTTCCTCGTTCGGCGGGCACGCCACGGTCTCACCGGGGTGGGCCTCGAAGACGGTGCCGTCCCGGGTGCCGATCAGGGCGACGCCGGATACGACGTGCAGGGTCTGGCCCACGGCGTGGGAGTGCCAGTGGGTGCGGGCGCCCGGCGAGAAGCGGACCAGGTTGGCACGCATCCTCGACGGCTCCTGACCGGCCACGATGACGTCCCACCACACGTCGCCGGTGAACCAGTCCGCCGGGGCCTTGCTGCTGGGCTGCTGCTTGATGAATTCCATGGTGTCTCTCAGCTCTCCTTCGTGTGTGGGCTGTCTTCAGCGGGCGACGTAGCCGCCGTCCACGGGGAGGGCGACCCCGACGACGAAACCCGCGCCGGGGCTGCACAACCACAGGACCGCCTGGGCGATCTCCTCGGCGGTGCCGAGCCGGTTGATGGGCTGGTCGGCCTCGGCCTCGGCACGGTCGAGCTCCCCCTTGGCGATCATGTCGCTGACCATGGGGGTGTCGATGGTGCCGGGGCAGACGGCGTTGACGCGGATGCCCCGGGGGCGTATTCGAGGGCGGCGCTGGTGGTCAGGCCGATCACGCCGTGCTTGGAGGCGGGGTACGAGGCGCGACCGGGAAGGCCGACCAGGCCGCCGAGGGAGGGGCAGTTGACGATGGCCCCGCTGCCCCGGGCCGGCATGTGCCGCAGCTCGTGCTTCATGCAGGCCCACACGCCGCGGAGGTCGATGGCGTTGGGGTTCACGTCGTGGTCTCCGTTCGAGTGCGGAGGGGTGGTGGCGCGAGTGGCGTCGGTCCGCCCGGACGGTCTGCGGCGGCACGACGCCTTGCCATGGACCGCCGTCGGACGGTTTCGCCGCCGTCAGACGGTTTGGCCGCCGTCGACGACCAGGGCGTGGCCGGTGGCGAAGGAGGCGGCGTCCGAGCAGAGCCAGAGCACGGCGGCCGCGATCTCTTCCGGTGTGCCGAGCCGTCCGATGGGCTCGTCCGCGATCAGGGCGTCCCGTCCTCCGGGGGTGCTCTCCGCGAAGCGCCGGATCATCTCGGTGTCGATGATGCCGGGGCAGACGGCGTTGACCCGCACGTGGGACGCCGCGTAGTCGAGGGCGGTCGAGCGCGTCAGGCCGATGACGCCGTGCTTGGCGGCGGCGTAGGCCGCCTGTCCCCTGAAGCCCTTGACTCCGGCGCCCGACGAGGCGTTCACGATCGCGCCGCCCCCTTGCCGGAGCATGAGGGGGATCTGGTGTCTCATGCACAGGAACATCCCGGTCAGGCTGACGCCGATGACGCGGTCCCACTCGTCCTTCTCGATGTCCGCGGCCGGCTTGACCGGCTGCTCGACGCCGGCGTTGTTGAAGGCCGCGTCCAGTCGTCCGAACGCCTCGATGGTGTCGTCCAGCGCGGACCGCACGTCGTCCTCACTGGTGACGTCACAGGCGAGGGCCAGAGCCTGCCCGCCCGCTTCCTCGATGAGCCGGGCGGTCTCCCGCAGGCCGTCATCGGACAGGTCGGCGAGGGCGACGCGGGCGCCCGCGCGGGCGAAGGCGACGGCGGTGGTGCGACCGATGCCGGAGCCGGCTCCGGTCACGAAGGCCACCTTGCCGGT
Source organism: Streptomyces sp. NPDC102259 (assembly GCF_044766465.1). Lineage (NCBI taxonomy): Bacteria > Bacillati > Actinomycetota > Actinomycetes > Kitasatosporales > Streptomycetaceae > Streptomyces > Streptomyces sp. NPDC102259. The sequence goes on along the minus strand of NZ_JBIWMA010000003.1, from coordinate 189,631 downwards.
GAAGGCCGCGTTGTTCACAGTCATGGGCAGAGTCCTCTCGCATGCTGGTACGTCGTCGGTTTCGTATCGGCAGTACGCGGATCCGGGCTTGGGTCAGTGCCGCGACGGCGCCTGCGCTGGTTCGTCGTGTCGCGTGTGCGTGGGAGCGCTGCTCCGGGCCACGATCCGGCCCTTGTGGGAAGTGCCGTGGACGGCGAGGGCGATCAGGGGCAGCAGCGTGAGAGCGGCGATGACGGTGCCGACCAGCGGCGGTCCGGTCAGGCCGAGGGAGGAGTCCAGGGCCGTACCGGCGATCAACGAACCGGCGGCGATGCCGGTGTTGAAGGCGGAGGTGGTCAGCGCCGAGGTGAGGGTGGGAGCGTCGTCCGCGAAGCGCATGGCGAGGGCCGTCACGACCGGGTTGACCGTGAAGCCGGTCAGACCCATGAGGAAGACGAGGACGGTGGCCGTCACCGGGGTGCCGGACAGCGGGATCAGCAGGAACAGGACCAGGGCGGTGGCCGCGGCGGCCGTGATGGTGGTGACCATCGGACGCCGGTCGCCCAGGCGGCCGCCCGTGGTGGTGCCGCCCAGGGCGCCGACGCCGAAGGCGATCAGGACGAGCGGTACGGCGCCTGCAGGGATGCCGGCGCGGTCGGTCAGCAGCGGCGTGACATAGGTGTACGTCGCCAGGACACCGCCCATGATCAGCATCGCGGCGCCGAGGGCCAGCCACAGCCGGCCCTGACGCAGAGCCCGGACCTCGGCCCGGAGGGACACCTCGGCGCGCTGCTCCTGGGCCGGGATGAAGCGGCCGATGAACACGGCGGCAAGCCCGGAGAGGACGGCCAGGGCCCAGAAGGGGCCGCGCCAGCCGGTGAACTGGCCGGCGAAGGAGCCGATCGGCACGCCGACGACGTTGGCCAGGGTCAGGCCGCCGATCATGACGCCGGTGGCGCGGGTGGCGTTGCGCGGTCCCGCGGCCCTGGTGGCGACGACGAAGCCGACGGACCAGAACGCACCGGTCGCCAGAGCGGTCACGACTCGGGCGAGGAGGACGATCGTGAAGGACGTGCTGAGGGCGGCGACCAGATGTCCGAGGCAGAACACGGACAGGGCGAGGACCAGCGTCCGGCGCTGAGGCAGGCGCAGGGTGGCCATGGCCATGGTCGGCGCGCCGATGATCATGCCGAGGGCGAAGGCGGTGATCAGCAGGCCGGCGTGGGAGACGCTGACTCCGAGGTCGCCGGCCAGCTCCGGCAGCAGGCCGGCGACGACGAACTCGGTGGTCCCCATCAGGAACGTGCCGGCGGCGAGCACCCAGACGACGAAGGGAAGCTTGCCGGGGGTGGTCCCGGATGCGGAAGGCATACGTGTGGTCTCTCCTTGCGTGGAAGACGACGGATCAGGGGGCGGCGGAGCCGTCTCGGCGGACCGCGGACGGCGTGGCCGCGTCTTCGACGGTTCCATGAAGCGAACCGGACGAAAAGGAGAGGATCCCCTCCCCCCTTCCTATGAGGCCGCTGAGGCCGCTGAGGCCGCCTCCCTGAGGGCGAGCGGTGGGGAGGCGGGTCAGGGCGTGGCTTCGATGGTGATCTCGTCGGCGGTGGCGAGCTGCTCGGTGCCGCCGTCGGCCATGTGTCCGAGGATGACCAGGCCGGCCGCATAGGGAGCGTCGCGGTAGTACGTGGCGAGCTGGTTCCAGGGGGCGTAGTACGCCAGGTCACCGACCTCGGGATCGGCCCCTTCCGGGGCGCCGGAGGTGGACAGCTTCCGGGGCAGGTCGGCGATCTTCTCGGCCGCGTTGAGGTCGCGCAGCGACAGGGTGAGCGGGAGCTGGGCGGCGAAGTCGCGGGCGGTGGCGCTGTCGTTCAGGGTGGCGGCGATGGGGTGGCCGTTGAGCGTGAGCCGGATGTTCATGGCGGTTGTCCTGCCGGATGAGGTGGGGGCGACCGGGGCTGACGAAGCCTGAGCCGATGCCGGCCCGGAAGTGGCGGAGGACGGGGAGTCGTCGGTGCAGGCGGTCACGACCAGCAGCAGGGCGGCGGCCGGGACCACGCGGGCGACAGCGCGAAGGGGTGCCAGGTTCACGACGTCACCTGTGGCTGGTCGGGCAGGGGCTCGGCGTAGTGGCGGAAGCCGTCCCGCTCGGCGTGCATGTCGTACAGCCGCTGTGCCAGCGTCTCGGGGCCGCTGTGCTCGGCGTCGGGCCGGATGGCGCCCGGGATGATCAGCTGGGCGGCGTGGATGTTCTCCCCGGCGAGCGTGTCGTGCAGCATGCGGGCGTACGCGCTCTCGGCGGCGAAGGCGATCGAGGTGCCGGCCACGTTCGGACTGGGGCGTACGGCGCTGGAGCCGTTGACGAACAGCAGGGTGCCGCGGCCGAGGGCCAGCATGCCGGGCAGGACGGCGTTCACGGCGGTGACAGGGCCCTTGACGGAGAAGGCGAGGGGCGCGTCCAGGTCGTCAGCGCTCGTGCCGAGGACCGGCTTCATGAAGTCGGCGCGCGGCACCGGGCTGTACTGCAGGATCTCGATGGGCCCCAGTGCGGTCCCCGCCGCGTGCAGGGCCGTGGTCAGCGACTCGATGTCGAGGACGTCGGCGGTGAAGCCGCGAGCCCGGATGCCGTCGCGGACCAGCTCGGCCGTCATCTCCTCCAGGCGCTCGGCGTTGCGTGCGAGGAGGGCGACGGTGTGGCCGGCGACGCCGAAGCGGCGGGCGGTGGCCAGCCCGAGACCGGGGCCGGCGCCGATGAGCGCGAAGGTCGTCATGGATGTCGTCGTTCCTTGGGTGAGGCGGTGGCTCCCGACGGCATCCGCGCTGTCGGTGATGCGGCCCGACGGTGTGCGTGTGGGCGGGAGGGGGCCGAGGGGCCGTGACGATCCGCGCCCCGCGCCGTCCGGTGCGGCCGTACGCGATGCGCGGCGTGCGATCAGGCCAGGTTCTTGCTGAAGAACTCCTCCAGCTTGTCGAACGGGATCAGGTCCGTACTGTCGTACAGGTCGACGTGTCCGGCGCCCGGGACGGCGTAGAACTCCTTGGGCTCGGCGGCGAGTTCGTAGGCGTCCTCGCTGAAGTACCGCGAGTGGGCGTTCTCGCCGACGACGAACAGGATGGGCCGCGGCGCGATCCACTCGATCTTCGACAGCAGCGGAAAGTTCATCAGCGACATGCCGCTCGTCAGCGTGAACTGGGTGATGGAGTTCGGGTGGTAGCCCCGAGGAGTGGAGTAGAACTCACCGAACTCGCGGCCGACCGGATCGGTGTTCTCGTCGAACCCGATGGGCGCGCCGCGCGGGGTCACGGCGGGGGCGGGGGCCTCGAAGTCCGCGTACCGCTGCTCGGCGATCGCGTCGAACATGGCGCCTCGCTCCTCCGCGGTGAGAGAGCCCTGCCAGCCCTCCGAGGCGATCCGGGCGATGTCGTACATGACGACCGTGGCGACCGCCTTGATGCGCCGGTCGACCTGGGCCGCGCTGAGCGCGAAGCCGCCGCTGCCGCACATGCCGATGACGCCGACGCGGTCCCGGTTCACGAAGTCACGGGTGCCCAGGTAGTCGACGGCCGCGCTGAAGTCCTCGGTGAAGACGTCGGCGGAGGAGACGTGTCGGGGGTCGCCGCCGCTGCAGCCGTTGTAGGAGGGGTCGAAGGCGAGGGCCACGAAGCCGCGCCGGGCCAGATTCTGGGCGTAGATGCCCGGGCCCTGCTCCTTCACGCCGCCGTACGGTGCGCCGACGATGATCGCGGGGTGTTCCTGGGAGGCGTCGAAGTCCTTCGGCCGGTAGAGGTCCGCGGAGAGGGTGATCCCGTACCTGTTCTCGTACGACACCGGCTTCCGGGTGACGTTCGCGTCCAGGTCGAAGATGTAATTGTCCGCTGCAGGCACTTTTTGTCTCATTTCCGTGGTGCTCGACAGGGCCAGCCGGTCACGGGCTGGAGATCAGGGCTTGAGGAGGGCCTTGACGGCGCGGCGTTCGTCCATCGCCCGGTAGCCCTCGGCGACCTGGTCCAGGGGCAGGGTGAGGTCGAAGACCCTGCCCGGGTTGATGCGGCCGGTCAGGACGCGGTCGATGAGGTCGGGCAGGTAGCGGCGTACGGGGGCGGGGCCGCCGCGCAGGCCGACCTGGGAGAAGAACAGCTCCTGGCCGTCGACGGCCACCTCATGAGGGACGCCGACGAAGCCGACGTTGCCGCCCGGCCGCGCGGAGTGCAGAGCCTGGCTCATGGACTCGGCGGTGCCCACGCACTCCAGCACGGAGTCCGCGCCGATGCCGCCGGTGAGGTCCTTGATCCTGGCGACGCCGTCAAGGCCGCGCTCGCCGACGATGTCGGTGGCGCCGAACTCCAGGGCGAGCTTCTGACGGGACTCATGACGGCTCATGGCGATGATGCGTTCCGCGCCGAGTTCCTTCGCGGCGATCACTCCGCACAGGCCGACCGCCCCGTCACCGACCACGACCGCGGTGGAGCCGGGCTTCACCTCGGCGGCGAGGGCGGCGTACCAGCCGGTGCCCATCACGTCGGACACGGCGAGCAGGCTCGGCACCATCTCGGCGTCGGGGTGCTCGTCGGTGGCGACCAGGGTGCCGTGCGCGTTGGGGATGCGCACGTAGTCGGCCTGGCAGGTGCTCATGAACTCACGGTTCAGGCAGGACGACTGCCAGCCGCCCAGACAGTTCACGCAGGTGTTGTCCGAGGTGGCGAAGGAACCGACCACGAACTGGCCGGGCCCGACGTTGGTGACCTCGCTGCCGACCTCCTCGACGATGCCCACGTACTCGTGTCCCATCGGGTGCGGGTCGCCGACCGGCTCGAGACCGCGATACGGCCACAGGTCAGAGCCGCACACGCAGGTGGCGACCGTACGGATCACCGCGTCGGTCGACTCGATGAGCTTCGGGTCGTCGAGGCTCTCGAAACGCACGTCGCCGGGGGCGTGAATGACTGCTCCGCGCATGGGGTGCTTCCTTCGGTGCGGGTGTCTGCGGACCGCAGCCGCGGTCAGGAACGACTGCTCACGATCGAGAGTCACACGCGAGAACAGGCGCGAAAAGCGGAGAGAAGTATCCCGGGAGAGAAACATCCGGGGAGGAAACTCTCCCCCCTTGCGCAGATGCGATCGGTGCCATGCTGGGAAGCATGACCGCCAACGTCCCCCTCAATGAGCTGGGAGAATTCCTCAAGAAGCGCCGCTCCGTGCTGAGCCCGCGCACGGTCGGCCTGCCCGAGACCGACAGGCCCCGCCGGGTGGAGGGGCTGCGCCGCGAGGAGGTCGCCCAGCTCGCCAGTATCAGCACCGACTACTACACCCGCCTGGAACAAGGCCGTATGCAGGCATCGGCGCCCGTGCTGGACGTCCTCGCGCGGGTGCTCCATCTGGACGACGACGAGCGGGGCTACCTCTTCCAGCTGGCGGGCAAGACCACCACCCGCACCCGGCGCCGCGGCCGGCAGAAGGTCCAGCCGCAGTTGCAACGGGTCCTGGACGACCTCACCGCCACTCCGGCCGTCGTGCAGGGCCGGCGCGGGGACATCCTGGCCTGGAACGCGCTGGCCGCCGCCCTGGTCACCGACTTCTCCCGCATCGAGGAGAAGCACCGCAACTACCCGCGGATCATCTTCACGGACCCCGCTATGCGCACCCTGTACGCCGACTGGGAGAGCTCCGCGCACATCGCCGTCGCCCAGCTCCGCATGGAGGCCGCGAAGTATCCCGAGGACCCCCGCCTGATCGAGCTGGTGGGTGAACTGTCCCTTCGGGACAAGCAGTTCGCCCGCTGGTGGGGCGATCACCACGTCGCCGCCCGCACCGTGGGCACGAAGACCCTCGACCATCCGGTCGTCGGCGAACTCGTCCTGGACTGGGACACCCTCACCGCCAACACCGACCCCGACCAGCATCTGACCGTCTGGACCGCCGCGCCCGGCTCCCCCACCCACGAACGGCTGCGCATCCTGGCCTCCTGGGCCGCCGACCAGGACCTGCCGGCCTCCTCCCCCGCCGGCTGACCGCGACGGGCCACCGCCATGAAGGCGGCTGGAAGAGATCATCCGACGCTGACGGCGCCGTCCTGTGACATCGACTCCTGAGCGTGTGCCGCCGGACCTCGCGATACTCGAAAGCGGCGGCGGAGCGATCGTGAACACCGCCTCCGCGTCCGGGCTCGTCGGCGGGTACTGGCCGGCGACGTACACCGCGTCCAAGCACGGCGTCATCGGACGACACACCGTTCATCGCAGCCCTCCCCGACGTGGTGAAGGACCGCATGCTCTCGGTAACGCCCATCGGCCGCCTGGGCCAACCGGAGGAAGTAGCCCAGACCGTGCTGTGGCTCTGCTCCGACGCGGCGAGCCACGTCATCGGAGAGGCGCTCTCCGCCCACGGCGCTGTGGTCATCGGCGGCGCCGACACCGGCCTGACCGGAAACGGCCACGCCCCGATGATCGAGGCCAACTCCAGCCACGTCCCCGAACCGATCGTCAACTGGCTCCGGTCGGCGCTGCGAACCGATATTCGCGCTGCCCGATGACAACCACGTTCGACGTCCACCTGTCGCAGCCACCGGCAACAGGCGGAACAGACGGCATCCCCCCTGGCCCCCTGGCAGGAGACGAGCGGGCGGGACCGCCCTCACCGTCACTCGAGTCCGCGGCCAGGATGCTCCGGGAGAACGCCCGCCGTCACGGCTGCTTCATACGGGCGGCCGAGGCCTGACGGGTGTCCGCGCCGGAGCTGACGTGTCGCTGCGTGTGCTGGGGACCGTGCCAGTCCAGGCACATCACGGTGGCATCGTCTTCGAGCCGGCCGCCGGCCGCGTCCAGGACTGCGGAGGTCAACATCAGCGCGGCCTCCCGGGGGTGCAGATCCCGGCTCCCCTCCAGCAGGGCAGGCAGATCGACCTTCTCTCCGTGATGTTCGAGCATGCCGTCGGTCAGCATGAGCAGACGGTCACCGGGGCGCAGATCGAGGTCCTGGACCCGGTAGGGGTGGGGCACGTCCACGGACAGCCCGAAGGGGTGGTCCACCTCGCAGGTCATCGTCTCCGTGATCCCGTCGCGCATACGCAGGGGCCATGGGTGGCCGGCGTTGACGAGCTGGGCCCGCCCCGTATGGAGGTTGATGCGCAGCAGCTGTCCGGTGGCGTGGCCGCGGTTGTGGCCCGCCAGGGCCTGGTCGGCCAGGTGGGCCTGCTCGGCGAGGCCGACTCCTGCCCGGCGGGCGCCGCGCAGGGCGCCCACCAGGACCGTGGCGGCCAGGGCCGCGTCGATGTCGTGGCCCATGGGATCGGTCACCGATACGTGCAGAGTGTCACGGTCCAGGGCGTAGTCGAAGGTGTCGCCGCTCAGGGCTGCGGAGGGCTCCAGACTCCCGCACAGAGTGAACTGGGCAGCCTCGCACGACAGCGACTGGGGCAGCAGCTGGTACTGGATCTCCGCCGCCAGGGTGGAGGGCCGGGAGCGTTTGCCCCAGGTGTACAGATCGGTGAAGCGCCCGTTGGCGATCACGACGTACGCCAGCACGTGAGCGGCTTCCTCGACCGCTTCCAGGACGTCCGGGCCGGGGGTGGTCGGCAGGAGCAGTTCCAGCAACCCGATGGCGTCTCCGCGGTTGGTGACCGGCACGATCACCCGCTGCCCCTGGTCCATCGCCTCTTGGCACAGCCGCTGGGTCCGGATCACGACCTCGTAGACGCTGCCGGAGAGAGGAATCCGCTCCACATCCCGCCCCTCCTCCACCGTCCCGGCTGTGGAGAGCCGCGCCACCGCCTTCCCCGTCAGATCGACGATGAGGAACGACACCTTCTGGGCGCCGAAACGCCGCCGCAACTCCTCCGCGAACACGTCGACGGCCTCCGCCGGCGCCGCCGTCTCCGCAGCCGTCAGCAGCTCGGGATACCCACTGCGCCCACCACTCACGACCGCGGTCCTTTCGCCGCCCCTCACCAGCGTGGTAGCTGCCACGCCGGGCGTCAACCGCGGCCGATCACGGGCGATGCTTCGACCGCACCGCCACGACCGGACGGCGGCCCCGTCACTGGAAGATCGCCCGCTCGACCTGGTCGAAGATCCACCACAGCGACAGGGGGTCGCAATACGTGTCGATTCGCGCCCCACCTGGGGCCGCATGGGGGGCATTGAGGGGTAGTGGAAGACACTCACGCCGATCGATCCCGCTGACGTGATCCGTGGTCGAACAGCGCCCAGTCCGCCAGCCGGAGCCCTGGCGGCGTCGCGCGGAACTTGCCATCGATCAGGGCCCTGGAGGGAGACCTTCCTCACCGTGACCGCCCTGTCTGGACTCTCGTTCTGCGAGACCACGGGGAGCGGGAAGGGCGGGGCGTGTGGAGGACGAGCAGTGCCAGAGCGCCGGTCGCTGCGGACCAGGTGAGGGAGAGCAGGCCGTGTGACCAGGGGATGTGCGGGGTGAGGGCTGAGCTCAGCGCCAGCTGGTTCACGCCGTACAGAGGAAGCGCGGACACGCCCGCCACATCCATGAGCGTGTTGAAGACGGGATTCTGCAGGCCGGTGTCGACCAGGCTGAGCATGATGATGAGGAAGAAGCCCTCCAGCTCGCCGCGGACCAGAGAACCGAGCAGAAGACCGATGCCGCCGTAGACGAGGCCGGCGCCCGCAAGGGCCAGCGCCAGGGGTGCTGTGTGGCGTACGGGCAGGGAGACCCACAGCAGGATCGTGGTGTAGAGGGCCAGCAGGGCGGCGGTGAGGGCGACGGCAGCGAGCTTGGCCAGCAGTATCGGCAGCCGAGGGTAGCCCGCCAGCAGCAGACGGCGGTCCATCTCCCGCGATTGGAAGGTCTCGGTGAAGGCGATGAAGCCGGCGACCATGGTGATGGCGCCCAGCGCGCTGGCCACCTGGCCGGCCTGGCTGGCCGGGGCGTGGACGGGGGTGCTGATGGCGTCGAGCCGGATGTGCACCACGTGGCCGGAGGTGCACAGGCGTGCCACGGCGATCCAGACGGGGATGAACGCGATCGCCAGAACCAGGGCCAGCCGGTTGCGCAGGTGACCCAGCAAAGTGCAGCGCAGCAGTTCGGTGAATGCCGTCCGGGAGAGGTTCATCGGTCGGGCTCCTTGAAGTGCAGACGGCCCTGGCGCAGGTGAGCGATCGCGTCGAAGTGGTGCAGGTCGTGCAGCAGATGAGAGACCACGATGATGGACCGGCCCTCATCACGCAGGTCGGCGGCCAGGGTCCAGAACCGCTGATGGGTGTCCCAGTCGAAGCCCTGGTAGGGCTCGTCCAGGACCAGCAACTGCGGATCGTGCATGAGAGCGATGACCAGGTTCAGCTTCTGTCGCGTTCCGCCGCTGAGCTCGCCGGCCGGCTGCCGCCGGCAGCCGGTCAGCGCCAGCAGCTCCATCAGCTCGTCGGCGCGCTCCAGTGTCGGCAGCCGGTAGGCCATCTGGAACAACCGCAGATGCTGTCCGACGGTGAACCCGTCGTTCAGCACCGCCCGTTGCGGGCAGTACCCCACCGTCCCGGTCCGTGTCACCGTTCCGCGATCGGGTGCGAGGTGCCCCACGGCGATCTCCAGAAGAGTGCTCTTCCCCGCCCCGTTCTCGCCGACGACTCCCACCAGCGTCCCGGCAGACACATCAAGATCCACATCGTGCAGGACCTGCCTGCCGCCGTACCCCTTGCAGACTCCGCTGATCCGCAGCCGTGGCCGGTGTGACCGGTGGCGCGTCGTCACTGCCGGCACATGAGCCCCTCGAAGGATCGGACAGGTCGAGCGGGCCGAACCCGGAGGAAAGGCCCGCACAGAGGCAGGACCAGGGCCCCGCAGGCTCATGCCCCCCCGCAAGGTCTGCTGCCCGGTGTCCAACGACTGCGCACCGCCGGTGTAACGGTGGTCATCCGCTTGTCTCCGACCGCCAGTTGGGCGTGACGTGCGCCGCGGTGCGCCGTTGTAGGAGGCGATGCCCACGACACCACCACGAGACCTCAGCGCTCCCACGATCGTGATCGGAGCCGGCCCCCACGGCCTGTCGGCCGCCGCGCTGCTGAACCGCTCCGGAGAGCCGGCCGTGGTCCTGGAACGGTCGGACCACGTGGGAGCGAGCTGGGCACAGCGCTACGACCACTTGCGCCTGCACACCACTCCCAGCACGTCGAAACTCCCCGGCCTGCCGGTGCCGCGCCAGGCGGGCCGGTGGGTGAGCCGGGACGACTATGTGCGCTACCTGCAGGGGTACGTCGTCCATCATCGGCTCGACGTCCGGCTGGCAACCCCGGTGCAGCGCATCGAGCGGGCCGAGCCGGGTTCGAGAGCGCGGTGGCTGGTCCATACTCCCGACGGTTCGGTGCCCACTGGCGCGGTCGTGGTGGCCACCGGACGCTGCCACACCCCGAACATCCCCGACTGGCAGGGGTGTTCGACTTTCACCGGCACGCTGCTGCACTCGGCCCACTACCGCTGTCCAGCCCCCTACCGCGGGCAGCACGTCCTCGTTGTCGGCGCCGGTAACAGCGGGACCGAGATCGCGAGCGTCCTGGCCGGAGCCGGAGCCGAACGGGTACGGATCGCGGTCCGTACCCCACCCAACATCCTGCCCCGCTCCAGCGCCCGATGGCATGCGGCCGGCCGGCTGACGGAGGCCCTCCCGCTCGCGTGGCGCGACCGCACCTCCCTGCTCACGCAACGTCTCGCGGTGCCCGACCTGACCTCTCGGGGACTGCCGCGGCCCCGCACGGGCCTGTACACCCGCAACGCCCGCGAAGCGGTCAACCCGGTGCTCGACCACGGCTTCGTGGACGCCGTCCGCTCCGGGCAGGTCGAACCGGTCGCGGCCGTCCAGGCGTTCGACGGCCCCTACGTGATACTGGCCGACGGCACCCGCCTGCGACCCGACACGGTCATCGCCGCCACGGGGTACCGGCCCGACCTGCACGACCTGGTCGGGTCCCTGGGCGTACTCGACGATGAGGGGCGCCCCCTCGCCGTAGGGGCACAGACCCATCCCGGGGCCCCGCGTCTCTACTTCGCCGGATACACCAATCCCCTCACAGGTGTCCTTCGACAGGCGGGCATCGAGGCGCGCGCCATCGCCCACGCGTTCCGCCGCGAGAGGCGCGGGTAACCCATTTCCCCCCGCTCGGCGATCGCATGGCCGACACACTCCGCAAAGGGCACACTCCGAGCTGTCGGAGCTTCGGGAACCTGACACTTCAACGGCTCTTGCTGGCAGGGCGATCGGACGCCGCGAGACGGCCGGAGGCAGGCGTGGACGTTTCGGCGGAGAGCACGGGCATGGATGTGGCGAGCTGCGCCGGCGCATCCTTACCCAGCCTCTACGGTGTGCCTTTCACCGCGGAAGGCGAACGATCTCGCCCTCGAGGATGGTGAACATCTCCTCGAAGTCAGGCCGGTGTGGCGGTGGGCCGCCGCCGTCGGGGACGTGCATGTCGATCAGGCAATAGCGGCCGCTGGTCGACTCGCCGGTGACCCGCATGCCGTAGGTGTTGCCCATCAGTGAGATGTACGTCGCGCCGGCATCGTCGGGTGCGCCACGGTCAGCGCGCGGGACGGATCGTCGTCGGGTTCATCTCCCTCAACGGATGCGTCGAGTGGGTGTCAGGCCGGCCGTGATGGAGACCTTGCCGCTGGTCAGTACGCCCGCGACGGCGTAGGAGGGCAGGCCGGGAAGCCAGGTCGGCACCGGCAGCAACGGCCGGACGGCCGCCCACCCCGCGTCCGTTCATGTCCGACGGATACCGGCGCACCCGGTCGGGTTGGCCGTCCGCTCGCCGTACACAGGCGCGAGGCAATCGCACCCTCATAAGCTGACGGCGACGGGCCGCTCCCGGAGGCGACCGGTGGATCTCGCCCCTGCTCTCTGACAGGCGGAGACCATCCCCGACGAAGACAGGATCGCCTGTCCCGACGCGGGACAGAGCGGCCGCGGACGAGTACGTCAGGGCCAGCCGCGGCCAAGCAGGCGAGCTGGCCTCCCTGGCGCTCCGTCAGAAGCTGCGTCAAATGAGCGTCAGGACCGTTTCGCGTATGCCCCACGCAGCGCGGAGAAAGAGTCCATCATTTCCCGAGACGTCTACAAAAGCCGCAGGTCAAACCCGCTCTCCTATGCCAGGACAGGTTCAACCGCGTTCATTTCGGGAAACAGGTCGAACACCGCCGGCCAATCCTGAAGAATCCAAGAAAACCCCAGGTCACAGCCCTTTTTGGGCAGGCTCAAGAATAGCCACGCACTCCACGTGATGCGTCATCGGAAAGATGTCACAGGGAAGCTCGATCGAAAAACATGCAGGTCAGGCACAATTTTCCTGCCCGACAGAGGGACCGCGAACCAGCCGGAGCGTCAAACGAGCGTCACGAGCGACTGCCGTCTCAAGCATCTCCCGAGACACCGCGGCTCATTCCAACCACGGGCTCACACATCACGCCGGTCGCCTCTTCTCGCACCGCCATAATGGGGTCCATGCCCTCCAGCCCACAGCACCCCGCTCCCGCACCGAGGGATCTCTCGGGCCCGGACACCGACGACCTCGCGCTGTACCGGGAGAAGTTCCAGCGTCGTCTGCCGGAGTCACTGGACGTGTTGCGCGGCCCCACCCAGGGGGTTGTGAAGCTGCCGCTGCACATCGCCTGGTCCGGGATGACCTCGTACGACATAAGCAACCCTCGCCGGCGCATGGGCCTGTACCGCACTGTCCTGCATGAGGGCCTGCACGACGACTTGCCTCACTACCTCGACCAGGACCTGCTTCTCGAGATGTGGCCCGTGCTGCGCATCCTCGTCGGTCGCACCGTGCGCACCGTATGGGAGGACGCCTTCCCGCAGCTCGCCTCCCGCACCCGGGCAGCCGCGTGACGGACATGCCGGAGTCGCACGCACAGCTCCTGGCGGACGTGATCGCCCTCGGCTCCCCGTACCCCCTGGATCTACGGTTCGCCTACCGCGCCAAGGGCGGCACGGAGGCGTGGAACCTGTTCGGGCTGGAGTGGCGGCCGCTCACGAGGCACTCTCTCTGACCTTTCCGGTGGTGGTCATGACCGGGCCGGCTTTACGAGGCGCGGGTCCAGGCCGTACTGCTCATGGGCGCCGAGGTTCTCGCGCAGGGTGGGGCCTTCGTAGTCGTCGTGGAAAAGGCCGCGTTCCTGCAGGATCGGGACGGCCTGGTCGACGAAGGCGTCGAAGCCGTCGTGGTAGCTGTCGATGGCGATCGAGAAGCCGTCGCATGCCCCTGCCTCGAACCACTGCTGCATGTGGTCGGCGACGTCGGCGGCGGTGCCGGCGACCACCGGGTGGTAGTCGATGACGCCGTGGGCGAGCACGTCGCGCAAAGTCCAGCCTTCCCGGGCCACTTCGAGGGCGCGGGCGGAGCGTGGGTCGTGCGGGCTGGGTATGGCGTCGGCGAGCTGGGCCGCGGTCAAGGGCTCGTCGAGCTGGCCGGGGCCGAGCGGCAGGCCGATCATGGCGCCGAGGTAGCGGACGCGTTGGTTCAGGTCGACGACCTCGTCCAGGAAGCGGCGCCTTTCCAGGGCGGCCTGGCGGGAGGGGGCGATGGTCGGCATGAAGCCGGCGAGCATCTTCACCTCGTCCGGGTCGCGGCCGGCGCGCTCGGCGGCGTCCCGCAGGGCCTGGCGCTGGGCCCGGGCGTCCTCGATGGTGTACGGATTGGCGTAGACGCCGCTGGCGTAACGGCCCGCGAGCTCCAGGCCGTAACTGCCTCCGCCCGCCTGGAAAATGACCGGCTGACCCTGCTCGGACGGCGGGATGGGCAGCGGGCCACGGGAGGCGACGTGCTTGCCTTGCAGGTTGACCGGCTGGATCTTGTCCATGTCCGCGAACAGCTTCGCCTCGACCTCGAGCAGCCAGGCGTCCTTCTCCCAGCTGCCCCACAGCCCCTGCACGATCTGGATGACCTCATGGGCACGCTCGTACTTCTCCGCGCGCGGCGGGATCGTCGCGCCGAAGTTCGCCGCGGCTGCGGGGTCGGAGGTGGTCACCGCGTTCCAGCCGGCCCGGCCGTGGCTGATCACGTCCAGGGCCTTGAACTGGCGGGCGAGGTTGTAGGGCTCGGTGAACGTGGTGGAGGCGGTGGTGACCAGGCCGATCCGCTCGGTCTCGCGCGCGAGGACGGTCAGGATCAGCAGGGGGTCGATCATGTGGTGCGGGGCATGGTGGTCGAGATCGACGTCCAGGACCGGGGTGTCCGCGATGAACAGCAGCTGGATCTTGCCGCGTTCGGCGGCCTGCGCGTACCGCACGAACTGGTCCATGTCGGTGTAGCTGTTCAGGTTCGCGCCCGGCAGCCGCCAGGCCCCGGGTGCGGCCCCGTATCCGCCGCTGAACTGCATGCCCAGGACCATCTGTCGGCTTGTCACGGTTACTTCTCCAGGATGAGCGATGGAAAGGGGAGAACACCTCCCCTTGCTTTCTCGAGGACGGAGGCATCTTCGGGGTGGTCAAAGGCCGTGCCGTGCCCGGGTTTGGGGCCGAGTGTCGGCCCCAAACCCGGGCACGGCACCGGATGGTTCTGCGGGCGGAGGATCTACGGCCTGTCGAGGACTCCGGGTGTGTCGTGGAGGACCACGCTCCGCTGCAGCGGAACCCGCTCCGTGCGGAGCGTGTTCACCGGTGCCGCCGGGTCGGCCATGCCGAAGGAGATGCCGAACAGCAGCTTGAGCTCCGCGGGGACACTCAGGAACTCGCGGACGATGTCGGCGTAGACGCCGAGTACGGTCTGCGGGATGCCGGCCAGCCCCCGGGCCGCCAACGAGAGCAGGAAGTTCTGCGCGTACATGCCGATGTCGCCGGCCGTCCGCACCCCGTCGCCGAGCGCCGGCATGAACAGGAAGGCGGCATGGGGAGCGCCGTAGAACTCCAGGTTCTCGCGGACCGCCGCCCTCCTGCCGTCCCGGTCCGAGCGTTCCACGCCCCGGATCCGGTAGTTGCTCGCGCCCAGGGCCTGCGCCCGCTCGAGGTAGATGCCCTCGCCGTAGCCATCAGTGAAATCCGGAGAGGTCCCTCCCTCCTCCTCGGCCCGGAGTAGCTCGTTGCCCAGGGACTCCCGCGCCGCACCCGAGACGACGTGCACCGTCCACGGCTGGGTGTTGCTGTTCGAGGGGGCCGTCTGTGCGTCTTCCAGCACACCGCGGATGTCCAAAGGGGACAGGGAGGTGGGCAGGAACCGCCGGGGAGAGCGTCGGGAGCGTGCGATCTCGGTAAAGGGCGATGCGGTGTCGGGCAAGGCGGTTCCTCTCCATGGCGCGCAGTCGCCGCCACGGCGGCCGCGGCACAGCGCAGTACGGCAGGCCATGCGAGGTGGCAACCGAAGTGAGGGCCGGACGCGAGATGCACTCTTGCGGGTACCTGCAGGCTTGCGGATGTTCGCAGGCAGCGGGGTGCCGAGGCTGCAGCGTGGGGGACTGTGCGCTCTTCGTGTTCGTCTTTGTGTGTTCGCGGCGTGCCGGCGCTGCCGCCCTCGTGCCGTTGGGTGCACGAGTGCCGCGTCGGGTGTCTCAGCGGTGGGCGGCGCGGTTCATCTCGACGACGTCGTCGACGGTGGGGTTGGCCGGGAGGGCGGCGAAGCGTTCCGGGAGGCTGTCGCGGATGGCCGCGTCCTTGACGCGGTCGGCCGCGGCCAGGGCCGTCGGCAGCTCGTCGAGGGTCAGTTCGGTGCAGTAGGCGGGGCTGTTCGGCTGCTGGCGCCAGGAGTCGGCCAGCGTGCCGGCGTCGCAGGGGTCGAAGCCGGTGTCGTCCACCAGGCTCATGGCCACCTTCCGCGCCTCCTCGGAGTCGCCGGCGACGGGGATGGCGAGGCGGCCGGGCGTTCCGGCCGGGACACCCTTGGTGCGCTGCGTTTCTGCCAGGGCGGCGTTCCACGCCTTGACCACGGGGCGGCCGAGCTGCTCGGCGGTGTACACGCTCTCCACCTGGCCGTTGTCCACCGCCTCGATCGGCTCGCTGAGCATGCCGGGGTAGTAGTTCGAGGTGTCGATGACCACCGTCTCGTCGGGCGCCGACGCGAACAGGTCCGCCAGCTGCCCCGCCACCCCGAACGGGATCGACAGGACGATGACGTCCCTGCCCTGGACGGCGGCGTCGGAGAGCTCCACCGCGCGGGCCCCGGACTCCAGCACCTCCGCCCGGACGGCCTCGGGGCCGCGGGCGTCGGCCACCTGGACGTCGTGACCGGCCGTTCTGAGCTTGGCAGCGAGGTTCCCGCCGATGGCACCGGCGCCTATGACAGTAATTTTCATGATTTGTTCCTTCAGAGGTTGCGCTGCCCCTGAGGGCAGCGCGATGTGATGGCCGGGTCATGGTGCCGCCTGGCGTTGCGGGGGCCGGGGCGGGGTGCCCGGCGGTTTACGCCTGGGTGTCCTGTTGGCGGTAGCCGCTCGCGATGAGCGTGCGGAGCCGGTCGAGCGACTCCTTTTCGGCGCCGTTGCCTTTGATCCAGGCGATGGAGCAGGCGGCGAGGAATAGGTCGTACCCCCGCACCGACGCGCGCACGCACCCCGCGAGCTGTGCGGCTCGCACGTATTGATCGGTGGCGGTGATGAGGATGTGGCAGGGAATGGTGAGCGGGTTGTCCGGCTCCTGCGCCCGGGCCGCGGCCATGAGCGGGTCCGGCAGCCCGCTGAAGGCGCTGAAGTACTCCTCCATCGCCCGCAGCCACTGCTCCAGCGCCTCGGCCGGGTCGCCGAGCTGCTCGATGTCCGCCTGGCGGGCCACCAGCTCCTCGGAGCGTGTCTGCAGCACGGCCGCCAGCAGTGCCTCCCGGGTAGGGAAGTGCCGGTACAGGGTGCCGGGCCCGACGCCCGCCTCCTTGGCCACCGCCTCGAGAGAAGTGCCGACCCCGTGCTGCAGGAAGTGACGCTGCGCGGTCTCCAGGAGGGCAGCGCGGTTGCGCTGGACGTCCGCGCGGGGCCTGCGTCCCCGCTGTTCACCGGCGCTCATGCGCCCTCCTGACTCTCGTGATCCTGCGGCCGCATCAAAACGGATGCTGCCTCCGCACTTAGTCGAGAGTAAAACGGAGGCAGCGTCCGGTCAAACCGGCGGCCTGGGCGCGGAGTCCGGACATCGCAGGGGGCCAACATATTTGGCCGTAGATCGCAGGACAGAAGGGGTGCGGGCTGCACCGTTCCAGCGTGCCCTTGTCCGGCCCCTCCCGCGCCGAGCCCGGCCCGGTACCCGGTCCAGGACGTCAGGGGGTGAGCTGTTGGTGTCCGATGACGGAGAGCAGTTCGAGTTTGCTGTGGCTCTCGGTGCCGGGGCGGGTGGTCAGCACCACCAGGCTCTGGGCGCGGTTCTCGGTGTACAGGAGCTGAGCGTCGACGTCGATGCGGCCGAGTTCGGGATGCAGGATGGTCTTGCAGTCGTCGTAGCTCTGTGCGACCTCCTGAAGTTCCCACATGCGGACGAACTCGGGGCTGTGTTCCTGGAGGTCGGCGAGGATCCGGGCGGCTCGAGGGGTGTCGCTGCCGGCTGTCAGCGCGGCCCGCAGACGTGCCGCCTGGGCACGGCCGTGGCTTTCGTGGGTCTCCTCGGGAACCATCAAACGTTCGGCCGGATCCATGAACCAGCGGTAGTACCCGCTGCGGGCCAGACCGGTGTGGCGGGTCTGGTCGCCGAGCAGCGCCACGGCCAAGGGGTTCATCGCGAGGGTGTCGAACAGATCGGTCTGCACCATGGCAGGGGAGTCGTCCAGGCGGTCCAGGACCCGCAGCAGCGTCGGGCTGACATGTTCGGAGCGGTGGCAGCGGGCCGGAGCGTTGTGGCCGATGAGGACGAAGAGATGATCGCGCTCGTCCAGGGACAGCCGCAGCGCCCGGGCCAGCGCCGTGGTGATCTGGACGGAGGGCTGCGGAGCACGCTGCTGTTCCAGCCGGGCGTAGTAGTCGGTGGACATGCCGGCGAGCTGCGCGACCTCCTCGCGGCGCAGTCCCTGGGTACGCCTGCGCGGCCCCTCGACCAGTCCGACGTCGCGGGGCCGCAGCGTCTCACGTCGGTGGCGCAGGAATTCCGCCAGTTCCTTCTTGTCCATGCCGTCCATCCTCGCCGTATCCCGCCCGGCTATCCAGAGACCACTGATCCATGGCTGAGCCCTCCTCTCCCACCCGCGCCAAGCCGCCCCTGAGTGAGGCCGATGCCGAGGCCGCTCGCGGCAGGAAGACCCGATGGGCCCTTGACCTGCATGACCCGCTGGGAAATGCGCTGGCCGTCGACGGCACGCCGCAGGCCACCGGGTATGGAAGGCGGCGTGCGGCGACGGTCCCCCGTCGACGGCGCCCGACGCTTTGGGAACGTCCCCGGGCCTCGCGGCCGGGCTGGCGGACGACGATGTGCGCAGTGTCGGCCAGGCGCTCGCCTTCCCGACGGCACTCAGGACGCAGCGGGGCGCCTCCCGTGCGACGAGCGTGGCGACGCCGAAGACGCTTCCTCACCGTTCCGCGCGTCCGGTGAGTCCCTCCCCGAGGCGTTCCAGCTCGCGTTCGTCCATGATGTGGCCCAACAGGACCTTCCCGCTTGCTGCTGTTCCGCGTACGCCACTACAGGTCGGTCAGCTGCCGGCGATCATGGCGAGGACATCGTCGTAGGAGCCGGCGGCCACCGCGTCGCGGATGAACCTCGCGCGCTCGACAATAATCTCCTTCGCGTCGGGCTTCTCGCGCAGCAGGTCGAGAGCCTCGGTGAGGAAGTCGTCCAACGGCATGGAGTGTTCGTTGTCCTGCTGGCCCATCAGGGTCGTGCGCACCCCGGGCGGGACCACCTCGATCACCTGGACGCCGGAGTCAGCACCGGCGAGCTGGATGCGCAGGCTCTCGGAGAAGGAGTGCAGCGCGGCCTTGGTCGCGCTGTAGGTCGGGGTGCTCGCATACGGTACGAACGCCAGCGCGGAGGTGACGTTCATGACGACCGCGTCGTCCTTGCCCGCCAGCAGCGGCAGGAAGGCGTACGTCATCCGGATCGTGCCGAGCAGATTGGTCGCGACGTGGTCCTCGGCGACCGTGAGTTCGGCCGGGTCGAGGATGTTCTCCCGCAGCATGATGCCGGCGTTGTTGACCAGGACGTTCAGATCCGGGTGGCTCGCCGCCACGGTCTCACGGGCCCGGGCGATCGAGTCGGGGTCGGCGACGTCGAGAACGAGCGCGTCGATGCCCGGGTGCTCGGCCGTGATCTCGTCGAGGAGTTCCTTGCGCCGGCCGGCGACGATCACCTTGTTGCCGGCCTCGTGCAGACGCAGGGCCAGGCCGAGCCCGATGCCCGAGGTGCCGCCGGTGATCAGGATCGTGTTGCCGGTGATCTTCATGGGGGTCCTGCTCCTTCGGTACGGCGGGCCGGTGAGCGCCCGCAGCCTCGACGGTAGGGGCGCCCGCGCAGGGGCGGGAGAGGACGGTTTATCCATGGATCGGCGGTCTCTGCCTGGTGGAGTGGCCCCACCCAGTGGATCCGGTGTCGCTTCGGCGTCGCGTCAATCGAGGTTGGCCCTGGACGTGCCCACACTGACTTCCCCTTCTGACACCGGGAACTGAACAGTCCAGCCGCTCTGGGGCCCAAGCCCGTCGGATAGCCGCACACGCCACATCCGCCAGGCCGATCCGGCTGACCAGCGGGCGCCTTCGTGGATGTGGGGTGCCTGGTCAGAGACGATCCGCAAGGTGCGCCCCTTCCCCTGCTTTACCTCAGCGCTGAGACCTGGTCCCTGGGCGAACGCGCAGCCATGGAAGGAGGCTCGGATGTGCCCTGCATTGGGCCCAGGCACTCCGTCGAGAATCTCAGGGAAGGCGGCTGGCGAGGCGAGGACGGTGACTGGACCGCCCAGCGCCTCCATCGTGGCCGTCAGCTGAAAGACCGCGTTCCTGCCGCGGGACTTCGAGCCGGATGATCATCGAGAAGGAGACGCTGGGCGTGCTCACGGGAAGGACCCTCGGGCCCTCATCTGTGCTGGCGCACGGCGGCCTGGAGGATGCCGCCGGTGGGTGAGATATATGCCGTCGAGGTGTGACTGCGCTCGACGGGCACGGCTACTTGCCCGCGCCGACCTTGGCGGTGTCCAAGTCGGCCTGCGGCGGCGTGGTGGTGCGAGAGTGCAGGACCTTGCGGGCCTGTTCGGTGTCGAAGTCGTTCTCCCACTTGCCGATCACGATGGTGGCGACGGCGTTGCCGAGGACGTTGATGAACACGCGGCCCTCGTTGAGGATGCGGTCGATGCCGACGATCAGGGAGAGGGCGGCGAGCGGGATGTGGCCGACCGCGGTGACGGTGCTGGCGAGGACGATGAACGCGCCGCCCGCGATCCCGGCGGTGCCCTTGCTGGTGAGCATCATGACGCCGACCATGATCAGCTGCTGCTGCCAGGACAGGTCGATGCCCATGGCCTGGGCCAGGAAGAGGGAGGCCATCGTGAGGTAGACCGCGGAGCCGTCCAGGTTGAAGGAGAACCCGGAGGGGATGACGATGCCGACCACGGGCCGGCCGACGCCGAGGATCTCCAGTTTGCGTACCAGCTGGGGCAGGACGGCCTCGCTGGAACAGGTGCTGAGGGCGACGAGCAGTTCGGCCTTGAGGAAGCGCATGAGGCCGAACAGGCTCAGGCGGCAGGCCCGCATGATGGCGCCGAGGACGACCAGGACGTAGATGATGCAGGTCGCGGTGAACAGGATGATGAGGAAGCCAAGCTGTTTGAGGCTCTCGGCGCCGTAGGTGGCGACCACGGTGGCCAGGGCTCCGAAGGTGCCCAAGGGCGCGAGCCGCATCACCCAGCCCACGATGCGGAAGACGACGTCCGAGAGCGCCTTGATGCCGCCGGTCAGCGGTGCCCCTTCCTCGCCGGCCATGTTCAGGGCCACACCGAAGACGATCGAGACCATCAGCGCGGACAGGATCGCGTCCCCGGTGATCGCGCCCAGCAGGGAGGCGGGGATGAGGGAGGAGACGAAGCCGGTGAAGGTGGCGTGCTCGGCGGCGGTCTTGGGGACGTCGTCGGCGTTCAGTGACGAGGGGTCGACGTGCAGGCCGGAGCCGGGCTGGAAGATGTTGGCGACGACCAGCCCGATCAGCATGGACGCCAGGGACAGCACCAGGAAGTAGCCGATCGCCTTCACACCGATCCGGCCGGCCTTGCGCAGGTTGTCCATGGAGGCGATGCCGGTCGTGACCACGCAGAAGACGACCGGGATCACGATCATCTTGACCAGCGCGATGAACCAGTCGTTGAGCGGCTTCAGGTCCTCACCCAGCCCGGGCGCAAGGATGCCGACGGCGATGCCGAGGACGGCGGCCAGTACGACCTGGAACCACAGCTCATGTATGAGACGGCTCAGCCGTGACCGCTGCGGGCGGCCGGCGGTGTGGGTGCTTGTCATCGTTGGTGCTCCCTTGCACGACGATCGTGTGTAGCCCTGTCCCGTGGGGGGTCGCGAGGGACGCGACGCGGCTCGCGCGCCCCCGATCTCGTGTGTGGCGCCCCTATCCGGCTCTATCCGGCGGCGCCGGCCGACGGCGCCCGCCCGGTGGCGGGCGCGTCCGCGGTGGGGTGGCGGTCAGCTGTGCAGGGCGCGCAGCACCTTGTGGAAGGCGGCCTTGCTCTCGAAGCCGATGCCGGGGGTCTCGGTCAGGCCGACACGACTCTTCTCGACGACGGCGTCGTCGGCGAAGCCGCCGGTGGGCTGGAACTCGCCCGGGTAGGACTCGTTGCCGCCGAGCTTGAGGGCGGCTGCGATGTGCAGGGAGAACTGGTGCCCGCCGTGCGGGATGCAGCGCCTCGATGACCAGCCGTGCTGACGGAGCATGTCCTGGATGCGCAGGTACTCCACCAGACCGTAGGAGAGCGCGGGGTCGACCTGGATGGTGTCGCGGTCGGGGCGCAGGCCGCCGTAGCGGATCAGGTTGCGGGCGTCCTGCAGGGAGAAGAGGTTCTCACCTGTCGCGATGGAGCCGGTGTAGTGCTCAGCGACGGTGGCGTTGAGGTGGTAGTCGAGCGGGTCGCCGATCTCCTCGTACCAGAACAGCCCGTAGGGCTCGATGGCCCGCCCGTACTCCAGGGCCGTGTTGAGGTCGAAGCGGCCGTTGACGTCGACGGCCAGCCGGGAGCCGTCGCCGTCCAGGACGTCGATGACGGCCTCGATACGGCGCAGGTCCTCCGCCAGGTCGGCGCCGCCGATCTTCATCTTGACGACGTCGTAGCCCAGGTCGAGGAAGCCGCGCATCTCGTCCTGAAGGTCGGTGAGGGTCTTGCCAGGGGCGTAGTAGCCGCCGGCGGCGTAGACGAAGACGGAGTCGTCGGGCTGCCCGTCGCCGTAGCGCTCGGACAGATACCGGTACAGCGGCTTGCCCTCGATCTTGGAGGCCAGATCGAACAGGGCCATGTCCACCACACCGACCGCGACCGAACGCTCACCGTGCCCGCCGGGCTTCTCGTTGTTCATCATCACGTCCCACGCCTTGGCGTGGTCCAGGTCGCCCCGCTCGTCGAGCAGGCTGCCGGGCTCGGCCTCCAGGAGGCGGGGGAGGACCCGGCGGCGCAGGATCTCTCCGGCGCTGTAGCGGCCGTTGGAGTTGAAGCCGTAGCCCACCACGGGCTTGCCGTCGACGATGACGTCGCTCTCGATCGCCACGATCGAACAGTCCATGGAGCTGAAGTCGATCCAGGCGTTGCGGATGGAGGAGCTGATCGGAACGACGCCCTCGTAGACGTTGGTGATCTTCACTGCGAACCTCTCTAATATCTTATAAGATACGACGCCTGTTAGACTGAGCTGGTCCGATGCGGGATGTCAAGGGGTGGGAAACCTTCGGAAGGGAACGGTCAGGGGGCTATGGCAGGGCAGAACCTGTTCTTCAGCAAGAGCGACCTCGCCTACGCGGAACTCCGCGATCAGATCCTCTCCGGCACTCTCCCTGCCGGTTCACGGCTGGCCCAGTACGACCTCGCCGAGTCCCTCAACATGAGCATCACGCCCCTGCGCGAGGCCATCCGCCGCCTCAGCAGCGAGGGACTCGTCACCGTCGAGACCCACCGCGACGTCCGGGTCTCCGTCATGAACTCGAACGAAGCCCGCCAGCTCTTCGAGGTACGTCTGTCCCTGGACCCGACCGCCGCCGAACTTGCCGCCCAGCGACGGACCGACGACGACATCGCCACCATGCAGGCCGCCGTCAACAAGCTCCTCCCCGTCACCCGCCAATGGGGGGAGGAGGCACTCACGGCCCACCGCGCGTTCCACCAGGCGCTATACCGGGCCTCCCACAACGACGTACTCATCCGTCTCCTGGACGACCTGTGGGACAAGTCCGATCGCTACCGGCGCCTCGGCCTCGAACTCCCTCCCGGTGACGAACCACGTACCAGGGACCTACAGGAACACCACCAACTTGTCTCCCTCATCGTGGACGGCCGTGCCGCCGAAGCCGCCCAGCTGATGCGAGGCCACGTCACACACAGCCTCACCGCCACCGCCATCAGCGCCCTCGAAGACCGCGAGGGCATTCGCGTGACGTGACGCGCGGCGACCGGCGCCGTCGTGATCATGGCTGTCGCTGACGAGATGGGCCTTCGTACTCAGGCCGCCGCGGGAACGTCCGAGCGGTTGGTCATCAGGCTCAGCCCGAAATGGCGCCCCTTTTTCCTGGCCCCGGCGGCGTGCTGGTGAGCCCGGCAGATGTCGTCAGCACCATCGGCCGCTGCCAGGAGCGCAGCGTTCATTCCAGACCGCTCACAAACGGCTGCTCAGGTGGGCTGTGGACGGCAAGGCGAGCCGGTGCGGTACTTCCACGCGATGGCCTCCAGGTTCGACGATGGCCGGCCCATCGCCGACCACGGACCGGATCGGCCGGCATCAACGGTTCGATCCGGTCCCACATCGCATCAGTGATCACCCACCGGACAGACACATCCGATCAACCGACGAGCAGATCAAAGAGACACGCTAGTCACCGGCCTCGGGGAGGTCTTCTGACCGCTTGGTCCTACTGGCCCTGCACCTCAACCGCGCGTCGGAAACCGCCGAGACCGACACCGCGAACGCCGAACAGGACCTTCGCGGGCTTGACAGCCAATCGAACGAGCGCCGTGACGCCCCATCAGAAGCAGCGTCGAACGAGCGTCAAGACATGTCCCCCACCGCCCCTCACGAAGACGGGGCAGAACGCTCATCGCCCGCACCCCGCTGTTCGAAGCAGCAGGTGAGGCATGTGACACGAGCCTGCGACGCACTCCACGCGATGGACTGAGGGAAATAGGTCGGGCACACCTCGACGCACCTGAGCAGTCCACGAAAACCGCAGGTCAGAGCGCCTTTGAAGCCGGTTCGAGAATCGCCACACACTCCACATGCGAGGTCATCGGGAACAGGTCGAACGCCCGCAGCATCCGCACCTTGTAGCCCCCGTCGCGGAAGTACGCCAGGTCGCGGGCGAGGGCCGCCGGGTCGCAGGCCACGTACGCGATCTTGCGCGGCTTCAGGGACGCCAGGTGCTCGACCGTCTTCTTGCCCGCTCCCGCGCGCGGCGGGTCCAGGACGACGAGGTCGACCTCGGTGATCCCGGTGCGCGGGAGTACGGCCTCGACCTTGCCCTGCTCGATCCGCACCCGCTCGAAGCCGGCGAGGTTGTGCCGGGCGTCCTCGACGGCGCGCTTGCCGGACTCGATGCCGAGGACCGCTCCCTTGTCGCCGAGGCGGTCGGCGAGGGCGCCCGCGAAGAGGCCGACGCCGCAGTACAGGTCGAGCGCCATGTCGCCCTTGCGCGGCAGCAGGCCCTGCATGACCGCCTTGACGAGGGTGTCGGCGGCCTGCGGGTGGACCTGCCAGAAGCCGCCGCTGCCGACGCGGTGCGTCCGGCCGTCGGCCCGCTCGCGGACGAACCCCCGGCCGTGGACGCGGTGGATACCGCCGTCGTGCTCCTCGACGCGCATGACGGACACGGGCCTGTCGAGTTCGACGAGGGGCAGGCGGGCACCGGGGCGGGGCTCGAGGATGACCATGCGGTCCTGGGAACCAGTCGCGGCGATCGCCTCGACGGACTCCATGCCGGACCAGTCGCGGTCCTCGATGCCCAGCTCGCTGACGCCCGGCGCCGCGATCATGCAGTGCTCGATCGGCTCGACCTCGTGCGAGCGGTGGCGTCGCAGGCCGGCGTTGCCGTCGGCGTCCACCGCGTACTGGACACGGGTGCGCCATGCGGGCACCTGGCCGGGCGGCAGCTTGTCGCCCTCGGCCGGCATCACGGTGCCGTCCCAGCCGGCCTCCTCGGGCGTGAGGCCCGCGAGCCGCAGCAGCTGCTCGGCGATCACCTCGCCCTTGAGGCGGCGCTGGGCGCCCGGCTTGGCGTGCTGCCAGTCGCAGCCGCCGCAGCGGCCGGGGCCGGCGTACGGACAGGGTGCCTCGACCCGGTCCTTGGACGCCTCGAGCACCTGCACCGCGTCCGCGCGCAGGTACCGGGCCCCTTCCTCGCCCTCGGTCACCCGGGCCACGACCCGCTCGCCGGGCAGCGTGTGCCGGACGAACAGCACCTGGCCGGCTTCCGTTCGGGCGATGCAGTGGCCGCCGTGGGCGACGGGGCCGATCTCGACCTCGTATTCCTGCCCCACGAGCGACACCGCCTGCGACTTCTTCGGTTCTGCCTGCATGGCGGGGTGACTCCACAACGTCGAACGAGGAACGGCCGGACAACAGCCCACCAGTCTACGTGGCTGTCGTCCGGCCGTTCACCACGCGCCGGGACGAGGGGCGAGGGTCGAGCGCCCGCCCGGCGCGAGGGTCAGTTCTTCGCGTCCGGCTTCGAGGACCCCGGAGCGCTGCCGGGAGCACTGCCCGGGGCGCTGCCGGAACCGGTGCCCGACGGCTCCTTCGGGCGTCCCTCCTGCAGGGGACCGCGTCGCACCGCGCCCGGGGCGTTCCACTCCGAGCGCCTGCGGGCCCGCTTCTTGGCCACCTCGGAGGACTGGAGCTGGTACGGGACGGATGTGACCATGACGCCCGGTGTGAACAGCAGCCGGCCCTTGAGCCGGAGCGCGCTCTGGTTGTGCAGCAGGTGCTCGTACCAGTGGCCGACCACGTACTCCGGGATGATCACCGACACCGCGTCGCGCGGCGACTCCTGGCGCAGGCTCTTGACGTACTCGATGACCGGCCGGGTGACCTCGCGGTAGGGCGAGTCCAGGACCTTCAGCGGTACGTCGATCCCGCGCCGTTCCCACTCGTCGCGCAGCGTCTTCGTCTCGGCCGGGTCGACGTTGACGGTGAGCGCCTCGAGGGTGTCGGAGCGCATCAGCTTGGCGTAGGCGAGGGCACGCAGCGTCGGGCGGTGGATCTTGGAGATCAGCAGCACCGAGTGGACCCTCGAGGGCCGGACGGTGTCGTCGCTGGGGCCCTCGGGAGCGGCGATCTCCGCGGAGACGCCGTCGTAGTGGCGGCGGATCGCGGTCATCGTCCCGTAGAAGATCACCATGCCGAGCAGGGCGACCCAGGCGCCGTGCGTGAACTTGGTGACCAGGACGACGACCAGGACCAGGCCGGTGAAGAAGGCGCCGAAGGTGTTGATCGCGCGGGAGCGGACCATGTGGCGGCGCTTGAGCTGGTCGGTCTCGGTCGCCAGGAGGCGGTTCCAGTGCCGGACCATGCCGATCTGGCTGAGCGTGAAGGACACGAACACGCCGACGATGTACAGCTGGATCAGGCGGGTGGAGTCGGCGCCGTAGATGACGACGAGCAGGGTGGCCGCGCCGGCGAGCAGCACGATGCCGTTGGAGAAGGCGAGGCGGTCGCCGCGGGTGTGCAGCTGGCGGGGCAGGTAGCGGTCCTGGGCGAGGATCGAGCCGAGCACCGGGAAGCCGTTGTAGGCGGTGTTCGCCGCCAGGAACAGCACCAGGGCGGTGGCCGCGGCGAGTACGAGGAAGAGGAAGCTGCCCTTGCCGAAGACGGCCTCGGCGACCTGGGTGATCACCGGGTTCTGGACGTAGTCGGCGCCGACCGCGACCCCGTTGTGCAGCAGGTCGACGGCCGGGTTCTCGGCCATCCGGACGTCGGTGACCAGCGCCAGGACGATGATGCCGCAGAACATGGTGACGGCCAGCAGGCCCATCGCGGCGAGGGTGCTCGCCGCGTTCTTCGACTTGGGCTTGCGGAAGGCGGGGACGCCGTTGGAGATCGCCTCGACGCCGGTGAGCGCGGCACAGCCGGAGGAGAAGGCGCGCAGCAGCAGGAAGACCAGGGCGAACCCGGCCAGGCCCTGGTGCTCGGCCTTGATCGTGTACTCGGCCGTCGGCGCCCGCATGGTGTCGTCGAGGACCAGTCCGCGGAAGGCGCCCCAGGCGATCATGATGAAGACGCCCGCGACGAAGACGTAGGTCGGGATCGCGAAGAGCTTGCCGGACTCCTTGACGCCGCGCAGGTTCATCAGCGTCAGCAGCACGATCACGGCGACCGCGCAGGCCACCTTGTGCTCGACCACGAACGGGATGGCGGAGCCGAGGTTCTCGATGCCGGAGGCGATGGAGACGGCGACGGTCAGGACGTAGTCGACGAGCAGCGCGCTCGCGACGGTCAGGCCGGCCTTGGGGCCGAGGTTGGTGGTGGCCACCTCGTAGTCGCCACCGCCACTGGGGTACGCGTGGACGTTCTGCCGGTAGGAGGCGACCACCGTGAACATCAGCACGACGACCGCGAGGGCGATCC
The DNA here is from genome assembly GCF_044766465.1 of Streptomyces sp. NPDC102259. NCBI lineage: Bacteria > Bacillati > Actinomycetota > Actinomycetes > Kitasatosporales > Streptomycetaceae > Streptomyces > Streptomyces sp. NPDC102259. Next base: position 161,994 of record NZ_JBIWMA010000003.1, on the reverse strand, counting down.
AGGGGCTGAAGTGGTAGGCCGACACGCCCGCGATGGACAGGACCAGCAGTACCTCCCCGGGCGCGTAGGCCACGGAGGACAGCGGGTCGGAAGCGAAGACGGGCAGGGCGATGCGCTTCGGCAGGAGCGTTTCTCCGAGCCGATCACTGCGCAGTGCGCGCCCGATCAGAATCCGTTTGGGCACGTCGGTCAGTTTGGACACAACAGAGGATCGTAGGCCTTCGAACACGGGACCGCCCACCCTCCCCCGGCCTCAGTCGGGTGATGGCGTGCCGCGTCTGCCTCCCGGGTGAAATCGGCCATGCCCGCGCTGCGGATTCTGCGACCGTGCCGATCCCCATGCCTATATGACAATCCCCGCCCGCTGCCGCCCCCTTGGAGGGTCCATGCACACGACCGCGGAGATCATCGGCGCCGTCGGCACCCTCGTCGGCCTCGGAATCCTTACCTTCCTCAGTCTCTGGAGCATCAGCCGCCGATGATCGCGCAAAGCGTGCACGGGGGTGCCCTGCGCCGACCGCACGTGTGTAGCTTGGTCGACGGTCTGAGACCCTGTTCAAAGCCAGGCCAGAATTTTTATTGACTTCTTGACTTCTTGACCTCGGAAGGACGGTCGTGCACATCGTCATCATGGGTTGCGGCAGGGTGGGTTCCGCCCTCGCGCAGACCCTGGAGCAACAGGGGCACACGGTCGCCGTGATCGACCAGGACCCCACCGCCTTCCGACGGCTGGGCTCGGGTTTCGGTGGCCGGCGGGTCACCGGAGTCGGCTTCGACCAGGACACTCTGCGCGAGGCCGGCATCGAGGAGGCCGGCGCCTTCGCCGCCGTGTCCAGCGGCGACAACTCCAACATCATCGCCGCCCGGGTGGCCCGTGAGATGTTCGGCATCGAGAACGTCGCCGCCCGCATCTACGACCCGCGGCGCGCCGAGGTCTACCAGCGCCTGGGCATCCCCACCGTCGCCACCGTCCGCTGGACGGCCGACCAGATGCTGCGCCGGCTGCTCCCTTCGGGCGCCGAGCCGCTGTGGCGCGACCCCACCGGGGGCGTCGAGCTCGCCGAGGTGCACGCCGCCCCGTCCTGGGTCGGCCACAAGATCAGCAGGCTTCAGGAGGAGACGGGCGTCCGCGTGGCGTTCCTCACCCGCCTCGGCGAGGCGATCCTGCCCACCTCCCAGACGGTGCTCCAGGAAGGCGACCTGGTGCACGTGATGCTGCGGAGCGACGAGGTCGAGAAGGTCGAGGCCTCGTTCGCCGAGGGTCCCAAGGAGGACGGTCACTGATGAGGGTCGCCATTGCCGGAGCCGGCGCCGTCGGCCGCTCGATCGCCGGCGAACTGCTGGAGAACGGCCACGAGGTCCTGCTCGTGGACAAGGCGCCGACCGCCATCTCGGTCGAGCGCGTCCCGCAGGCGGAGTGGCTGCTGGCCGACGCCTGTGAGATCACCTCCCTCGACGAGGCGGCCCTCCAGCGTTGCAACGTCGTCATCGCCGCGACCGGCGACGACAAGGTCAACCTGGTCGTGTCGTTGCTGGCCAAGACGGAGTACGGCGTCCCGCGCGTCGTCGCCCGGGTGAACAACCCGAAGAACGAGTGGCTCTTCAACGAGTCCTGGGGCGTGGACGTGGCCGTCTCCACCCCGCGTCTGATGTCGGCCCTGGTCGAGGAGGCGGTCAGCGTCGGCGACCTGGTCCGCCTGCTCCGCTTCAGCCACGGCGACGCCAACCTCGTCGAACTGACCCTCCCCGAGGAGTCGGCCCTGGCCGGCACCCAGGTCGGCGACGTGGAATGGCCGGAGGACACCTCGCTGGTCACCATCATCCGCGGCACCCGGGTCCTGACCCCGACCCGCGAGGACTCCCTCGAGGCGGGCGACGAACTGCTCTTCGTGGCCGCCCAGGCCCGGGAGGAACAGCTGGAGGACCTGCTGTCGGTCCGCAAGGACGACACCGGCAGCTGACCTTCGGTCCGAGAGACACGCCGATGGGGGCGCCCGGAGATCTCCGGGCGCCCCCATCGCAGTGTCTGCGGCGCACGGCACGACATGGACGCCGGTCCGCGCTACCAGCCCGTCCGGCGATTGAGGCCGAGGCCCGTTCGGGGCCGAAGCGGGGGGCTGGGGGCGCAGCCCCCAGGGCCGGTCACCGGAACGCGGGTGCTAGCCCTCCCGACGGTGCCGCGCACCAGTCTCCGACGACGCCTTCTCCGCGGCAGCGGCCTTCTCCTCCGCCTCCATCTCCGCGAACACGTCGATCGGCGCGGGCGCCTTCGCGAGGAAGACCCACGTCAGCCAGACCGCGAGCAGGAACGGCGGGATCTTCAGGGCGATCAGCACCCAGCCCAGCTGCGCGGTGTTGGCCCACCAGTAGAGCGGGAAGAGGATCGCGCACTTGGCGAGCAGGATCAGTCCCCACGCCCAGCTGGCCTTGGCGTACGCCTTCTTGCGGCCCGGGTTGCGGGTCCGCCAGGAGAGGTTCTCCTTGAAGACCGGGCCCAGGATCAGACCGATCAGCGGCACCCCGCACAGCGTCGTGATGATGTAGGCGAGGGCCAGGCCCAGCGTGTAGAGCATGCCCGGCAGATAGAAGTCCTTGGCGTTGCCGGTCATCATCGCGAAGACCACGCCGAAGGCGACGCCGAAGACCCCGCTGAAGGCGTGCTTGACCGTGTCCTTCATCGCCAGGCGGACCACGACCAGGATCAGCGACACCGCGAGCGCGGCGATCGCGGACATGTGCAGATCCTTGTTGATCGTGAAGATCGTGACGAAGAGCAGGCCGGGCACGACCGTCTCGACCATGCCCCGCACCCCGCCGAACGCCTCGAACAGCGCAGCCTCGGTCACCGCCCGGGCGTCGGCCGCGGTCGTGTCGTCCGCGGTCGTTTCTTCGGTCGGCTTGTCGAGCGACGTCACCGGCTACTCCCTACCCAGGGGTCTCAGTTCGTACTTGGGGTTGAACAGCACCCGGCGGCCCCGGCTCATGGAGACCCGCCCCGATGCGATGAGCCTGCGTCCCGGCTCTATGCCCACTATGGAGCGCCTGCCCAGCCACACCACGTCCAGCGCGGCGCTGCCGTCGAACAGCTCGGCCTCCAGGGCCGGAACCCCGGCGCGTGGCCGCAGAGTGACCGTGCGCAAGGTACCAGTAACCGTGACGATCTGGCGGTCGTGGCAGTCGCCGATCCGCGTACACCCGACCGTCTCGGCTTCCTCTCGCAGCTCCTCGGACTCCAGGTCCTCCTGCGACGAGGACAGCCGGTCGAGCATGCGCCGGAACCGGCCCACCGGCTTTTCGGAACGAGGGACAGCACTCATGTCTGAAGGGTACCGGGGCACGCCCACAGAGCCGTAGCCGCCGCCCCACCCGTCGCACTAGCGCTCGAACCGGTAGCCCATCCCGGGTTCCGTGACGAAGTGCCTGGGATGCGAGGGGTCCGCCTCCAGCTTGCGTCTCAGCTGCGCCATGTACACCCGCAGGTAGTTGGTCTCCGTCCCGTACGACGGCCCCCACACCTCCTGGAGCAGCTGCTTCTGGCTGACCAGCCGGCCGGTGTTGCGCACCAGCACCTCCAGCAGATGCCACTCCGTGGGGGTCAGCCGTACGTCCTTCCCGGCGCGGTTGACCTTCTTCGCGGCCAGGTCGACGGTGAACCCGTCGGTCTCCACCAGGACCTCGTCCTCGGCGCCCCCGGCGGGTTCCGCCCGGCGGACGGCGGCTCGCAGCCGGGCCAGCAGCTCGTCCATGCCGAACGGCTTGGTGACGTAGTCGTCGGCGCCCGCGTCGAGCGCCTCGACCTTCTCGTCCGAGGAGTGCCGGGCGGACAGCACCAGGATCGGCACCCTGGTCCAGCCACGCAGCCCCTTGATCACCTCGACACCGTCCATGTCCGGCAGCCCCAGGTCGAGGACGATCACGTCCGGGTGGCGGGCGGCGGCGAGCCGTAGCGCGGTGGCGCCGTCGTGGGCCGCGTCGACCTCGTACCTGCGGGCCTTGAGGTTGATCACGAGGGCGCGCACGATCTGCGGCTCGTCGTCGATCACGAGCACTCTCGTGGGGGCCTGGGGCGTCCCCTCGGCCGGGCTCAGCATGAGGCGTGCCTTTCGGGTTGCGCGGGTTGCGCGGGTTGCGACTCGAGGCGCGGTCCCGCCGCGCGGACGGTGAGGACCATGGTGAGGCCGCCGCCGGGGGTGTCCTCGGCGTTGAGGGTTCCGCCCATGGCCTCGGCGAAGCCACGCGCGACCGCGAGGCCCAGTCCCACCCCGGCCCCGCGCGGGGCGTCGCCGTAGCGCTGGAAGGGAGCGAATATCCGCTCCTTGGCCTCGTCGGGAACGCCCGGCCCGCGGTCCACGACCCGTACCTCGACCCGGTCGGACATCGCGCTCGCCGAGACCAGTACGGGCTCGCCGCCCGGACTGTACTTGACCGCGTTCTCCACGAGATTGGCGACCGACCGCTCCAGCAGCCCGGCGTCCACGGCGACCATGGGCAGCGACTCCGGGATGTCCAGCTCCACGCTCGCCGCCGGATCGGGCACCCCGCCGAGCGCCATCGGCACCACCTCGTCCAGGTCGATCTCCCGGATGATCGGCGTGACCGTACCGGTCTGGAGGCGGGACATGTCCAGTAGGTTGCCCACCAGGTGGTCGAGGCGGTCCGCGCCCTCCTCGATGCCCTCGAGCAGCTCCGCCTGATCCTCCTCCGACCAGGCCACGTCGTCGGATCTGAGACTGGACACCGCCGCCTTGATCCCGGCCAGCGGGGTCCGCAGGTCATGGCTCACGGCGGCCAGCAGGGCCGTGCGGATGCGGTTGCCCTCGGCCAGCGCACGGGCCTGGTCGGCCTCCTCCTGGAGGCGCCGCCGGTCCAGTACGACGACCGCCTGCGCGGCGAACGCGGCCAGGACCCGCCGGTCCTCCGCGGGCAGCAACCGCCCGGTGAGCGCCAGCGCGAGGTGGTCGCCGACCGGCACGTCCACGTCCGCGTCCTCGGGCCGCTCGACCGGTCGTCCGAACCCGACGTGGCCCGCGCGGGTCCACGGCGCTCTGTCGTCCGCCCGCTCCAGCAGTGCCGCCGACTCCATCCCGAAGGTCTCGCGCACCCGCTCCAGCAGCGCCTCGAGGCTGGTCTCGCCCCGCAGCACGTTGCCCGCCAGGTAGGACAGGATCTCCGACTCGGCCCGCAGCCGGGCCGCCTGGTGCGTACGCCGGGCCGCCAGGTCCACCACCGAGGCCACCGAGACCCCCACCCCGACGAAGATCAAGATGGCGACGATGTTCTTCGGGTCGGCGATCGTCCATCTGTGCAGGGGCGGCGTGTAGAAGTAGTTCAGCAGGAGCGAGCCCACCGCCGCCGAGGCCAGGGCCGGCAGCAGCCCGCCGAGCAGCGCCGCCGCCACCGTCACGGCCAGGAACAGCAGCATGTCGTTGGCGAGGCCGAGGTGGACGGTGTTCAGCAGCAGCGCCAGCAGCGCGGGGCCCACCACGCCGACCAGCCAGCCCCAGACGATCCGGGCCCGCCCGAGCCGGGCGCCCCGGGCCACCGGCAGCCCGCGCCCCTTGGCCACCTCGTCGTGGGTGACGATGTGCACGTCGAGGTCGGACCCCGACTCCCGGGCGACCGTCGCGCCGACCCCGGGCCCGAAGACGTACTGCCAGGCCTTGCGGCGCGAGGAGCCGAGCACGATCTGCGTGGCGTTGACCCCGCGGGCGAAGTCGAGCAGCGCGGCGGGGATGTCGTCGCCGACCACGTGGTGGAAGGTGCCGCCCAGGTCCTCCACGAGGGTGCGCTGGACCGCCAGTTCCTTGGGCGAGGCGGAGGTCAGGCCGTCACTGCGCGCGATGTACACGGTCAGCACCTCCCCGCCGGCGCCCTTCTCCGCCAGCCGCGCGGCCCGCCGGATCAGGGTGCGTCCCTCGGGGCCGCCGGTCAGCCCGACCACGATCCGCTCGCGCGAACCCCAGATCGCCGACACATGGTGCTCGCTGCGGTACTGCTTCAGGTACTCGTCGACCCGGTCGGCGACCCACAGCAGGGCCAGCTCCCGCAGGGCGGTGAGGTTCCCGGGCCGGAAGTAGTTGGACAGGGCTGCGTCGACCTTGTCCGGCTTGTAGATGTTCCCGTGCGCCATCCGCCGCCGCAGCGCCTGGGGTGACATGTCCACCAGCTCGATCTGGTCGGCGCGCCGGACGAACTCGTCGGGCACCGTCTCCTGCTGCCGTACCCCCGTGATCGACTCCACGACGTCACCCAGGGACTCCAGGTGCTGGATGTTCACGGTCGAGACCACGTCGACTCCGGCGGCGAGCAGTTCCTGCACGTCCTGCCAGCGCTTGGTGTTGCGCGAGCCCGGGACGTTGGTGTGCGCGAGTTCGTCCACCAGGGCGACCCGCGGGGCCCGGGTGAGGACGGCGTCCACGTCCATCTCGGTGAAGACGCCGCCCCGGTACTCCAGTTCCCGGCGCGGCACCTGCTCGAGGCCGTGCAGCATCACCTCGGTGCGCTGCCGCCCGTGGTGCTCGACGAACGCCACCACGCAGTCCGTGCCGCGCTCCACCCGGCGGTGCGCCTCGGACAGCATCGCGTACGTCTTGCCCACGCCCGGTGCCGCGCCGAGGTAGATCCGAAGCTTTCCGCGTGCCATGGCCTCATTGTCTTCCCGTGACTCCTGCGTACGCAGCGTCGACCTTACGGCCAACACTTCCGGCATAAGGGACGAGCTGAAGGGTGAGGAGCGCCTTTGACGCAACCCTGACGCGGTCGGACGAACACCGGCGCCCCTCACCCCTTCATCGGACGAGCCCCTCGAATCGGTTCACGCACATCGGGGCACGGACACGGGCCGCGCCCACCGGGTCACGCGGGATTGTCCCCGTGGGTGAGCGTCTCCCAGGCGACGAAGAGGTTGTTGCTGCCGGCCGGGCGGTTCTGGAGGGTCAGCGTCTGGGTGTTGCTCATCGCGATGCCCAGACGGTTGTGCAGCGCGTTGTAGCCGACCTCGGTGACCGGGCCGAGCGCCTGGTTCAGCGAGCCACCGCACAGCCAGCTCGGAACGGCCGCGCCGAGCTCGTACTTCGACTGGAAGCCGAGGGCCTGGCGCAGCCGCTCGCCGACGTCGGTGCCGTACAGGTCCTGTCCCTGGATCCGGCTGGTCTCGGCGACGTGCGAGATCGCGGAGATGCCGTACCCGGTGTGGGTGAGGTCGCGGCAGGTCTCCTGGGTCAGGCCGGTGACGAAGGTGCCCTGGCCCTGCCAGTAGGCGACGATCTTGTCCCGGGTGTTCAGGTTCTGGCTCGGCACGGTCTTCGGCAGCTCGCCGTCGGAGGCCAGGTAGACGTAGGCCGCCGTGCGGGTGCGGAATTTCGCCATGGCCTTGTCGTACGACGTCCTGTCCTCGAGGAAGACGGAGATGCCGATCGCGGCCTCCGTCATGGACAGCTCCCAGTTCCCGTTGGAGTTGGAGCCGTTGATGACCTCGGGCAGGTAGACGTCCCGCAGCATGCTCGCGAAGCGGCCGGAGTTGGCCCAGCCGCCGGTGTACGTGTATTTGATGATCTCGGCGGCCCTCGGCCAGGACGAGCCGGCCCAGCCGGTCTGGAGGGGCGCGTTGCTGTTCGTGTGGTCCTTGACGACGGCCGACCAGGCGTCCATCAGCTCGATGGCCTTCTTCGCGTACCGCTCGTCCCGCGTGACGTACCAGGCGAGGGCGTCGGTGTACGCCGCGAGGGCGTCCTCCCGCTCGTCCGTGCAGCCGTAGTTCGGGTTGGAGTAGGACCCGCACTCGACCACGGCGCGGGGCTTGGGGGTGCGGCTCAGACTGGCGTACTTGCCGGCCAGCAGCTGGTCGAAGGCGCCCTTCCAGGGCTGGGCGGCGGAGTCGACCTTGCCCCGGACGAAGTCCAGTTGCGCCCGGGAGACGGTGACCCCGGGGTGGGCGAAGGCGGCGGGGGCGGCTTGGGCCCGCGGGACGTTCGGGGACACGAGAGCGCCCAGGACCAGGGCGGTGACGGTCACCAGGAATGCGGTTCGACGCACAGCAGCTCCGTTCTCGTTCGTGTATATGAACACAGAGCGCCCTTATGAACTCAGGCGTTGAGCGGAGACCGTAGGTCCAGACCAATGGACCGTCAAGGGTTCACACACGAGAAGAGCGCGACGCGAACACGACAAAGGGCCGCACCCCGAGCGGGGGTGCGGCCCTTTGTCGTCGTACGGAGGTCTGCCGTCGTGGACTAGCGGACCTCGGTGATCTCCGGTCCGCGCTGGAGCTGGCCCATGCCGCCGGAGAAGCGGGAGCTGTCGTCCTGCTGCTGCTGGACGCCTTCGGGGACCATCTGCGCGTCGTTCGGCAGCTTGAGGACGATCGGGTCGCGGGGCGCCATCGGGCCCTCGCCGCGGACCACGACGGTGTCCCGGAAGATCTGCTCGAGCAGACCGGCCGCCTGCGGCTGCACCGCGCCCTGGCCCGAGATCACTCCGCGCAGGAACCAGCGGGGACCGTCCACACCGACGAACCGCACGACGTGGAAGCCACCCGTGCCGTCCGGCAGCTGCACCGGCACCTGGGCGCGCAGCTCCCAGCCCAGCGGGCCTTCGACCTCGTCGACGATGCCGCCCTGCTGAGTGATGCCGGAGCCGATCTCCTCGCGCACCTCGCCCCAGATGCCCTCGCGCTTGGGAGCGGCGAAGGCCTGGAGCTGGATGGCGCTGTCGCGCAGCACGACGGTCGCCGCGACGATCGCGTCACCGGCGACCTCGACCCGCAGCTCCATGCCGTCGACCCCGGGCACGAAGATCCCGCCGAGGTCCACGCGGCCCTCGGCCGGGTCGCGCACCTCCGAGTCGTCCCAGGGCCCGTCGGGCCGCGGCTCGGGCTCGAGCCGCACCCGCTCGCGCTCGCCCTCTACGTCGTCCGCCTCAGCGTCGACACTGTCGACGACCTGCTCGGCCTCGCCGGCCGCGTCCTCGGCGGCACCCTTCTTCTTGCGACGTCCGAACACGTCACTGTCCTTCCCGGTCGGATACGACCGATGCGTATCGATTCCCACCCGTCGCGCCGCCCTCGGCGGCCGAGGCGCTTGTACCGCTTTCACCGCCCACGGCGGCATGCCCGCCGGTGGACCCGAAGCCCCCTGTGGCCCGCGCCGATTCGGGAAGCTCCGCCACCTCCTGGAAGCGGACCCTCTCGACCTGCTGGACGACCAGTTGGGCAATCCGGTCGAAGCGCTCGAACCGCACGGACTCGCGCGGGTCGAGATTCACCACGATCACCTTGATCTCCCCACGGTACCCGGCATCAACCGTCCCCGGGGCATTCACGAGGGCGACGCCGCACCGGGCGGCCAGCCCCGATCGCGGGTGCACGAAGGCCGCGTACCCCTCGGGCAGGGCGATGGACACCCCCGTGGGCAGTACGGCCCGCTCCCCCGGCGCGAGTTCATGGCTGCGCGTGGTGCGCAGATCGGCCCCGGCGTCGCCCGGGTGCTCGTACGTCGGAAGCGGTACGTCGGGGTCGACGCGCCGGATCAGAACGGGCAGGGGGTCGCGGCTCACGGGTTCACCTCGAAGGCGCGAGTGCGCCTGATCTGGTCCGGGTCGCTCATCGCGGCCTGGATCTCCGCCTCACGGCCATGGCTCACGAAGTGCTCGACCGCGACCTCGACGAAGAGCGCGTCGGCACGGACGGCGAGCGGCCCTTCGGGACCGCCGATCCGTCCGGTGGCACTCGAGTAGATCTTGCGCCTGGCCACCGCCGTCACCTCGGCCTCGAGGTACAGCGTGGTACCGACCGGCACGGGCCGCACGAAGTCGGTCTCCAGCCGTCCGGTCACGGCGATCGTCCGCAGCAGCCAGTTCAGCGAGCCGAGCGTCTCGTCGAGGGCGGTGGCCAGGATCCCGCCGTGCGCCAGGCCGGGCGCGCCCTGATGGGCGGGCTGCACGGTGAACTCGGCGGTGACGGTCACTCCCTCGCCGGCCCGTGCCTCCAGACGCAGCCCATGGGTCTGCTCGCCGCCACATCCGAAACAGTGTTCGTAGTGGGCACCGAGAAGCTCGCCGGGCACGGGAGCGTCGGGGTGCCGAACGGGTTTCACGGCATCGGCCGGAGGCTCAAGAGCTGCGGAAGTACCACTCACAGCCGCAGACCTTACCCGCGCGTCCGCCGTATCAGGACACCGTGCCAAGCTTGGCTCCATGCAGCTCTCGACCACCCCGTACGAAGAACGCCTCACCGCCCCCCGGTCGTGGTGGTTCGTCTCGTTCCTCGTGGGTGTCTCCCTGGCCCTGATCCTGCTGCCCTTCGGCACCCTGCCGTTGCTCGGCGGTCTGGTCGGCGGCACCGCTGCCGCGGCGGTGGTGGCCAGCTCCTACGGTTCCGTGCGCATCCGCGTCGTCGGCGACTCGCTGATCGCGGGCGAGGCGAAGATCCCGGTCGCGGCCCTGGGCGGGACGGAGGTCCTGGACGCGGACGAGGCGCGCGCCTGGCGCACGTACAAGGCCGACACCCGGGCCTTCCTGCTGCTGCGTTCCTACATCCCGGGGGCCCTGCGGGTCGAGGTCACCGACCCGGACGACCCGACGCCCTACCTGTATCTGTCGACGCGGGAGCCGGAGCGCCTGGCAGAGGCGCTGAAGGCGGCCCGGGAGGCGACGGCCTGACCGGAGCCCTCAGCCCCCGAGCTCTCTCGGGTTCTCAGGGTTCTCACGGTCGTCGGGACCCAGGGGGTTCAAGGGGTTTCTGGAGATCTCCCCCATGGCCAGGGGATCCGTCGGCCTCTCCAGTGGCGGAAGCTCGGGCAGCGCGTCCCACGGCACCTGCGTCTTCCGCAGGTCGGCCCGGATCTTCGCGGCCACTCTCCTGGTGTCCCGGCGGTTCATGACCGCGCCGACGGCGGCGCCCACCATGAAGGGCATCAGGTTCGGCAGGTCACGGAGCATGCGCTTCATGATCTGCTGGCGCAGCTCACGCTTCATCTGGCCGCCGAGCGCCGAGTTGATCGAGGACGGCTTCATGACGTTGACGCCGCGCTCGCCCGACCACGAGCGCAGATACGCGGCACTGCGGTCCTTGAGGTTGCCCGCCGGCCGCACGCCGTAGACCTCGTGGAGCTCGGCGATCAGTTTCAGCTCGATCGCCGCGACCCCGGTGATCTCCGCGGCCAGCTCGGTCGGCATCGCGGGCGGCACGGGCAGCATCGCGGCCGCCCCGATGCCCGCGCCGACGGTCGACGTGGCGTTCGCCGCGCCCGACACGAGCTTGTCCGCGAGCTGCTCGGGCCCGAGACCGGGGAACTGCCTGCGCAGCGTCTGGAGGTCCCGTACGGGGACCCGTGGGGCGATGTCGATGATCCGGTCGGCGAGGTGCCCCAGGCCCGCCCTGGCGCGGTTGCCGCCCTTGCGGACGCCTTCCCGGGCCAGGTCCGTCGCTCTGTCCCGGATGACCGCCGCCCGCCGCTTGGCGACGGGGGCGGCGCTCCGCGTCGGGACCGGGAGGTCAGCCCGGTCAGCCGCGGGTTCGAGCGAGGCCGATCCCGCAGGGACCGCTCCCGTACCGGATGAGCCTCGCTCGTCGTCACGCACGCCGTGAGGGCCCCGGGAGGGCCCCTTGTCCGTTCCCCACGGGGGGAAGCGGCGCTTCCGAGGTGGGGTCGAGCCAGTCACGGCCGACCCCGCCTCAGTCGCAGTCGCGGCAGATCGGCTGGCCGTTCTTCTCCCGGGCCAGCTGGCTGCGGTGGTGCACAAGGAAGCAGCTCATGCAAGTGAACTCGTCCTGCTGCTTCGGCAGCACCCGGACGGCCAGTTCCTCGTTCGAGAGGTCTGCGCCGGGCAGCTCGAGCCCCTCCGCGGCCTCGAATTCGTCGACGTCGACTGCGGAGGCGGACTTGTCGTTCCGCCTGGCCTTCAGCTCTTCGAGACTGTCTGAGTCGACATCGTCATCGGTCTTGCGTGGGGTGTCGTAATCGGTAGCCATTTCGCCTCTCCCCCTCTGGGTATCTGCTGGTGTCTCCAGCGCACGTAACGCGTGAGAGGCCGGACTTGTGCCCGCCCCGAGGCGGAGATTTTGCCTCACATCAAGGTCTGTTACTCAATCGACACCCAACCGAACTCCTCACGAGTGATCGGCTTGGATGGCGATCGGGACCGTACACGGTCCGAATGCCGCACTTCAAAGGCGTCTCACCGTGTACTTCCCGTGATCGGGACCCCTGAAAACCCGGATTTTCCGGGCTTTACGACGGCATTCATGATCACGGAGAGTAGATGGCCCGAAATTTGCCCTTGTGATCGATCACACACGGGGAACCTAGGTCGGGACCCAGAAAATTCCGCGCAAAGCGAACATCCCCGCGTGTGTCGGCGACATGATCTCAGACGGGGAAGGTGACCCGCATCACGAGCCCACCCCCCTCGCGCGGCTGGGCCGCGATATGGCCGCCGTGCGCCCGAGCCACGGACCGCACGATGGACAGGCCCAACCCGACCCCCTTGTCACTGCCCGTCCGCTCCGTACGCAGGCGACGGAAGGGCTCGAACAGATTGTCGATCTCGTAGGCGGGAACGACCGGGCCGGTGTTCGACACGACGAGGACCGCCTGTCCGTGCCGGACCTCGGTGGTCACCTCGACCCAGCCGTCCTCGGACACGTTGTACCGTACGGCGTTCTGCACGAGATTCAGCGCGATCCGCTCCAACAGGACGCCGTTGCCCTGGACGACCGCGGGTTTCTGCTCCCCGCGGATCACCACGCCCTTGGCCACCGCCTCCCCGTGCACCTGGTCGATGGCCTGCTCGGCGACCTCCGCGAGGTCGACCGGCTTGCGCTCGACGATCTGGTTGTCGCTGCGGGCGAGCAGCAGCAGGCCCTCGACGAGTTGCTCGCTGCGCTCGTTGGTGGCCAGCAGCGTCTTGCCGAGCTGTTGCAGCTCGACCGGCGCGTTCGGATCGGAGAGGTGGACTTCGAGCAGCGTGCGGTTGATCGCCAGCGGCGTCCTCAGCTCGTGCGAGGCGTTGCCCACGAAGCGCTGCTGCGCCGTGAAGGCCCGCTGGAGGCGCTCCAGCATGTCGTCGAAGGTGTCGGCCAGCTCCTTCAGCTCGTCGTCCGGTCCGTCCAGCTCGATACGGCGGGACAGGTCCGAGCCAGCCACCGCGCGCGCGGTCCGGGTGATCCGGCCGAGCGGGGACAGCACCCGGCCGGCCATGGCGTAGCCGAACGCGAAGGCGATCACGGCGAGCCCCAGAAGGGCCAGCAGGGACCGGCTGAGGAGGTCGTCCAGGGCGTGCTGCCGCTGGACGGCGTCGCACTGCTTGAGCACCGAGTTGATCTCGTCCCCGGTCGCGGAGTTCACGGCGGGGCAGGACGCGCTGGTGACCTTGAGATTGACCCCGCTCACCTGCAGGGACTGGCCGCCGCCGCCCTCGTGCAGGGCCTGCGCGGCCAGCAGGTAGATGATCGACAGCAACAGGATGCCGGCGATCAGGAACATCCCGCCGTACAGCAGCGTGAGGCGTATCCGGATGGTCGGGCGCAGCCAGGGGAACGGGGTCTGCGGGCTCCTGGGGTCCCAGGTGGGCTTCGGGGGCGCCTGGGGAGGCGCGGGTGTCGATGCCACGGCGGATCAGATCCGGTAGCCGGAACCGGGGACGGTGACGATCACCGGAGGTTCGCCCAGCTTGCGGCGGAGCGTCATGACGGTCACGCGCACGACGTTGGTGAACGGGTCGGTGTTCTCGTCCCAGGCCTTCTCGAGGAGCTGCTCCGCGGAGACCACCGCTCCCTCGCTGCGCATCAGCACCTCCAGGACGGCGAACTCCTTGGGCGCGAGCTGGACCTCCTTGCCGTCGCGGAAGACCTCGCGGCGATTGGGGTCGAGCTTGATGCCGGCCCGCTCCAGGACGGGCGGCAGCGGCAGGCTGGTGCGCCGGCCGAGGGCACGCACGCGTGCGATCAGCTCGCTGAAGGCGAAGGGCTTGGGAAGGTAGTCGTCGGCGCCGATCTCCAGACCCTCGACCCGGTCGCTGACGTCGCCCGAGGCCGTGAGCATCAGCACGCGCGTGGGCATGCCGAGTTCGACGATCTTGCGGCAGACGTCGTCGCCGTGGACGAGGGGGAGGTCCCGGTCGAGGACGACCACGTCGTAGTCGTTGACGCCGATGCGCTCCAGGGCGGCCGCACCGTCGTACACGACGTCGACGGCCATGGCCTCCCGGCGCAGTCCGGTGGCCACCGCATCGGCGAGCAGCTGCTCGTCCTCGACGACGAGTACGCGCACGTCGCTTGTCCTTCCTGTGTCCACCCGCGTAGCGCTCCGTGAGCGCTCTCGGGCAGGGGTTTGGGTGAGCGTGGGCCTCCATCCTGCCCTTTTCGGCCATAAGTCGGCGGTAAGGCGGGTGGGCGGGAGATGAAGGACGGGTGTGAAGCCCGGGAATGCGAGATTTTCTCGTGAGGTTGAGGTTTCCGTGGAAGAGCGCGGGGGGAGGACGGCTTTACACCCCGCGATCACGCTCTGCATGTGCCGCAGCACCATGCGGTACTCCGCGGTCCGTTTGCCGCAGAGCGGGCGTGGGTGTCCGGCACCGTCGCCGCCCGGCAGGGCAGCGCTGGGCACCTATGGCAGACGTGATCGCCCCTTCCCAACCGGCACACCCCCGTGCCACCGACCCACGACCCAGGACGAGGGGGCGCAGCATGGACGCATTCACCGCAGGTCTTCTGCACCGCATAAGGACGACCGAGTCCGACCTGACGCGGGCTCGCGACGAGGGCGACGACTTCCTCGTCGAGGTGGAACAGGCCGAGCTCGACGACCTGCGCCGCCTCGCCGCCGAGCACGGTGTGGAGGTCGGCGCGATCAGCGTCGTCTGAGCAGTTCGCAGGTACGCGGAGGGGCCCCGGCGAATCCAGCGCCGGGGCCCCTTCGCGTGGCCCGGGAGAGCGGCTCAGTCGTGCCAGGCGCCGAAGTCCTCCAGGAGTCGCTGGAGGGGCTCGAAGACGCCGGGGGTTGCAGCCACCGTCAGGTCACGTGCGGGGCGCTCTCCGGGCCGCCCACCGGTCAGCGCACCCGCTTCCCGGGCGATCAGGTCGCCCGCGGCGAGGTCCCAGGGATGCAGCCCGCGTTCGTAGTAGCCGTCGAGGCGACCCGCGGCCACGTCGCACAGGTCGACCGCGGCCGAGCCGCTGCGCCGGATGTCCCGCAGCAGCGGGATCAGCCGCTGCGCGACGTCGGCCTGGTGGGCGCGGACCTCGGTGACGTAGTTGAAGCCGGTGGAGACCAGGGCCTGGTCGAGGGGGGCCGCGGGACGGCAGGACAGGGCGTGTTCGCCCTCCCGGGCGCCGCTCCCCCACGCCCCGCCGCCGCGCACCGCGTGGTACGTCTCACCGCGCATCGGGATCTCGACCACCCCGGCGACCGTCTCGCCGTCCTGCTCGGCGGCGATGGAGACGGCCCAGGTGGGCAGTCCGTAGAGGTAGTTGACCGTGCCGTCGAGGGGGTCGATCACCCAGCGGATGCCGCTGCCGCCCTCGCTGGAGGCGCCCTCCTCGCCGAGGAAGCCGTCGTCGGGACGGTGCCCGGAGATGAGTGTCGTGATCAGCTTCTCGGCCGCGATGTCCATCTCGGTGACCACGTCGATCGGGCTCGACTTGGTGGCGGCGACCGCGAGGTCGGCCGGGCGGCCGTCCCGCAGCAGCTCGCCGGCCCGGCGGGCGGCCTCCTTGGCGATCTCGAGCAGTTCTGTGTGCAGGGGGTCGGTCACGCCGTTCCTCACGCGTAGGGGCTGTCGGCGCCCGCGGCGGCGGGCTTGGGGGCGCGGGCGGGGCAGCAGCCGACCGGGCACAGGTTGTGGCTCGCGCCGAGCGCCCCCAGGGCGCACGGGGTGACCTCGAGGCCGCTCTCGGCCGCGGCACGCTCCAGGACGAGCTCACGGATCGCGGCGGCGAAGCGCGGGTCGGCGCCGACGGTGGCCGAGCGGCGCACCGGCAGACCCAGTTCCTCGGCCTTGGCCCTGGCCTCCGTGTCGAGGTCGTAGAGGACCTCCATGTGGTCGGAGACGAAGCCGATGGGGGCCATCACGACGGCCGGGACGCCGGCCGCGTGCCGCTCCTCCAGGTGGTCGCAGATGTCGGGCTCCAGCCAGGGGATGTGCGGGGCGCCGGAGCGGGACTGGTAGACGAGCCGCCAGGGGTGGTCCACGCCGGTGCGCTCGCGGACGGCGTCGGCGATGAGCCGCGCGGTGTCCAGGTGCTGCTTCACGTACGCGCCGCCGTCGCCGTGGTCCTCGACCGGGCCGGAGGTGTCCGCGGAGGCGTGGGGGATGGAGTGGGTCGAGAAGGCGAGGTGCGCGCCCTCCCTGACCTCCTCGGGGAGGTCGGCCAGCGACCGCAGGACGCCCTCGATCATGGGCTCCAGGAAGCCGGGGTGGTTGAAGTAGTGCCGCAGCTTGTCGACCTTCGGCGGCTCGAGGCCCTCGGCCTCCAGCGTCGCCAGCGAGTCGGCGAGGTTCTCGCGGTACTGGCGGCAGCCGGAGTACGAGGCGTAGGCGCTGGTGGCGAGGACGAGGATGCGGCGGCGGCCGTCGGTGACCATCTCGCGCAGGGTGTCCGTGAGGTACGGGGCCCAGTTGCGGTTGCCCCAGTAGATCGGCAGGTCCAGGCCGTGGCCGGCGAAGTCCTTGCGCAGGGCGTCCAGGAGGGCGCGGTTCTGGTCGTTGATGGGGCTGACCCCGCCGAACAGGAAGTAGTGCCGGCCCACTTCTTTGAGGCGTTCCTTGGGGATGCCGCGCCCGCGCGTCACGTTCTCCAGGAACGGAACCACGTCGTCCGGGCCTTCCGGGCCGCCGAAGGAGAGCAGGAGCAGGGCGTCGTAGGGGGTGGCATCGAGCGCGTCTCGCATGAGTCGATCCTGCCACCCGCCTCTGACAGGCCGTGAACGGCGGGGTCCCGGGCGGGGTGTCGCCCGCACCCGCATGCGTTAGGGTTGCCTAACTTCGTAAGCTGTATGAGCCGCGTTCACGCCTTACCGGTTCTGCCGGGCTCTGCGCACGCCTTACCGAGTCCCTGCCGAGCCGCCTTCCCTCACGCCGCGCCGAGCCGTCACGCGCGCGTGCCCGGACCCACCGGAGACCCCGTGCCCAGCCCTTACCGCGCCCTGTTCGCCGCCCCCGGCTCCAAGGGCTTCTCCGCCGCGGGGCTCGTCGGCAGGATGCCGCTGTCGATGATGGGCATCGGCGTGGTCACGATGGTCTCCCAGCTCACGGGGCGCTACGGGCTCGCGGGCGCCCTGTCGGCGACCATCGCGCTGGCGGCGGCGGCCTTCGGACCGCAGATATCGCGCCTGGTGGATGTACACGGTCAGCGCAGGGTGCTGCGCCCCGCGACGCTGGTCGCGCTCGCCGCCGCGACCGGGCTGCTGCTGGCCGCGCACTTCGAGTGGCCGGACTGGGTGCTGTTCGTGTGCGCCGCCGGGATCGGTTCCGTGCCGAGCCTCGGCGCGATGATCCGGGCCCGCTGGGCGGCCCTGTACCGAGGCACGCCGCACCTGCACACCGCGTACTCCTTCGAGTCCGTGGTGGACGAGGTGTGCTTCATCTTCGGGCCGATCATTTCCATCGGTCTGTCCACGGCCTGGTTCCCGGAGGCGGGACCGCTGCTGGCGGCCGGCTTCCTCGCGGTCGGCGTCTTCTGGCTGACGGCCCAGCGGGCCACCGAGCCCGCGCCGCACCCGCGCGAGCAGCGCGGCGGCGGTTCGGCCCTGCGCTCGCCCGGACTCCAGGTCCTGGCCGTCACCTTCGTGGCGACCGGAACGATCTTCGGGGCGGTCGACGTGGTCACCGTCGCCTTCGCCGACGAGCAGGGCCACAAGGGCGCCGCCAGTGTCGTCCTGGCCCTCTACGCGGCCGGTTCCTGCGTGGCCGGGCTCGTGTTCGGCCTGCTGCACCTCAAGGGGGCACCGGAACGTCGCTGGCTGCTGGGCGTGTTCATGATGGGCGTGAGTATGATCCCCCTCCTACTGGTCGGAAACTTGCCGTTTCTGGCCGTGGCGCTGTTCTTTGCGGGTCTGGCCATCGCTCCCACGATGATCACCACGATGTCCCTCATCGAAGAGCACGTACCACGCGCACAACTGACCGAGGGCATGACATGGATCAGCACCGGGCTCGCGGTCGGCGTCGCGCTCGGCTCCTCCATCGCCGGCTGGGTCATCGACGCGGCGGGCGCACGGGCCGGGTACGGGGTTCCGGCGGTGTCCGGAGCCGTCGCGGTCGCGGTCGGTTTCCTGGGGTACCGCCGGCTGAGCAGGCCGGCTCCGGGTCGGGGAGGCACCGTTGAGCAGCACAGCGAGCGGGACGAACGCCACGTGGCGTAACTGGGGCGGCAATGTCGCCGCACGTCCCGCGCGGGAGGTCACGCCCGCCTCCGTCGACGAACTGGCCGAGGCCGTGCGCCGGGCCGCCGAGGACGGGCTGAAGGTGAAGGCCGTCGGGACCGGCCACTCCTTCACGTCGATCGCGGCGACCGACGGCGTATTGATCCGCCCTCAACTCTTGACCGGCATCCGCAACATTGATCGCGACAACATGACTGTCACGGTCGAGGCCGGCACGCCGCTCAAGAGGCTCAACCTGGCGCTGGCGCGCGAGGGTCTGTCGCTCACCAACATGGGCGACATCATGGAACAGACGGTCTCCGGGGCCACCAGCACCGGCACGCACGGCACCGGCCGCGAGTCCGCCTCGATCGCCGCCCAGATCAAGGGCCTCGAACTCGTCACGGCGGACGGCTCGGTGCTCACCTGCTCGGAGAAGGGCACCGAAGAGGAGCGCGCGCTCTTCGCCGCCGCCCGGATCGGCCTGGGCGCCCTCGGCATCGTCACCGCGATCACCTTCGCCGTGGAACCGGTCTTCCTGCTCACCGCGCGGGAGGAACCGATGCCCCTGGACAAGGTCCTCGCCGACTTCGACGAGCTGTGGGCCGAGAACGAGCACTTCGAGTTCTACTGGTTCCCGCACACCGGCAGCACCAACACCAAGCGCAACAACCGCAGCGCGGGCCCCCGCGAACCGGTGAGCCGGGTCTCGAGCTGGATCGAGGACGAGTTCCTCTCCAACGGCGTCTTCCAGGTGGCCCAGTGGGTGGGCCGGGCGGCGCCCGCCACGATCCCGACGATCGCGCAGGTGTCCAGCAAGGCCCTGTCCGCGCGCACCTACACGGACATCCCCTACAAGGTCTTCACGTCTCCGCGCCGGGTTCGCTTCGTGGAGATGGAGTACGCCGTCCCGCGCGAGGCGGTGACCGAGACGCTGCGCGAGCTGAAGGCGATGCTCGACCGCTCGGGCCTGCGCATCAGCTTCCCCGTGGAGGTGCGCACCGCACCCGCCGACGACATCACGCTGTCCACCGCCTCGGGCCGCGACAGCGCCTACATCGCCGTCCACATGGTCAAGGGCGCGCCCTACCAGGGGTACTTCACCGCCGCCGAGCGCATCTTCACCGCGCACGAGGGCCGGCCGCACTGGGGCAAGGTGCACACGCGGGACGCGGAGTACTTCGCCGGTGTCTATCCGCGCTTCGGCGAGTTCACGGCGCTGCGGGATCGGCTGGATCCTGATCGCCTGTTCCAGAACGACTACTTGCGGAGGGTGCTGGGGTAGTAGCGGACTCCGTGGGTGCGGGGGCCGCCGAGTCGCCGGCCCCGGTGCCGTCCTCCGTGGCCGCGGGAGTCGGCGCGGTGCCGCCCGTCGTACCGTCGCCGGTGTCGTCGCCCGCGTCCTCCCCGCCGTCGCTCGCCGAGGAGGACGCCCCGCCCGAGGGAGCCGTCTCCCCGGTCGGAGGAGGGGAGGTCGAGGACGAGGACGGCGACGGCGAGGTGGTGGCCGAGTCCTCGTCGGAGGAGCCGGACGGGGAACCGGACGACGAACCGCCGCCCGTGACCGCCTGACCGACCGTCGTGCTCCGGTCGCCACTGAAGCTGTCGCCCGACACCAGCTCGTACGTGGTGATCCCGGCCATCGCGACCCCGAAGACCAGCGCGGCCGCCACCATCGGTCGCTTGCGGCGCCCGATCCGGGCGCGGTGGACGGTGCCCTCGGTGAACTCGCCCGTGGCGGGCGGCACTCGCACGGTCAGTGGCACAGCCATCTGTGCGTCGTGCGTCTGCACGTCGCGGAACTGCTCCCCGGTGCGCCTGAAGAAGTGCTGGAAGAGCGATCCACCGCAGGTGGCGACGACACTGACCAGACCCGCGCCGAGGATCGTGCCGTAGACCCCGAAGTACGAGGCGAGTTTCGCGGCCACGACCGCGGCCACGGCGCTGCCGGCGACCTGAGGCACGCTCAGATCGATCCGCTTCCGTTTCACCTCCTCCCCGGCACTCGACGCACCAACGACTTCGGGCCTTTCACGCATACCGGGAGCTTGCCTGCCTTTCCCGCACTTGATCAATCAACTGCACGAGAAGGGGACGTACGGACGAAACCGATAGTTCCTTTTCGGGAGATTGCGTGAACTACGCCACGCCCAAGATCACGAAAAGCCCGCCACGGACGGTCAAGTCCCACCTCTCGACAGAAGTTGGATGGCGCGCCAATCCACGCACGTGGCCCAAATGGAGTACTGTTGCGAGCCCTGGGCCCGGTCTCCCTCCAGGATGTCCGGGGCCTCGCTGGACCGCTTGAGGGGGGCTAGTTGCACAGGGTGACGGTGTTGGTCACTTAGCGTGGCGAAACAGGTAACCGTGCCATAACGGCGACGCGGGACCTGAGCGCGACACGCCGGGCAACTCGGCAAGGTTGTGGCAGGCTGCACCCGGGCAGGCCACACTCGACTAGCGGAAGCAGCGACGCACGTGACGTCGGCAGGCACCACCCGGGAGGTCCCCATGCCCGAACTGCGTGTCGTGGCCGTCTCGAATGACGGCACACGGTTGGTGCTGAAGGCTGCGGACAGCACGGAGTACACGCTTCCGATCGACGAGCGTCTGCGTGCCGCCGTCCGCGGCGACCGTCCCCGCCTCGGCCAGATCGAGATCGAGGTGGAGAGCCATCTCCGCCCCCGTGACATCCAGGCGCGTATACGTGCCGGCGCCACCGCGGAAGAAGTCGCCCAGATGGCCGGCATCCCTGTCGACCGTGTGCGCCGCTTCGAGGGCCCCGTGCTGGCCGAGCGCGCCTTCATGGCCGAGCGGGCCCGGAAGACTCCGGTCCGTCGGCCCGGTGAGAACGCCGGCCCCCAACTCGGCGAGGCCGTCCAGGAACGGCTGCTGCTGCGCGGCGCCGACAAGGACACCGTCCAGTGGGACTCGTGGCGTCGCGACGACGGCACCTGGGAAGTCCTGCTGGTCTACCTGGTCGCGGGCGAACCGCACTCGGCGAGCTGGACGTACGACCCGCCCCGGCGGCTCGTCCAGGCCGTCGACGACGAGGCGCGTTCGCTGATCGGCGAGTCCGACGACCTGGCCGCTCCCGAGCCCAGCTTTCCGTTCGTCCCGCGCATCGCACGGCTGCCGCGCGACCGTCCGCTGGACCGCGCGCTCGACCGGCCCGGCCTGCCGGCCCTGCCGTCCGAGTCGGCCGACGAGAGCACCGGCGAGCGGGAACGCGACTCGCTGACCAGCCTGTTGGAGGCCGTGCCGAGCTTCCGTGGCGACATGGTCGTCCCGGAACGACCGACGGAGCCCGCCCCGGAGGAGCCCGACGAGCAGGAGCCCGAGGCCGAGGAGCCCCCGGCACCGGCCGCCTCCGCCGGATCCGCCTACGCGGACGTCCTCATGCCGCGTTCCGTCGGCAGCCACCGCGACCGTCTCGTCGGCGCCACCGACCGTCAGGCCGAGGCGGACGGCGTCCGTCCGGGCCGCCGGGCCGCGGTGCCGAGCTGGGACGAGATCGTGTTCGGCACCCGGCGGAAGAAGCAGGAGTAACCGGCCCTCGGGTAACTCGCCCGGGGCGTCGGCCGGTTCGCGTGATCCGGTGAGCACGCCAGTACACACATGGGGGAGGGCCGCACCCGTTCGGTGCGGCCCTCCCCCATGTGTGTGCGGGGGGACTAGCGGGGATCGGGGCCCACGGCGACCGGCCGGGCCGGGTCCGAGGACCACTCCGACCAGGAGCCGACGTACAGGGCCGCCGGAATTCCCGCGACCGCCAGGGCCAGCACCTCGTGGGCGCCGGAGACGCCCGAGCCGCAGTACACGCCGACCTCGGTGTCGTCGGACGCCCCGAGCGCCTTGAAGCGGTCCTTGAGGTCCTCGGCGGACAGGAACCGGCCGTCCGGGCCCACGTTGTCGTTCGTGGGCGCGGAGACGGCACCCGGAATGTGTCCGCCGACCCGGTCGATCGGCTCGACCTCACCCCGGTAGCGCTCCCCCGCGCGAGCGTCGAACAGCACTCCGGAGCGGGCGAGAGCGGCGGCCCCGTCGGCGTCCAGGAGTCCCGTGGCGCCCGGCACCGGCTCGAAGTCGCCCTCCCCGCGCGCGGGGACGTCGACCGAGAGGTCCCCCTGCCACGACGGCAACCCGCCGTCGAGGACCCGCACGTCCGGGTGACCCGTCCAGCGCAGCAGCCACCACGCGCGGGCCGCCGCCCAGCCCTGCCCGCCGTCGTACACGACCACCGGCCTGCCCGCCGAGACACCCGCCCGGCGCATCGCGGAACCGAACAGCGCGATGTCGGGCAGCGGATGCCGGCCGCGGCCGCCCGCCGCTCCCGCGAGCTCCCGGTCCAGGTCGACGTAGACCGCACCGGGCACATGCCCGGCCTCGTACGCGGCGCGCCCGTCGAACGGCGGCTCCCCCGCCGCCTTTGCCACGCTGAGCTGCCAGCGGACGTCGAGGACGACGGGCGGATTCTCCCCCGCCAGGTCGCCGGCCAGTTCCGGTGCGGTGATGATGGCGTTCATGGTCACCATCCTCGCGCACGGGGTGGCCCCATCGCTCGTGTCCGGCTACTCTGCTCGGCCGGACAGGCTCGATCACGGGGCGTGCGGGATCGAGCACATGCCGTACAGGCGATCGACATACGTCGACAACCACGCGTAAACCAATGAGAAACCCCCTATCAGGCATCCTCCGAGGGCGGACGCGACACGGCCACCGCAAGGGGCCGAGGAGAGAGTGACGATGACCGAGGCAGGTGGGTCGGCCGGCCCGATCGGCGCAGCACACGCCCGGTACGCGCCCGGTACACCCTGCTGGGTGAGTCTGATGGCGCACGGGTTGACCGCGACGCAGGAGTTCTACGGCGAGCTGTTCGGCTGGGAGTTCCGGCCCGGCCCGCAGCAGCTGGGCCCCTATGTGCAGGCGCTGCTCGACGGTAGCGAGGTGGCCGGCATCGGCCAACTGCCCCCGGACCGCCACCTCCCGGTCGCCTGGACGCCCTATTTCGCCTCGGACGACGTGGACACGACCGCCGAAACGGTCCGGCTGTGCGGCGGCACGATCGGGGTCGGCCCCCTGGACGCCTCCGAGGCCGGCCGGCTGGCGATCGGCTCCGACCCCTCCGGCGCCGTCTTCGGCGTCTGGCAGGCGGCGGCCCACGTCGGCACCACGATCACCGGCGTGCCCGGCACCCCCGCCTGGAACGAGCTGACGACCTACGAGGCCGCGAGCGTCCGGAAGTTCTACGAGACGGTCTTCGGCTACGAGGAGACGGTGGTGTCCGCCGACTTCGACCATGTGACCCTGCACGTCGCCGGCCGTCCGGTCGCCGGCATCCACGGGGTGGGCGCCGCGCTGCCCCGGGACCGGGGACCGCACTGGACGACGTACTTCGAGGTGGCCGACACGGACGCGACGCTCGGCCGCGTCGTCGAGCTCGGCGGGCGGATCCTCGAACCGGCTCAGGACAGCGAGCACGGGCGCGTGGCGGGCGTGGCCGACCCCGAGGGGGCCCACTTCTCCCTGATCCAGGGGCCTCGGTGAGGAACGCTCCCGGAAGGCGTGGGCGGCTAGACCTGCTGCACCGGCAGCACGTCCGGCGACAGGGCCGCAGCCCGCGCCGACGCCGAGGTCATACGGCGGCGGTGGTGGCGCCTGCACAGGACCTCGTAGCCGACCGTGTCCGCCTGGTCGACGTCGCCGACGACGACCTGGGCGCCCTCCACGACCATGACACCGCCCACGGTGCGGGCGTTGTGCGTGGCGCGGGCGCCGCACCAGCACAGGGCCTCGACCTGGAGGACCTCGACCCGGTCGGCGAGTTCGACGAGTCGCTGGGAGCCGGGGAACAGCTTGGAGCGGAAGTCGGTGGTGATCCCGAAGGCGTAGACGTCGATGTCCAGGTCGTCGACCACGCGCGCGAGCTGGTCGATCTGCTCCTCGGCCAGGAACTGCGCCTCGTCCGCGATCACGTAGTCCGCGCGGCCGCCCTGCGAGAGGTGGTCGACGAGGGAGGCGTAGAGATCCTGACCGTCCTCGACCTCGACCGCGTCGGTGACCAGACCCAGGCGGGAGGACAGCTTGCCCTCGCCCGCGCGGTCGTCCCGCGTGAAGATCATGCCCTGGAGACCACGCGCGGAGCGGTTGTGCTCTATCTGGAGAGCCAGCGTCGACTTCCCGCAGTCCATGGTTCCGGAGAAGAACACCAGCTCGGGCATGGGGAGTCGAGCGCCTTTCGGTGAAGGTTGGAGGTTGAAGGATGAGGAGAAGCAACGGTTCTGGGCGTCAGGAGCGTACTTCGAGCAGCGGGACCAGCTGCTCGGCAGGGGTCATCGAACCGTGGTTGCCGACCATCGCCGACTCCTTGGGCTCCCGTTCGGAGGCGATGATCAGGACGTCGTCCCGGGCGGCCGCGATCACGTCGCCGAGGCGGGCGTACACCCGCTCGTCGATCTGCGGCCCGAACCAGCCCGCGGCGATCGCCTCGTCGCGCGAGGCGATCCAGAACTGTTCGCCGAGCACCTCGCGCCAGCAGGTCAGGACGTCGTCCTCGGCGCCCGGCACGGCGTAGACATGGCGGGCGCGGCCCTCGCCGCCCAGCAGGGCGACCCCGGCGCGCAGCTCCCAGTCCGCGTCGAAGTCGATGCGGTGTTCCTCGTCGAAGGGCACGTCGACCATGCCGTGGTCGGCGGTGACGTAGAGCGCGCTGCGCGGCGGGAGCTGCTCGGCGAGGCGCTGGACGAGCCGGTCGACGCACATGAGCTGGCCGCGCCAGGTGTCGGAGGCGACGCCGTAGCGGTGCCCGGCGCCGTCCAGTTCCGCGTAGTACGTGTAGACGAGGGAGCGGTCGCCGGCGGCGAGTTGCTCGGCGGCGAAGTCCATGCGCTCCTCGCCGGTCAGCCGCCCGTGAAACGTTCCGCCGCTGAGCGCGACCTTGGTCAGCGGGGTGTTCTGGAAGGTGGGGGACGACACCTGGGCGGCGTGCACACCCGCCTCGTGGGCGAGCTGGAAGACCGTGGGATACGGCTGCCAGGCGCCCGGGTCCGTCCACGGCTGCCAGCGGAGCTGGTTCATCAGGGCGCCGGTCGCCGGGTTGCGCACGGTGTAGCCGGGCAGGCCGTGCGCGCCCGGGGGGAGGCCGGTGCCGACGGAGGCGAGGGAGGTCGCGGTGGTCGCCGGGTAGCCGGCGGTGAGCGGGCGTCCGGTGCCGCCCCGCGAGCTGCCGAGCAGCGCGTGCAGATAGGGCGCCTCGTCGGGGTGCGACTTGATCTGCTCCCAGCCGAGGCCGTCGATCAGGAAGACGCAGTTGCGGTCGGCCGGGGCGAGTTCGGGGATCGCCGCGGTCGTGCCGGGTACGCCCATGCCGGCCGCCAGCGTGGGCAGCAGGTCGGCGAGGGAGCCGGAGCCGTACTCGGGGACGGGGGCGGAGCCGACGGCGAGCGGTTCGGGGAAGTCCCAGGGCGCGGTGTCGGAAGGGGCGGGCGCGGAGCGCCCTCGGTCATGGGCGGCGGGGGGAGGCGGGTGGGACATCAGCGGGTTACGTCCGCTGTCGCCTCGGAGAGGGACTGCGCGAAGACGAGCGTCTGGCGGACCGTCTCCGGGCCGTCGCCGGCCTCGCTCACGCGCAGGCTGAGGTCGTCCGCCGTCGAGCTGCCGGTGTAGCCGTGGTCGGCGTCGCAGTTGGGGTCGCCGCAGGCGGCCGGCTCCAGGTCGATACGGGAGACGGCGCCCCAGCCGATGGTCAGCACGACCTCGCGCGGCGGGGTGCCCGGCGTGTACGACTCCGGGTTGGCGACCACCCGGCTGAGGACGACGGACGAGATCCGGCCGATCTTCACGGACTCCGTGGACGTCGTGGCGTAGGGCGTCGGGGAGGTGGTGTCGGCGGCCTGCTCGTCGGTGTGGCTGACGATGAAGCGGTTGCCGGTGAGGACCAGCACGGTCACATGCCGGCGCACCTCGTTCTGGTCGAACGTGGTCTCCTGGTGGACCAGGTACGACCGGATCGGCTCGCCGCCCACGGCGGCCTCCACCGCCTCGGCCACGAGGGCCGGGTAGTAGCCGCTGCGCTCGATCGCCGCGCGCAGCCCCTGGGTCGTCGTACTGGTCTTGGCCATGCCCTCCATCCTACGGGGACCCACTGACTGCGAGGCACCGCTCGGCACCGCTCCGGTACGTCGGCGGCGGCCGGGGCGCGCTCCGTCGGCGGTCCGGGGTACGCCTCCCCGTGGCGAGCCGCCGCCCGGGCCGCGTGTCCTCGCGCGCGTGCCCGACGAGGTGCTCCGGGACGGGCTGCTCAGTAGGTCGGCAGCGTCCTCGGTCCGAGGTCGTCGCGTGCCGGCGGGGGTGCGAGGCGTACGGAGGCGCCGAGGACGCTCAGGCCGTGCGGGGCGACGACGACCGGCTCCAGGGTGACCGCGACGACCTCGGGATGGTCGTCGACCAGCCGGGACACCCGCAGCAGCAGGTCCTCCAGGGCGGCGGTGTCGACGGGTGTCGAGCCGCGCCAGCCGAAGAGGAGCGGGGCGGTCCGGATGGACCTGATCAGCGAGGTCGCCTCGCGGTCGGTGACCGGAACCAGCCGGTGCGCCATGTCCCCGAGCAGCTGTGAGGCGGCCCCGGCGAGCCCGAAGGACAGTACGGCTCCGGCCGCCGGGTCGATGACCGCGCGGACGACCGTGTCGACGCCGCGCGGTGCCATCGCCTGGACGACCGGGCGGATCTCCTCCGGCTTGCCGAAGAGCTCGGTCAACTCGGCGTACGACCGGCGCAGTTGCTCCTCGTCGGCCAGGTCGAGCCGTACGCCGCCCAGGTCGGCGCGGTGCCGCAGGTGCGGCGCGGTGGCCTTGAGGGCGACGGGGTAGCCGAGGGCGTCCGCGGCCCGCGCGGCCTCGTCCGGAGTGGGCGCCGGGATCGCCCGCCGGGTGCGGATGCCGTAGCGGCCGAGCAGCTCACACGTGTCGTCGGCGCCGAGGGTCAGGCCCTGACCGCGCGCGAGGAGCCCGCCGATCAGCTCGGCGGCGCCCTTCTCGTCGACGTCCTCGTACTCGGGCACCTTGCCGGCGTCGGCCGCCTCGCGCCGCCACTGGGCGTACTTCACGGCCTCCGCGAGTGCGCGGACGGCGCGTTCGGCGGCGGGGTAGGCGGGGATGAGGTGCGTTCCCTCGGGGGCCTCGACGGCGGCGGGCACCGGCTGCGCGCCGCCGGACACGTCGGCACGCGCGCGTGGGGCCGCTTCCGCGCGCGGCGCGGTGCTCGTCGCGGCGGACAGCGCCGTCGCGAGACCGCCGAGTTCCACGTGCACGACGAGCACCGGTTTGGCCGGAGCGGCCGCCGCGGCCGACCGCAGGGCCTCCGCGAGTTCCGCGTCCCCGGGCGATCTCTCCCCGATCGCGGGGATCGCCGTCACGACCACCGCGTCGCACGTCTCGTCGGCCAGCGCCCGGGCCAGCGCCGCGTGGAAGTCCTGGGCCGACGCCTCGGTCGTCAGGTCCAGCGGCGGCAGCGGCCGCAGCCCTTCCGAGAGACAGGCGTCGTACGTCAGCAGGCCCAACGACTCGGAGTTGCCGAGGATCGCCACCCGAGGGCCGGTCGGCAGCGGCTGTCGGGCGAGCAGCAGGCCCGCGTCGACCAGTTCGGTGATGGTGTCCACGCGGATCACGCCGGCCTGCCGCAGCAGCGCCGACACCGTCGCGTGCGGCAGCCGCGTCGCCCGTACGGCGTGTCCCTGCGGGGCGGAACCGGCGCCCTGGACGACGACCAGGGGCTTGGCGGCCGCCGTCCGCCGCGCGAGGCGCGTGAACTTGCGCGGGTTGCCGATGGACTCCAGGTACATGAGGGCGACGTCCGTGTCGGGGTCGTCATACCAGTACTGGAGGACGTCGTTGCCCGAGACGTCCGCGCGGTTGCCCGAGGAGATGAACGTCGACACGCCGGTGACGCCGGTGACGCCCCCGCCACGCCGGTGGAGGCGGGACAGCAGGGCGATGCCGATGGCGCCGGACTGGGCGAACAGACCGATGCGGCCGGGCCTCGGCATCTCCGGGGCCAGCGAGGCATTCAGCCGCACCTCTGGGGAGGTGTTGATGACTCCGAAGGCGTTGGGGCCGATGATCCGCATACCGTACGCGCGTGCGTGCCGGACGAGTTGGCGCTGGCGCTCCCGCCCCTCGGGGCCGCTCTCGGCGTAACCGGCGGAGAGGACCACGAGTCCCTGCACGCCGTGCTCGCCGCACTCGGCGACGGCCTCGGGGACCTGCTCCGCCGGGACGGCGACGACCGCGAGGTCGACGGGCGCCGCTATGTCGCGCACCGAGCGGTGGGCGGGCACCCCGTCCAGTTCCTTCAGGTCCTCGGGGAAAGCCTTGTTCACGGCGTACAACCGCCCGGTGAAGCCCGCCTCGCGGAGGTTGCCGAGGACGCTTCGGCCGACGCCGCCGGGGGTGCGGCCTGCGCCGACGACGGCTACGGAGCCGGGCGCCAACAGCCGCCCCACGGAGTGCGCCTCGGCACGCTGTTCCCGCGCGCGCTGCACGGCGACGGAGCGCTCGGTGGGTTCGAGGCCGAACTCCAGGTGGACGACGCCGTCCTCGAAGCTGCGCTTCTGGGTGTAACCGGCGTCCGTGAACACCTTGATCATCTTGGTGTTGGCGGGGAGCACCTCGGCCGCGAAGCGGCGGATGCCGCGCTCGCGTGCCACGGCCGCGACGTGCTCGAGCAGCGTGGAGGCGACGCCCCTGCCCTGGTGGGCGTCCTGCACGAGGAACGCGACCTCGGCCTCGTCGGCCGGCGCCGAGGCTGCCATGCCGTCGGCACCAATGCGGTCATAGCGTACGGTGGCGATGAACTCGCCGCCGACCGTGGCCGCGAGTCCCACCCGGTCCACAAAGTCGTGGTGCGTGAAGCGGTGGACGTCCTTGTCGGACAGGCGCGGGTAGGGCGCGAAGAAACGGTAGTACTTCGACTCGTCCGAAACCTGCTCGTAGAAGCTGACCAGGCGCTCGGCGTCATCGATGGTGATGGGGCGGATGCGCGCGGTGCCGCCGTCGCGCAGCACCACGTCGGCCTCCCAGTGGGCGGGGTACTCGTGCCGGTCCGACGCGCTCTGCATGGGGCCCAGAGTACGGCTCGCGTACGACAACGGCGCGAGGCAGTCTGTGGAGGACGCACGTCGGATCGAGGCCGCGATCCGACGTCCACGTCGGGAGGGGACCACACGACCCCTCCCTCACTCGCTTCACGTGTGGAACACTGGTCTAGACAACCTGAACACTGAAGGGCAGCATCACATGGCTGAGCGCCGCGTCAACGTCGGCTGGGCCGAGGGCCTTCACGCCCGCCCCGCTTCCATCTTCGTCCGGGCCACCACGGCCGCAGGTATCCCGGTGACGATCGCCAAGGTCGACGGCAACCCCGTCAACGCGGCCTCCATGCTGGCCGTTCTCGGCCTGGGCGCCCAGGGCGGCGAGGAGATCGTCCTCGCCTCCGAGGCCGACGGCGCGGACGCGGCCCTCGACCGGCTGGCGAAGCTGGTCGCCGAGGGTCTCGAGGAGCTCCCCGAGACCGTCTGAGCGCGCAGCCCTCTGTGCGCCCGAGCCGACGCCGCTCTCGCGGACGCGGTCGCGCGTCGTCGGGGTTGCTCAATTGACGGTGGCGGTGTTCGTCACTTCTAAAGTGCCGTCCCGCTGACCCCGAAGGGCTCGTCCGAATTATCGGGCGAGCCCTTCGCATTTCCCCTTACGGGCAGCAGAAATAATCCCCCGCGAATTATCCCCCTCTTTGTATACGGCCCCCGTGTTAATGCCGCAGACCCGTCATGTTTACGGGAGGTTGCGAAGTCCTCACACGGTCGGCGCGCTCGGGGCCGCCGGAAAAGCGCAGCCGGTGCGCGGACGTCGCGCGCTCCGTGTGCAGCGCCGTGATCGCCCGCGCGCGCTCGCCGTCGCCGCGCGCCACCGCGTCCACGATCGCGCCGTGCTCCGCCCAGGACTCCACGGGGTTGGCCGGCGCCTCCACCGCGTACATCCAGGCGATCTTGTGGCGGAGCTGAGTGAGCATCGACGTCAGGGCATGGCTTCCGGAGGACTGGGCGAGGGTCTCGTGGAACCAGCTCCCCAGGGAGCGCAGATCCTCGCTGTTGCCCCGCCTGGCCCGCTCCTGGCCCAGCCGGACGAGTCCGCGCAGCACCTTCAGATGGGCCTCGGTGCGCCGCTGGGCGGCCCGGGAGGCGCCGAGCGGCTCCAGGAGCATGCGCATCTCCAGCAGGTCCGCCGCCTCCTGCTCGGTCGGCTCCGCGACGCACGCGCCCGCGTGCCGCCGCGTGACGACGAAGCCCTCGGCCTCCAGCGTGCGCAGCGCCTCGCGGACGGGGACGCGGGAAACGCCGTAGCGACGGGCGAGGAGTTCCTCGGTGAGGCGGCTGCCGCGCTCGTAGACACCCGCGACGATGTCGTCCCGAATGGCCGTGCACACCGAGTGCGCCGGAATACGCATGACGGACCTCCGCCTTAATCCCCGTGAAACGTCGACGATTGACGTGTGTTCCGTGACTCTATTGCAATCAGCGGGAATTTCCGATGGCGGGCCGGAATCCAGGGATATTTTTTGGACAGCAGGGTCTCGGAAACGGCGAAAGCCCCGGCCGGGAGGGCCGGGGCAAGACGATCTGTCGCCGAGGGTCGTCAGACGTTCACACCGTGGTTGCGGAGGTACGCGACCGGGTCGATGTCCGAGCCGTACTCCGCGGTGGTGCGGGCCTCGAAGTGCAGATGCGGGCCGGTGACGTTGCCGGTGGCGCCGGACAGGCCGATCCGCTCGCCCGGGGTGACCGTCTGGCCCACCGACACCGCGAGGGACGACAGGTGACCGTACTGGGTGTAGGTCCCGTCGTTCATCTTGATCACGATCTGGTTGCCGTAGGACCCGCCCCAGCCGGCCTCGACCACGGTGCCGGAGCCGACCGCGTGCACGGAGGTGCCGCTCGCGGCGTGGAAGTCGATGCCGGTGTGGCTGCCGGAGGACCACAGCGAGCTGCTGGCCTGGTAGCCGGTGGAGACGTAGGAACCGGTGATCGGCGACACGAAGGTGTTGAGGCGCTTGCGCTCGGCGTCGCGGGCGGCACGCACGCGTGCCTCGCGCTCCTCCACGGCCTTCTTCGCGGCGGCCTGGCGGGCGGCCTCCTCGAAGGCCGCGTGCTTCTGCACGGCGACCTGGTCGTCGATCTGCTCGGCGACGGACTCGCCGGCGGCGACGACGGGGATCAGCCCGGTCTGCTCGGGGGTGGGCTCGGCGGCGAAGGCCGGGGTGGAGGCGACGGTGGCCATGACACCGGTGGTGGTGAGCGCCGCGATGCCCGCAGCGCGGACGCTGGTGCGCTGCATCCGGCTGGGCCGACGGTGCTTGCCGGTGGCGCAGGTGAACGCCATGAAGTTGGGGGTGTCCTTTCCTTCCCTCTCGCCTACCGGGTTAGCTGACGGGTTCGGAGCAGGAAGGTCTCCTACGGACCCCCTCGCGTTCACGCGCGGGCGTCCGATTCACCCCAGGGACTTCACAAGTGGGTCCCCGGCTCCCCTGGCTCGCGCCATACGGGGACTCGGCGATGACTGTCCGGTGCCGCGGCTGCGGCGCACTGCCTGACGAACAGCCCGGATGACGCTAAGCGGCGCGGGTTTCAATCCTCAAACGGATCCCGGCTTTTGTAGCGCATCCCACAGGGCAGACAGGCAACCTCCGCATCAATTCGGACATGCGGAGGCCCTGGTGACGCTTTCGTCGACCAGGGCCCCCACACGCGTGTGCCGTTGCCGGGAACTACTCCGCGGACACGACCTTGACCTCGCCGATGCCGAGGGCCTCGACCGGCTCCTTGATCTGGGCCGCGTCGCCGACGAGGACGGTCACCAGCCGGTCCACCGGGAAGGCGTTCACGGCCGCCGCGGTGGCCTCCACCGTGCCGGTCGCGGCCAGCTGCCGGTACAGCGTGGCCTGGAAGTCGTCCGGCAGGTGCTGCTCGACCTGGTCGGCCAGCGTGTCGGCGACGGCCGCGGCGGTCTCGAACTTCAGCGGCGCCACACCGACCAGGTTCTGCACGGCGATGTCACGCTCGGCGTCGGTCAGCCCCTCGGCTGCGAGGGTGCGCAGCACCTTCCACAGATCGTCCAGAGCGGGACCGGTGTTCGGGGTGTCGATGGACCCGCTGATGGCGAGCATCGCGGCGCCCGAGCCGTCCGGGGCGGACCGCAGGACCTGCCCGAACGCGCGGACACCGTAGGTGTAGCCCTTCTCCTCGCGCAGGACGCGGTCCAGCCGGGAGGTGAGGGTGCCGCCGAGGCAGTACGTGCCGAGCACCTGCGCGGGCCACACACGGTCGTGCCGGTCGGCGCCGATCCGGCCGATCAGCAACTGCGTCTGGACGGCGCCGGGACGGTCCACGATGACGACCCGGCCGGTGTCGTCGGCGGTCACCGGCGGCACGGGCCGCGGCTCGGCCGAGGAGCCCGTCCAGGCGCCCAGGGTGTCGCCCAGAAGCGCCTCCAGGTCGACGCCGGTGAGGTCGCCGACGATCACGGCCGTGGCCGTGGCGGGACGGACGTGCTTCTCGTGGAAGGCGCGTACGGCCGCGGAGTCGATCTTCTCGACCGTCTCCGCGGTGCCCTGACGCGGGCGTGACATCCGCGCGGTGGCCGGGAACAGCTCCTTGGAGAGCTCCTTGGCGGCGCGCCGGGAGGGGTTGGCCAGCTCGTGCGGGATCTCGTCCAGGCGGTTGCGGACGAGGCGCTCGACCTCGCTGTCGGCGAAGGCCGGGGCCCTGAGGGCGTCGGCGAGCAGACCGAGGCCCTTGGGCAGGCGCGAGGCCGGCACTTCGAGGCTCAGCCGGACACCGGGGTGATCCGCGTGCGCGTCCAGGGTGGCGCCGCAGCGCTCCAGTTCGGCGGCGAACTCCTCGGCGGAGTGCTTGTCGGTGCCCTCGGAGAAGGCGCGCGCCATGATCGTGCCGACGCCGTCGAGGCCGGCCGGCTCGGCGTCCAGGGGCGCGTCGAGGAGGATCTCGACGGCGACGACCTGCTGGCCGGGACGGTGGCAGTGCAGCACGGTCAGGCCGTTGGCCAGCGCGGTGCGCTCGGGCGCCGGGAACGCCCACGGCTTGGCCTCGCCCGCCCGGGGCTGGGGGTGGAAGTCCATCGTGGCGAGCTCGGTCACCGGGCCGCCTCCTCGTTCTCGTCCTGGTCGGCGGGGGCTTCGGCGGCGGTCGGCTCGTAGACGAGCACCGCGCGGTTGTCGGGGCGCAGGCGGGCCTTGGCGACCTCCCGCACCTCCTCCGGCGTGACGTCCAGCACGCGCTGGACGGCGGTGAGGGCGAGCTGCGGGTCACCGAACAGGACGGCGAACCGGCACAGTTCGTCGGCGCGGCCGGCGACCGTGCCGAGCCGGTCGAGCCACTCGCGCTCCAACTGCGCCTGGGCCCGCTCCATTTCCTCGGCCGTGGGGCCCTCCTCGGCGAACCGGGCGAGCTCCTCGTCGATGGCGGCCTCGATGACGGGCACCTCGACGTCGCCGGACGTCTTGACGTCCAGCCAGCCCAGGGAGGGCGCTCCGGCGAGCCGCAGCAGGCCGAAGCCGGCCGCGACGGCCGTACGGTCGCGGCGCACCAGCCGGTTGTAGAGGCGGGAGGACTCGCCGCCGCCGAGGACGGTGAGCGCCAGGTCGCCGGCGTCGCACGCACGCGTGCCGTCCTCGGGCAGCCGGTAGGCGGCCATCAGCGCACGGGCCGGCACCTCCTCCTCGACGACCTCGCGCAGCTGCTCGCCGATGACGTCGGGCAGGCCGCCGTCACGGGGCGCGGGCTTGCCGTCGTGGCCGGGGATGGAGCCGAAGTACTTCTCGACCCAGGCGAGGGTCTGCTCCGGGTCGATGTCGCCGACCACGGAGAGGACCGCGTTGTTGGGCGCGTAGTACGTGCGGAAGAACGCGCGCGCGTCCTCCAGGGTCGCCGCGTCCAGGTCGGCCATCGAGCCGATCGGCGTGTGGTGGTAGGGGTGGCCGTCCGGGTAGGCGAGGGCCGTCAGCTTCTCGAAGGCCGTGCCGTAGGGGACGTTGTCGTAGCGCTGACGGCGCTCGTTCTTGACGACGTCGCGCTGGTTCTCCATCGACTCGTCGTCCAGCGCGGTGAGCAGCGAGCCCATGCGGTCGGCCTCCAGCCAGAGGGCGAGCTCCAGCTGGTGGGTGGGCATGGTCTCGAAGTAGTTCGTGCGCTCGAAACTGGTGGTGCCGTTGAGCGAGCCGCCGGCCCCCTGGACCAGCTCGAAGTGGCCATTGCCCTTGACCTGGCCCGAGCCCTGGAACATCAGGTGCTCGAAAAGGTGAGCAAGACCCGTACGCCCCTTGACTTCGTGGCGTGAACCGACGTCGTACCAGAGGCACACCGCCGCGACGGGGGTCAGGTGGTCCTCCGAGAGCACCACGCGCAGGCCGTTGGCCAGACGGTGCTCGGTCGCTGTCAGGCCCCCGGAGCCTGCCTGGGCTGTGGCCGTGTGACCCATGGGCATGTACGTCCCTTCCGATCGCGGACGCGGTCGTCGAAACCGCGGTTTTCCTGCCGGTCCTGCCACTGTATGCAAGCGTGCGGACGGTCCGCGAAGTTCCCGGGCGACATACGCCGAGAGCGAGATCGCGTAGCCTGCGGGCAGCCGTGGAGGAGATGCCTCTGCGTTCGGGCCGGACTGCCGACGCCAGGTCCTCGCCCGCGCTGTCAGTGCCACGGTCCACAATGGTCCGCGTCAGATCCCGTATCACGCCCCAGCAAGGAGCCGGCAGCGATGGCCCGCCGCAGCACGAAGACCCCGCCGCCCGACGACTCGTACGAGGAGCGGATCCTCGACATCGACGTCGTCGACGAGATGCAGGGCTCCTTTCTCGAGTACGCGTACTCGGTCATCTACTCCCGCGCCCTGCCGGACGCCCGTGACGGCCTCAAGCCGGTGCACCGCCGCATCGTCTACCAGATGAACGAGATGGGCCTGCGCCCGGAGCGCGGCTATGTGAAGTGCGCCCGGGTCGTCGGCGAGGTCATGGGCAAGCTGCACCCGCACGGCGACGCGTCGATCTACGACGCGCTGGTGCGGATGGCCCAGCCCTTCTCCATGCGGCTCCCGCTGGTCGACGGCCACGGCAACTTCGGTTCGCTGGGCAACGACGACCCGCCGGCCGCCATGCGGTACACCGAGTGCCGCCAGGCCGCGGCGACGAGCCTGATGACGGAGTCGATCGACGAGGACACGGTCGACTTCACGCCCAACTACGACGGCCAGGAGCAGGAGCCGGTCGCGCTGCCCGCCGCCTTCCCGAACCTCCTGGTCAACGGCGCGTCCGGGATCGCGGTCGGCATGGCCACGAACATGCCGCCGCACAATCTGGGCGAGGTCATCGCGGCCGCCCGCCATCTGATCCGCTTTCCCGGCGCGGATCTGGACGCCCTGATGAAGTACGTTCCGGGCCCCGACCTGCCCACCGGCGGCCGGATCGTCGGCCTCTCCGGCATCCGGGACGCCTACGAGAACGGCCGCGGCACGTTCAAGATCCGCGCCACGGTCTCGGTGGAGACCGTCACGGCCCGCCGCAAGGGTCTGGTCATCACCGAACTGCCCTTCGCCGTCGGGCCCGAGAAGGTCATCGCCAAGATCAAGGACCTGGTCGGCTCGAAGAAGATCCAGGGCATCGCCGACGTCAAGGACCTCACCGACCGCGCGCACGGTCTGCGCCTGGTCATCGAGATCAAGAACGGCTTCGTGCCGGAGGCCGTCCTGGAGCAGCTGTACAAGCTGACCCCGATGGAGGAGTCCTTCGGCATCAACAACGTGGCGCTGGTCGACGGCCAGCCGCTCACGCTGGGCCTCAAGGAGCTCCTCGAGGTCTACCTCGACCACCGCTTCACCGTGGTGCGCCGCCGCAGCGAGTTCCGCCGCACCAAGCGCCGTGACCGGCTGCACCTGGTGGAAGGCCTGCTGACGGCGCTCGTCGACATCGACGAGGTCATCCGCCTGATCCGCTCCAGCGACAACAGCGCGGAGGCGAAGCAGCGCCTGATGGAGCGCTTCTCGCTGTCGGAGATCCAGACCCAGTACATCCTGGACACCCCGCTGCGCCGGCTCACCAGGTTCGACCGCATCGAGCTGGAGGCGGAGAAGGAGAGGCTCAACGAGGAGATCGCCGAGCTGACCCGGATCCTGGACTCGGACGCGGAGCTGCGCAAGCTGGTCTCGGCCGAACTGGCCTCGGTGGCGAAGAAGTTCGGCACCGAGCGCCGTACGGTCCTGCTGGAGTCGTCGGGTACCACGGCCACCGCCGTGCCCCTCCAGGTCGCGGACGACCCGTGCCGTGTCCTGCTGTCCTCCACGGGCCTGCTGGCCCGCACGGCGAACGGCGAGCCCTTCACGCGGGACGCCGAGGACGCCGACGACGAGGGCGGCAAGCGCACCAAGCACGATGTGATCGTCTCGGCGGTGCACGCCACCGCGCGCGGGGAGATCGGCGCGGTCACCTCCTCGGGCCGTCTGCTGCGGATCAACGTCGTCGACCTGCCGCAGCTCCCGGACACGGCCTCGGCGCCGAACCTGTCGGGCGGTGCCCCGCTGGCGGAGTTCGTCTCCCTGGAGGGCGACGAGACGGTGGTGTGCCTGACCACGCTCGACGAGTCGTCCCCGGGCCTGGCCATCGGCACGGCACAGGGCGTCGTCAAGCGGGTCGTGCCCGACTACCCGACCAACAAGGACGAGCTGGAGGTCATCACCCTCCGGGACGGCGACCGGATCGTCGGTGCCGTCGAACTGCGGACCGGCGAGGAGGACCTGGTCTTCATCGCCGACGACGCCCAGCTGTTGCGCTATCAGGCCTCGCAGGTGCGTCCGCAGGGCCGCGCGGCGGGCGGTATGGCGGGCATCAAGCTCACCGAGGGCGCGAAGGTGATCTCGTTCACGGCCGTGGACCCCGCGGTGGACGCGGTGGTCTTCACGATCGCGGGCTCGCGCGGAACCCTGGACGACTCCGTCCAGACGACCGCCAAGGTGACCCCCTTCGACCAGTACCCGCGCAAGGGCCGCGCCACGGGCGGTGTGCGCTGCCAGCGGTTCCTGAAGGGCGAGGACTGCCTGTCCCTGGCCTGGGCGGGCCCCGTGCCAGCCAAAGCCGCGCAGAAGAACGGCCTGCCGGCCGAGCTGCCGGAGATGGACCCGCGCCGTGACGGCTCGGGTGTGTCGCTGATGAAGACGGTCTCGGTGGTGGCGGGGCCGGTCTAGGCCTCCTGGAAGGCCTCGCCGTCGGGAGCCCGCACGTAGCGCAGGACGCCCCACATGCCGTGCTCGTCGGCGTGTGGGGCATCGTCCTCGCACGCCTGGAGTTCCTTGCCGAGGGCGGCGGTGTCGATGCCGGAGCCGATGAGGACGAGCTGGGTCAGGCGGCCCTCGGCGGTCGGCCAGGGCTCCGGGTAGAAGCGGAGAAAGCGCCCGACGGCGTGCACCGCGTACCGGTTGGCCGGGTCGTGCGGGCCGAAGTCGACATACCCCTTGATCCGGTACAGCCCCTCGGGCCGGCTGTCGAGGAACTCCATCAACCGGCGGGGTTCGAGGGGCGCTTCGGCGGTGAAGGAGACGCTGTCGTAGGAGCTGTGGAGGTGCTCCGCGTGATTGTCTCCGCAGTGGTCGTGCAGGTCGTCGAAGGAGAGCTGCCCGACACGCTCCTCGCCCGGCCGGCAGTCGAAGAGGAACTCGGGGTCGATACGGCCGTAGGTCGCGGGGACGACGGCGGCCCGGTCGGCGAGGGAGCGGACCAGTCCGAGGACGCGGTCGGCATCGGGCGCGCGGTCGAGTTTGTTCACCACGACGAGGTCGGCGAGGGCGAGATGCCGGTCGATCCCGGGGTGCTTCGCCCGGGTCTCGTCGAACTCGGCGGCGTCGACGACTTCGACGAGCCCGCCGTAGACGATGCCGGGATGCTCACTGGCCAGCACCATCCGCACGAGCTCCTCGGGCTCGGCGAGACCGCTGGCCTCGATGACGATGACGTCGATGCCGACGGCCGGCCCGGCGAGCCGTTCGAGGTACACGTCGAGTTCACTGGCGTCGACGGCGCAGCACAGACAGCCGTTGCCGAGGGAGACGGTGGAGTCGCCGAGCGCGCCGGCCACGGCCATGGCGTCGATCTCGATGGCGCCGAAGTCGTTCACGATCGCGCCGATGCGGCTGCCTCCGCTGCGATGCAGGAGATGGTTGAGCAGGGTCGTCTTGCCGGAACCGAGGAATCCAGCGAGTACGACGACCGGGATCTGCTGCGGACTGCGGCTCTGCGACACGTGCGACCTTTCTGAAACCTACGCGTGCACCGGCGCGCGGCCCGGCGCGCGTACGAGGATTGAATGCCGCCCCAGGATACGAGCCGCAGGAATCACCGCGAAGTGAACGATTGTTAGCAGCGTCCGCGGGGCAGACGTTGGGCAAGGCGCCCTGGCGTGCGACCCTCGCTTCCCTCCGTGCGCCTCCCCTCCGCCTCCCCCGCCGATCAGAGCCGCTCGGCACTCTGGGAGACGGCAAGCGCCGCCCACCGCTCGCCGGTCCCCGTCACGTCCACCCGCACCCCGACGACCGGCGCACGGCCGCTCGATCGGGGGTTTTTGACATGGCCACACAGAGGTTTCGGGTACGCGGACTCGGTGCAGTCGCCGCGGCGGCGGCCGCCGGCATGGCCGCGGGTGCCCTCGTCACCATGGCCGCACAACGCCATGCGCTGGAGACACTGCGGGTACGACTGGAGCACCTGGAACGGACCGCCCACTCCCAGCAGCACACCAATCTGGCCAACCAGCAGCGCCTGCACTGGGAATTGCTGAGCAAAGCCATCGACGACCCCGAACTGGCGGAAGTGTTGGACCTCTTCGAGGCGCCCGTTTCCACCAAGCAACGGCGCCAGTACCTCTACGCCAACGCTCTCTATACGAACGCGCTGTTTTATTACCGGATAGGCAACATCTCCCGCGAGGAGTTCTTCGGGTACATTCGGGGCATTCTTCAGAACCCTGTGGTACGGGAGTACTGGTACGCGACACGACACCAGCGGGCGACCATTGCCGACGGTTCGGACGAAGCGGAACTCGGCCGTATGGTGGACGAACTCCTGACGCAACTCGAGGAGTCGGACGCCGACGAATGGTGGGTGGTGGGCGAGCCGCCGAGCTCGTGAACTTCCACCGGCCCTCGGCGCACTCCGACAGCCGAGGGCTCACGCTCCGGGGCTCGCACCCCCTCCAGCGGAATCACACCCTCGGCCCATTACGAAAAGGTCAAGTCCAGAGTTAAGTGGGGCGTCAGGGAGTTGACTCGCGCTTGATCGCGTAGAGGACCCCACCAGATCGTCGCCTACGCCGCCGGATGACGAGCGACCCCACAGGGCCCGCTGCACCGCGCAGTCGTCGTGCGCAAACCAACGGACCCAAGGAAGCAACAGTGAGTCAGATCATCCGTCGGATCGGTGCATCTCCGCGCGCTCGGGGAAGCGTGAGCGGTGCAAATTGCCCCGATATTTTCGAGCTTGCCGATGGCAATTTCGCCGTTATCGGCACGGATGCCACGGATTCACTGGACCCGGACCTTCCCTCCGACGCCTCACGCGGCGACCACGAGAGAATTGTCGTCATCACCCGCGAGACTCTGATTCGCGCGAAGGCCGATATTCCGGACCTTTAGCGTCTTTCGCGAGGAACGGCCCGGCCGGCCCGCCCGCGATGCCGGGCCTTCCTCGCGTTCGAGTGCCCTCGGGGCACATTCAGGCCACCTCAGGCACCTCGGCCGGCGCCCACGGCCCCACATACCGCGCAGCCGGACGGATGATCTTCGAGTCCTCCGCCTGCTCCAGGATGTTGGCGCTCCAGCCCACCACCCGCGCCGCCGCGAAGGTCGGGGTGAACATCTCGCGGGGCAGCCCGCAGAGCTCCATGACCAGGCCCGCGTAGAACTCCACGTTGGTGTGCAGTTCCCGGCCGGGC
This sequence comes from Streptomyces sp. NPDC102259, assembly GCF_044766465.1. Taxonomy (NCBI): domain Bacteria; kingdom Bacillati; phylum Actinomycetota; class Actinomycetes; order Kitasatosporales; family Streptomycetaceae; genus Streptomyces; species Streptomyces sp. NPDC102259. The sequence continues at coordinate 121,605 of NZ_JBIWMA010000003.1, read as the reverse complement.
TTCAGCTGGGCGAGGATCGCCTCGACGCACCGCTCCACCTCGACGGCGAACTCCACTCGCGGGCCTCCGAATCGCCGGGCGATCTCGCGGAGCATGCGCGAACGCGGGTCCTCCGTGCGGTAGACGGCGTGGCCGAAGCCCATGATGCGCTCACCGGCGAGGACACGCTCGCGGATCCAGGGATCGATGCGGTCCGGGGTGCCGATCGCGTCCAGGGTGTCCAGGGCCCGGCTGGGCGCGCCACCGTGCAGCGGCCCCGACAGCGCTCCCACCGCCCCCACGAGACACGCGGCCACGTCCGCCCCGGTCGAGGCGATGACCCTGGCCGTGAAGGTTGATGCGTTGAAGCCGTGATCAATGGTCGAGATCAAGTATTGCTCGATCGCCCGGGCCGACTCCGGATCGGGCTCGACGCCGGTCAGCATGTAGAGGTAGTTCGCCGCGTACGGCAGGTCCTCGCGCGGCTCGACCGGGTCGAGGCCGCGCCCCAGCCGGTACAGCGCGGTGAGCAGCGTGGGCACGGCCGCGGACGCGACCAAGGTGTCCTCGCGGCGCCGGTCCGCGTCGATGTCGTACACCGGTCGGAAGCCCTTCGCCGCGCCCAGCAACGACAACGCCGTCCGCATCCCGGCCAGCGGATTCGCGTCCGCGCCGGCCGCCGCCAGTGCGGGCAGGGCGGCGGCGACCTCCGCGGGAAGGCTCCGCAGCGCCGCGGTCTCGGCGGCGAAGGCGGCGCTCCGCCGCGCGTCCGGCAGCTCACCGTGGACCAGGAGGTGCCAGACGTCCTCGAAGCGGCGCGTGCGCGCGAGGTCCACCGCGGAGTACTGGCGGTAGTGGTAGAAGCCCTCGCGTCCTCGGACGTCGCCGACCTCCGTGTCGGCGACGACGACGCCCGCGAGTCCCCGGGGCACGTCGATGGAAGAGGCTGCTGACAGGTTGACGGACATGTTTCCTCCCTGAACTTGATTCGACTGTCCATGCTTGACTCATTCTCTGTCAATATTGATTGAATCAATGCATGCGTCTTGTGGATACGGTGACCCCCATGCGTGATCAGGAACCCGGCCCCGGCCACCCCGAACGACGGCTGAGCACCAAGGAAGCCGCCGAGCTGCTCGGTGTGAAACCCGAGACCGTGTACGCGTACGTCAGTCGCGGCCAGCTGAGCAGCCGGCGCACGCCCGGGGGCCGGGGCAGCACCTTCGACGCCAAGGAGGTCGAGGCGCTCGCTCGACGCAACAAGCGGGAGAGCAGCGGGAGTCCGGGCTCCGGGGCGGAGCTGTCCGTACGCACGCGTGTCACCTTCATCGACCAGGACCGCTACTACTACCGGGGCGTCGACGCGGTCGAGCTGGCTTCCCGGCACTCCTACGAAGAGGTCGCGGAGTGGCTGTGGACGGGTCGGCTGCGGCCCGGCGTCACCTTCGCCGCGCCCGAGGCGTCCGTCGAGGCCGCCCGGCGCGTCGTCGAGGCGCTGCCCGAACACACCGGTCCCACCGACCGGTTGCGGGTCGCCGCCGTCGCCGCCGCGGCAGCCGACCCACTGCGGTTCGACCTCTCCGAGGACGCCGTCCTCGGCACCGCCCGCATCCTGATCCCGACCCTCGTCGCCGCCCTGCCCCCGAAGGTGCCCACGCATCGTGACGAGGGCCCGCTCGCCCTGCGCCTGTGGGGTCGGCTCAGTGGACGGCCCGCCGAGAAGGCGCAGCTGCGCGTCCTCGACACGGCGCTCGGCCTGCTCGTCGACCACGACCTGGCCGCCTCGACGCTCGCGGTGCGCGTCGCCGCGTCGGCCCGCGCACACGCCTACGCGGCGGTCTCCGCCGGGCTCGGGGTGATCGAGGGGCCGTTGCACGGCGCGGCCGGAGGGCTGGCACACCGCCTGCTGCTCGAGGTGCTCGACATCGGCAGTGCCGCCCCGGTGATCGCCGAGGAGCTACGCGCCGGCCGCCGCATTCCGGGCCTCGGTCACCGGCTCTACCCCGGCGAGGACCCACGCGCGCGTGCCCTGTTCGCCCTCCTGGAGGAGATCCCCGCTGCCGGGCCGGCCCTCGCCGCGGCCCGGGACATCGTCGCCACGACCGCCCGGCACACGCCGCTGCACGCCAACGTCGACCTGGCGCTCGCCGTCCTCACCGCGTCGTGCGGCATGGAGTCCTCGGCCAGCGAGACGCTCTTCGCCGTCGCCCGTACGGCGGGCTGGATCGCCCATGCCCTGGAGGAGTACGGCGAGCGGCCCCTGCGGATGCGCCCGAGCGGACACTACGTGGGGCCCAAGCCACCCCAGCCGCTACCGAGGTAGGAGGGGCCGCGATCACGTCGCGAGCGGGCCACGGTCACCGTTCCGGAAGGAGCGCAGGAGCGGCACCGCCGTGACCAAGCGCGACTCCCGGGGAGACCGGGGCCTCCTCTCGTGGCACGCGCACGCGGACCCGGGCGGCCGAGCGTATGACCCGGCCGGAAGTCGCGCTCCGGCAAGTCAGGTTAGGCTTGCCTCTGTGAGTACGTGCGCGACCGTCTCGCGGGATCTCGACGAGCCCATTTCCGGAACCGCGGCCACGGCAACGACCTGGCTCCTCCTGGAACAGCCCGGCCCCTGGGGTGCCGAAGCGCTGGTCTCGAGCCACCTGGACCCGGCTCTGGGCCGCGCCCTGAACGCCGCCGCGCGGGACACGGGCGTACGCGTCGCGCTCATCCGCCGCCCCGGGCGCCACGCGGACTTCGGCGCGTCGCCCCTGCGGCAGGTGTACGCGGCCCACACCGTCCCCGGCAAGGTGTGGCTACGCAGCGCCACCACCCACGACCCACGTCAGCTGCTGGACCTCGACTTCGCCGCGCTCGGCAGGGGCGACCACCACATCTTCGACACCGCGCTGCGGGGCGGGCCCCACACGGGTGACCCGCTCGCCCTCGTCTGCACCAACGGCAAGCGCGACCGCTGCTGTGCGCTCCTCGGCCGTCCACTGGCCGCGGAGCTCGCCGCGTCGGGGGTGCGGGGCGCCTGGGAGGTCACTCATCTGGGGGGTCATCGCTTCTCCCCCACCCTGCTCGTCCTGCCGTACGGGTACGCGTACGGCCGCGCCGAGGCCCACACCGTCAAGGAGGTCCTGCGCGGCGTCCGGGGCGGGCGGATCGTCGTGGACGGGTGCCGCGGGTGTTCGGCCTGGGAGCGGCCCGGACAGGCGGCGGAACTGGCGGTGCGCTCGGCGACCGGCGAGGACGCGGCCGAGGCGCTGAGCGTCGTGCGGACCACGGGCGGCGCACCGCGCTGGGAGGTGACCGTCGCGCACACGGACGGACGCCACTGGCAGGTCGTCGTCGCCCAGGGCGCTTCGCTGCCGCCCCGGCCGGAAAGCTGCGGCACCTCGGTCCTCGGTTCACCTGCACGGATGGACGTGGTGGCGGTACGCGAGCTGGCCGGGGCGGCCCTGGTGGGCTGACACGCATCCAAACGCGATGCGGCCACACCCCGCGCGGGCGCGGCGGAATCCTTTCCTCTTGAGTCGGTCAAGAGATCCACATCACCCACCCCTACGGCTGCGCCGGTCCACCCACGTACCGTCTTGGGTATGAGCCCCACTCCCCCCGCCCGCCGTCTGCGCCTCGGAATGCCGCGGCGCATGTTCTCGCAGGTCCTGCTCATGCAGCTGACGATCGCCGCGGGGGTCGTGGTGCTCGCGACCGGGCTGTTCCTCGCTCCGCTCAGCGATCAGCTGGACGACCAGGCGATGCGCCGAGCCCTCGCCATCGCGCAGACCACCGCGGCGGTGCCGCAGATCGCCGAGGACCTCCGGACCACTCGGCCCTCGGTCGACGGACCGGTGCAGCGGGAGGCCGAGCGGATCCGCGAGGCCAGTGGCGCGGAGTACGTCGTGGTGATGGATCTGCACGGCACCCGCTGGTCGCACACCGACCCCGAGCAGGTCGGCGGCCATGTGTCGACGGACCCGAGCCAGGCCCTGGCGGGTCAGGACGTCATGGAGATCGACAGCGGCACCCTGGGCCGCTCGGCCCGCGGCAAGGTGCCCCTGCGCGACGGCGACGACAAGATCGTCGGCGCGGTCTCGGTCGGCATCGAGTACGACAGCGTGCGCGCCCGCCTGATCCACGCGATCCCGGGACTGTTCGCCTACGCCGGCGGCGCCCTCGCGGTGGGCGCGCTGGCCGCCTGGCTGATCTCCCGGCGGGTCCAGCGCCAGACGCGTGACCTGGCGTTCTCGGACATCTCGGCGCTGCTCTCCGAGCGGGAGGCAATGCTGCACGGCATCCGGGAAGGCGTCGTCGCACTGGACCGCGTCGGCCGCGTCCGGCTGCTCAACGACGAGGCCCAGCGCCTCCTCGGCATCGGCGAGGAGGCGGTGGGAGCTTCACCCGACGAGGCGCTCGGCGCGGGACGTACGGCCGACGTCCTGGCGGGCCGGGTGACCGGCACGGACCTGATCGCCGTGCGAGGACAGCGCGTCCTGGTCGTCAACCGCATGCCCACCGACGACGGCGGCGCCGTGGCCACCCTGCGCGACCGCACCGAGCTGGAGCAGCTCGGGCGCGAACTCGACTCGACGCACGGCCTCATCGACGCGCTGCGCGCCCAGGACCACGAGCACGCCAACCGCATGCACACGCTGCTGGGGCTGCTCGAACTGGAGATGTACGACGACGCGGTGGACTTCGTCGGGGAGGTGGTCGGCGATCACCGGGCGACCGCGGAGCAGGTGACCGAGAAGATCGCGGACCCGCTGCTCGCCGCTCTGCTGGTCGGCAAGGCGACCGTCGCGGCCGAGCGCGGTGTCGCCTTGTGGGTCTCCGACCGCACCCGGCTGCCCGACCGCCTGATCGACCCGCGCGGGCTGGTCACGGTCGTCGGCAACCTCGTGGACAACGCGCTCGACGCCGTCGCCGGCAAGCCGCACGCGCGCGTGGAGGTCGAACTGCGCGCGGAGGGCCGTACCGCGGTTCTGCGGGTGCGGGACACCGGCCCCGGCATCCCGGCCGAGCAGCGGGAGTTGATCTTCACCGAGGGCTGGTCCACGAAGAAGCCGCCTGCGCACGGCAAGCGTGGCATCGGGCTCTCCCTCGTGCGCAGGCTCGCCGAGCGGCAGGGCGGCCACGCCACGGTGGACGAAGCGACCGGTGGGGGCGCCGAGTTCACCGTCGTCCTGCCCGAGGCACTGACCGAGCCCGACCTGGAACCCGCCCTGGCCGCACCGGCGCAGAGCACTGCCGAGGAGGAGTCGCGATGATCGAGGTCCTGGTCGTGGACGACGACACCAGGGTCGCCCAGGTCAACGCCGCCTACGTCGAGAAGGTGCCGGGCTTCCACGTCGCCGGCGAGGCCCACAACGCGGCCGACGCGCTGCGCCGGCTGGAGCTGCTGCCCCGCGTGGACCTCGTCCTGCTGGACCACTATCTGCCCGACGACACGGGTCTCGAGGTCGTCCAGGAGATGCGCCGACGCGGCCACCAGACCGACGTGATCATGGTGACGGCCGCACGGGACGTGACGACGGTGCAGGCGGCGATGCGCCAGGGCGCCCTTCAGTACCTGGTGAAACCGTTCGCCTTCGCGGGTCTGCGCGCCAAGCTGGAGGCGTACGCCGAGCTGCGCCGCACGCTGGACGGCGGCGGCGAGGCCGAACAGGCCGATGTCGACCGCATCTTCGGCGCGTTGTCCGCCCCCTCGGAGCCCGGTCTGCCCAAAGGGCACTCCCCCACCACCGCCGAACTCGTACGCCAATCCCTGATGAACGCCGAAGGGCCCCTGTCGGCCCAGGAGATCGCCGACCGGACCGGCGTGAGCCGCCAGACCGCCCAGCGCTATCTGAAGCTCCTGGAACGCACGGGGCGGGCCCGGCTGACGCTGAAGTACGGCGACGCGGGCCGCCCGGAACACCGTTACGTGTGGGCGACCCGCGCCTGAGGGCACGGTCCTCGGGGGCGGGGGAAGGAACCGTGCCCCTCCTGGGACACGGATCCCGGCCCGCCCGCTGCTCGACCGTCAGTCCACCGCCTTGTCGACGAACTCGGTCGTGTAGGTCTTGCTCAGGTCCACGTCGGCGTTCTGGATGTTGGGATTGAAGGCCTTGAGGACCTTCTCGACGGTCTCGGGACCGTTCGTGGGCATCACGCCGTCCTTGGTGAACATCGGCAGCGTGTTCTTGATGGCCACCGAGTACAGCAGCTTGTTCCCCTGGGAGTAGTCCGTCGGCATCTTCTCGGCGATCTCGGCCGCGCTGTGGGTGGACATCCACTTGAGCGTCTTGACGAATGCATTGGCCAACTTCTGGACGGTGTCCTGGTGACTGTTGACCCAGTCCGTCTGCATGTACAGGCTTGACGAGGGATACGGTCCGCCGAGCGCGTCCTCGGAGCCCTGCGGGGTGCGCATGTCGAGCAGGACCTTGCCGGCCTTCTTGTCCAGGATGGTCGCCACGGTCGGGTCGGTCGTCATACCGCCGTCGATGGCGCCCTGCTGGAGCGCGGCGATGAAGGTCGGCCCCGCGCCCACGGCGACCGGGGTGAACTCGCTGACCTTCACGCCGTTCTTGACCGCGAGGTACTTGGTAAGGAAGTCGGTCGAGGAGCCGAGGCCCGTGACGCCGAGTTTCTTGCCCTTGAAGTCCTTCGGCGAGGTGATGTCGTCCGCCGCCTCGGTGGAGACGATCTCCACCTCACCGGGCGCGTGCGAGAACTGCACGACGGACTCGACCTCCTTGCCCTTCACCTGAAGGTCGAGGGTGTGGTCGTAGAAGCCGACGGCTCCCTGCACCTGGCCGGAGACGAGCGCTGTCTCGGCCTGGACACCGGCCGGCTCGCTCAGCATCTCGACGTCGAGCCCCTCGGCGTCGAAGTAGCCCAGACGCTGGGTGAGCATGGCGGGCAGGTAGATGACCTTGTCCAGGCCACCGACCATGATCTTGACCTTGGTGCCCTTGCCGTCCCCCTTGCCTCCGGACCCGGTGGACGCGGTGCTCGCCGCGTCGTTGGCACAGGCGGTGAGCGTGGAGAGGGCGAGCAGACCGGCGGCGGCCAGGGCCGTGTATCTGGCGGTTGTGCGCATGGCGGGTTCACGTCCTTGTGAGAGGGCGATGCGGAGGTGGGACAGGGGTGAGGGGGGCGGGGAGACACCGTCGACGGAAGACCCCGAGGGCCTTTTCGCGGGAACGGCTCCTGGGGGGATCGTTCAACGACGGGTCAGCTGTCGGAGCCCGACGGCTTCCACCGGAAGATGCGGCGCTCGGCGAAGGTCAGCAGGCCCTCCGCGACGAGCGCGACGACGGCGAGGATGACCATCGCGGCGTAGACACCCGCCGCGTTGAACGTGCCCTGCGACTGCGCGACGAGCAGGCCGATGCCCTTGGTCGCGCCGATGTACTCGCCGACGATGGCGCCGATCAGGGCGAAGCCGAAGCTCACATGGAGGCTGGTGAAGATCCAGGAAGTGGCGGACGGGACGACCACCTGGAGCGTCACCCTGCGGTCGCTCGCGCCGAGGATGCGGGCGTTGGCGACCAGATTGCGGTCCACCTCGCGGGCGCCCTGGAAGGCGTTGAAGAAGACCGGGAAGAACACCAGGACGACGGCCGAGGCGACCTTGGAGGCGGGGCCGAGGCCGAACCAGATCACGAAGATCGGGGCCAGCACGATCCTGGGTATGGAGTTGAGCACCTTGATGTATGGACCAAGGACGTCGGCGAGGAAGGTGATCCGCCCCAGTGCGATACCGCACACGACACCGGCGACCACACCGATGACCCAGCCGAGCAGCGCCTCGTAGAGCGTGTACCAGATCTGCTCGCCCAGTGACCCGAGCGCGGTCCCGTGCGTCACCCACGTCCAGATCTGGTCCCAGATCTTCGTGGGCATCGAGAAGTTGAAGGGATCGATGGCCTCGGCCCGGGAGAGCGCCTCCCACAGGGCGAGCACGGCCACCAGGAGCAGGACACGGAACGCCGTCACGACGGCCTTGCGTCTGCGAGCGGCACGCGCGCGTGAGTGGGCGCGGTCAGGTGCCTTGGCCGTGTCGACGACCGGTGTGCTGAGCAGCTCAGGCGACACGGGCGGCACCTCTTTCGCGGGTGATGCGGACCTCTTCGCCGAGGGACTCCCAGATCTCGCGGTAGATCTCGATGAACCGCGGCTCCAGACGCACCGACTCGACCTTGCGCGGCCTCGGCAGGTCGATGTCGAAGACCTGCTTCACGGTGGCGGGGCCGGCGGTCATCACGACGACCCTGTCGGCCAGCGCGATGGACTCCTCCAGGTCGTGGGTGACGAAGACGACGGACGCGCCCGTGCCCTCCCACAGCTCGAGGAGTTCGTCCGACATCAATGCCCTGGTCTGCACGTCGAGCGCCGAGAACGGCTCGTCCATGAGGAGGATCTCGGGGTCGTTCACGAAGGTCGCGGCGAGGGCCACGCGCTTGCGCTGACCGCCGGAGAGCTGGTGCGGGTAGCGGTCCTCGAAGTCGGTGAGCCCGACCCGGGCCAGCCACTCACGCGCTTTCCGCTTCGCCTCCGCCTTGGGCACACCGCGAAAACGGGGCCCGGCCATGACGTTGGACAGGACCGTCCGCCAGGGAAAAGTGGCGTCCTGCTGGAAGACGAAGCCGACCTTGTCACCGACGCCACGCACGGGCTGCCCGGCGACCATCACCTCGCCCTGAGTGGGCTCTTCCAGACCGCTGACCAGGGTCAGCGTGGTCGACTTGCCGCAGCCGGTCGGGCCGACGACGGCCACGAACTCGCCACGTCCGACAGTGAGGTCGAGTTCCCGCACGGCGGTGTGCGGGGCCCCCGACGGGGTCCTGAAGACCTTGCTCGCGCCCCGCAGCTCGATGGCGGGGCTGGTGTGTGCGCTCATGGCCGGGGACGGTAGAGGTGACCCGGGAGGCGGCATCAGCCTTCTGGCCGCATGCGCTTCTTTTGCTTGCAGTAGCCTGTTGTGCTCGTTTTGCTCCCGCTAGAACAGCGAAGCCGAAACACGGGCTTAACGCCCGCCTGGCCTTCACGGAGAGAGGCCCGATGATTGACGTCCTGGTGGTGGACGACGACTTCCGTGTCGCCGAGATCAACGCCAAGTACGTGGGAAAGGTTCCCGGCTTCCGGGTGGCCGCCCGCGCGCACAGTGCCGCCCAGGCGCTGGGAGCCATCGAGCGCGGAACCATCGACCTCGTGCTGCTCGACCACTATCTGCCCGACCAGACCGGCCTCCAGCTCATCCACCGCATGCGGGAACAGGGCCATCGCACCGACGTCATCATGATCACGGCGGCCGGTGACGTCACGACGGTCCAGACCGCGATGCGCCTGGGCGCCCTGCACTACCTGGTCAAACCGTTCACCTTCGCCGCCCTGCGCACCCGCCTCGACTCGTACGCCGCCCTGCGCCGCACGGTGGACCGGGTCGGTGGGCAGGGCATCGCCGGCCAGGAGCAGGTCGACCGGATCTTCGGCGCCCTGCGCACCGGACCTGCGCCGTCGTCCCCCGGCCTGCCGAGCGGCCACTCGGAACCGACCACGGACCTGATCTGCGACGTTCTGCACCGCGCGAACCACCCGCTGTCGGCCCACGAGGTCGCCGCCGAGACCGGACTGAGCCGCTCCACCGCCCAGCGCTACCTCCGCCACCTGGAACAGGCCGGACGCCTGCACCTCTCCCTCAAGTACGGCGACACGGGCCGCCCGGAACACCGGTACGCCTGGGTGGCGCCGTAGCCGTGCGCCAGGACTCCGATGCGGTACGGCGATGAGGACTCGCCCGCTACGCGGCGCCCGCCCCGGTCAGTGACCGCACCTCGGTCTCCGCGTGCTTCGCCTCGTCCGCCATCTCGGCCGAGGTGACCGTGCCGAGCCAGCCCGCCAGGAAGCCCAGCGGAATCGAGACCAGGCCGGGGTTCTGCAGTGGGAAGTACTGGAAGTCCACGCTCGGGAAGAGTGACTCGGGGCTGCCGGACACCACCGGCGACAGCACGACCAGCGCCAGGGCCGGGACCAGCCCGCCGTACACCGCCCATACGGCGCCCCGCGTGGTGAAGCCCCGCCAGAACAGCGAATACATCAGGACCGGCAGATTCGCGGACGCCGCGACGGCGAAGGCGAGCCCGACCAGGAAGGCGACGTTGAGATCGCGGGCCAGCAGGCCGAGGGCGATCGCGACCACGCCGACCCCCACGGCGGCGACCCGCGCCACCGCGACCTCGCTGCGGGGTTTGGCCTGCCGACGGCGCAAGGAGGCGTACAGGTCGTGCGCCACCGACGCCGAGGAGGCGAGCGTGATCCCGGCGACGACCGCGAGGATCGTGGCGAAGGCGATGGCCCCCACGACCGCGAACAGCACCGCTCCGCCGGTGGAGTCGGCCCCGCCGCCCAGGTCGAGTGCCAGAAGCGGAACCGCCGTGTTCCCGGACGCGTTCGAGCCGCGCACCGCCTCCGGGCCGACGATCGCGGCCGCACCGAAACCCAGGACGATGGTCATCAGGTAGAAGCCGCCGATCAGCCCGATCGACCACACGACGGAGCGACGGGCGGCCTGCGCGGTCGGCACGGTGTAGAAGCGGGAGAGGATGTGCGGCAGTCCCGCCGTACCCAGCACCAGCGCGAGCCCCAGGCTCATGAAGTCGAAACGCGCGGTCCAGTCCCCGCCGTACTTCAGCCCGGGCGCCAGGAACGCGTCACCGTGCCCACTGCGCTCGGCCGCCGTACGCAGCAACTGGTCGAAGTCACCGTGGAAGCGCAGCAGGACGAGCACGGTGAGGGCGATGGTGCCGGCCAGCAGCAGAACCGCCTTGACGATCTGGATCCACGTGGTCGCCCGCATCCCTCCCAACGACACGTAGATCACCATGAGCGCACCGACCCCGATGACGGCCCAGGACTGGGCCGCCTCCCCGGTGTTCCCGAGGAGCAGCGCGACCAGGCTGCCGGCGCCCACCATCTGGGCCACCAGATAGAGAACGGACACGGTGACCGAGGCGGTTCCCGCCGCGATCCGCACCGGGCGCTCGCTCATCCGTGCGGCGACCACGTCGGCGAGCGTGAACCGTCCGCAGTTGCGCACCAGTTCGGCGACGAGGAACAGCACCACCAGCCAGGCCACGAGGAAGCCGACCACATACAGCAGCCCGTCGTACCCGAACAGCGCGATGAGCCCGGTGACCCCCAGGAAGGAAGCGGCCGACATGTAGTCGCCCGCGATGGCAAAACCATTCTCCATCGGGGAGAACAGCCGCCCGCCGACGTAGAACTCCTCCTCCGAACCATGGCGATTGCGGCTCACCCAGGTCGTGATCCCCAAGGTGACCGCGACGAAGGCGCTGAACAGCAACAACGCCAGCGCCTGATGGTTGCCGGTCACGACGCACCGCCCTTTGCTCCCCGAGTCAACTCCTGTGTGTCCCAGCGCAGTTCGAGCGCGGCACGATCCCGGCGCAGCCGCGCGTGCCGGGCGTAGGCCCAGGTGAGCAGAAACGTGCTGAGGAACTGCCCCAGCCCGGCGAGCAGTGCCACGTTCACCGCGCCCGCCACCGGCCGCGCCATCAGTCCGGGCGCGGTCGTCGCGGTCACCACGTACGCCACGTACCAGACGAAGAACCCTGCCGTGGCGGGCACCACGAACCGTCGGTACCGGCTGCGCACCTCCTGGAAGGCCGCGCTTTTCTGCACCTCGAGGTAGATCTGAGCCGCTGCCCCGGTTCCGGTCTCCCGCCGACGTGCCGCGGGAACCTCGGGCCCGGGGGTGCTCATGATGGCCGACTCGCCCCAGCCCGAGGCGAGCGCGTCGTACCACGGGTCCTCGTAGCGCACGTCCCCTGGCGCCTCGGCGTACGCCTGGCCCTGGTCTTGATGATGTCCGTGCGCGTGTGGCGTGGAGGCACCGCTATCGGAACCGTCCCCGTCGGCGCGGGCACGACCGTTGCTTGACTGCATGCCCAAGGATGGACAGAACGGGAAGATCCCCGACTATTGTTCCCCGAACACTTCACCCCATCAGGTGACCAACGCGCCGTTCACCCCGCAGGCGGCCGGACCAGCCCCTTCCCGTACGCGTAACGCACCGCCTGGGCCCGGTCCTTGAGCCCCGTCTTGGAGAACATGTTGTTGATGTGCGTCTTCACCGTCGCGGTGGACACGCTCAGCCTGCGCGCGATCTCCTGGTTGCTGAGCCCCTCGGCGATCAGCACCAGCACCTCCGCCTCCCGTGTCGTGAGCCCGTCGGGGGCGACGGCGGGGGCAGCCGGCTCCGGTTCGGGCGCCGACAGGCGCTCCAGCAGCCTCCGCTGGACACTCGGCGACAGCCCCGCGTCCCCGGACAGCACACTGTGCACGGCCCGTACGATCTCGTCCCCGCCCGCGTCCTTGGTGAGATACCCCCGTGCGCCCGCTTTCAGCGCGGGGAACAGGGACTCGTCGTCCGCGTAGGTCGTAAGGACCACGACCTGTGTCCCGGGATGCTCGGACCGGATCCGCCGGGTCGCCTCCACTCCGTCGCAGCGAGGCATGCGCAGGTCCATCAGCACCACGTCGGGAGCCAGTTCCGCGACGAGCCGCACGGCTTCCTCCCCGTCCCCGGCGGCGCCCACCACCTCGACTCCCGGCAGCAGCCCGAGCAGCATGACGATGCCTTCCCGAACGACCGTCTGATCGTCCGCGACCACGACCCTGGCGGTCTTCCCCGCCGCCGCCTCCGTCATACCGGCACCTTCAGCGTCACCACGAACCCTTCCTCGTGCGGCCCGGCAGCGAGCGACCCGCCCAGCAGTTCGGCGCGCTCCCGCATACCCAGCAGACCGTACCCGCCTCCGGCCCCTGCGAGTTCGCCCGGCGGACCACCCGAGTCCCGCACGTCCAGGGTCACTTCATGCCGGCCGTAGTCCAGCCGCACACGCACCTTGGCCCCCGGCGCGTGTTTGCGTGCGTTCGTCAGAGCCTCCTGCGCGACTCTGCGCACGGCCTGCGACGCCTCGACCGTCAGCGGTCTGCGTTCACCCCCCACCGTGACCTCGGCACCGTCGGACATGCGGACGAGATCGGTCAGGAAGTCCTCCAGCGGCGTCAGTTCACCGCGCAGCGCGGAGAGCGACTGCCTGGTCTCCTCAAGACCGTCGCGGGCCATCCCTCGGGCCGCCACCACCCGGTCGAGAATCTGCTCGCGGTCCGCGCCCCGCTCGATCAGCAGCCGGGCCGCCTCCAGGTGCACGAGCTGCGCCGAGAGACTGTGGGCCAGGACGTCATGGATCTCCCGGGCGATGCGGGCCCGCTCCGCGAGTGCGGCCGATTCGGCCTCGGCCACCCGCGCCGCCCGCTCCTGGGCGAGCAGTCGCTGAGCGGTGCCTCTGGCTTCGGCGTCCAGACGCAGCGCATATCCGGCAAGGGCCATGCCCCCGATGGCGGCGGCCGAGGTCACCCCCGAGTCGTCGTTGACCATGGCGAAGGCGGCGAACCCGACCGAAGCCGCCGGCAGCGCCGCCCCCAGGGGCAGTCGCTCCAGTGCCGCGATGGCGCACCCGCACCACAGGACCGTGGCCGGGGAGCGGAAGTCCGCGGCCTCGGCCCCGGCCGCCAGCCCCAGCAGCATGAGGAGCAGTGTCAGGGACGGCCACAGCCGGTGTTCGAGCGTCGTCCGGAACAGGGCCCATGCCAGCCCACCTGTCACCAGAACGCCGCCGGCCCCGGCGACCGCGACCCACCCCTGGATCCGGCTGTCGTGGAAAGCGCTCCACAGGAGCGCGCCCACGACCAGCAGCCTGACGGCCCAGGCCAACAGCCGCCTGGGGCGCGAGATCCCCCTGGGTCTTAGCGCCTCCCGTGAGGGCCAGCGTGTCCAGACGTTGTCCGTCACACGCGCTCCTTCCACGGGGACCGGGGCAGGTGGTCACCGTACGCCGTGGCGTGCACAGGAGTCCGGTTCAAAGACTGCGCGCGCCAGATCAGGATCCCGGAGCGGACCAGCAAAGTGGCCGCGAGTCCCAGCATCAGGGCCGCGCTGTCCTGGTGGAGGCCCAGCAGTGCGCCGACCCCGAGGAGGCCAACCCTCAGACCGATGCCGGCTCCCCAGACGCCCACGCTCGCTTTGGTGCCCTTGCTCCACACGCTGCCGTCCGGCTCCACCCAGATGCGGGGGGTCCAGGCCCAGGCGGCTCCCATGGCCAGGGCGACGAGCAGTTCGGCGCCGAGCACCAAGGCCGACCGGGTGTGGTGACGGGCGTCGAGCAGATCGGGTTCGCGCAGCGCTATGACGGCCAGGATTCCCGGAAGGAGCCACCATCGCCGATCCGTGTCGATGCGGCTCGCGCGGAACTGCCGCACGATCACGAGTGCGGCCACAGCCACGATCACCAGTGCGTTGACGAGCCCGGACATCAGCCTCCGCGAGCGGGAAGGGGAGGCCGGCAGCGAGCGCTGCCGACGCCTTCGACGCTACGGAAACGCGCCGGTCCGCAGATCGGAGCAGGGGTGGATCATGGGTGGATCTCCGGAGGCCGGGGTTCTCCACCCGCAGGTGGAGAACTCCCCGAGCCGGACCTGCCTGAGACCCGGCCGGAGATACCTGAGACCCGGCCCGCCCTGCTTGAGGCCCGGCCGGAGCCGCGAAACCCGGGCTGAGCCGCGCGACCCGGCCGGACCGGACGCAGCGGTTACGCGTCGATACGGGACCGGTCCAGCGTCGCCGCCGAGCTGGAGATGAACTCCTTGCGCGGCGCCACGTCATTACCCATGAGCAGATCGAACACCTGCTCGGCCGCATCCAGGTCGGACAGGTTGATGCGACGCAGAGTGCGGTGGCGCGGGTCCATCGTCGTCTCCGCCAGCTGGTCGGCGTCCATCTCGCCGAGACCCTTGTAACGCTGGATGGAGTCCTTGTACCGGACGCTCTTGCTCTGGAACTCCATCAGCTTGTCGCGCAGCTCACGGTCCGAGTACGTGTACACGTACTTGTCCTGGCCCTTCTTGGGCTGGACGAGCTCGATGCGGTGCAGGGGCGGGACCGCGGCGAACACCCGCCCGGCCTCGACCATGGGCCGCATGTAGCGGTGGAACAGCGTCAGGAGCAGCGTCCGGATGTGGGAGCCGTCCACATCGGCGTCGGTCATCATGATGATCTTGCCGTAGCGGGCCGCGTCGATGTCGAAGGTGCGCCCGGAGCCCGCCCCTATGACCTGGATGATCGCCCCGCACTCGGCGTTCTTGAGCATGTCGGTGACGGACGACTTCTGGACGTTGAGGATCTTGCCCCGGATCGGCAGCAGAGCCTGGAACTCGGAGTTGCGGGCGAGCTTGGCCGTACCGAGCGCGGAGTCTCCCTCGACGATGAACAGCTCGCTGCGCTCGACGTCGTCGCTGCGGCAGTCGGCGAGCTTGGCGGGCAGGGACGAGGACTCCAGAGCCGTCTTGCGGCGCTGCGCGTCCTTGTGCTGCCGGGCCGCGATACGCGTCCGTGCGGCAGCGACCGCCTTCTCCATGACGACCCGCGCCTGAGCTGCGGCATCCCGCTTGGCTGAGGTCAGGAACGCCTTGAGCTCCCTGGAGATCACGGTGTTCACGATGCGCCGGGCCGCCGAGGTGCCGAGGACCTCCTTGGTCTGACCCTCGAACTGGGGTTCGGCGAGGCGCACCGTGACGACGGCCGTCAGGCCCTCCAGAGCGTCGTCCTTCACGATGTCGTCCTCGGCGACGCGCAGCATCTTCTTGGCGCGCAGCACCTCGTTCATCGTCTTGGCGACCGCCTGCTCGAAGCCGGCGACGTGGGTGCCGCCCTTGGGCGTGGCGATGATGTTGACGAACGACTTGACGTTCGCGTCATAGCCGGTGCCCCAGCGCAGCGCCACGTCGACGCCGAGCTCACGGGTGACCTCCGTCGGAGTCATCTGCCCGTGCTCGTCCAGGACCGGGACGGTCTCCTTGAAGGTGCCCTGTCCGGTGAAGCGGAGGACGTCGCAGACGGGCTTGTCGGTGGCCAGGTACTCGCAGAACTCGCTGATGCCACCGTCGAAGCGGAAGGACTCCTCGCCCTTGCTTCCGCCCTCGCCGAGACCGTACTCGTCACGAACGACGATGGTCAGGCCGGGCACCAGGAACGCGGTCTGGCGGGCGCGCTGGTGGAGGTTCTCCAGGGAGAGCTTGGCGTCCTTGAGGAAGATCTGGCGGTCGGCCCAGTAACGCACCCGCGTGCCGGTCCGGTTCTTGGCGACCCGCTTGACCTTCCGCAGACCGCCCGGCTCGAACTTGGAGTCGGGACCGTCCGCGGCGAAGGAGCCCGGAACTCCGCGCCGGAAGCTGATGGCGTGTGTGTGGCCGCCGCGGTCCACCTCGACGTCGAGGCGGGCGGACAAGGCGTTCACCACGGAGGCGCCGACGCCGTGCAGACCCCCGGAGGCGGCGTAGGAGCCGCCGCCGAACTTGCCGCCGGCGTGCAGCTTGGTCATGACGACCTCGACGCCGGACAGACCCGTCTTGGGCTCGACGTCGACGGGGATGCCTCGGCCGTTGTCACGGACCTCGACCGAGGCGTCGTCGTGGAGGATCACCTCGATGTGGTCGCAATAATCGCCCAGGGCCTCGTCGACGGAGTTGTCGATGATCTCCCACAGGCAGTGCATCAGACCACGGCTGTCGGTCGAGCCGATGTACATACCCGGGCGCTTCCGCACGGCCTCGAGCCCCTCGAGGACGAGTAGGTGCCGCGCGGTGTAGTTGGAACCGTCCCGGTCTGCTCCTGCCAGCAGCGCTGTGGACGGCACGGACGTTTCGGCGGTCACGCGGTTCGCTCCTCGCTGAATTTCACTTGGGGCCCTTCTGGGTAAGGGCGCGGCTTGGGTAGCCGCCAAGAGGGTACCGAGGCCTGGTAGAGCCGTTGTAACGCCACCCTCGTCCGAAACTCAGACTAGTCCAGCGTCGCATGCGTGTTCGATCCCTCGATGGAGTGAAGTACATATCACGTTCCCTTCGGGGCATGAACCATTTAGGCTCCGGGCACGTCCTCATGAACAAACCGGCAAGCCGGCCGGGAGGATGGAACCATGACCGACAGAGCGAAACCGTAAGCACCACAGACCACGCAATACGGCACATTCGCCGCCAAACCGGCAGCAGACGGCCACCTCGGAAAGATTTTTTCGAGGACAAGCCACGAGCGGGAACGTTTTGGGGCTGGTTGGATGTTGACCCTGGTACGACAGCTCGTCGAGCTAGAGAAGAGGCGACGTGACTACTGTTCTGACCCCCGCGAGCCCGCTGACGGCCGCTGACCGCTGCGACCGCTGCGGCGCCCAGGCGTACGTACGCGTCGTGCTGCTCAGCGGCGGAGAACTGCTCTTCTGCGCCCACCATGGCCGCAAGTTCGAGCCGGAACTCAAGAAGATCGCCGCTGAGATACAGGACGAGACAGAGCGGCTGACGACCGTTCCGGCTTCCAGTTCGGAAGAAGATCGCTGATCTGCGCGTCCACGACGAGCCAGAACCGGCACAGGCCGGTATCCGGGCGGCCGTCCCTGCTCCCAGGGGCGGCCGCCCGCTCTCATGGCAGGAAGCCGGCCATGCTGCGGTGAGACCCGCTCAGACGCCCTCAGAGGGCTTCTCGGAGCCTTCCGCGCTCCGCGCCCAGCCCAGCGTCCGTACGGCGTCCGACACGCGCGTGTAGACGCCCGGACTGCCCGGCCGCCCACAGCCGCTGCCCCACGACACGAGCCCGATGACTCGGCCCTGGGCGACCAGCGGCCCGCCGCTGTCCCCCTGGCAGGCATCGCGACCGCCCCGCACCTCCCCGGCGCACACCATGCTCCTCGCGTCGTAGGTGCCGTCGGAGGTACCGGGATACGCCTGCTCGCACTGCGCGTCGGCCAGCACATGGACCCGAGCCGCTCGCAGGGCGCGGGGGTACGCGCCGAACCCGGTGGCGTCGCCCCACCCGTAGACGACGGCGTCCGTGCCGGCCGCGTACGCCGGGTCGCCCTCGCCTGCCATGGCGATGACGGCACCCGCGGGAAGGGGCTCGGCGAGGGTGAGTACGGCGAAGTCCCCGACATTGCTGGAACTGTCGTAGGCGGGATTCACCCAGACACTGCGCACCGAGACCTCCTGCCCGGTGTCGCTGTACAGGTCCGTACGGCCCGCGACGACCTTCAGGTCGGCCACCTGCCCCGGCGGCGCTCCCAGGACGTCCTCGCCCATGCAGTGGGCCGCGGTGAGCACGGTGGACGGGCCGACCGCCACGCCTCCGCAGAACTGCCCGGAACGCATACCTCCGAACCGGTCACGACTGGACAGCGCGACCGTCCAGGGGCTCTGGGAGACGTCGACCGGGAAGCCGCCCACGACGACACCGTCGGAGGCCGCCGGGGCGGCGGAGGCCAAGGGTATGGCCACCGCCGCGGCCGCCAGGATCAACGGCCGGGACAGGGCCCGGACAAGGGGACGACGCATGCGCGCTCCTCACTTTGGAGTGACCGATGGACACCCAGAGTGATCCAACGCGCGGCACCCCGCACCCGCGCCCAAGCCGAAGGCCCGGTCCCCCTCACGGGAGACCGGGCCTTCGCTTCGTACGGCTACGACCTAGTCGAGGTAGTCGCGCAGCACCTGTGAACGGGACGGGTGGCGCAGCTTGGACATGGTCTTGGACTCGATCTGACGGATGCGCTCGCGCGTCACGCCGTACACCTTGCCGATCTCGTCGAGGGTCTTCGGCTGACCGTCGGTGAGACCGAACCGCATGGAGACGACGCCCGCCTCGCGCTCGGACAGGGTGTCGAGAACCGAGTGCAGCTGCTCCTGGAGGAGAGTGAAGCTGACCGCGTCGGCCGGGACCACGGCCTCGGAGTCCTCGATGAGGTCACCGAACTCGCTGTCACCGTCCTCGCCCAGCGGGGTGTGCAGCGAGATGGGCTCGCGGCCGTACTTCTGGACCTCGATGACCTTCTCCGGGGTCATGTCGAGTTCCTTGGCCAGCTCCTCCGGGGTGGGCTCGCGGCCCAGGTCCTGGAGCATCTGACGCTGCACGCGCGCGAGCTTGTTGATGACCTCGACCATGTGCACCGGGATACGGATGGTGCGGGCCTGGTCGGCCATCGCGCGGGTGATCGCCTGACGGATCCACCAGGTGGCGTACGTGGAGAACTTGTAGCCCTTGGTGTAGTCGAACTTCTCGACCGCGCGGATCAGACCGAGGTTGCCCTCCTGGATGAGGTCCAGGAAGAGCATGCCGCGGCCGGTGTAACGCTTGGCCAGGGAGACCACCAGACGGAGGTTGGCCTCCAGGAGGTGGTTCTTGGCGCGTCGGCCGTCCTCGGCGATGATCTCCAGCTCGCGCTTGAGCTTGGGGGCGAGCTTGTCGGCGTTGGCCAGCTTGTCCTCGGCGAACAGACCGGCCTCGATGCGCTTGGCGAGCTCGACCTCCTGCTCGGCGTTGAGCAGCGGGACCTTGCCGATCTGCTTGAGGTAGTCCTTCACCGGGTCGGCGGTGGCACCGGCCACGGCGACCTGCTGGGCGGGCGCGTCGTCCTCGTCGTCGTCGGAGAGGACGAAGCCCTTGTTCTCGCCCCCCTCCTCTTCCTCTTCGCCGGGCTTGGCGTCCTCGAGGACCTCGTCCTCGGCGACCTCGGCGTCGTCCTTGCCGGAAGTGGTCTTCTTGGCCGCCGTCTTCTTCGCGACGGTCTTCTTGGCGACCGTCTTCTTGGCGGTCGTCTTCTTGGCAGCCGCCTTCTTCGCGGGGGCGGCTTCGTCTGCGGGATCGTCCACAGCGGGAGCGGCCGGGGTGGCCGGGGCGGCCGTGGCGGTGGCCTTCCTCGTGGTCACCGCCTTCGCCGCGACCGTCTTGGTGGCGGTGCGCTTGGCCGGACTCTTCGCTGCGACGCTCTTTCGGGTGCGCTTGGGCTCCGCGGCACTGACCATCAGCGTCACACCCTCTTCCTCGAGGATCTGGTTGAGGCTGCGCAGTACGTTCTTCCACTGAGTGGCCGGAATCTGGTCAGCTTCGAAGGCCCGACGCACATCGTCGCCGGCGATCTGCCCCTCAGCCTTTCCCCGCTCAATGAGCGCCATGACAGAGACGGACTCGGCGATCTCCGGCGGGAGCGTACGGGATGTGCTGGCCGACACGAACAACCTCTCGGAACGTTGGAAAACGGCTTCCGGCCCCGTCCGTGACGGACAGGAGCCGACCACCGGCCTGGAGGTGGGCCGACGGCGCGGGCGGGGGCCGGGAGGATTCACAGCGCCTTGAACGGCGTCCGTATTCCCTCCGCGGCAGTCACCTCTTAGGTCATCGCGTTGTTTCCACAAGCGTTACGCCCAATCTTCGTGGCCCGAGTCACACCCCGTAAGCGTTCAAAAAAGGTCAGACGCGGGCAGACGAGGTCACCCCTGAAGCCTACCGGTGCCGCCGGGACCGGTTCCGCCATGTCGATCGTCGGACCCCGCAGCCCCCGTGACGGGTTCTGCGGGGTCCGACGGAAGTGCGGGTACAGCGGCCCAGGACGACGCGGGAGGGGGAGGACGTCCCCCGACCGCACCTCCCGCGCGATGCGGTCAGTGTTCGCGCGGTGCCGGCACGACGCGCTCCACCTCGGGGTGAACGGTGAGCAGCTGGCGCATGGCCGTCTCGGCCGCGGCGCCGTCGCCCGCCGCGAGGGCGTCGGCGATCCGGCCGTGGTGCCCCAGCGACGCGTCGGTGGGGCGGTCACAGCCCGTGACCGGGCCGCCGGAGACCTGGAGGGCGGACGACACGATCCCGGAAAGGTGTTCCAGCATGCGGTTGCCCGCGACCTGGATGAGCAACGAGTGGAACTCGGCGTCGGCCCGGGAGTAGGTGAGCGCGTCCCCCTGCCCCATGGCGTGCGCCATGATCTCGACCATGTCGGACAGTCGCTGCTGGATGTCGGCGCGCCCGTGCCCCGCGGCGAGACGAGCGGCAAGCGGCTCGATCGTCCAGCGCAGCTCGCTCAGCTCGCGCCGTTGATTGTCTCGCTGAGGGCCGAACGCCCGCCACTCGATGATGTCCGGGTCGAGAAGGTTCCAGTCGCTCACGGGACGCACGCGCGTGCCGACGTTCGGCCGGGCGCTGACCAGGCCCTTGGCCTCGAGGACACGCAGCGACTCGCGGACGACGGTGCGGGACACCTCGAACCGCTGACCGATCTCTTCGGGCACCAGCGGTCGATCGGCGCCCAGGTCGCCCGAGACGATCATCTGCCCGAGCTGCTGGACGAGTTGGCCGTGCAGCCCGCGTCCGCGGCTGCCCGCGGTACGGCGGCCCACGCGGCCCAGCTCGGGTTCCGCGGACTCCCAGACGGGGGCTCCGACACGTTCGGCCACAGGAGCCTCACCGAAGGGGTAGCGGTCGAGTTCGCCCGGGCCGGCCATACCGGAGTCGGTGGAGCGGGCGGCGGTCATCATGGTGTGCGCAAGGGTACTCACGGATCCTTTGTCGGCGCTGCTCCCAACTCCCTTGAGGTCTTTGGTGAAAAGCACACGAAAGGGTGATCGCTCACCCCGTCGCAATTGACGCCTTATCGGAAAGAAATGAGCTTTCTGCGGGGAGTTGCGCACACACCGGGATCGGATCCGACCTGGACGGTGGTCATCGGACTCTGCTGCGCAGGGTCGTGAGCAGGTACGCGCACAGCAGGGCCGTCAGCGACAACGCCATTGCCCCGCCGACCGGTTGGGCGACCAGGCGTGCCACGGCGGCCAGGTAGCGCTCGCCGCCGAAGGGCCACTGCACCAGGAGCAGCTCACGCAACCGCATCGAGAATCCGGCCGCCGTCCGCACGGACGCGCTCTCCACGGCCTTCTGTACGACGGGCAGGACGACGACGGGCATGGCGACCACCGCCGCCAGCCCGGCCGTGGTGGATCGGAAGACGCCGGCGGCCAGCACACCGGTCCAGGCGCAGCCGACCACGAGAGCGATCCAACTCGCACTCAGTGAAAGCCAGCCCGCGGGAACCTGTGCGACCTCCCGTCCGTAGACGAGATAGAGCGCTTCGGCGTCGCAGCCCACCGTGAGAAAGGCCAGCACCAGTGCGGTGAGAGCGGCGACGAGGAGCTTGGCGGTGAGCACACCCAGCCTTCGGGGCACGGTACCGCGGTCCGCGGCCAGGGCGGGGTGGCGGAACTCGTCTCCGAAGGCCAGCGCACCGAGCAGTCCCGCGCCGAGCGCCGCGGGCGGCAGCGGAAGCTCCGTGGGCCACGCGGCCAGCAGCCGTGCCGGCGGGGTGTGGCCCACGCGGGCCAGGAGTACGGCGGTGAGGGCTGAGACGACCAGGACCAGGGCGCCGGTGGTGAATCCGGTGCCGATCCCGGTGGCGCGACGGAGTTCGTAGCGGAGTGGACGCAGAGGGCTCGGGGCCGAGCGGACGGAGATGGGAGGGGGCAGGGCGGGCAGGGTGTCGACACCACGGGACGCGGAGGGGCGCATGGGGCGCTGCGCCGAGGGCATGACAGACGCGGCCGGGGAACGGGAGGCGTCGGGGTGGGCACCGGAGGTGGTGCCGTCCGCGGCGTCGACCTCTCCGGGCTGCCGGAGTTCGCCGACGACCGTGTCTTCGGAGGCGTCCGGACCACTGGCAGGGCGCCTGCCCGGGACAGTCGGGGACGCCGTCGCCTCCGAGGTCTCCGCAGCCCGACCGACGACAGCCGGTGCGACGACACCGGACGGGAAGTCGCCGTCGGAGGACAGGATGCCGTCGTGCGGCCCCGCGTCGACCGGCCGGTACGGCGCTGGAGACGGCGGCGGTCCGCCGTCGGGGCGGCACGACGCGTCCGCGGCGCCGGTGCGCCAGGATTCGCTCGCCACACGTGCGCCTGCCGGGACCCCCGCGCGTTCCGTGTCCGGTTCGGAGGCGGGGATGGTGGCCGGTTCGCCGCCGCGGAAGCCCTGGTCCGCTTGCCCGGACGGGGCCGGCCTCGCCTCGGAGTGCGTACGCGACGGAGCTTCCGCTCCTGCTCCGGGCCCCATGTCGCCGGTCTCGTCGGCGAGTTGATGGACCAGGATGTCGTGCCGGAACGCCGTCTCGCCGACAAGGGCACAGCTACTGCCGTACACGGAGAGCCGGTTGCCGTCCTCGTGCACCACCTCGACGGAGCGTTGCGCGGCTCGGGCCTCCCTGGCCAGCAAGGTGGCCAGGCGGACGGCGTGTGGGCTGCGGACGACCACCCGGGGGCGCAGCCGGGTGCGGGCGAAGTCGGCGGCCTCCTGGTCGGCGACCAGGGTGCCCCGGTCCAGGGTGACGACCCGGTCGGCGGTGCGAGCCGCCTCCTTGGGGTCGGTCGTGGTCGTCAGGACGGTACCGCCCTGGTCCGCGTGGGCGCGCAGCATGCCGTGCAGCCAACGGTTCTCGCGCCCGGAGAGCCCGTCGGTCGGATCGTCGAGGACGAGGGTGTGCGGGTCCGCGAGAAGAGCGCAGGCCAGTCCCAGCCGCCGGTCCACGCCACGGGACAGGGTGCCGAGGCGTTCGTCGCGCAGGCTGACCAGGCCGACCACCTCGAGCACTTCGTCGGCCCGCCGCACCGGCACCCCGGCGGCCGCGCACAGCATGCGCAGGTGGCCCCGCACCGTGCGGGCCGGGTGACCCGGCACGTCGCCGAGGAGGACGCCGACCTCACGCGAGGGGTGGGCGATGCGGTGCAGCGGACGGCCCCGGAAGTGGGTGAGGCCGCGGCCCTGTTCGAGTTCGAGCATGAGTCTCAGCGCCGTGGTCTTGCCCGCGCCCGGCGCTCCGAGCAGCACGGTGACGCGGCCCGCGCGCGCCTCGAAGGAGACATCGTCGACGGCGGGCGGAAGCGCCTTGCGGGGGTTGCTGGTCAGTCCGAAGGCCTGGATCACCCGTAGCAAGATAGCGCGTTATATCCCTTTTCTCCGTTCACCGCACGGTGACACCGTGCGGACGGTCACGCAGCCTCGACCGATCGGTTCGGAATCCCTCCCCGGCTGTCAGTGGCACGGTCGGCCCGGGTCACACCTCGGGCCGCAGCATCGGCGGGTTGAGCAAGGTCGCGCCGCCCGCCCGGAAGAGCTGGGCCGGGCGGCCACCCTGCCGAGTGGTGGTGCCACCGGTGGGCACCAGGAAGCCGGGCGTGCCCGTCACCTTGCGGTGGAAGTTCCGCGGGTCGAGCGCCACGCCCCACACCGCCTCGTAGACCCGGCGGAGCTCGCCGACCGTGAACTCGGTGGGGCAGAACGCGGTCGCCAGGGACGAGTACTCGATCTTGGAACGGGCCCGCTCCACGCCGTCGGCGAGGATCTGGGCATGGTCGAAGGCGAGCGGTGCGACCGGCTCCCCGTCGCGGCCGTAACCGCCGTGCTGAAGCAGCTCCTCGACCGGCGCCCAACGCGCGTTGCTGGCGTCTCCGCCCGCTCGCGGCGCCGGCAGGTCCGGGGCGAGCGCCAGGTGCGCGACGCTGACGACCCGCATCCTCGGGTCGCGCTTGGGATCGCCGTACGTGGCGAGCTGTTCCAGGTGGGCGCCGTTGTCGTGGGCCGGAGCCGAGGGGTCGTGGGCACGGAGTCCGGTCTCCTCGGCCAGCTCGCGCGCCGCAGCCTGGGTGAGATCCTCGTCGGCCCGTACGAAGCCGCCCGGAAGCGCCCACCGCCCCTGGAACGGCGCCTCACCCCTGCGCACCGCCAACGCGCACAGGGCATGGCGGCGCACGGTCAGCACGACCAGGTCCACGGTGACGGCGAAGGGCGGAAAGGCTGACGGGTCGTAGGGCATGCGGCGATCATAGTCGTCTTCCTGACGATAAACACTCCCTTCGTCGGCCGCTTCGATGGCTGATCCACTTCGGTGCCGCAGGGTCGTCGTCGTCCACCCGGCCGACGTCCGGAGCCGCGTCGTACGAGGTCACACTCCCAATTGCAGTCCGTCGGCCGCCTCCTCCACCATGGCGAGACCGAGCCGACTGACCCGTACGGAGAAGGGCGCGTCGGCGACCCGCAGCCCGGTCAGACCGATCTCCCCCAGGGGCGCGCCGCGCAGGGGTCGCAGGGTGACCTTTCCGGCCGGAGCGTCGGGCCGGACGCCGGCCAGCGTGGTCAACACCAGGACACCGGCCGCCGCCGACGTGGCCGCGGGACGGCACGCGGCCGGATGGGGAAGCGGGGCTCTCCCGTCACCGCGTTGCTCCCCCGCGTACATCTCCGGGAGCCGGTGCCCGAAGGCCTCGGCCGCCGTCAGCACGCCTCGCAGCAGCGCGGCGCTCTCCTTCTCGTAACCCGCGGCGGCGAGGCCGGCTACGGCGACGGCCGTTTCGTGGACCCGGACGGCACCGCTGCGGTGGCCGAAGGGGTTGTAGCCGACCTCCTTCGCGCCGAGGCCACGAAGTCCCCAGCCCGAGTCCATGACGGGACTGCCGAGCAACCGGGCGAGTTGTTCGGTCTGCACTCGGTCCAACAGCCCGGGGGCGTGGGCGCCGCCGCCCAGCAACCCGGTGTCGAGGAGGTGGACGGCCGTCGCGCAGAGGTGGGGCAGCGGCCGCCCGTCCGGGGTACGGGCGGCCGCGGGTCGGCCGCCTCCGGGACCGTCGATCCAGAAGTCCCGCCGGAAGGTGGCGCGCAGCTTCCGGGCCCACTCCCGTAGCCCGCCTCCGCCCGGTCTGCCGCAGGCGTCGAGCAGGTCGGCGCCGAGCAGTGCGGCCCGGTGGGCGTGGGCCTGTGTCTCGCAGCGGACGGGACCACTGGGCTGGGGGTCGCTGAGGTAGGGCCCCTCGCCGACCGTCGTCCGCAGCCAGGTCAGGCAGCGCTCGGCCGTCGGCAGCAGTTCCTCGGTCTCGTGGTCGGGCAGGCCCCATCGGCGGGCCTCCGCGAGGAGTACCGGGAAGAGCAGTGTGGCCTCGGTGCCGGTACAGCCCGGTGGAAGGTGCGCGCCCGCGTCCCGCCGGGGGCCGGGGATCATGCCGCACCGCGGCCCCGGAGCCGTGATCTGTGTGCGGGCCAGGGTGCGCAGCGTGCCCGAGGCGAGCCGGGTTCCGAGAGGCAGTGTCATACGGGCCGCGGCGAGCGCGTCCGCCGGTGCCAGACCGCAGCGCCACGGCGCCCCTGCCGCGAGGTGGGTGTCGGCGGGGTGCGCGGGGTCTCGCACCAACAGGGCCTGGAGATCCGCGACGCTCGTCGCCAGGAGCGCCGGGACGCGCGGATCGTCGCCCGTCGCCGCTGCCGGAGACAACGGGCTCGTGGCCACCCGCCCCACGGCTCGGACCGGCCCCGCACCGTCGAGGCGGACCCTCAACTCCAGACGGACGGTGCCGCCGGGAGGCACGTCGAAGTTCCAGCGCAGCAGACCCGCGGTGGCGATCGCGTCGGCCGGGGGCGGGTCGGCCGTGACGTACGAGGCCCCGGCGGCGCAGGACCACCGCAGACCGGAATCGTGGACGCTGGCGGCCAGTTCGGGTCCCGCGGTGCCGGACGCGATCGCCCCCAGGTCGGCCAGATCGGCGCCGAGCGCCACCTCGACCGGGAGGCGCAGCGGCCGGGCGGCGGCGCTGTGCAGCGTGATCACTTCCGTACCGTCCGCGGAGCGGGTCCGCTCGACGACGATGTCCGGGTCCGGGCCGCCGTGCGGTGTGACACGGAGCGTGCCGACGAAGCGGGCCCGGTCGGCCGAGGTCATCCGGGCCTGGACCGCCAGCGGTTCGCGTCCCGCCACCCGCACCTGGCAACGGGACAGGATGCGCCGGCCCGCCCGGTAGAACCCCTCCAGCCCGTGTCCCGTCAGCTGCCCCTGTTCCGTGGAGATGGCGAGACCCGGCAGGGCGACGCAGATCATCGCCGTGTGGGCGGGGGGCAGGCCGACGGAGCGTGACTGGGTCGGCGCCCCGGGCGGTGGCCCGGCGCCTCTGGACGGGGTTGGCGGCGGGCGACGCCCTGTGCCGGCCGCCGGGAAGGCGGACGTGCTGCGGATGCCCGGACCGGCGGACAGGCGCGGGCCTCCCGCCGGCCCGATGGGTGGAGAGGGTGGCGAGGTGCGCCGGCCCTCGCCCGGAGATCCGGCCCGTTGCGGGGCGGCTCCGCCCGCGCGCGGTGGGTCGGCCCCCGCGCCAGGGGCCGGCACCGGGTTCTCGTGGCTGGAGCGTTCGTCGGCGGCTGAGGGCGGAGTCGGCTGATGCATGCGGTGACTTCTTCTGCTCTCTGTGCGCCTCGGGCATGGTCGAGGCCGGGTGGGCGGCTCCGGCAGGGCGGGTGCGCTGCGGCGGCACGACCCGTGCGGGCGTTCCGCCACTCAGGTGAACGGGCGGGGCTCCCCCAGGTCACGCCCCGTGCCCACAGGGCCACCGAATGGCGGCCGGATCCGAACAGGCCGGAGCCGGCTTCGGGGCACCCTGGGCCGGCCGGGATGCGTGTCCGACCATCGGCGTTCCTCGGGCCCGGCAGGCCGCTCGTGCCGGCTTCGGTCGTCGTCGGCAGCCCGCGCGGGCACCCTCCCTCACCACGATGGCAGGGCGGGCGTCACCCCTTCCCCATGGTGTCGTCGCTGTCGGGCCTCTGGCCTTCCGAGGAGTCGTCGCGGCGGCGCGTGGAGGCCTTCCCCACCGGGCGGGTGCGGGATCCTCCTCGGCTCGGCGCGGCGGGACGCGTGGTGTGCGGCCTCGGCGGGTGAGCGCGAAGCTTGTTCGTTCCCCGCGTGCGGCATTGCGGTTCCTGGCCTTCTTCCGCTCCGGCCACAGCCTTCGCGTGGCCCGCGTCGGCATCGGTGGAGCGGACGCGGCGACGCCTGCGAGCAGGCGTGAGGGCGGAGGTCGGCGCCGGTTCCGCTGCGCAGGCGGCCGGAGTGCCGGGGACTGAGCCGGAGGTGCCCTTCCCATCGCCGGGTCGGTCCTCGTGCGCGGCTTCGCCGGAACCGTCTCCGTCGTTCGGTTCGCCGGAGCGGTTCCCTTGGCCGGAGCGGTCGCGCTGTTCGGGGCAGCTTCCGTCGCCGGGGTGACTCTCCGTTTCGGGACACCGGAGGTCAGTGGACGCGCCTCCCCGTTCGGTTCCGCACGGGCCTGCGCGGAGCTCCGTCCCGCCCGGGTCCTGTGCGCCCTCGACGCCTTCGGAGTCCTCGGCCTCAGCCGCCTTGCCAGGCGTTTCCACTGCCGCGGGCAGCACGCGTCCCTCTCGCTCGGTGCGCAGGCAGCGTCGTACCGACTCGGGGTCGAGGCCTTCGTTGCAGGCCTGGTGCAGGAGGCGGGCGAACAGATAGTCCGGGTCCGCGCCCAGGGCCATGGCGAGGGCCTCCCTCGCCTCGAGTTCATCGCCGCTGGACCAGGCGACCCAGCCGGCGAGGGTGAGGGGCGCCGCCGCGTGTTCGCCGTAGGGCCCGACGCAGCGCCGCGACAGTGCCCGCCAGAGACGCAGGGCGGGGGCCGCCTCGTCGCCCTCCATCCACCCCGCCGCCCGGTCACGCGTCACCCGGTCCTGAAGGCCGAGAATCAAAGCCGCGGCCTCGTCGAATCCGAGGAGTCCGTCGTCTCGGCGGTCCGCGACCAGAGCACCCGGCACGACGGGCGCCTCAGCGAGACGGCGCACCAGCCGTCCGGCCAGTTCGAGCGTCTCCTCGGCCACCTCCGCGCGACTCGCCTCGTCGAGCATCCGCGGGACGAGCGCCATGCCTGCCGTGTCCAGGGCGACCTCCTGCTCCAGCGCGGCGCCGGTCTCCAGGGGCAGCAGTCGGGCACGCAACTCGCGCAAGGTGCCCCGGACCTGGATCCCCGCGTAGGTCGCGGCCGCGGCCAGCACGGAGGTGCCGGGCAACCCCATCGCCACCCCTTCGACCGGGCAGCAGCCCTTGCCGCCGCAGCAGTACGACCAGAAACGGCCGTCGGAGATACAGAGCGCCTCGATCACGGGGACCTCGAGGCGGCCGCATTCGAGACGCAGTCGGTGGGCCAGCGGCTGCAGCCGCTCCATGACCTGACGGCCCGTCTCCCCCTTCCCCGGTTCCTGGCAGAGGTAGGCGACCATGTTCGCGGGACGGGTGCCACGGCGTTCGCTGCCCTTCACGAGCCCTTGCGCCAGCTGCTGGGCGACGGCTTCCCAGTCGTCCGGGTTCGCGGGAATGCCGAGCCGGGCCCGGCCGCCGAACCGGCCTCGCCCGCCGCGGTCGTGCAGGGCGACCAGGACGATGCTGTCCTCCGGCCGGTACCCGAGCAGATAGGGCAGGGCGTCGGCCAGCTCTCCCGGCGTCCGCAGGGTGACCTGGTGGTCGGCGGGGCGTGTGCCGTACCCGACCTCTCCGTCGTACATCGTGTGGCTGACGTAGGCCGGGTGCTCACTTCCGTCCCGTCCGGTGATGTCGCCGTTTTCGGAGGATCCGGTGGTTTCGCTGTGATTCGTCATGCGCCGACGATCTCGCGGATCATGAAGTTCCGCTTAGCCTGTGGATAAGTCCGATCAGGAACACGTCAGACATCCGGGGTGGACGGGCCCCGGCACCGCCGAGCGAAGCCCTGCTCCTTCCCGCCGCTGACCGGATTGTCAGCGCCGTCCTGTTGTATGGGGGCATGGAGCACACGAGCAACGCGGATCTCCGGGCCGACGCCGACGCCGTCCTCGCCCGCCTCGTCGGGGACGACACAGGTGTGACCCGGCTGCGCGAGGACCAGTGGCGGGCGATCGAGGCGCTGGTCGCGGACCGGCGCCGGGCCCTGGTCGTGCAGCGGACGGGGTGGGGCAAGTCCGCCGTCTACTTCGTGGCGACCTCTCTGCTGCGAGCCCGTGGTTCCGGCCCCACGGTGATCGTCTCTCCGCTGCTCGCCCTGATGCGCAACCAGGTCGAGGCGGCGGCCCGGGCCGGCATCCACGCACGGACCATCAACTCCTCGAACACCGAGGAGTGGGACACCGTGCAGGAGGAGATCGCCGCCGGCCAGGTCGACGTCCTGCTGGTCAGCCCGGAGCGGCTCAACAACCCGGACTTCCGTGACGAGGTACTGCCCGCGCTGGCGGCCGCGACCGGCCTGCTCGTGGTCGACGAGGCCCACTGCATCTCCGACTGGGGTCACGACTTCCGCCCGGACTACCGTCGACTGCGGACCATGCTCACCGATCTCCCGCCGGGCGTGCCGGTACTCGCGACGACCGCGACCGCCAACGCGCGCGTGACCTCTGACGTCGCCGAACAGCTCGGCACCGGCGGCACCTCGGACGCCTTGGTGCTGCGCGGTCCACTGGACCGGGAGAGCCTCAGCCTGAACGTGCTGCGGCTGCCCGACGCCGCGCACCGGATGGCGTGGCTCGCCGACCATTTCGACGACCTCCCCGGCTCCGGAATCGTCTACACGCTCACCGTCGCCGCCGCGGAGGAGGTCACCGCCTTCCTCCGGCAGCGCGGCCACATCGTCGCCTCGTACACCGGACGCACGGAGAACGCCGACCGGCAGCAGGCCGAGGAGGACCTGCTGGCCAACAAGGTCAAGGCGCTGATCGCCACCTCCGCGCTCGGCATGGGCTTCGACAAGCCCGACCTCGGATTCGTCGTGCACCTGGGCTCGCCCTCCTCCCCCATCGCGTACTACCAGCAGGTGGGCCGGGCCGGTCGCGGCGTGGAGCACGCGGAGGTGCTCCTGCTGCCGGGGAAGGAGGACGAGGCGATCTGGGAGTACTTCGCGTCGCTCGCCTTCCCGTCGGAGGAGCTGGTGCGCCGCACGCTGGACGTCCTCGCGCGCGCGGAGCGGCCCGTGTCGCTGCCCGCCCTGGAACCCCTGGTGGAACTGCGCCGCTCCCGCCTGGAGACCATGCTCAAGGTCCTCGACGTGGACGGGGCGGTCAAGCGGGTCAAGGGCGGCTGGCTCGCGACCGGGCAGCCGTGGAGGTACGAGACCGAGCGGTACGAGTGGGTCGCCAAACAGCGCAAGGCCGAACAGGAGGCGATGCGGCAGTACGCGTCGACGACGGACTGCCGCATGGAGTTCCTTCAGCGCCAGCTCGACGACGAAGGCGCCAAGCCCTGCGGCCGCTGCGACAACTGCGCGGGAGCGCGTTACGCCGCCGAGACGTCCACGGCCGCACTGGACGCCGCGCGAGTGGACCTGGGCCGCGCGGGCGTCGAGGTGGAGTCCCGCCGGATGTGGCCGACCGGCCTCCCGGCCATCGGCGTAGAGCTCAAGGGGCGCATTCCGGCCGGTGAGCAGGCGTCGACCGGGCGTGCGTTGGGGCGCCTCTCGGACATCGGCTGGGGCAATCGGCTGCGCCCGATGTTCACCGCCCAGGCTGCCGACGAGCCGGTTCCGGACGATGTGGCGAAGGCCGTGGTGGGAGTACTGACCGACTGGGCGAAGGGCCCCGGCGGTTGGGCCTCCGCGGTGGCCGACGCCTCGCCGCGGCCGGTCGGCGTGGTCACCATCGCCTCCCGCACCCGACCGCGGTTGATCCACTCGCTGGGCGCGCGCATCGCCGAAGTCGGCCGACTGCCGCTCCTGGGCTCGGTGGAGTACACCGCTGACGCTTCGCCGATCTCCCGGAGCAACAGCGCCCAACGCCTCAAGGCGCTCCACGGCATGCTGGAGGTGCCGCCCGCGCTCGCCGCCGCACTCAGTGAGACCCCAGGGCCCGTTCTCCTCGTGGACGACTACACCGAGACGGGCTGGACCCTCGCGGTCGCGGCCCGGATGCTCCGTCGTGCGGGCGCGCAAGGGGTGTTGCCCCTGGTACTGGCTGTGCAAGGCTGACCACAGATGGCGACCGACGCAGCCGGCCCCGAGCGTCCCCGGCTGCCTGCCGGTGGCGCCTCGGCGTCCGTGTGCCGTCGAATCCGCCGCTTCGGAAGCGCGCCCGAGGCGTGAGCTGCCGGCTCACGTGTCCTTCCGCGAATCACTGGGTAAGGATATAAGTCACTCATCGTCACATAACGGTCGGTGGCCCCAATTGCTCGTTGCCGCATCCAAGTTCGGCAGGAAGAATTGAGTTCCGCTCCCCGCACGGCTCGCCCGTAGTCCGGTAGGGCTCTGCTGCGGCGTGCGCTCCCCCGAACCCGACCCGCCCGCATGTGGGCCGTAGCCGAAGGGAGGATCGTGACCTTCGGATTCGCTCCGTCCTCGGCGGCATCGTTGTCGACGTCCACGTCCGCCACCTCCGCCACCCGCTTGCTCGAGCCCGCCGAATGGGCAGCGGCCGGCATCCCCCTGCTGCGCAACCCACGGGAAGTCGTCAGCGGACTGCACTCTCGCCACCGACCACGGCCGGCCACGGCGATCGTGGCCGTGCTCGACCAGGACGAACGGGTGCGGGCCAGCGCCTCGTTCACCCGGCGCCAGGCATCGACCGACGGCTGGATGTTCCGCAACGCCCTGCTCGCCCAGCTGCGCCGCGTCATCCCGCACGATCTGCGGCTGCGCACCCCCGTGCGCACCGCCGTGCTGCTCTACTGCCGTGACGGCGACGCGCGCTGGACCGAGGAGGACGGGGCGTGGATGTGGGGTCTGCGAGATGCCTGCACATTGCACGGGCTGCGCTGCGGGGCGTACATCACTCTCACCCGGGACGGCTGGCAGGTCCTCGGTGAGGGGCGCGGAGGCCGTCGGCCCCACGCGGATTCGACTCCGGAACCCTTCGCTCTGTCCGAGGCCCCACCGATGCTGCCCCGGACCGGCGGCGCCGCCTCGGAGGTACTACGTCGCGCGGCAGCCCGCTGAGAGGCGGCCGGTCGGCCAGCACCCGCAAAAGACGTCGGCCCCCGGAGAGCGTAAACCTCCCGGGGGCCGCCATGCACCGTCGCGCGCCGAGACCTGGGTCCTCCGCGCGAGGTCGGATCGCAAGGGCACACGACAGAGGCGCCGCGACAGCGACGCCTCCGTGGGCCCGGCGCCTCCCGGCCTACCGGAGCCGGCTCAGACGCCCGCGCCCAACGCCGCGTTGATCTGCTGCGGGTCGCCACAGACGATCAGCAGGCCGGCCGCCCGAGCACGGGCCAGCGGCAGAACGGTGGTGGCCACGGTGTCGGGGCCGCCGTTGACGGCGACCACGACGACGGGACGTACGCCCGCCCGGTCCACCACAGCGGCATCGGCGTAGAAGACGTCGTCTCCCGCGTCATGCTGCGCCCAGTAGGACGCCTCGCCGAAGGTCAGTTCATGGGTGGCCCAGGGGTGCTGCTCGCCGGTGGTGATCACCAGCACGTCCCCCGGAGTACGGCCCGAGTCCAGGAGGAGGTCCACAGCCTCCTCGGCGGCGTCCAGCGCGCCCTCGGCCGAGGCCGGGAGCAACTGGACCTGGGGAGTCGCCGAACCGGACGCGGCGACGACAGGGGCGGCCGGGGCCAAGGGCCCGGGCTTGGCGGCCGCGTCACGCGGCGCGCGTTGCGCCGGTGGCGTGGGCCGGACGGGTCCTGGACGACCGGGACGCGACGGAGCCGCGGGACGGGGTCCGGGTACAGGTCGAGGGGTCGGCGCTGTGCGGCCGCTGGCCGCGGTGGCGCGAGGACCCTGGGCACTCTCGTGAATCTGAGGCTCCTGGGGAATGAGAGGCATGAGCTGTTATTTATCAAACGGTGGCGCGGGAAGCGCCAGCGGGTGGCACATCAGTGCGACCGAAATCGTCAGAAGTCGAAGCCGAGTTGACCTTCGACTCCCGGAACGCTCCCGATCGCCCAGGTACGGGCCTTCTTGAGGTGCCGCCACTGGGGCAGCGCATCAAGATACGCCCACGACAACCGGTGGAGCGGAGTGGGTCCCCGCTCCTCCAGTGCGGCCTTGTGCACGGGCGACGGATACCCGGCATTGTCCGCAAAACCGAAGTCTGCATGCTCGATGCCCAGTTCGGCCATCATTTTGTCGCGCTGGACCTTGGCGATCACCGAGGCCGCCGCGACCGCCACACAGGACTGGTCGCCCTTGATCACCGTGCGGACCCTCCACGGGGCGCCGAGGTAGTCGTGCTTCCCGTCGAGAATCACCGCGTCCGGGCGGACCGGGAGGGCCTCCAGCGCCCGCCCGGCGGCGAGCCGGAGCGCGGCGGTCATCCCCAGGTCGTCGATCTCCTCCGGGGAGGCGTGCCCCAGGGCGTGCGACGTGACCCACGTCAGCAGCTCCTGCGAGAGTTCGTTGCGCCGCTTGACGGTGAGCAGCTTGGAATCGGTAAGGCCTACGGGAGGTCGACGGAGTCCGGTGACGGCCGCGCAGACGGTGACGGGTCCGGCCCAGGCACCTCGGCCCACCTCGTCGACGCCGGCGATGACCTTCGCTCCGGTCGTGGCGCGAAGGGAGCGCTCGACGGCGTGAGTGGGTGGTTCGTACGGCATGGCGCCCTTAGATTACGCCGCCCGGATCCCGTCGCGACACCCCGGTCGCCGCCGACCCCTCGCCGACCGGGCGCCGACCGGGCGCAGGTGCGCCGAATCCGTCCTCAGGGCATGTCCGGTCGCAGCAGCGGCAGCATGAACCAGTCGATCATCTCATCGAGCTCACGATCATTCCATTCGCATCCGCACATCTTTGAGCGGTACATCATCATGGCCGGGATGGCATCGAAGACATAGCCGTTCGCCGCGTCGGGCCGCACCTCACCTCGTTCGATTCCGCGGGAGACCACCTCGTGGAGGAGTTTGACGGTCGGCTCCACCACTCCCTCGATGATCAAGGCATGGAAGCGTTCGACCTGGATCGGATCGCATTCGTGAATGATCGAGCGGAGCGCGAACCCGGGGCGGGAGAACATCGCGTCACGCGCGTCACGGCACAGCGCCATCAGATCCTCACGCACACTGCCCAGATCGGGTACGGCGTCCAGCCGGGGCAATCCGGCCCGCAGGGCGTCCGCGACAAGCGCCTCCTTGGACGGCCAGCGGCGGTAGACGGCGGCCTTGCCGGTCTGGGCGCCGGCCGCCACCCCCTCCATCGTGAGGCCGTTCCAGCCGACGGTGCCCAACTGCTCCAGCGTGGCATCGAGAATCGCACGTTCGAGCACGGCGCCGCGCCGGCGGGGAGAGGACGCCCGAGCGGGGGCGGCCGTCCAGCGCGAAGTAACCATCCGAGTGTCTCCAGCGAGCAGAGGGAGCGGGGATCAAGGGTCGGAGCGATGCTCTGCGCGACCGCGACCGCGACGGGGGACACGCCGAGAGGCGACGCCGCGAGTGAACGCTTGCGTTCACTACGAAGAACTCACTACCGTTGACGGGCCAGTGAACGCCATCGTTCACTAACGCTCTTGTGGGGGACTCATAGTGACAACCTCTCAGCTGACTCAGAACCAGAAACCCGGAGCGGCCCGTCGGGAGGGACACCCCGGCATCGCACTCACCGTGATCGCGGCCTGCCAACTCATGGTGGTACTCGACGCGACGATTGTGAACATCGCGCTCCCGCACATTCAAGACTCGCTCAAGTTCAGCACCACCGATCTCACCTGGGTGGTCAGCGCCTACACGCTCACCTTCGGCGGCCTGTTGCTGCTCGGCGCCAGAGCGGGCGACATCCTCGGCCGGCGACGAGTGTTCATGGCCGGCATCCTCCTCTTCACCTTCGCCTCGCTCCTGGGCGGACTGGCGCAGGAACCCTGGCAGTTGCTCGCCGCACGCGCCCTCCAGGGCGTGGGAGGCGCCATCGCGTCGCCCACCTCGCTGGCGCTCATCACCACCACGTTCCCCGAGGGGCCGGAGCGGAACCGGGCCTTCGGAGTCTTCGCCGCGGTCTCCGCAGGTGGTGGCGCCATCGGCCTGCTCGCGGGCGGCATGCTCACCGAGTGGCTCGACTGGCGCTGGGTCCTGTTCGTCAACGTGCCCATCGGGATACTCATCGCCTTCGTCACGCCGCTCTACATCAGCGAGTCCGAGCGCCACCCCGGACGCTTCGACATAGCCGGCGCGCTGACCTCGACGCTCGGCATGGCTTCCCTGGTCTACGCGTTCATCCGCGCGGCGGAGGAGGGCTGGCGGGACGGCGTGACCCTCGGCGCCTTCGCGGTCGCGCTGGTCCTGCTGGTCGCCTTCGTGTTCACGGAGGCGCGGGCCAAGGAGCCGATCACTCCGCTGAAGATGTTCGCGGACCGCAACCGCTCCGGTACCTACGTGATCATGCTGAGCCTCGCCGCGGCCATGTTCGGCATGTTCTTCTACATCGTGCTCTTCGTGCAGAACGTGCTGGGCTACAGCCCGATCAAGGCGGGTCTCGCCTTCCTTCCCGTCACGGTCGCCATCGCGGCGGGCGCGGGGCTGTCGCAGCGCTTCCTGCCTACGGTCGGCCCCAAGCCATTCATGATCGTCGGTTCCGCGCTGGTGGCGCTCGGCCTCACCTGGCAGGCCTTCATCAGCCCCGACAGCTCCTACGTCGGCGGGGTGCTCGGACCGATGGTGGTCTTCGGCTTCGGCATGGGACTGAACTTCGTGACGGTGACGGTCACCGCCGTCTCGGGTGTCGCCCCGCACGAAGCGGGCGCGGCGTCCGGCCTGCTCAACGCCACGCAGCAGGTGGGGGGTTCGCTCGGCCTGTCCATCCTCACGACCGTCTTCGGTACGGCCAGCAAGGACGAGGCGGAGAAGCAGTTGCCGAAGTTCCTCACGGATGGAACCCCGGAACAGAAGGCGGAGTTCGCCAAGACGCACCAGCTGCCCGCCCCCTGGGGGCACGAGGTACTCGCCCACGGCATCTCGACGGCCTTCATCCCGGCCGCCGCGATGGCCGTACTCGCTCTGGTGACGGCCTGGTTCGTCATCCGTATCCAGAAGAGCGACCTGGAGGCACTGTCCGGCACGGCGGCCCCCACCGCCGGCTGACGGAACACCGCCGCCGGCCGACCCGGGAGCGTCACCGCCTGTCACACCGAGGGCGCGTCCACCGCTTCCGGGTCGGCCCGCGCGGCCTCTCGAAACCGACACCGACATGATCGCCAGCAGCTCGAACCGCATGCCCACCCCCGATTTCGTCCCACGGTCACCCGCCCACCTGCACGCACAGGCCGCACAGCGGATGTCCGAACAACGCGCGAGTGGTCACACAGAGTTCCCATCGGACACCGAGAGTTCTCAGCGGCCCTCCGCACCACCCGGCCCGGCGCGCCGACGCGGGCCCACCTCGGGCGTCAGACGTCAAGCGTCAGACGTCAGACGTCAGGCATCCGGCGTCAGCTTCGGGCTTCGGGCATCACGTGGCGCGCGGGCATCCACCCCGGCAGCGCCTCCACCTGCCCCGCCCACGCCTCCGGGGGAGCCCCCGCCTTGCCGGACGCGAGTATGCCGCCCACGATGGCGCAGGTCGTGTCCACATCGCCGCCGACCTGCGCGGTCGTCCAGAACGCCGTCTCGTAGTCGCCGAGGGCGCGCACCGCCGACCAGATCGCGAAGGGGACGGTGTCGTGGGCCGACGTCCGTCTCCCGCACCCCAGCACCGCCGCGACGGTGGCCGCGTCGGCGTAGTCGAGCATGTCCCTGGCGCGCCGCAGACCGGCACCGACGGCACTCTTCGGGACGAGGGCGACGACGCCGTCCAGGAGCGCCTCGGCGGTGGGCGGCCCTCCGGGGGCACCGGCCAGCGCGGCGGCCGCGGCGACGGCCATGGCCCCGACCACGGCCTCCCGGTGCTGGTGCGTGGGGTAGGCGGAGATCTCGGCCTGATGGGTCGCCTGCTCGGGATCGTCCGCGTACCAGGCGCCCAGCGGGGCGACGCGCATCGCGGCGCCGTTGCCCCAGGATCCCTGCCCGTTGAACAGGGCGGCCGCGAGCTCACGCCAGTCGGCGCCCTCCCTGACCAACCTCAGCAGCCGGTTGACCGCGGGACCGTACCCGCGGTCGAAGTCGTGGTGCTGCGCGAAGGACTGGGCCAGCGCATCCTGGTCGATGCGGTGGTGGGCGGCCAGGACGGCCACGACGGAGCAGGCCATCTCCGTGTCGTCGGTCCAGTGCCAGGGGCCGGGCGGCAGCTCACGGCGCTGGAGCAGCGGATAGTTCACCGGCACGAAGAACTGTGAGCCCAGCGCGTCACCCACGGCCAGGCCGCGCAGGCTGGCCAGCGCGCGCTCCAGGCGCCGGTCGGGAGAGGAGTCAACGGTCATCGGTCTGCCACTCTATCCGGTGATTCCGTACGGTTCCGGATCTCGCCAGCGGTTGAAGGGCCGGTCGAGCGTGTACCGGTCGTCGCCCCCGAGAACGAGCATCCGCATCTCGGCGTTCCCCGGATTCGCGAGGGACTCGAATTCCGCGACCGTCCAGTGGAACCAGCGCATGCAGAACAGCCGCATCGCTAGGCCATGGGTCACGATGAGCACGTTCGGCGGGTGGTCGGGGGCCTCGAAGCTGCGGAAGAGGCTCTCCAGGAAACCGCCGACCCGGTCGTAGACGTCGGCGCCGCTCTCGCCCTGGGCGAATCGGTAGAAGAAGTGCCCGTAGGCGTCCCGG
Organism: Streptomyces sp. NPDC102259; assembly: GCF_044766465.1. Taxonomy (NCBI): domain Bacteria; kingdom Bacillati; phylum Actinomycetota; class Actinomycetes; order Kitasatosporales; family Streptomycetaceae; genus Streptomyces; species Streptomyces sp. NPDC102259. The sequence continues at coordinate 83,317 of NZ_JBIWMA010000003.1, read as the reverse complement.
TACGTCTTCTGCAACCGTACGTCGTCGCGGTCCTGCCAGTTTCCCCAGTCCTGCTCGCGCAGCCGGGGCTCCTCACGTACGCGTATGCGCTCGGGGTCCAGGTGGAAGGCCCGGAGCGTCTCGTGCGTACGACGGTAAGGGGAGACGTACACGCTGACCGGCTCGCGGCCGAACACCTCCCGCAGGGTCTTTCCCGTCTCCTCGGCCTGCTGCCAGCCTCGCTCGGTCAGGGCCAGTGCGTGGTCGGGTTCACGCTCGTAGACGGTGTCATCAACATTGCCCGTTGACTCCCCGTGCCGGACAAGGACGATGCGCCGTGGTCGTGCCATGCCAAAACCCTAGATCGGGTGACGGCCGATCGAGCACTCGTACGGCCTCCATACAGCGTAGGTCACACGAATCCCGCACCAGAAAGCGCATACAAGGCACGATCCGCGAGCCGGCAGTGAGTCCGGTTTTCAAACCGTCCAGGTGGACTCGAGTTCGACGATGTCACCGGTGAGAGAGGATATGTCCGCTTCCGTCTGAGCCCGCAGCGCGAGCCGTTCCACGCGTTCGGTTCGGTATTTTCCGTGTTCGGCCGCCGAGCGCCACATCGAGAGCACCATGAACTCGTGCCCGGGCGCCTCGGCGAACAGTCCCCGGATCATGCCGGGCGAGCCGGCCATGGCGGGGTTCCACACCTTCTCCTGCATGAGGGAGAAGTGCTCGGCGCGTTCCTCGTGGACCCGGCAGAGCGCCACCCGCAGCAGGTCGGAGTCGGTGAAGCGGGGCTCGAAGCCCGTCTTCACGTCGAAGCGGTAGTCGAACAGCCGCACCTGGGCGTCCTTGAAGGTGCCCGACTGAGTCGCCGCCAGCCGGTCGTGGGAGCGCGCCATGAAGGAGTCGTAGAAGGCACGGCTCTCCCAGAACGCGAAGACATGCGCGACGGAGGGCCGCGCCCTGCTCCAGCCCCCGCCCTGCCCCCGGAACCCCGGCTCCCCCAGAAGCCCCGCCCACTTTCGCTGTCCCCGTTCGAAACCGCGGCGGTCCACCACGGTGCAGCGAATCCACTTGACCAGCACCGCGCCATGGTAAGGCCAGTGGGCGTGGCGTTGGTCACGCTCGTTCACAGTGCGGCGCTGCGTTGGCGCACGCACGCGTGGCAGGATGGACAACCGGCCCTGCAAGTCGGCGGGTTCGGGGCGATGTCAGACGGGGAAACGGGGAGGGGAATTCCGGTGAGCGGCCTCAACAAAGGAATCCGCAAGGTCGAGATGGCGCTGAAGTGGGACCCGAGTCCGACGGGGCAGCCGCCCACCGACCTGGACATCGTGGCCGCCACCTACCTGGAGAGCGATCCGCATGGGGCTCCTGCCTATGTGGTGCACTTCGACAGTCGCTCCCCCGACGGAACGATCTATCTCAACCGGGACAGCAAGGACGGCAAGGGCTTCGGCTGGGACGAGGTGATGACCCTGGAGCTCGACCGCCTCGACGCGCGGTACGCGCGCGTGGTCGTCGGTGTCGTCATCCAGCAGAACCCGGAGCACCGGACGTTCGTGGGGGTGCTCAACCCCGCCTTCCGTATACGGGAGGGCTACACCGTCCTGGACCAGGACGACTTCGCCGGCGTCCTCGGTGCCACCGCGGCGACGGTCGGGGAGTTCCTGCGCGAGTCGTCCGACGGGTGGTCGTTCCACCCCGGCGTCCAGGGCTTCGAGGACGACCCGGCGACGTTCACGAGGACCATGGGCCAGGTGCGCCACTCCTGAAGGCACGGCGGACGCCACCGGCCCCTCGCGGCCGGTGGACCTCCGGAAAACACCGAGGGCGGTGGAGCCGAGAACCGGCTCCACCGCCCTTTGTCAGGTCATCGCGACCTGACCGGCACGGCTGGGATCAGCTGCAACCGCTGGTCGAACCGCAGCCCTCGCAGATGTAGCAGGAACCGGCCCGCTGCATCTTCGTGCCGCAGGAGAAGCACAGCGGGGCGTCGGCCTGGATGCCCAGCTGCATCTCCACCAGCTCGGCACTGGTGTGGGCCTGCTTCGGGGCGGGCTCGGCCACCTCGACGTCGGCCTTGGGAGTGGCGACGGCCTTCAGGTCCGTCTGACGCGGAGCGGACTGCGCGAGCCCCTCGACGTCCACGTTCTCCTCCTCGAAGGTCGGCTCGTACGAACCGGTCTCCAGGTGGCGCTGACGCTCCTCGGCGGAGTGGATGCCGAGCGCCGAACGCGTCTCGAAGGGCAGGAAGTCGAGCGCCAGGCGACGGAAGATGTAGTCGACGATCGACTGCGCCATCCGCACGTCCGGGTCGTCGGTCATGCCGGCCGGCTCGAAGCGCATGTTGGTGAACTTCGAGACGTACGTCTCCAGCGGCACGCCGTACTGGAGGCCGACGGAGACCGCGATGGAGAAGGCGTCCATCATCCCGGCGAGGGTCGAACCCTGCTTGGACATCTTCAGGAAGACCTCGCCGAGACCGTCGTCCGGGTAGGAGTTGGCGGTCATGTAACCCTCGGCGCCACCGACCGTGAAGGAGGTCGTGATGCCGGGACGGCCCTTAGGCAGACGCTTGCGGACCGGGCGGTACTCGATGACCTTCTCGACCGCGGTGCGGATCGTCTCCTCGGCCTTCGCGGTGACCTCGGTCTTCTCCTTCTCCTTGGTCTTCGCGGAGAGGGGCTGGCCGACCTTGCAGTTGTCGCGGTAGATCGCGAGCGCCTTGACTCCGAGCTTCCAGGCCTCGAAGTAGATCTCCTCGACCTCCTCGACGGTCGCCGTCTCCGGCATGTTGACCGTCTTGGAGATGGCGCCGGAGATCCAGGGCTGGATCGCGGCCATCATGCGGACGTGGCCCATCGGGGAGATGGCACGCTCGCCCATGGCGCAGTCGAACACCTCGTAGTGCTCCGGCTTGAGACCGGGGGCGTCGATCACGTTGCCGTTGTCGGCGATGTGGGCGACGATCGCCTCGATCTGCTCCTCCTGGTAACCCAGGCGGCGCAGGGCCTGCGGGACGGTGCCGTTGACGATCTGCATCGAGCCGCCGCCGACCAGCTTCTTGAACTTGACCAGGGCGAGGTCGGGCTCGACGCCGGTGGTGTCGCAGGACATCGCCAGACCGATGGTGCCGGTCGGGGCCAGCACGGACGCCTGGGAGTTACGGAAACCGTTCTTCTCACCGAGCCGCAGGACGTCCTGCCAGGCCTCCGTGGCGGCGGCCCAGACGCCGGAGTCCAGGTCGTCCATGCGGACGGCCGCCCCGTTGGCGTCGGAGTGCTGCTTCATGACGCGGTTGTGGGCGTCGGCGTTACGGGCGTAGCCGTCGTACGTGCCGACGACGGAGGCCAGTTCGGCGGAGCGGCGGTAGGCCGTGCCCGTCATCAGGGAGGTGATGGCGCCGGCCAGCGCACGGCCGCCGTCGGAGTCGTAGGCGTGGCCGGTGGCCATCAGCAGGGCGCCGAGGTTGGCGTAGCCGATGCCGAGCTGGCGGAACGCGCGGGTGTTCTCGCCGATCTTCTCGGTGGGGAAGTCCGCGAAGCAGATGGAGATGTCCATCGCGGTGATGACGAGCTCGACGACCTTCTGGAAGCGGTCGGCCTCGAAGGACTGGTTGCCCTTGCTGTCGTCCTTGAGGAACTTCATCAGGTTCAGCGAGGCGAGGTTGCAGGACGTGTTGTCCAGGTGCATGTACTCGCTGCACGGGTTCGACGCGGTGATCCGGCCGGACTCGGGGCAGGTGTGCCAGTTGTTGATCACACCGTCGTACTGGATGCCCGGGTCGGCGCAGGCCCACGCGGCCTCGGCGAGCTTGCGGAACAGCGCCTTGGCGTCGACCTTCTCGATGATCTCGCCGGTCATACGGGCGCGGAGGCCGAACTCGGTGCCGTTCTCGACGGCCGTCATGAACTCGTCGTTCACGCGGACGCTGTTGTTGGCGTTCTGGTACTGGACGGACGTGATGTCGTCGCCGCCCAGGTCCATGTCGAAGCCCGCGTCACGCAGAGCGCGGATCTTCTCCTCTTCCTTCACCTTGGTGGCGATGAAGTCCTCGACGTCCGGGTGGTCCACGTCGAGGACGACCATCTTGGCCGCGCGACGGGTGGCTCCACCGGACTTGATGGTGCCGGCGGAGGCGTCGGCGCCACGCATGAAGGAGACCGGTCCCGAGGCGTTGCCACCGGAGGAGAGGAGCTCCTTGGAGGAGCGGATGCGGGACAGGTTCAGGCCTGCGCCGGAGCCGCCCTTGAAGATCATGCCCTCTTCCTTGTACCAGTCGAGGATCGACTCCATGGAGTCGTCGACGGCCAGGATGAAACAGGCGGAGACCTGCTGAGGCTGGGGGGTACCGACGTTGAACCAGACGGGGCTGTTGAAGCTGAAGATCTGGTGCAGGAGGGCGTACGCCAGCTCGTGCTCGAAGATCTCGGCGTCGGCGGGCGAGGCGAAGTACTTGTGGTCCTCGCCGGCCTTCCGGTACGTCTTCACGATGCGGTCGATCAGCTGCCTGAGACCGGTCTCGCGCTGAGGGGTGCCCACGGCACCGCGGAAGTACTTGCTGGTGACGATGTTGACCGCGTTCACCGACCAGAAGTCGGGGAACTCGACGCCACGCTGCTCGAAATTGATCGAGCCGTCGCGCCAGTTGGTCATGACGACGTCACGACGCTCCCAGGCAACCTCGTCGTAAGGGTGCACGCCGGGGGTCGTGTGGATGCGCTCGATACGCAGGCCCTTGGTGATCTTGGTCCCCTTGGCTCGGGAACCTCGCGCCGGACCGCTCGCCGTCTCTGTCATGCCGCCTCCCTCTACGGGCGAAAACGCCCTGAAATGCCACGTTGTTCCCGTGACACGGTGTTCTGTCTTGTGCTGTGAGCACCCACGCGCTATCGCCCACAGCAGGTCTTGGTCCGCCGCCGCCCGGCCGTCCCCGGACTCGAAACCCCGGTTCCGGCGCTCCGGTCAGTCGGCGGCGTGAGCGGGCTCGGGGACCTGCCCGGTCCCTCCGGACCCGCCTTCGTCCTCCCGGCTCCCCACGACAGCCCCTGCAACTCCCTCACGGTCGTCGTCGTCCGCGTCGGGGCGTGCCGGCTGGTCCCTGAGTTCCGCGATGGCGGCCTCGAAGTCCTCCAGCGAGTCGAACGCCCGGTAGACGGAGGCGAATCGCAGATAGGCGACGAGGTCGAGTTCCTGCAACGGGCCGAGTATGGCCAGCCCCACGTCATGGGTGGTCAACTCGGCGCTTCCGGTGGCCCGCACCGCCTCCTCGACCCGCTGGCCGAGCTGAGCCAGAGCGTCCTCGGTGACAGGCCGCCCCTGGCATGCCTTACGCACGCCATTGATGACCTTGATACGGCTGAAGGGCTCGGTGACTCCGGACCGCTTCACCACCATGAGCGAGCACGTCTCCACGGTCGTGAAACGACGGGAGCAGTCAGGGCACTGGCGGCGCCTGCGGATCGACGTGCCGTCATCCGTCGTACGGCTGTCGACGACACGGCTGTCGGGGTGCCTGCAGAAGGGGCAGTGCATGAACTCCAACCCTCCTCAGAGCAGACTCAATAGCCTCGCCGGACCTCACGGGCCCCTCGAAGCAGCCCCAAGCATAGGGGATCCATGAGCATCCGAAGACACCAGGGACCACAACTTCTGGGCCGCTGGTGCAATCCAACCACTACATATGGGGGCTTGGCCCATACATCCAGGCTGTATCGCGTGTCGCGTCCGACGACCTCACCCCTCGCGATTCCATCGTCACGCCGAGCACCCGAAAACCACCCGTGCACGCGCGCGTGCACCTGTATCGGCGCGCCGGATACGGCGATACCGTGGGCGTCGCAGGGAGGAGTGGTGGGACTCTCGCGCAGAGCGGGGCCAATTCCCGGCCCGCGGAGCGCCGGATGGCAGACTGGGGCCGGCCCTCAACAAGGTCACCCGTCTCGGCGGTGAAGGGTACAACAATGAGCCCTTCCGCCTGCCGTGCGGCACGTTAGCCATACACCTAGACACATGATCAAGTCAGGCTATCCACGCTTTTTCACTCGAACGTGTGTTTGGCGCAACCTTTCGAAAGCAACTACCGTTGTCCAGCAGGGAGACAATCGAGAGGGGCCGACGTGACCACCACCGCAGACAGTGCCACCATCACTGCCCAGGACCGCTCCCAGGGCCGACTCGAGCCGGTGCATGCGATGAACGAAGCCATGAATCCCGAGGCACAAAAGCGCTCTCTGCCTGGGCGACCTCCAGGCATCCGCGCCGACAGCTCGGGACTCACCGACCGGCAGCGCCGAGTGATCGAGGTCATCAGGGACTCCGTACAGCGGCGCGGCTACCCGCCGTCCATGCGGGAGATCGGTCAGGCGGTCGGCCTGTCCAGCACGTCCTCGGTCGCCCACCAGCTGATGGCACTGGAACGGAAGGGCTTCCTGCGCCGGGACCCGCACCGGCCCCGCGCCTACGAGGTGCGAGGCTCCGACCAGGCCAGCTCCGTGCAGCCCACGGACACCGCCGGCAAGCCCGCCGCGTCGTACGTCCCGCTGGTCGGCCGCATCGCCGCCGGTGGCCCGATCCTCGCCGAGGAGTCGGTCGAGGACGTCTTCCCCCTCCCGAGGCAGCTGGTGGGCGACGGCGAGCTCTTCGTGCTGAAGGTCGTCGGTGACTCGATGATCGAGGCCGCGATCTGCGACGGTGACTGGGTCACCGTCCGCCGCCAGCCCGTCGCCGAGAACGGCGACATCGTGGCCGCGATGCTGGACGGCGAGGCCACCGTCAAGCGTTTCAAGCGCGAGGACGGCCATGTGTGGCTCCTCCCGCACAACTCGGCCTACGAGCCGATCCCGGGCGACGACGCGACCATCCTCGGCAAGGTGGTGGCCGTACTCCGCCGCATCTGAGTACGGCGGCGGACGGGACCCGTCTCCGTCCGCCCCCTGAAACTGGGCCCCGGGATCCCTGCGCCGGTTCCGGGGCCCTGCGCCGGTTCCGGGGCCCTGGCGCCGTGCCCGCTGAACCATGAAGGAGGGGGCCGTCCCGGCAGTGGGACGGCCCCCTCCTTCACTGTGCCTCCGCCTGCTTTGCCATCGCGTCGATCGCCGCGAGCGACTTGCGGACCTGATTGCGGTCCGTGGTGTACCAGAAGTCCGGCAGGGACGCCTTCAGATAACTCCCGTAGCGGGCCGTCGCCAGCCGCTGGTCCAGTACGGCGACCACACCGCGGTCCCCCGACGCCCGTACCAGTCGGCCCGCGCCCTGGGCCATCAGCAGCGCCGCGTGGGTGGCCGCGACGGCCATGAAGCCGTTGCCGCCGGCGTCCTCCACCGCCTTCTGGCGGGCGCTCATCAGAGGGTCGTCCGGGCGCGGGAACGGGATCTTGTCCATGACGACCAGCTGGCAGCTGGGCCCGGGGACGTCCACGCCCTGCCAGAGCGACAGGGTGCCGAAGAGGCATGTCTTCGGATCAGCCGCGAAGTTCTTGATCAGCTCACCCAGTGTCTCCTCGCCCTGGAGGAGGATCGGGAACTCGGGGACACGCGTGCGCAGTTCCTCGGCGGCGAGCTGCGCGGCCCGCATGGAGGAGAACAGTCCGAGCGTACGTCCGCCGGCCGATTGGATCAGCTCGGTCAGTTCGTCCAGCATGTCGCCGCGGTCGCCGTCCCGGGCGGGACGCGACAGGTGTTTGGCCACATAGAGGATGCCCTGCTTGGGGTAGTCGAAGGGCGACCCCACGTCGATGCCCTTCCACTGCGGGACGTCCTCACCCTCGGTGCCCTCCGGGGCCAGCCCCATCGAGGCACCCACACCGTTGAAGTCCCCGCCCAGTTTCAGGGTCGCCGAGGCCAGGGTCACGGAGCGGTCGGCGAAGAGCTTCTCCCGCAGCAGGCCCGACACGGACATGGGCGCGACGCGCACGGAGGCGCCGAAGCGGTCGTGCCGCTCGTACCAGACGACGTCGTACTCGGAGCCGTTGACGATCCGCTCCGCCACGTCGTGCACGCTCTCCACGGACGCGAGGGCCTGCTTGCGGACCGCGTCCTCGTCCTGGACGGACTTGTCGCGGGTCGCGCCGATGGCCGAGATGACGGTCCGCGCGGCGTCACGCAGTGCCATGAGGGCATAGCCGAGATCCTCCGGGACCTCCTCCAGACGGCCGGGCAGCGCCAGTTCCATGAGCCGCTCGAAGCCCTCGGCGGCGGTCTGGAGCTGGTCGGCGGCCTTTTCGTTGACCAGCTTCGCCGCCCGGCGTACGGCCCGGTTGACCTGGCCGGGAGTGAGCTCGCCGGTGGCCACACCGGTGACCCGCGAGACCAGCTCGTGCGCCTCGTCGACGATCAGCACCTCGTGCTGCGGAAGGACCGGCGCACCCTCGATGGCGTCGATGGCGAGCAGCGCGTGGTTGGTGACGACGACCTCGGCGAGCTTGGCGCGCTCGCGGGCCATCTCCGCGAAGCACTCGGCGCCGTAGGCGCACTTCGTGGCTCCCAGACACTCCCGGGAGGACACCGACACCTGCGCCCAGGCCCGGTCGGAGACACCGGGCGTGAGGTCGTCCCGGTCACCGGACTCGGTGTCGTCCGACCAGTCCCGCAGCCGGAGCAGGTCCTGGCCCAGCTTGCTGGTGGGTGCGGCCGCCTCGAACTGGTCGAAGAGGCCCTCTTCCTCGTCCTGCGGGACGCCTTCATGGAGTCGGTGCAGGCACAGGTAGTTCGACCTGCCCTTGAGCATCGCGAACTCCGGGCGGCGGCGCAGCAGCGGATGCAGCGCGTCGACCGTACGCGGCAGGTCGCGCTCCACGAGCTGGCGCTGCAGGGCCAGCGTGGCGGTCGCGATCACGACGCGCTCCCCGTGCGCGAGTGCGGGCACGAGGTAGCCGAGCGACTTGCCGGTGCCGGTGCCGGCCTGGACCAGCAGATGGGATCCGTCGTCGATCGCCTCGGCGACGGCTTCGGCCATGGTCACCTGGCCGGGGCGCTCCGTGCCGCCGACAGCGGTGACGGCAGCGTGCAGGAGTTCGGGGAGTGAGGGCTTCGTCATAGCGCGACCACCCTACGGCGCGGCACTGACAAACGTGTGGTCAAGGCGGACGACAGGGAATGGATCAAGACTGTGGATTTCTCGGTGGGGGTGGGAACGCCGGACTTCCGCGGGACCGGGAACTGACGGGCCGCGTGAGGCGTTCGAGATGTGACGGTGCGATTACACAGCGTCATGACAGATCGCACGGGACCCGGTCCCGGACCATGAGGGCGGCCCGCTTGGTGGGCAGATCGGCCTCTGCGAGAAAACGGAAACCCGCGCTCAGGAAGGTGGCGATGGACGCAGTGTTGCGAAGGTCGGGCTCGGCGACGACACGGGCACAGGCGGGCCTCCTGTCGAGGACCAGGTCGGCGACGGCTCTGAGCAGACGGCTCCCCAGGCCTCGCCCGCGGTCGGCGTCACCGCCGATGAGCAGATGGATACCGGTGTCGTGCGGTCGGGCCGGATAGTGGCATGCCAGCGGGTCGAGGTCCGCCCGGTAGATCTCCCAGTAGCTCATGGGCCGGCCCTCCAGCACTCCGAGGCAGGGGACGCTGCGCCCGTCGTCGGCGAGTTGGCGACGCAGGTGTCGCGCCGTCATGGACCAGGGTCCCGCCAGTTCCCAGAACGCCGCGACGGCGGGGTCGTTCATCCACCGGCCGACGAGGCAGAGGTCCCTCTCGACCTGTACGGGGACCAGGTGGAACATACCTGCCGGGGTGGCGGTGGGCCCCCAGGAGCCGACGCGGTCGAGCAGGTCGGAGGCGGCGCAAGGGGTACGGCTGTCGGCGGCTGTCTCGACGGGAGCCACGGCAGCTCCTCTCAGCAGGTCGGGTGGGGCATGTTCACCGGAGAAAGGCAGGGGTGGGTGGCCGATGGGGCGACGGTTCAGGAGCACAGGGGGTTGGCGATGGTGGCGTAGACGGACTGCGTGTCCACGGGGCCGACGAGTTCGTCGAGGCCGTGCAACCGGGTCAGCAGATTGGCCTTGCAGCGCAGGCGGGGCGAGTCGAGCAGCCGGGCGGGCAGCGAACCGCTCAGCCGGCGGGGGCCTGAGGCGGCGTCGGTGAGAAACCGCCGGAAGGCGGCGAGCAGCAGTCGCTCGTCGGCGAGCCGCTGCGACCCGAACGCGCCGATGAGTCCCAGCACGTTGTTGATGCCCAGGTAGTAGGCGAAGCGCTCGTCGGCGACGTCGTCGGACACGAAGGTGTCGCTGCGTTCGCCGATACCGGGCAGCTGGGCTTCGAGTTCCGCGCGGCTGGACTCGCGGAAGTAGTAGCCCTGATTGTCACGGTAGCGACCGCCGGCGGGCCAGCCGTCGGGGTCCAGGAGGAGGAGGGTGTTCTGCTGATGCGCCTCCAGGGCGATCCCCGCCTGCCCGTCGAGCCACAGGACGGGACGGACGACCTGCTCCAGGTAGCGCAGGAACCACTCGGCGGCGACAGCCGACGGCGGACGGCCTGTCCGCGCGGCGAGGCGCCCGACGATGGCGGTCAGCCGGGAGCGGTGGGCGGAAGCCGCATCCGGCCGGGGCGCGACGAGACCGGCTACGCAGGAGACGTCGTCCGCCGGAGCGAACGGGTTGTGCCGGATCATCACGTCGAGGCCCGTCAGCGGGAGGCCGTCGGCACCGTCGACCGCGAGCCAGGCCGGATCCCGGACGATGTCGAAGTCCGGGTGGGCCGCCTGCCACTGCTTGGCCACCCCCGCGCGGAGCAGGCGGTGCACCTCGACACCACGGTGGAGTTCTTTGCGGAGGTTCTCACGACGGGAGTTGGTGATGCGCAGCCCCAGCGACAGTTTGAGCATCACGGGGGATCCGGGCCGGTGGACGGTGCGTACCGAGGAGGTCGGATGCCACAAAGGTCCATGGACGCCCAGGTACTGGAGAAGTCCGGCGTCGAACAGGGCCTCGACCTCGGGACGGTGCCGCGCCTCACGCAATTGCCATGGGTGGATCGGCAACGCGGCGAACCCGGTCGGCAACGGCAGCCCGGAGCCGCCGAGTCGGGCCGTCAGCCGGGCGGCGGGGACGGGACGGCCGCCTTCGGTCCAGGCGGAGTCGGTGGCGACCACGGAAGGAGCGACAGCGAGCCAGCGAAGGGGGAAGGAGCCACGCGACTCCGGCGAGTACAGGCCCGCTTCGCCGTCCGAGAGGCCTTCCCGGCTCTTCGGCGTCGGGTGCATCGGGTGCCCGAGCAACAGCGCCTGTTCGGCGGTCAGGAACAGGTCGGATTCGTCGCCGGGGCGCTCCCGGCGCTCGCCGATGAACACCGCGGTACGGCGGACGGAGTCGGCGACGCGGGCGACGAGGTCGGACCCCTCGCCGCCCCTCGTCTTCACGGGCGCGGGACAGGGCGTCCGCTCGGCAGCGGAGGCGCGTTCCACCGAGAGGGCGCCCGTGTCGACCGCCGTCGCGGCTTCGGCGGATCCGTCGGACGGGCCACCGTTCCGGAGCGTCTCGCGGACCAACAGGGCCGCGACCGTGACGGCGTCGACGGGCGGTGACTGTTCGGGTGCGTCGGCCAGGCGCGGAAGGCCGAAGCGGTGCCAGCCGGTCGGGGACCAGTAGGGGACGGGGACGAGCAAGGTGATGCCGCTGGCGGGCAGCGGCACGCGGAGGACGCCGTCATCGGGTGCCGGCAAGCCCGTCTCGCGCACCCAGCAGCGCAGCAGGTTCTCCACGGCAGCCGCGTCGGCCGCCGTGTACGGATCGGGATGGTCCAGGAGATCGGCGGCGCGGCTCGGCGGCGTCATGGGGACGGCGTCTCCCTGTTGATGGGGGACGGGGGACGTGAGGGAGGTGGACTGATGGGAAGAGGTGGTCAAGGTCGTTCCTCGTGAAGTCGTGGGTCGGCCGCGAGCAGGCCGTGGGGACCAGGCCGTGGGGGGCAGGCGGTGGCGTCGAGTTCGCGCGCTCGCGGGTCGTGGGCGTCGCGCACCGACCGAGAGGTCCTTACCGGTACCGCCGACGCCCGTGCTCGCGGTCGCGTGGATGCGCCGGCGGTTGCCGGGGCTACCCCGCCCACTCGGCAGGGCCACCTTGCCGTCGGTCCGTACCGGGCGGCAGACCCGGCCGACTCTGGCTCCGGGGCTGGGCCTGGGACTCGGACTGGGGCTCGGGCTGGTGATCGGGGTGAGGCTGACGGGTCGGCTGATCGGGCACCCTGCGGCTCGCGCCGCGGCTGTGGCTGCGGGACACGGCCGCCATCGCGTCCGCCAGTCGGTCGAGTACCGCGGCGGCCTGCTCGTCGGTGATCGTCAAGGGCGGCAACAGCCGTACGACGCTGGCGTGGCGGCCACCGAGTTCGACGATCAGGCCCCGCCGCAGGCACTCCCGCCGGACGGCGGCGGCCAGCGCGGGGGCGGCGGGGTAGGGAGCGGGCCCGGGAGCCGAGGGCAGCATCGGGCGGGGCGTCACGTCATTGGCATGGACGGCGCCGGCCGACCCGCCGGGCTCGTCACCGGCCTGCGCGACGGCCTGTGGAGCGCCGAGCGCGCCGGGCCCGCATTCCGCTTCGGGGTCCACCATCTCGACCCCGATCATCAGCCCGCGCCCCCGCACGTCTCCCATGCACGGGAAGTCCTGGGCGAGGCGGCGGAGTCGGCCCAACAGGTGGGCTCCCAGGGCGGCCGCGCGTTCGGCGAGGCGGTTCTCTCGGACGTAGGCGAGGGTTGCCGTGCCGGCGGCCATGGCGAGCTGGTTGCCGCGAAACGTGCCCGCGTGGGCGCCGGGTCGCCAGACGTCCAGGGCGTCACGGTAGACGATGACGGCGAGCGGCAGGCTGCCTCCGATGGCCTTGGACAGGACCATCACATCGGGGACGACCCCGCTGTGCTCCACCGCCCAGAAGGCGCCGGTCCGGCCCACGCCGGTCTGGACCTCGTCGGCGATCAGCGGGATCGAGCGTTCGGCCGTGATCTGCCGCATACGCCGCATCCACCCGTCCGGCGCGGGAATCACACCGCCCTCGCCCTGGACCGGTTCGAGGATCATCCCGGCGGGGTGCCGTACCCCCGACTTGGGATCGTCGAGGACGGACTCGGTCCAGCGGGCGGCCAGTTCGGCGCCGTGCTCGCCGCCGACGCCGAACGGACAGCGGTAGTCCTGCGGATAGGGCAGTCGCGCCACCCGCACGTCGAAGGCGCCCCCGGAGGCTTCGAGCGATCCGGCGGTCATCCCGTGGTAGGCACCGGTGAAGGCCAGGACACCGGTGCGGCCGGTGGCGGCCCGGACCAGCTTGAGGGCGGCCTCCACGGCGTCCGTACCTGCCGGTCCGCAGAACTGCACGCGCGCGTGGTCGGCGAGACCGGGCGGCAGCGTCCGGAACAGTTCGGTGATGAAGGCGTCCTTGACCGGGGTGGCCAGGTCGAGGACGTGCAGGGGCGCCCCCGAGTCGAGGACCTTGCGGATGGCCTCCAGCACGACGGGATGGTTGTGGCCCAGTGCGAGCGTTCCGGCGCCCGAGAGACAGTCCAGGTAGCGACGGCCGTCCGCGCCCTCGATGGTCAGCCCGCGTGCCCGTACCGGCACGATCGGCAGGGCACGGGCGTAGGTGCGCGCGGCGGACTCACGAGCCGACTGACGCCGCAGGATCCCCTCGTGCGCGGGCCGGCCGCCCGTCCCGCTCCCCGCCGCGGCGGCCGTATCGGCGACGAGGGCTCCCGCGACGGAAGACTCGGCGCCAGGAGCTCCGTCGGGGCGAGTCGCGGTGGTACGCCCCGAGGGGGCCTCCTCGGGTACTGGCTCGGTCACGGCCACGCCTCCTCTGTCCTCCCGCCGGTCGAAGGGCGAGCACACACAGCAGTTCCCACCGCTACCAACACCGGACAGCCGTACTGGTTACGGGTCGTGACGAGAATGACCGTGCCCGCGCCGACGCCTGTGCACCCCACGTCGCCCGTTGCGATCCCCCCTTGTCGGGTCCCGTCGGTGGTCTGTGGCGGAACAGTTGCCATTCGGTCGGGAGTCCTCCGCGGCGACCGCATATCGTGTGGTGGCATCACACATGGCCGTGAGACCCGCTTGAACTCGGTGTGAGATCACCATGAGTTCCACTGCGCGGGGACCGGCCGGTACTTCAAGTTCGTTGACAGCAGGGGGAGTCAGATCATGCGATCCATACGGCCGTCGTTCACCGCTCGGCGGGGGAGGAACGCGCGCCGCGGAATCTCCCCCGTACTGGGCGCCGTGGCCCTCGCCTCGGTGCTCGCGCTCACCGCGACCGCCTGTGATTCCGGCGACACCGACGCGGGCAGCAAGACCGACGCGACGGCGTCGACCGGCAGCGACGGCAAGATCACGATCCCGGACGACATCAAGGACAGGCTCAAAGAGCACGGGATCGACCTCGACAAGTGGAAGAACGGCGCCTGGAAGAACTGGGACCGGGACGACTGGCTGCGTGAGGCGCAGGACTATGTCAACCCGATCATCGAGGGGCTGTGGGACCCGGACCGGATGCGAGAGGCCGAGGACCCGGACCGCAGCGTCGACGAGAACGATCTCTCCGGTGACCAGGGCGTGACCGACGCGACGCCGCAGGCGGTGGACGCGAAGGCCGTTTCCCCCTCGTACCACGAGAACGCCGCCGAGGCGGGCAAGGTGTTCTTCGACTCTCCCGAGGGCACGATGGTCTGCTCGGCGACGGTCGTGAAGGACCCGGCTCACCCCGGGAAGTCCAACCTGGTGTGGACGGCCGGCCACTGCGTGCACGCCGGCAAGGGGGGCGGCTGGTACCGCAACATCGCGTTCGTGCCGTCGTACAACGACTCGGGCATGTCGGCCGAGCAGTTGGAGACGGCCACCAAGGAGCAGGCGGCTCCGTACGGGGTCTGGTGGGGCGACTGGACGAAGACGTCCGACCAGTGGATCGCGCAGGGCGGGCAGACCGGCGGCGACGGCGCCTCGTACGACTACGCCGTCATCCATGTGACGCCGGAGGAGGGCGGTACGGGCAAGTCCCTGGAGGAGACGGTCGGTTCGGCGCTCCCGGTGAACTTCAACGCCCCGGCGGTGCCGAAGGTGAGCAGCATCACCGCGACCGGCTACCCGGCGGCGGCGCCGTACGACGGGCAGAAGCTCTACCAGTGCCAGGACAAGCCGGGGCGGTTCTCGCTGAGCTCCTCGGATCCGACGATGTACCGCATCGGCTGCACGATGACCGGTGGGTCGTCGGGCGGCGGCTGGGTCGCGGCGGGGTCGGACGGGAAGCCCTCGCTGGTGTCCAACACCTCGATCGGCCCGGTGAACGCGGGTTGGCTCGCGGGGCCGCGGCTGGGTGCCGTGGCCAAGGGCGTGTACGACTCGGTGAGCGACAAGTTCGCCGGTCAGTAGCTTGATCGGCGGTGGGACGCCTGTCGGGAACCTTCACCGTCCCACCGCTGTTCGTCCCGAATTCCACGGGCATAGTGGGGTGTTGCCTGCGGGCGAGCGCCGCGTCGACTCGGCGATTCACCTGTCAGGCGCATGACATTCCAGGTCGTCTCGCACGTTCGACGATCCACCCGCTTCACGTTCGCCCGCTTCACGTTCACCCGATTCACCGACACCCGCTCCACCTACACACGCTTCAACGGGGGACCTCGCACCATGCGTTCCACACGTACGCCCGTCGCGCGCCCACACGGCCGACGGCGCACCCTGCTCGCGGCCGGGCTCGTCACCGCACTGGCTCTGACGACCGCCGCGTGCAACGGCTCCGACGACGCCGAAGCCGGTGCCACCGCCTCCGGGACGGCCGCCGGCTCCGGCTCCGGCTCTGGTGACAGCAAGGTCCGGGTCCCGGCCGGCGTCGCCGACAAGCTCGCGAAGCACGGCGTCGACGTCGACAAGTGGGCCGACGGCGGCTGGCAGGACTGGGACAAGGACAAGTGGCTCAGCGCGGCCAAGGACTTCGTCAATCCGGTGATCGAGGGGCTGTGGAAGCCCGAGCGGATGCAGTCCGCGAAGGAGGCGAACAAGACCGTCACCACGAAGGACGCCGCCGCCGACCAGAGCGCCGGCGATCCGGATCCGACGGCCGTGAAGGCGGAGGCCGAGAAGACGCCGTACCACGAGAACGCGGCCCCGGTCGGCAAGGTCTTCTTCGACTCGCCCGAGGGCGCGATGGTCTGCTCCGGCACGGTCGTCAAGGACGTGAACCACCCCGGCAAGTCCAACCTCGTCTGGACGGCCGGGCACTGTGTGCACGCCGGCGGCGACGGTGGCTGGTACCGCAACCTCGTCTTCGTCCCCGCCTACAACGACCTCGGCAAGTCCGAGGCGCAGCTCGGTGACGCCACTGCCTCGGAGATCGCCCCCTACGGCAACTGGTGGGCCGACTGGGCGTCGACGTCGAACGAGTGGATCGCCGGCGGCTCGGACACGGGCGGCGCGGGAGCCGCGTACGACTACGCCGTGCTGCACGTGACGCCGGAGCAGGGCTCCAAGTCGCTGGAGGAGACGGTCGGCGGGGCACTGGACGTGGACTTCTCCGCGCCGTCCGCGACCGAGGTCGCCGCGATGGGCGCCTGGGGCTACCCGGCGGCCCCGCCCTACAACGGGCTGAAGATGTTCAAGTGCCTCGACCGGCCCGGGCGGTTCTCACTCGACCCCTCGCTGCCGGCGATGTACCGCATCGGCTGCACGATGACGGGCGGTTCGTCCGGCGGCGGCTGGTTCCGGGTGGTGGACGGCAGGACCGAACTGGTCTCCAACACCTCGATCGGCCCGGCCGACAACAGCTGGCTGGCCGGGCCCCAGCTCGGCCCGGAGGCCGAGGCGCTCTACGAGAACATGAGCAAGACGTACGGCGGTCAGTGAGCCGAGCACGCCGAAGGCCCGCCCCTGCGGCAAGCGGGGGCGGGCCTTCGGGCGTTCAGCGGGCCGCGAGGGCTCAGGCGAGCTGAGCCGGTACGTACGGCGCGAGGTCCGCCGCCAGCTCCTCGTGCACCCGCACCTTCAGCAGGGTGCCCTCCGCCGTGTGCTCCGCGGAGATCACCTCGCCCTCGGTGTGGGCGCGGGCGACCAGGCCGCCGTGGGTATACGGCACGAGCGCCTCCACCTCGACCGACGGCCGCGGCAGCTCGTTGTCGATCAGCGCGAGCAGCTCGTCGATGCCCTGGCCGGTACGGGCCGAGACCGCGATGGAGCGCTTCTCGATCCGCATCAGCCGCTGGAGCGTCAGCGGGTCGGCCGCGTCCGCCTTGTTGATCACGACGATCTCGGGCACGCCGGTGGCGCCGACGTCGCGGACCACCTCGCGTACGGCGGCCAGCTGCTCCTCCGGATTCGGGTGCGAGCCGTCCACCACGTGCAGGATCAGGTCGGCCTCGCCGACCTCCTCCATGGTGGAGCGGAACGCCTCGACCAGGTGGTGCGGCAGGTGCCGGACGAAGCCGACCGTGTCGGCCAGCGTGTACAGGCGACCGCTCGGCGTCTCCGCCCGGCGCACGGTCGGGTCCAGGGTCGCGAACAGGGAGTTCTCGACCAGGACGCCCGCGCCCGTGAGGCGGTTGAGCAGCGACGACTTGCCGGCGTTGGTGTAGCCCGCGATGGCGACGGACGGCACCTTGTGGCGCTTGCGCTCCTGGCGCTTGATCTCGCGGCCGGTCTTCATGTCCGCGATCTCCCGGCGCATCTTCGCCATCTTCTCGCGGATCCGGCGCCGGTCCGTCTCGATCTTGGTCTCACCGGGGCCACGGGTGGCGAGGCCGCCGCCCTTGCCGCCGCCCATCTGCCGGGACAGCGACTGACCCCAGCCGCGCAGCCTCGGCAGCATGTACTGCATCTGCGCGAGCGCGACCTGCGCCTTGCCCTCTCGGGACTTGGCGTGCTGGGCGAAGATGTCCAGGATCAGGGCCGTGCGGTCGATGACCTTGACCTTGACGACGTCCTCGAGCTGGATCAGCTGGCCCGGGCTGAGCTCACCGTCGCAGATGACGGTGTCCGCGCCCGTCTCGAGCACGAGGTCGCGCAGCTCCTGGGCCTTGCCGGAGCCGATGTAGGTGGCCGCGTCGGGCTTGTCACGGCGCTGGATGACGCCGTCGAGCACCAGCGCGCCGGCCGTCTCCGCGAGGGCGGCCAGCTCCGCGAGGGAGTTGTCCGCGTCCTGTGCGGTTCCCGTGGTCCAGACGCCGACGAGTACGACCCGCTCCAGGCGGAGCTGTCGGTACTCGACCTCGGTGACGTCCTCGAGTTCGGTGGAGAGGCCCGCCACGCGCCGCAGGGCCGCGCGCTCGGAGCGGTCGAGCTGGTCGCCGTCCCGGTCTCCGTCGATCTCGTGGCTCCAGGCGACGTCCTCTTCCATCAGGGCATCGGCCCGGAGACCTTCGGGGTAGGCGTGCGCAACGCGCTGGGTGTCCTGGGAAGGGGAAGAAGAGGAGGTCATTGGGTCCTTACGTCGTTGGATGCCGGTACAGCGGCCTTCATGAGGGTCAACGCGCGAGCACTCTGGGAGATTCCCGTGTCCCGCGCCGCACCGACCTCACGATGGTCGCACGGTACGGCCCGTCTCGTCACGGCCTTATTTCGCGGTCCGCCGAGCCGGCGGGGCGACCTTCGGCGCGGCCTTCGGTTCGCCCTTGGCGACCGGTGCCGCCGGCTTCCAGTCCGGGTGGCCGGGCATCGGCGGGGTCTTCTCGCCGTACAGCCAGTCCTTGAAGAACCGGGCCAGATCGCGTCCGGAGATCTCCTGGGCGAGGCGCTCGAAGTCGGCCGTGGTCGCCGTGGAGTCCCGGTGGTTGTGGACCCACGCCCGCTCCAGGTGCTCGAACGCGGTCCGGCCGATCTCCTGACGCAGGGCGTAGAGGACGAGGGCCGCGCCGTCGTAGACGTTGGGCCGGAAGATGCTGATCTTCTGGCCGGGGTTGGGGGCCTTGGGCTGTGCCGGCGGGCCGCCCGTGGAGCGCCAGCGGTCGGAGGCGCCGTACGCCGCCTTCATCCGCGCCTCCAGGGTGCGTCCCGCCTTCTCCTCGGCGTACAGCGCCTCGTACCAGGTGGCGTGTCCCTCGTTCAGCCACAGGTCGGACCAGGTGCGCGGGCTGACGCTGTCGCCGAACCACTGGTGGGACAGCTCGTGCACCATGATCGACTCGACGTACCACTTGGGGTAGCCGGGCTCGGTGAAGAGGTCCCTCTCGAAGAGGGAGAGGGTCTGCGTCTCGAGTTCGAACCCGGTGGAGGCCTCGGCCATGAGCAGGCCGTACGTCTCGAAGGGATAGGGGCCGACCTTGCCCTCCATCCAGGCGATCTGGTCGGGGGTCTTCTTCAGCCACGGTTCGAGGAGTTCTCGGTCCTTGGTGGGCACGACATCCCGTACGGGCAGGGCGTGCGGCCCCTCACGGTGCACGACCGTGGAACGGCCGATGGACACCTGGGCGAGCTCGGTGGCCATGGGGTGCTGGGTGCGGTAGGTCCAGGTGGTGGCCTTCTCGGCCCGCTCGACCCCGGTCGGCAGCCCGCCCGCGACGGCCGTGTAGCCGTTGGGAGCGGTGATCCGGACGGTGAACATCGCCTTGTCGGACGGGTGGTCGTTGCACGGGAAGACCAGGTGCGCGGCGTCCGCCTGGTTGGCCATGGCGAGGCCGTCCGCGGTCCGTACCCAGCCGCCGTCCCGGCCGTCGGTGCTCACGGGGTCGCTGGTGTGCCGCACGGTGATCCGCATCCAGCTGCCTGCCGGCAGCGAGTCCTCCGGGGTGACCACCAGGTCGTCGCCGGCGCTGCTGAAGGTCGCGGGCGCGCCGTCGACCTCGACGGATTCGACCTTGCCCTGGGCGAAGTCGAGGTTGATCCGGTCCAGGGCGGTGGTGGTCCAGGCGTCGATGGTGGTGATCGCCTGGAGGGGCTTGGTGTTGGTGCCCGAATACGAGAAGGCCAAGTCGTACGAGGCGACGTCGTACCCCGGGTTGCCCAGGTACGGGAACAGACGGTCGCCGACGCCGAGCGGGACCGCCCGGGCGCTCGCGGCGACGAGGCAGACGGAGACGGCCGAGGCGAGGAGCGCGGATTTCAGCCGGGCGCGAGGGGTGAGCAGCATGCACCACCGCTACCAGCGCGCACGTCCGTCGCGTCGGCGACGCGCGCCCGGCCCACTCGAACGGGTTGCGCACGCGCGTGTGCCTGACGCCCGGGAGGACACCTGCGCGACGCGCCTTCGCTCCACGCGCGCGTGGAGGTCGGCGCGGCGCACGCACGTGGGCGCGTGGACACCTGCTACGTCGGCTCCGGGGATGCGGGTGCGTGATGCTGCGCGCGGCCCACGTCGTAGACCCCGGGCACGTTCCGCATGGCGCGCATGAGGGTGGGCAGGTGGCCGGCGTCCGGGAGTTGCACGGTGTACGTGTGGCGCACCCGCTGCTGGCTCGGTGGCTCGACGGTCGCGGCGACGATCTCGGCGCCCTCCAGTGCCATGGCCTCGGTGAGGTCGGCGAGCAGATGGGGGCGGCCGAACGATTCGGCGACCAGGGTGACCCGGCATCCGGTGGTGTCGCCCCAGCGCACGTCGACCTCTTCGCGGCCCGCGTCCGCCATGCGCGCCACTGCGGAACATTCGGCGCGGTGCACGGTCACCACTCCCCCGCGGACCGCGAAGCCGGTGACCTCGTCGAGGGGCACGGGCGTGCAGCACCCGGCGAGCCGGACGCTCGCGTCGGGCCGGCCGACGACGGTGATCGCGGCGCCGGGCCGTGATGCGGGGGCGTCCGGTGTGGCCGTGTCGGCGGCGGAACGGGCGGTCGCCTCGGCGGCCTTGGCGGTCCCGGAGTCCTCCGCGCTCTCCGCGCCCTCGTGCTCGGCCGGGGCGGGGTGCGTCGCCAGCCACCGCTGGATGGCGATGCGGGCGGCGGGGGTGTGGGCGTGCTCCAGCCACTCCCTGGAGGGCTCCGAGGCGGGGTCCTGGCCCATGAGGAGCTGGACGGTGTCGCCGTCCCGCAGGACGGTGCTGAGGGTCGCCAGACGGCCGTTCACCCGGGCGCCGATGCAGGCGTGGGCGTCCTCGCCGTACTGCTCGTACGCGGCGTCGACGCAGGTGGCTCCCTCGGGCAGGCCGAGCGTGCCGCCGTCGGGGCGGTAGACGGTGATCTCGCGGTCCTGGGCGAGGTCCTCGCGCAGGGTGGACCAGAAGGTGTCGGGGTCGGGCGCGGCTTCCTGCCAGTCCAGGAGGCGGGAGAGCCAGCCGGGCCGGGTCGGGTCGACGCGTTCCTCGTCCGCGGGGACCCTCCCCCGGGCCTGCTCCTCCGCGGGAGCCGTGTAGGGATTGCCGAGGGCGATGACGCCGGCCTCGGCGACCTTGTGCATCTGGTGGGTGCGGATGAGGACTTCGGCGACCTGGCCGTCCTCGCGGGCGACGGCGGTGTGCAGGGACTGGTACAGGTTGAACTTGGGAACGGCGATGAAGTCCTTGAACTCCGAGACGACCGGCGTCATACAGGTGTGCAGTTCGCCCAGGACGGCGTAACAGTCGGCGTCCTCGTTCACCAGCACCAGCAGCCGGCCGAAGTCGGCGCCCCGCATCCGGCCGCGCTTGCGGGACGCGCGGTGCACGGAGACGAAGTGCCTTGGCCGGATGAGGACTTCGGCCTGGATGTCGGCGTCGCGCAGGACCGTGCGCATCGCCTCGGCGAACTCCGCGAGGGGGTCGTCCGCGCGGGAGGCGTTGTCGACGATCAGTTCGCGGGTGTGCTCGTACTCCTCGGGGTGCAGGATCGCGAAGACGAGGTCTTCCAGCTCGGTCTTGAGGGCCTGGACACCCAGGCGTTCTGCGAGCGGGATGAGGACGTCGCGGGTGACCTTGGCGATGCGTTCCTGCTTCTCGGGGCGCATCACGCCGAGGGTGCGCATGTTGTGCAGCCGGTCCGCGAGTTTGATCGACATCACGCGGACGTCGTTGCCGGTGGCGACGAGCATCTTGCGGAAGGTCTCGGGCTCGGCGGCCGCGCCGTAGTCGACCTTCTCCAGCTTCGTGACGCCGTCTACGAGATAGCGCACCTCGGCGCCGAACTCCTCGCCGACCTGATCGAGCGTCACATCGGTGTCCTCGACGGTGTCGTGGAGCAGCGAGGCCGTCAGGGCCGTGGTCTCCGCGCCGAGTTCGGCGAGGATCAGGGTCACGGCGAGCGGGTGGGTGATGTAGGGCTCGCCGCTCTTGCGCATCTGGCCGCGGTGCGAGGACTCGGCGAGCACATAAGCGCGGTGCAACGGTTCCAGGTCGGCGTCGGGGTGGTGGGCGCGATGGGCCTCGACCACATGGCCGATCGCGTCGGGCAGCCGGCCGCGGGAGGCCGGGCCGAGCAGCGCGGCCCGGCCCAGGCGCCGCAGGTCGATCCGGGGGCGACTGCGCCTGCGGGGCGCTGAAGGCACTACCGGGCCTGGGGTCGCGGGATTCGTGGCCTCCGCACTCATGGGCACCTCCGGCTGCGTGGACCGGCGGACGGGGTGTCCCAGGGCGGACACGGCTCAGGGGACTGGCGAACGGTTCCCCGTCCGGGCCGGTGCTTGATGCTACCGAGCCCATCACGCGCGACTGACCGCCTCTCGCCGAGCGTGAAACGGATCACCCATTCGAGCGAAGGGTCAGGGGTTTACGATTTTGAGCCGCCTGACTCGATCTCGATCGTGAATTCGAGCCCGCGACCGGACCCCGGGGTGCGACCCCCAGGGTCGTCGGGCCGGTCCCGCCTCCGATGCCAAGCCTCGACGGAATCAGCGGGCGACTGTTTCCAGCCACCCCGGATCGATCTCGCCTGTGGCGACGATCACTGCGGGCCCGGTCATCTCGATCTCGCCGTCGGGCCGCTCGGTGATCACCAGACGTCCACCGGGGACGTCCACGACGTATGTCGCCGGCACACCGGTGACCGCCGGGTCGGCGCCGTCCCGGCGCGCGGCCGCCACGGCGACGGCGCACGCGCCCGTGCCGCACGAGCGGGTCTCGCCGGATCCGCGCTCGTGCACGCGCAGGGCGACGTGCCGCGGGCCGCGGTCCACGACGAACTCGACGTTGACCCCGTCCGGGTAGGCCGAGGCGGGACTGAACGGCGGCGGGGCGAGGAGATCGCCCGCGTGCGCGAGGTCCGCCACGAAGGCGACGGCGTGCGGGTTGCCCATGTTCACGTTCCGCGCGGGCCAGCTGTGCTCGCCGACTCTCACCGTGACATCCCCTTCGGGGAGGCGGGCCCTGCCCATGCCGACGGTGACGTCGCCCTCCTTGTCGAGGTGCACACGCTTCACGCCCCCGCGCGTGGCGACCGCGAGGTCGCCCTCGGTGACGAGACCGGCGTGCTGGAGGTAGCGCGCGAACACCCGGACGCCGTTGCCGCACATCTCCGCGACGGAGCCGTCGCCGTTGCGGTAGTCCATGAACCACTCCGCCTCGGCCGCCATGTCCTTCGCCTCGGGGTGCGCGGCGGACCGCACGACGTGCAGCAGCCCGTCACCGCCGATGCCCGCGCGGCGGTCGCACAGGGCGGCCACGGCGGTCGGGGGGAGGTCGATGGCGTTCTCGGGGTCCGGGACGATCACGAAGTCGTTCTCGGTGCCGTGCCCCTTGAGGAAGGCGATCCGCGTGCTCATTCCTCGATCGTACGGGGTGGGTAGGACACCCCGTCCCGGGCGGCGACGCCGGTGAGCTCCACGCGCGCGTGGAGCTCAGCGCAGCCGGGCGACCCGCCCCACGGCCAGAGCCACCACCGCGGCGACCATCACGACGTACGCGAGGACGACCCGCCAGTCGGGACGGCGACCGGAGCCGCGCTGCGGCAGACCGGGCCACGTGTAACCCACGCGGCGCGCGGCCGTCATTCCCCAGCCGGCCGCACAGGAGCAGATCAGCAGCCCGAGCATGGCGATCATGGCGCCGCTGTCACCGAAGTCGAACGCGAGCGGGAAGGCGAACATCAGGGAGCCGACCGCGGCCAGCGCCACGATGGGCGCCAGCTGCCAGATCTGGAGCCGTCGCTGCGGGCGCAGCTCGACCTCGACCTCGGGGCCGCCCGCGAACATCTCCTCGGGCTCGGGCCCGTCGTCGCTCACGCCGTCCCGGGTGTCGTCCTCGTCCGGCCCGTCGGGGCTCAGACGGACTTCCTCGGGCTCCGGTTCACCACGCTCGGTGGTGAGGTGCTCGGTGCCTTTTGCGGTGTCGCGAGGGCCGGCCTCCATCGCCACGCGCCCTCCCAACTCGGACTCCACTTGGTCGATCGAAGCTCGATGATGGCACGGCGTCGGATGCCCGGATGACGGCCTGGGCGTCCCGATGCCATGACGTGATCAGGCTGTGACCGGTCGTTCCACCAACGCCAACGCGAGCTCCGGAAGTTCTGTGAGGTCAGCAGCGGCCCCACTCAACCAGTGCACCCGCGGGTCGCGCCTGAACCACGAATCCTGACGGCGCGCGAAGCGCTTGGTGGCACGGACCGTTTCGGCGCGCGCCTCATCCTGTGTGCACTCGCCGGTCAGGGCGGTGAGGACCTGCTGGTAGCCGAGCGCGCGCGAGGCAGTGCGCCCCACTCGCAGGCCCCGCGCCTCCAGCGCGCGGACCTCGTCCACGAGCCCCGCGTCCCACATCCGGTCGACGCGGCGGGCGATCCGCTCGTCGAGTTCGGGGCGCGCCACGTCGACCCCGATCTGGACGGTGTCGTAGACCGAGTCGTGACCTGGCAGGTTGGCCGTGAACGGCTTGCCGGTGATCTCGATCACCTCGAGGGCCCGGACGATACGGCGGCCGTTGCCGGGCAGGATGGCGTGCGCGGCCTCGGGGTCGGCGGCGGCCAGCCGGGCGTGCAGCGCGCCAGAGCCGCGCAGCGTGAGCTCCTCCTCCAGCCGGGCCCGGACCTCGGGGTCGGTGCCGGGGAACTCCAGGTTGTCGACGGCGCCCCGGACGTACAGCCCCGAGCCGCCGACGAGAATCGGCCAACGACCCTCGGCGAGCAGGGTGTCGATCCTTTCGCGGGCCAGCCGCTGGTACTCGGCGACGGAGGCGGTTTCCGTCACGTCCCAGACGTCCAGGAGGTGGTGCGGGACGCCACCGCGCTCATCGGGCGTCAGTTTGGCGGTGCCGATGTCCATCCCTCGGTAGAGCTGCATGGAGTCGGCGTTGACGACCTCGCCGCCGAGCCGTTGGGCCAGGAATACGCCCAGATCGGACTTTCCGGCCGCGGTCGGTCCGACGACGGCGATGACGCGGGGGGCGGGGGGTGCGCTGCTCACGGCACCAGTCTCGCAAACCCCGGCCCCCGCCCTCGAACGAGTTACGTGACGGCGCCGGTCCGACGTCGTTGCCCGTTGCGAGATTCCCGTCTCCCTTCACGGGGGCGGTGACCCCGGTGACGCAAACGGACGTACCGGCCAACGCGGGATTTCGCCCGCACGAGTACCGTATGGAGTGGTTATGGGCGTATTGGCGCGAATTTTTCGGAGGTCGAGGACGACGGAGGAGGCGACGGCGGAGGCGGCGGGCGCCGCCGACGCGTCGGCCGGTACGCCGGCGGACGGCGTCGAGGCGGAGCGGACGGTCGAGCCGACGTCGGCGCGGGAGCCGGCCGGGACCGAGGAGGCCGAAGGCGCCGTCGAGCCGGAGCCGGTGAAGACGAAGGAACTCGACCCCGTCGCCGCTACCGACGGGGTCGAGATTCCTCGGCAGCAGTCCGCCGAAGAGGCGGCCGACAGCGAAGCGGGCGAAGGCGCTCGTGCGTGACGGAACCCGCGAGGAAGGTGCCCCATGGGTCTTTTGGACAATTTGAAGGCCAGGCTCTCCCCGGCCAAGGGCAAGGTCTCGGGCCTCGCGCAACAGCACGGGGACAAGGTCCAACACGGTCTCGACAAGGCCGCGAAGGTCGTCGACGAGAAGACCAAGGGCAAGTACAGCGACAGGATCCAGTCGGGCACCGGTAAGGCCAAGGGCGCCATGGACCGGCTCGCGCACAAGGACGAACCCGCCGGGGGCGGCGACACCTTCACCCCGCCGAACACTCCCCCGCCGGCCTCCTGAGCGGCACCTCACACGGGCCCATCGATCGGCGGACGGCCGCGCGGCGGAGACGCTCGCGGCCGTCCGCCGTTTCACCGGCAGCGCCGCTCCCCGGGGCCGCACGACGTCGCCGTCCGGCCGCCTGCGACCCGCACGCCCCCAGAGGCCCCCTACGCCACCTGCGCCCCTACGACCAGGCCGCGACCACGTATCCCACCCCGTAGGGCGCGTCCTCGTAGAGCAGCGCGCCCGTCAGTCCGGCGCCCTCGGCCGCGCCCGCCAGCACCTGCCAGGGCGCCCGGCCCGAGGCCTTGAGCTCGTACGCCAGGTCGGCGTCCAGCGCCTTGAGGGCCGCGAGGTCCGCCGTGCCGAGCGCCCGCGCGGCCTCGGCGTCGAACGGCGCCGCGCGCTCGTCGAGATAGCCCGGCGCCTTCAGCGTCCGGCAAGCGCTGGCGTCGCCCATCACCAGCAGCGCGACCCGCTCCGCCGCCGCGCCGATGCCCCGGCCGATTTCGACGCACCGCTCGGCCGCGAGCGGTTCCCCGACGCCGAGCCCCTCGACGGCGGCGGCCGACCACCCCGTCCGTTCGAGCAGCCAGGCGGCGACGGCGAGCGACGGCGGCAGCTCGCGTGCGGACGGCGGGTCCCCGCCGCCCCGGCCCAGCCGTACGGCGAGATCCACCCCGAAGCCGGAGAACGAACCCCGTCCGCCCTCCGGGTGCGGGCCACGCCCGGACTCCTCGGCCGGCCCGACGACCACGAGCCGATCCGGCCGGGCGGCGGCCAGCACGG
Source organism: Streptomyces sp. NPDC102259 (assembly GCF_044766465.1). Taxonomy (NCBI): domain Bacteria; kingdom Bacillati; phylum Actinomycetota; class Actinomycetes; order Kitasatosporales; family Streptomycetaceae; genus Streptomyces; species Streptomyces sp. NPDC102259. Next base: position 56,582 of record NZ_JBIWMA010000003.1, on the reverse strand, counting down.
CCAGCGCGTCCGAGCAGGCGGCTCGCGCGGCATCCAGCTCGGCAGCGGCGCCCGCGGCGACCTCGGGCACCAGCAGGGGCGGACAGGGGCAGACTGCGGCGGCGACAAGCATGATCGGCAGGGTAACCCCGTACAAGGGCCACGGGGCTACCGACCAGGCGTCGCGCCGGCTGTCAGTCGCAGCCGCAGCCGCTGCCCGCGGCCACCGGCAGCGGCGCGGGCACGCCGATCTTGGGCAGGCCGAGCAGGACGCCGGCCGGCTTCGCCGCCTTCTCGGCGGTGCGCTTCTCCCAGGCGTCCCCCGCGCGCGTGCGGCGCACGTCCAGGACGGGGCCCTCGGCCAGAAGGTGGTGCGGAGCGGCGTACGTCACCTCGACGGTCACGACGTCGCCGGGGCGCACCTCCTGCTCCGGCTTGGTGAAGTGGACCAGGCGGTTGTCAGCGGCGCGGCCGGAGAGGCGGTGGGTGGCGCCGTCCTTGCGGCCCTCCCCCTCGGCCACCATCAGCTCGAGGGTGCGACCGACCTGCTTCTTGTTCTCCTCCCAGGAGATCTCCTCCTGGAGGGCGACGAGACGCTCGTAGCGCGCCTGCACGACCTCCTTGGGGATCTGGTTCTCCATGGTCGCGGCCGGGGTGCCGGGGCGCTTGGAGTACTGGAAGGTGAACGCCTGCGTGAAACGGGCCTCGCGGACCGCGTGCAGGGTCTGCTCGAAGTCCTCCTCGGTCTCGCCGGGGAAGCCCACGATGATGTCGGTGGTGATCGCCGCGTGCGGGATGGCCGCGCGCACCTTCTCGATGATCCCCAGGTAACGCTCCTGCCGGTAGGACCGGCGCATCGCCTTCAGGACCGTGTCCGAGCCGGACTGGAGGGGCATGTGCAGCTGCGGCATCACGTTGGGCGTCTCGGCCATCGCCGCGATGACGTCGTCGGTGAAGTCGCGCGGGTGCGGGGAGGTGAAGCGGACGCGCTCCAGGCCCTCGATCGCGCCGCACGCGCGGAGCAGCTTGCTGAAGGCCTCGCGGTCGCCGATGTCGGAGCCGTAGGCGTTGACGTTCTGGCCGAGCAGGGTGATCTCGGAGACGCCCTCACCGACCAGCGCCTCGATCTCGGCGAGGATGTCGCCGGTGCGGCGGTCCTTCTCCTTGCCGCGCAGGGCCGGGACGATGCAGAAGGTGCAGGTGTTGTTGCAGCCGACGGAGATCGACACCCACGCCGCGTAGGCGCTCTCGCGCCGCGTCGGCAAGGTGGACGGGAACGCTTCGAGCGACTCGGCGATCTCCACCTGGGCCTCTTCCTGGACGCGTGCGCGTTCCAGCAGGACCGGGAGCTTGCCGATGTTGTGCGTGCCGAAGACGACGTCCACCCAGGGCGCCTTCTTGACGATGGTGTCGCGGTCCTTCTGGGCGAGACAGCCGCCGACCGCGATCTGCATCCCGGGCCGGCTCGCCTTCCTCGGCGCGAGCCGGCCGAGGTTGCCGTAGAGGCGGTTGTCGGCGTTCTCGCGCACCGCGCAGGTGTTGAAGACGACGACGTCGGCGTCGCCGTCGGACCCCTCGGGGGCGCGTACATACCCGGCTTCTTCGAGCAGCCCGGACAATCGCTCGGAGTCATGGACGTTCATCTGGCACCCATAGGTGCGGATCTCGTAGCTCTTGGGTGTGTGAACGTCCACTGCGAGGCTCCGGTCGCTGCTGCTGGTCATGGCTCAAGGGTAGGCGCTCCCCGAGGAACGCCCGTCGGTCCTCCGTTCTCACGACCCGCGGACCGGCGGGACCGGGGCCGGAGATCGCGCGGCCACGACCGGGACGGGCGTCAGGGGTCGATGAGGCCCGCGCGGATCGCGTAGCGGGTGAGCTCGAGACGGTCGCGCATGCCGAGTTTGTGCAGGAGGTTGGCGCGGTGGCGTTCCACCGTCTTGGCGCTGATGAACAGCAGCGCGCCGATCTCCCTGGAGGTGTGCCCCTCGGCGACGAGCTTGAGGATCTCCTCCTCGCGCTCGGTGATGGGCCGCGCGGGCAGCCCGTCGACACCGTCGCCGCGGTGCAGCCGCTCCAGGTACGAACGGACCAGGGCCCGCTCCGCGCCCGGATAGATGAACGGCTCGTCCCGCACCACCGCCCGGCACGCCTCGACCAGGTCCCGGTCGGCGACCGACTTCAGGACGTACCCGCCGGCTCCGGCCTTGAGCGCCTCGAAGAAGTACTGCTCGTTGTCGTACATGGTCAGGATGAGGATGCGCAGGGCCGGGAGGCGGCGGGACAGTTCACGGGCCGCCTGGAGACCGGTCATCCGGGGCATGGCCACGTCGAGGACGGCCAGGTCGATGTCCCCGGCCCGGGCGCGATCGACCGCCTCGGCGCCGTCCCCGGCCTCGGCGACCACCGTCAGATCGGGCTCGCCGTCCAGGATGAGCCGTACCCCCCGGCGTACGAGGGTGTGGTCGTCGGCGAGCAGGACGCGGGTCGGAGAGGTCGCGGACCCGGGTGCGGCCGGTGCCGTGCCGTCCGCCATCAGCGGCCTCCGACCGGTGCCGTGCCGTCCACCATCAGCGGCCTCCGACCGGGGCCGTCGCGTCCGCGTCCCGGCCGGCACTCGCCGCCGCCCGTAGCCGTATGCCCGTTCCGCCGTCGCCGTCCGCCCTCGACGACACCGTGAGGGTCGCGCCGATCAACAGGGCCCGCTCCCGCATCCCCCGGATCCCGGCGCCCTCCCCGGCCGTCGCGCCCAGACCCCTGCCGTTGTCCTGTACGAGGAGCTCGACCCCGTCGGCGACAGGGTGGAGGCGGAGCTCGGCGCGGTCGGCGCCGGAGTGCCGGGCGGTGTTGGTGAGGGCCTCCTGGGCCACGCGGTAGAGCACGAGTTCCGTCTCCTCGGTCAGCAGGGGCAGACCGGCGCGAAGGTCGTGGCGCACCGTCAGTCCATGGGTGGTGAACTCGCCCGCGAGCGAGCGCAGGGCGCTGAGCAGTCCGAGTTCGTCGAGGACTCCGGGGCGCAGCCGACGGGCGATGCGGCGGATCTCGTCGAGGCCGGCGCGGGTGGCCTCCTGCGCCAGGCCGATTTCCTCGCGCAGGTCGCGCGGGGCCCGGTCGGCGACGCGTTTGAGCTGGAGCAGCACGGCGGTGAGGGTCTGGCCGACCTCGTCGTGGAGTTCGCGGGCGATGCGGTGACGCTCGCGTTCCTGGGCGGACAGCGCCCCGGCCGCGCTGGCGGCGCGCTCGGCCTCCAGCCGGTCCAGCATGGCGTTGTACGTCGTGATCAGCTCGGCCGTCTCGACCGGTCCCGCGACCACGGCACGGGCCCCGGGGTGCAGCAGGTCGGCGGCGGCCATGGCCCGTCCCAGCCGCCCCAGCGGGGCCAGTCCGACGCGCAGCACCACCACGTTGACGGTCAGCAGCGCGGCCAGTCCCGCGACCACGACGAGCACCTCGCCCGGCAGTATGGGCGTGGAGACGGTGACCGGGCCCAGCAGCAGTGCGGCCGCGACGACCAGGCCGACTGCGTCGAGCACGAAGATCCGCCAGAACAGCGACATGTGCGCGGCTCCTCCTCGCCCGACTCCGCTGACTCGCCCGACTCCGTGAAGTCGCCTGACTCCGCAGACTCGCCTGGCTCGTCCGCCTCGCTTATCTGGTTGGTCTCGTTGGTCTCGTGCAGGTCGTGCCGCTCTTTCCGCCCCTCCCGCCGCTCCGGCCGCTCCCGCCCCTCCCGCCGCTCCGGCCCCTCTGGCCCCTCCGGGCTTTCCGGGTCTTGCAGGCCTTGCGGGCCTTGCGGGCCTTCCGGTTTCCGGCTCCTGTCGGCTCCCGGGGCGATACCGGCCGCTTCTCCATGGCACCGCCGTGACCAGCCTCTCCGCCCACCGTCGGCCCTGTCCATCCGTCACGACACCCATGTCGTCACCGTACGTGTGGATGGCAGCATGGCGGTTTTGGGCACCCGTCCCAGACGTCCCAGGAACGACCACGAAACGCCCAGCAAACGACCAGCAAGGGGAAGAAACGTGTCTGCTCCACGCCTCCGGACGACACCGCTGCCAGGCATCGGAGTCCAGTACGACCTCGTGACGCGGGAGCAGCGCCACCTGTCCGTGGTGGCCCATCGCGACGGCACGCGGACGGTCGGTCTCTACCAGGAGGACGACCCCGACTCCTGCGCCCAGTCGCTACGGCTGACCGGAGCCGAGGCGGGCTCGCTGATCGACGCGCTGATGCCGTCCCACCACAGCGCGAGCCTGCTCTACACCACCGACCTGGGGCTGGTCGCCGAGCGCATCGAGGTGGCGGCCACCTCGCGCTGGAACGGGCGGCTGCTGGGCGACACCCGGATGCGGACGGAGACCGGCTCCTCGATCGTGGCGGTGCTGCGGCGGGCCGAGGCGATCCCGTCGCCGGCGCCGGACTTCCGTCTCGCGGGCGGTGACACCCTCATCGTCATCGGCACCCGCGAAGGTGTGGACGCGGCCGCGGCCATACTCGGTCGGGAGTGATCGAGTGCACTCCGCGGTCCTGCTGATCGAGTTCGGTTCCATCATCCTCGGCCTCGGCCTGCTCGGCCGGTTCGCCGCCCGTTTCCGGTTCTCGCCGATCCCGCTGTACCTGCTGTCCGGTCTGGCCTTCGGCGAGGGCGGGCTGCTGCCGCTCGGCGCGAGCGAGGAGTTCGTCGCCACCGGTGCCGAGATCGGCGTCATCCTGCTGTTGCTGATGCTCGGCCTGGAGTACACGGCCAGCGATCTGGTCTCCAACCTCAAGGCCCACTATCCGGCCGGTCTCGTCGACTTCGCCCTCAACGCCCTGCCGGGCGCGGCCGCCGCGCTGCTGCTGGGCTGGGGGCCGGTGGCGGCCGTGGTGCTGGCGGGCGTCACCTGGATCTCGTCGTCCGGGGTGATCGCCAAGGTGCTGGGCGACCTGGGCCGGGTCGGCAACCGGGAGACCCCGGTGATCCTCAGCGTGCTGGTCCTCGAGGACCTGGCCATGGCGGTCTACCTGCCCATCGTCACCGCTCTGGTGGCCGGGGTCGGGCTGGCGGCCGGCAGCGTCACCCTGGCGATCGCGCTGGGCGTCGCGGGTCTCGTGCTGTTCGCGGCGGTGCGCTACGGCCGGGTCATCTCCCGGTTCGTGTCGAGCGACGACCCGGAGAAGCTGCTCCTCGTCGTGCTGGGGCTCACCATCCTGGTCGCCGGCGTGGCGCAGCAGCTCCAGGTGTCGGCGGCCGTGGGGGCGTTCCTGGTGGGCATCGCGCTGTCCGGCGAGGTCGCCGAGGGCGCGCACACGCTGCTGAGCCCGTTGCGCGACCTGTTCGCCGCCGTCTTCTTCGTCTTCTTCGGGCTGCACACCGACCCGGCGAGCATCCCTCCCGTCCTGCTGCCCGCCCTCGCGCTGGCGGTGGTCACCGCCGCGACGAAGATCGCCACCGGCTACTGGGCGGCCCGGCGAGCCGGGATCTCGGTCAAGGGGCGCTGGCGGGCGGGCGGCTCGCTGGTGGCTCGCGGGGAGTTCTCGATCGTCATCGCCGGGCTGGCGGTCACCGCCGGGATCGAGTCCTCTCTCGGACCACTGGCCACGGCGTACGTCCTGATCCTGGTCGTCCTGGGCCCGCTCACCGCCCGCTACACGGAGCCGCTGGCGGCTTGGTGGGCACGGCGCCGGACGCCGCACGAGCACGCCACGACCGAGCAGTCGCCCGAGGCGCGGACGCAGACGCCGGTGCGCGACTGAGGTACTGAGGCGTGGTGAGGGCCCGGACCCCCTCCGGGCCCTCACCACACCCCGTGGCCGGGCCCTCACCACACCCCGTGGCCGGGCCCTCACCACACCCCGTGGCCCGCCACACTCCGTGGCGCACGTCACAGCACAGCGTGTCCGGATCACGGAGTGGCGAGGAGACGGTCATGGCATGCTCATGGCTCGTTACCGGCCAGTAGGAATCCGCTGCCAGGCCGGTCCCCCCTTCCTCTCCCCCACCTCCAGGACCGACCTTGCGCACACGCACGAGGCACTCCCGTGCCCTCATGCCCGCCTTAGCCGTATCCGCCCTCCTCCTCGCCGCGGGCTGCTCCTCCCCCTCGTCGCAGGCCGAACCCTCCTCCTCGGCAGCCGCCCGTCAGGCCGACGCGGAGACCGCCGCCTCCGCCGCCGACCGCTCGCTGGCGGTGGCCGCCGCCCCCACGGGCAGCACCGCGACCGCCACGGCCCACCCCGGGGACTCCGACGGACGAGCCCACCGGACGAAGCTCAGCGTCAGCTCGTACGACGGCAAGACCCGACGGGCCGTCATCGCCTCCGACACCGCACCCTCCGCCACGCCCTCCGCCACGAGCTCCTCCTCGGCCTCGGCCTCGCCGGGCGCGTCGTCGGCCCCGCACCGCACCGCCGTCGGCGACGTCATCGCCAGCGCCCCCGCGCCCGGTGCCCCGAACGGGCTCCTCGCCGAGGTCACGAAGGTGATCGGCGAGACCGACGAGGGCACCGAGGTGCAGACCGCGCCGGCTCAGCTCAACGCCCTGCTCGGGAACGACACCGCCAAGGGCAGCGTGCCGGTCGCCCCGGCCGCCTTCGACATCGACGAGCTGCTGCCCGACGTCGACGTCTCCTGGTCGAAGACGGCCGACGTGCACGTCGGCCCGGAGGGCGCGACGGTTCCGCTCGGCAGCCTGCGACTCGACGTGCGCGCCGACCTCCCGACCGTCGGGGACACATCCGCGTCGGCGGCCGCCTCCGTCTCCGGCTTCGTGCAGGTCGCCCCGCAGGTCGACTTCCGCTACGGCGGTGAGGGCACCGACGCCGCGCCCGCCTCGGCGTACCTGGGCGTGTCCGGCGACTGGACCTCGGGCTGGTCGCTCAAGGGCCGCGCGGGCGCCTCCGCCACTCCGGTGCGGATCCCCTTCGCCACCCTGCACGCCGATCCGGTCCTCCAGGTCGGCCCCGTGCCCGTCGTGGTCAACCTGGACCTGACCTGCTACCTCCAGATCAGCGGCGACGGCAGGATCACCGTCGACGTGGAGCAGAGCCTCCAGGGCGACTTCACGGCGGGCGGCACCTTCGGCCTCGGCCAGGGCTGGACCCCGGTCAGCTCCTCAAACATGAAGAGCACTCCGGTGCGCACCTCCGTCACCACCGCCGGCAGCGTGAAGGCGGCCCTCGGCGCCCAGGCCACGGTGGGCCTGTACGGCAGTGTCGGCGTCGTCGCCGATCTGGCGCCCTACGTCCGCGGCGAGGGCGCCGGCACGGTCACCGGCACCGACGCGGTGTTCGATGCCGCGGGTTCCTGGGCCGTGTACGGCGGTGTCGACCTGAGCGGCACCCTGCGGCTCCAGCTGACGATCTTCGGCACGCCCGTGTTCCAGCGGGACATCCCGCTGGGCGCGCTGCACCGGGAGTGGAAGCTGGCGGGCGGCGGGTCGGCCTCCTGACCGGACCACCGGCCTCAGGCCGCGCCGCCAGGGGTCCAGCCCTGGCGGCGCAGCACCGCGGACACGTCCGGTATCTCGTAGTGCTCGCCCTTGAGGACCTTGCCGTCCGCACGGCGGGCGACCTGGCCACCGGGGCCCAGCTTGGTCATGTTGGACCGGTGGATCTCGGCGAGCACCGCGTCGAGGTCGATCCCGTGCACCAGGGCCGTGCCGTAGGCGACGTAGACGACGTCGGCCAGCTCGTGCGCAAGCCGGTCCAGCGGGCCGCTCACCGACACCTCGGCGACCTCCGCCGCCTCCTCGGCGAGGAGCTCTCCGCGGTGCGCGGCGAGGCGGGGCGACACCTCCGTCGGCGTGCTGCGGGCGTCGAGCCCGAAGGCACGGTGGAACTCACGGACCAGTTCGGCGGGCGAGGAACTCATGCACCGACTGTAACGACGGCCACTGACACTGCGGTCCGCAACCGGCCCTGTGAGCCCCGCCCTGGTCAGCACCGCGTTCCGGCTGGCAGGATCGCGCCCATGTCCCCGTTGTTCTCCCGTATCGACAGGCGCCGCGCCCTCCAGGGCACGGCCGCCGGTGTCGTCGTCCTCGGGCTGCTGCTGTGGTGGCTGCTGCCGCTGGGCGAGGACCCGCCGAGCGGGTCGATCACCTTCAGCACGGGCACGTCGAGCGGCGTCTACTACGAGTACGGCAGCCGCCTGCGCGCGGAGCTCGCCCGCGACATGCCCGACCTGGACGTGAAGCTGTCGACCAGCAACGGATCTCAGGAGAACGTCGAGCGCGTGGCGACCGGCAAGGCCGACTTCACGATCGCCGCGGCCGACGCGGTGGAGACGTACGAGCGGCAGCACCCCGGCTCGGCCGCCCGGCTGCGTGGGGTGGCCCGCCTGTACGACGACTACGTCCAGCTCGTGGTGCCGCGCGACTCCGACATCCGGTCCGTCGCTGACCTGCGGGGCAGGACCGTGGCGACCGGGCTGCCCCGCTCGGGTGTGCGGCTGATCGCCGAGCGGGTGCTCAAGGCGGCCGGCCTGGACCCGGCGAAGGACATCGACGCCGTGTCGCAGGGCATCGACACCGGTCCCGAGCAGCTGAAGAAGGGCAGGATCGACGCCTTCTTCTGGTCCGGCGGGGTGCCGACGGCCGGACTGGAGAAGCTGGCCGACGACTTCACCTTCCGGTTCGTGCCGATCGGCCCCGACCTCGTCGCCAAGATGCACGACCAGGACGACGCCACCGGGTTCTACCGGGCCACGAACATGCCCGAGTCGGCGTATCCCACGATCCAGAACGGCTCGACCGTGGCGACGATCGCGGTGTCCAACCTGCTGATGACCCGTACGGACATGGCGCCCCGGCTCACCGAGTGGCTGACCCGAACCGTGATCAAGAGCCGGGACGGGATCGGTGCGCATGTGCACTCCGCGCAGCTGGTCGACCTGCGCACGGCCATCTACACCGACCCGCTGAAGCTGCACGAGGGCGCCCGGCGCTACTACCGCTCCGTGAAGCCGTAGGACCGCCGGCTACGACGTCGGCGACCTCGGCACGGACACCGTCGCCGTCAGTCCACCGGGCTCGTGGTGGGCGTAGGAGAGGGAGCCGCCGCCCGCCGCGAGCAGGGCCTTGGAGATGGACAGGCCCAGCCCCGAGCCCTTGATGTTCTGGTGGCGGCCGCTGCGCCAGAAACGGTCGCCCACACGGGTGAGTTCCTCGTCGGTCAGCCCCGGCCCGTTGTCGGTGACGACGACGGTCGACGTCTCGCCGTCGGCCGCGACGGTGACCGTGACGTTCTCCCCCCGCGGGGTGAACTTCACGGCGTTGTCGATCACGGCGTCCAGCGCGCTGGACAGCGTCACCGGGTCGGCCCATGCCGTGGTGGGCGGGCAGTCGCCGACCAGCCGGACGCCCTTGGCCGCGGCGGTGGGCGCCCAGGCGGCCACGCGCTCGGCGGCCAGCGCGCCGATGTCGGTGACCCGCAGGTCGGCCTCGGCGTGCTCGGCCAGGGCCAGGTCGAGCAGGTCGTCCAGGACCTGGGCCAGTCGCTTGCCCTCGTTCTGGACGGAGGCGATCTCCTCGTTGCCCTCCGGGAGTTCGTACCCGAGCAGTTCGATGCGCAGCAGCAGTGCGGCGAGCGGGTTGCGCAGCTGGTGCGAGGCGTCGGCGACGAAGGCGCGCTGCTGCTCCAGCACGTCCTCGACGTTGTCCGCCATCTCGTTGAACGCCCCGGCCAGCCGCCGGAGTTCCGGGGGCCCACCGGCCACCGCGACCCGGGACTTCAGGCGGCCGCTCGCGATCTCGTGGGTGGTGGCGTCCAGGACCCGTACCGGTCGCAGCACCCAGCCGGTCAGCCGCAGGGCGGCGCCGATGGCCAGCAGCATCGCGGCGATCTCGCCCGCGCCGACGACCAGCCAGCCGTGCAGGATCCGCGACCGCATCGGCCCGGTGGGCGAATCGGTGACGACGACGGCGACGACGTCACCGTCCCGGATGACCGGAGACGCCACGACGAGCCGGTTGCGCTGCCACGGCCACACCTGCCGGGGGTCGTGGCTGCGACGGCTGAGCAGCGCCTCCTCGAAGGCTTCCCGCACCTCCCCCGTTTCGGGGAGGTACCAGTCGCTGGGGGCATGAGCCATGGGGGTGTCGGTGCCGTAGAAGACACCGGCGCGAATGCCGTAGACGTCGTAGTAGCTGTCGAGCTCCCTGCTGAGCGTCGCGCGTCGTTCGTTCGTGGCCGACGCGGAGTCGTTGACTCCCGACGAGGCGGTGACGAACTGGGCGAGCGCCGCGAACCGCGCGGTGTCGTCGATGCGGTCGACGACCACGTTCTGTTGCTGGGCGCCCGCCACGCTGACGGCCAGCGGCACCCCGAGGGCCAGCAGCACGGCCGCCATCAGCACGATGAGCAGCGGCAGAAGACGAGTACGCAACCGCGGTCCCCGCTACGCGCCCGGGGCGACGAGCCGGTAGCCGACGCCGCGTACGGTCTCGATCAGCGCGGGCATGCGCAGCTTGGCGCGCAGCGAGGCCACGTGCACCTCCAGGGTGCGCCCGGTCCCCTCCCAGCTGGTGCGCCACACCTCACTGATGATCTGCTCGCGGCGGAAGACCACACCGGGACGCTGGGCGAGCAGCGCCAGGAGGTCGAACTCCTTGCGGGTCAGCTGGACGACCGAACCGTCGACCGTGACGCGCCGGGTGGGCAGTTCGATGTGCACGGGGCCCAGGCGCAGCGCGTCCTCCCCGCCGGCCTCCGGGTCCTCGTGGACGGTGCGGCGGCTGACGGCGTGGATACGGGCGAGCAGCTCCCCGGTGTCGTACGGCTTCACCACGTAGTCGTCGGCGCCCAGGTTGAGGCCGTGGATGCGGGAGCGCACGTCGGAGCGGGCGGTCACCATGATCACCGGGGTGGCGGTGCGCTTGCGGATCTTGCCGCAGACCTCGTATCCGTCCTGGTCGGGAAGGCCCAGGTCGAGCAGCACGACACTGAAGCCGGGGCCCTCCGGGACGAGCGCCTGGAGCGCCTCCTCGCCACTGCGCGCGTGGGTGACGTCGAAACCGTGCCGCTTCAGGACCGCGGACAGGGCGGCGGCGACGTGGTTGTCGTCCTCGACGAGCAGCAGTCTCATGCCGGCCTCCTCCGGTTCATCGGTCATACGGTCTGACTCACTAAAACGGGTGTTCGGTTCTTCGGTCGGAAAAACGCGGGCACACGCGTGTGTGCATCATGGCAGTCACGCTGATGGACGAGGACGCAGTCAAGAGGGTTCCGGTTGCACCCGGCTTCCGTTATCCGCCCGATACGCCCGCAGGTCGCAAGTGCTACGACACGTGTCCGATTGCTATCGGATCGTGATGCTCAGATTCCCCTCAGATGTAATGACGCTGGTCGCGGCAGGTCACTACTGTCCTCCGAAACCGAGGAGGACGGAGCACCAGAGCGATGACCGAAGTATCGGTGACCAAGGAAGACGCGGTCGCGAGCGGTGAACTGGTCGTCCTGAAGAGCGTCAACAAGCACTTCGGCGCGTTGCACGTTCTCCAGGACATCGACCTCACGATCGACCGCGGCGAGGTCGTCGTGGTCATCGGACCCTCCGGGTCCGGCAAGTCGACCCTGTGCCGCACCATCAACCGCCTGGAGACGATCGACGACGGCGCGATCACCATCGACGGGAAGCCGCTGCCCCAGGAGGGCAAGGCACTGGCCCGGTTGCGCGCCGACGTCGGCATGGTGTTCCAGTCGTTCAACCTGTTCGCGCACAAGACCGTGCTCGAGAACGTGATGCTCGGCCAGATCAAGGTCCGCAAGGCCGACAAGAAGAAGGCCGAGGAGAAGGCGCGCGCCCTCCTCGACCGGGTCGGTGTGGCCACCCAGGCCGAGAAGTACCCCGCGCAGCTCTCCGGCGGTCAGCAGCAGCGCGTCGCCATCGCGCGGGCGCTGGCGATGGACCCGAAGGTCATGCTCTTCGACGAGCCGACGTCGGCCCTGGACCCCGAGATGATCAACGAGGTCCTCGAAGTCATGCAGCAGCTGGCCAGGGACGGCATGACGATGATCGTCGTCACCCACGAGATGGGTTTCGCACGATCGGCTGCAAACCGCGTGGTGTTCATGGCGGACGGACGCATCGTCGAAGAGGCTGCGCCCGACCAGTTCTTCAGCAATCCGCGCAGCGACCGTGCCAAGGACTTCCTGTCGAAGATCCTGCACCACTGACCTGCAGCGCTGACCTGCATCACTGACGGAACCCGCACCGCACGCAGTACTTCACCACTCTTCTAAGGAAGTTCCTCATGAAGCTTCGCAAGGTCACCGCCGCCTCCGCCGTAGCCCTCGTCCTCGCCCTGACCGCGACCGCCTGTGGTGGCGACGACAACAAGGACGACAGCGGCAGCAGCAGCTCCAGCGGCGGCGGCGGCAAGATCAAGGTCGGCATCAAGTACGACCAGCCCGGCCTCGGTCTGAAGAAGCCCGACGGGTCCTTCGCCGGCTTCGACGTGGACGTCGCGACCTACGTCGCCAAGCAGCTCGGCTACGAGCCGGACCAGATCGAGTTCGTCGAGACGAAGAGCGCCGACCGCGAGAACGCCCTCGCGCGCGGTGACGTGAAGTTCATCGCGGCCACCTACTCGATCAACGACGAGCGCAAGCAGAAGGTCGACTTCGCCGGCCCGTACCTGCTGGCCCACCAGGACCTGCTGGTCAAGACGGACTCGAAGATCGCCAAGGGCGACGACCTCAACGGCAAGAACCTGTGTTCCGTGACCGGTTCGACCTCGGCGCAGAACGTGCAGAAGTCGATCGCCCCCAAGGCGAACCTCAAGGAGGTGAGCTCCTACTCGGAGTGCATCGCCGGCCTCCAGAACGGCTCCGTGGACGCGGTCACCACTGACGACTCGATCCTCGCCGGCTTCGCCGCGCAGGACCAGTACAAGGGCAAGTTCAAGCTCGCGGGCCTGAAGCTCAGCAACGAGAACTACGGCGTCGGCGTCAAGAAGGGCGACACCGCGACCGTGGAAAAGATCAACAAGGCGCTGGAGCAGATGGTCAGCGACGGCTCGTGGCAGAAGGCCGTCGACGCCAACTTCGGCCCGGCGGGCTACAAGAACGAGGCTGCCCCGAAGATCGGCGTCATCGTCCCGAACGCCTCGTAACGACAGCTCACCCAGCGGGGTACCTGCGGTGCGCCGCCGTCCGTCGCGATCACGGCGGCGGCGCGCCCCGCCCTCCTCATAGGCCACCCACCCGGAAGCGCGGGAGATCGTGTTCGACTTTCTTGATGGTTACGACGTCCTAGGGGCGTTCTGGATGACGGTGAAGCTCACCGCCCTCTCCGCCGTGGGCTCCCTGATCTGGGGCACCCTGCTGGCCGGAATGCGGGTCAGTCCGGTCCCGCTGATGCGCGGGTTCGGCACCGCCTACGTCAACATCGTCCGGAACATCCCCCTGACGGTCATCATCCTCTTCAGCTCGCTCGGCCTGGCCGACGTCTTCGGAATGACCCTGGGCGCGGAGGACTTCAAGGTCCAGGGCTTCCGGCTCGCCGTGCTCGGTCTGATCGGTTACACCGCGGCCTTCGTGTGCGAGGCGATCCGCTCCGGCATCAACACGGTGCCCATGGGGCAGGCGGAGGCGGCCCGGGCCATCGGGCTGAGCTTCACCCAGACCCTGACGCTCATCGTGCTTCCCCAGGCGTTCCGCTCGGTCATCGGGCCGCTGGCGAACGTCCTGATCGCCCTGACCAAGAACACCACGGTGGCGGCCGCCATCGGCGTCGCCGAGGCCGCCTACCTGATGAAGACGATGATCGAGAACGAGGCGCAGACGCTGCTCATCGGCGCGGTCTTCGCGTTCGGCTTCGTGGTACTGACCCTGCCGACCGGCCTCTTCCTCGGCTGGCTCAGCAAGCGACTGGCGGTGAAGCGATGAGCTCGGTCCTCTACGACACTCCCGGACCCCGCGCCAAGCGGCGCAACGTCCTCTTCTCGGTGGTCTTCACCGTCCTGCTCGCCCTGCTCCTGTGGTGGGTGTGGCAGACGATGGACGAGAAGGACCAGCTCACCTCCGCGCTGTGGAAGCCGTTCACCGAGTCCGAGGCCTGGACGACGTACCTGCTGCCCGGCCTCGAGAACACGCTCAAAGCGGCCGCGCTCTCCATGGTGATCGCCCTTCCGCTCGGCGCGGTCTTCGGCATCGCCCGCCTGTCCGACCACCGGTGGGTGCGGGCCGTGTCCGGCACGGTGGTCGAGTTCTTCCGGTCGATCCCGGTGCTGCTGCTGATGCTGTTCGCCAACGAGTTCTACGCCCGCTCCACGGACGTCACCAGCGAGGACCGGCCGCTCTACGCCGTCGTCACCGGCCTGGTGCTCTACAACGCCTCGGTCCTCGCCGAGGTCGTCCGGGCCGGCATCCTCTCCCTGCCCAAGGGACAGACGGAGGCCGCGTACGCGATCGGCCTGCGCAAGGGCCAGACGATGAGCAGCATCCTGCTTCCGCAGGCGGTCACCGCGATGCTCCCGGCGATCGTCAGCCAGCTGGTGGTCATCGTGAAGGACACCGCGCTCGGCGGCGTGATGCTCGGGTTCCCCGAGCTGCTCAACTCCCGCGGCACGCTGGCGGCCAACTACGCCAACGTGATCCCGAGCTTCATCGTCGTCGCGATCATGTTCATCGTGCTGAACTTCATCCTCACCAGCTTCGCGAGCTGGCTGGAGCGCTACCTGCGGCGCAGCAAGCGCAGCACGGGCGCGGTGCTCGGCGTCGACAAGGTGGACGATCTGAACGCGGCCGAGGTCGGCGGCGGCTTCGGGAGCGGCGCGTCGGCCTGACGTCCACTCAAGTGGTGTGACCTGTACGGAGGCAGTGGCGTGCGCGCCGCTGCCTCCGTCACTTGACGCAAGCAGCGGCAATGGGTTGCATACGTTCTGTGATCGTGCACCCTGCTCCTACCTCTTGTTCCCTTACGTCCCCGCGGACACCGTCACGGGCAGGGGGCGGCACGCCGTGGACCCGGTGATCATCGTCGGAGCGGGGCCGGTGGGGCTCACGCTCGCCCTGGCGCTGGCGCGCCAGCAGGTGCCCTCCGTGGTCCTCGACGAGGGCCCCGGCAAGGACGAGCCACGGCTCGCGCGCACCGTCGTCCTGCGGGAGGACACGGCCGCCCTCATCGAGCGGCTCACCGGAGCGTCCCTCGAGGAGGCCGGGGTCCACTGGGCCGGATGGCGGTCGATGCGGCGCAAGCAGGTGACGCGCGAGGTCAGTTTCGACGACCCGGCGGATCCCGCTCCCCTGCACATCGCCCAGCACGTGCTGACGGGCGTCCTGCGCGCCGCCCTGGTGGGACAGCGGCTGGTGAAGGTCGCCGTGGACAGCCGCCTGGACAGCATCGAGCAGGAACCTTCCGGCGTCACGGCCCACACGCGCGGCCCCCGGGGCACCTGGTGGCGCGGCAGCCACCTGGTCGGCTGCGACGGCCCGCGCTCCACGGTCCGCAAACTCCTCGACATCCGCTTCCCCGGCCGTACGGCGGTGGAACGACACGCCGTCGCCGCGCTGCGCACGGAACTTCCGTGGCCCGACGAAGCGTTGCTCCATCGGACACCGCCGTGGCGGGTGTCCGGCCCCTCCGCCGGGGAAGTCACCGGACGCCCGCTGCCGGACGGCGTCTGGCGCCTGGACTGGCTGCTGCCGCCCGGCAAGGACCTCGTCACGCCCGAGCTGCTCGTGGCCCGCATCCGCGAGACCCTGGCGGGCTGGAGCGGCGGTTCCACGCCTCCGTACGAGCTGCTCGACACCGGTGTCCACACCGTGCACCACCGGCTGGCCCGCCGCTGGCGCGTGGGGCGGGTCTTCGTCGCCGGGGACGCCGCGCACCTGCTCGGCGCGCTCGGCACCCAGG
The DNA here is from genome assembly GCF_044766465.1 of Streptomyces sp. NPDC102259. Taxonomy (NCBI): domain Bacteria; kingdom Bacillati; phylum Actinomycetota; class Actinomycetes; order Kitasatosporales; family Streptomycetaceae; genus Streptomyces; species Streptomyces sp. NPDC102259. The sequence goes on along the minus strand of NZ_JBIWMA010000003.1, from coordinate 40,768 downwards.
GCCTCGACGAAGGCCTGCGGGACGCCGACAACCTGGCCTGGAAACTGGCCCTGGCCTGGCACCACGGGTCGCACGAGGCGTTGCTCGACAGCTACCAGGCGGAGCGGCGCGCGGCCGTCGCCGCCCGGCTGCGGGCCGCCGACCAGGCGCTGCCGGTGCTGCGCGGCGGCGCGGGCATAAGGGCGTACGTCCCCGGCACGGCCCGCGGTCACGACGTGCTGCTCACCGACGGTCACCTCGGCCGCGGTCCGCTCGGCGCGCCGGGCGCCTACGACGGCTCGCCTCTGGCGCCCCGGCACCTGGAGGCGGAGGTGCCGGTGGACACGCCTCCGGGCGCGCCGGTCGAGGACGTGCGCGTGACCGCGGAGGACGGCTCGTTCGTACGGCTGCGGGACCGGCTGGGACGCGGTGCCCTGCTCGTCCTGCTGATCGCGCCGGGCACCGGCGTGTGGGAGCGCAGGCACTGGGTGGGCGCCGGGATCATGCCCCGGCTCGCCGCTGCGGTGACGGCCCTGCCGAGCCCGGCCGAGCTGCTGGTGGCCGAGAGCTATCCGGGCGCGGCCGCGCACACCGTGCTGCTGATCCGGCCCGACGGCCGTCTGGTCACCGCGCTCAACGGAGTACGTCCGGCCGACCTGTACGCGGCGGCGGAGGCGACGGTGGGCGGGCCGGAGGGGGCACGGGAGACGTCCGAAGCGGGTGCCACGGCCGGCTCCGCGGCCAAGTGAGGGCGGGGCCCCGCCCGGCGCACGCCCGTGCGCAGCCCATACGAAGCCCGGCCGACGACCGGAGGAGAGCCGGGCGACGAACGCGCGCTCGTACCGGCTGTGACTGTGCGGTCCACATGGTGACGGTGAGTTGACCGGGGTACACCGGCGTGGTGTACTCCGGATCGTGACCGACACCGATGTGCGCCTGTGGCGGAGGGTCCATATGGACCTCGTCCGCTATGCGGGCTGCGTGTGTCGCCCGTCCTGCTGAACTCGCATCCCCCTTTTCCACCGGCGCGCGCCGCCGATGCGCACTTTCGTCTCGTGCGCGGCCGTGCGCTCCCGCGAACGTTCTCAGGACGGTATCCGTGTCTGTCTCCCCCTCCGTGCCCACCGCCGCGGTCGCCGCGCCCACGCAGGCTGACCTCCTCGACTTCGTCCGCCGCACGGCCGCCGACGCCGAGCTGATCGCCTCGCTCCCCCTCGACCCGGAAGGCCGCACCTGGGTGCGCCTGGAGGGCCCCGGCGGCAGCGAGGCCTGGCTGATCGGCTGGCCGCCCGGCACCGGCACCGGCTGGCACGACCATGCCGACTCGGTCGGCGCGTTCCTGACCGCGCGGGGCGAGCTGCAGGAGTACTCGCTCGCCGCGCGGCTGCCCACCGACGGCTGGAAGACCCTCGAACTGACGGACGACGTGGACCGGGAGCGCACACTGCCGGCCGGCCGGGGCCGCTCCTTCGGACGTCACCACGTCCACGAGGTCCTCAACCGGTCCACCGAGGAACATGCCGTCTCCGTCCACGCCTACTACCCCCCGCTGCCCCGCATCCGCCGCTACAGCCGTACGGGACACGTCCTGCGGCTGGAGCAGGTCGAGCGCCCGGAGGACTGGCAGTGAGCGGCCCGGGCGCATCTCGGGAGGAGCGGCCGACGGGTGTGGACGAGCTGCTCGAGCGGGTGCGTGAGGGGTACGCGCGCGTGGAGGCGCGGGAGGCGTACGAGGCCGCCCGCGCGGGTGAGGCGCTGCTCATCGACATCCGGTACGCGGCCCTGCGCGAGCGGGACGGTCTGATCCCCGGTGCCCTGGTCGTCGAGCGCAACGAACTGGAGTGGCGTCTCGACCCCCAGGGCAGTCATCGCCTCCCCGAGGCCGCGAGTCATGAAGTGCGGGCGATCGTGATCTGCAACGAGGGCTACGCGTCGAGCCTGGCCGCCGCCTCCCTGCACCAGTTGGGGCTGCACCGGACCACCGACCTCGTCGGCGGCTTCCAGGCGTGGCGGGCGGCGGGGCTCCCCGTGACGTCGTAGCGGGACTGTGGTGCGCCGGGCTCAGTCCCGCGGACAGTACAGCGGGGCAGTGTCCGCGTTGTCCCTGGTGACCAGGCGGACGGGCGTCTTGTCGATCTTGTCGGCCCTGTTGTCCCTGCGCAGCAGGGAGACGACGTTCTGCACCGCCAGTTCGCCGGTGTCCGCGGCCGAGTTGGAGACGGTGGCGGCGAGACTGCCGGCCTTGAGCGCGGCCAGCGCCTCGTCGGTGCCGTTGACCGTCACGATCCTGACGTCCTCGGCACCGGCCGCGTCGAATGCCTTGCGGGCGGCGAACGCCATCTCCTCGTTGGCGACGAAGGCGTAGTCCAGGCCGGGATTCTCCTTGATCATGGCCGCGGCGACCGTCCGCGCCTTGACGGGGTCGTACATGCCGGGCCGGCTCGCGACCACCTCGGCGTTGTCCGGCAGCCTCTTGGTGAAGGCCTCGGTGAGCACGTCGGAGGCGGCACCGGGGGCTCCCGCGATCACGGCGACGCCGACCTCGCGGCCGGCGGCGTCCCGCTCGATCCACCCGGCGTCCAGCTTCCCCACCTCCTTCAGGTCTACCACGACGGCCCCCAGGAGATCGGACGTGTCGTCAGGGGCCACCGAGGTGAGGAAGATCGGCACCCCGGCGGCCTTCGCCTCGGCGATGTCCCCCTTGAGGGCGTCGACGTCGACGGTCTGTACGACCAGCGCGTCCACCTTGCGGGCGATCATGTCCTCGATGTTGGAGACCTCCGTGGCGCCGTCCTGGCGCGAGTTGGCCGTCAGCAGATGGACACCGTTGTTGCGGGCCGTCCGCTCGACGGACTCCTGGAGGCACGTATGGAATTCGGTGGTACCGCCGTTGACGAAGCCCAGCGTGATCCTGCCCTTGACCGCGCCCGCGGGCGCCGAGGCCTGTGAGGGCCACACTCCACAGCCGGTGAGCAGCAGACCGGCGCCGAGGGCGGAGACGACGAACGGTCTTCGGGAGCGGGTGGGCACGGGCATGGCAAGGCCGCCTGTCAGGAGGTGCGGGAGACAACCCCCGCAGGAGAGAGGGGGGTTCACGGGCGGCAGCAGACGGTACCGGCAGGCCGGACGAACTCACCCTCCTGGGAGCGCAAGGTAATCCTGCGCTCCCAGGGGGTCTCGGAGATCACGCCTCCCGGCGGGGAGGTGGAGCGTCGCTCACTCCTTCGCGGTCGCCACCGTCACCGCGCGCACCCTGAGCGCCACGCGTCCCGGCACGGCGGTGGCGATCAGCGCGAGAAGCCCGGCCCCGGCGACCACCGTGGCGTACACGAGCGGTACGACCGCCGGGGCCGCCCGCCCGGTCATGCCGATGCTGAACGCGGTCAGGACCGCCACGGCGATGGCGCTGCCGAGGGCGACGGCCAGGAGCAGGACCGACAGGGCCTCGGTACGCAGCATGCGCAGCACCTGACGACGGGTCGCCCCCGCGAGGCGCAACAGTGCGAACTCCCGCACCCGCTCGGCGACCGACATGGCGAGCGTGTTGACCACGGCGATGGCCGTGAACGCCAGCATCAGCCCCATGGCCAGGAAGTCGACCTCCGCGTTCGTCTGTTGCCGCTCGGCCCGCAGCGCGTCGGCGACGGCCGGGGAAATCACCCTGAGTCCCGGGAACTCACGCAGTGTAGTCGCTAGTTGTGTCTGTGTACGGGTCGTGCTGACGAGCAGGGAGGAGGCGAGCGGGTTGTCGACGTGGCGGGCGACCAGGTCGTGCGCGAAGGTGAGGTCGCCGAAGCCGAGACCCCTGGCGTAGACGGCGGCGACGGTGAGTGTGGCGGGCGTGCCGTCGCCGAGCGTGAGCTTCAGGGTGCTTCCCGGCGCCAGGTGGAGCTGGTCCGCGGCCAGTTCACTGACGGCGACGGTGTGCTCGGTGAGCCCGTCGAGGGAGCCGGCGGTGACATCGGGGTCCCAGGTACGGCTGACGGCGGCCGGAGTGACGCCCTGGGCCGCGTACTTGTCGAGGCCGACCCTGACGGTCGTACGGACCACCTCGGTGACGACGTCGTGCTGCCTACGCAGTCGTCGTGCCGCCTCGCCGGGCACACCGGGCCCCTGGGAGGCGACGACCCAGTCGGCGCGTACGCCCTCGCGGACCTCGGCGCGGGCCGCGTCGCCGAGGGTGGGCTGGACGAACAGCACCGTGCAGGTCATGCCGATGAGCAGGGTGAGAGGGGTGACGACGGAGGCCATGCGGGCGGCGTTCCCGTGAAGGTTGGCGGTGGCGAGCCTGCCGCTGGGACCGGTCAGGCGCAGCGGACCGAGGAGAAGAGCGGCCGCCTTGACCAGGAGCGGTCCGAGCAGCGCGACGGAGGTGGACAGTACGACGACGGCGAGGAATGTCACGGGCGTCGAGGCGGGCTCGGTGCGCAGGAAGCCGAGCAGGGTGACGAGGACCGCCCCGGCGGCGAGCAACAACAGGCCGGCGAGAAGGCGCCCCCAGGCGGGCCGGGTGCGCTCGGTCCGCGCCTCGGCCAATGCCTCGGCCGGACGGATCCGGGCCACTCGGCGGGAGGCGATCCGCGCCGAGGCCCAGGCGCCGAACAGGGTCGCGGCGACCGCGGCGAGCGGAGGGAGGGCACTCACGGTGTGCTGAAGCGTGGCCGGTACGGCACCGAGGGCGACGAACCTGCCGTGCAGCCAACCCCCCAGAGGAAGCCCCAGGAGAGCTCCGGCCGTGCCCGCGGCCAGCGCCACGATCAGGGCCTCGCGCCCGAGAAGGCCGCGGATCTGCCCGGAGGTGGCGGCGATGGCCCGCAGCAGGGCGAGTTCGCGCTCGCGCTGCTGGACGGAGAGCGCGAAGGTCCCGACGACCACCAGGACCGCCACGAGCAGCGAGGTGCCTCCCATCGCTCCGCCCATGCTGACCAGCCTGACGCGGGCCGCGGCAGCGTCGAGGAACTCGACGGGGCCTCGGTCGTCACCGGTGCTGACCTGGACTCCGGTGCCGTGCAGCGCCGCGGCCAGGGCCTCGCGGAGCCGGCTCGGCCCGATGCCCGCCTTCGGCAGCACGCCGAACGCGGTGACCTGCCCCGGGTGTGCGGCGAGACGGCGGGCCTCGTCGGTGGAGAAGAAGAGGGCGCTCTGGTGGCGTACGGCTGCGGCGGGGGCGGCGATGCCCGAGACGCGGTAGGTGCGCGGGGCCTGTGTCGACTGGACGGTGATCCGGTCGCCGGGGGCGAGGCCGGCGCGTACGGCGAGGTCGCGGTCGACGACCACGTCGGTGGCGGCTGCGGGAGCGGTGCCCGCGGTGAGCCGGTACGGCGTCAGCGCGGCGGAGTCCCAGGCGTGGCCGTAGGCCGGCCTGCCGTCGGCGTCCGGGGTACCGGAGGTGGTCAACGGCTCGGCGAGGAAGGTGAGTTCGGGGATCACACGAGCGACACCGGGTGCCGTGGCGAGTCTGCGCTCGAGGTCGGCCGGGAGCCAGGCGCGTTCGGCGATGGGTTTGGCCTTGTGCTTGACCTTGGTCTTGCCCTTCTTGTGCTTGACGGTGGTCCGGTGGACGTTCTGGTCGGCGGAGACCACGACCGGCGACGCGGCATAGCGCTCGGTGCGGATGGTGCCCCGCAGCCCCGTCTCCAGGAGGGTCCCGCACGCGCTGATCAGGGCGGCCGCGCACAGCAGCGCGAGAAAGGCCCCCAGGAAGCCCGCTTTGCGGGCACGAACGGTCTTCAGGGCATAGCGCAGCATCATGAGGGATCGGCCTCTCTTCCGTCGCTGACGCAGGGGGCGGAGTCGGGAGGGGAGGTGGGGAAGGCGAGGAAGCGGGTGAGGAGGGTGCGCGCGCCCGGAGGCGTCGTTGATGCGGGTCGCTTGTAGCGGTTGAGGAGAGCGATGTACTCCTCGAAGAAGTCCCGGAGTTCGGGCAGCGTGAGCCGGATGGTGCCGCGTGAGTAGGGAAAGGCGTCCGCCCACGGGTCGTCGCCCTCCGCGTCCCGCTGGAGCCGCTCGAAGAGGTCCAGATCGGCCGCGTAGGCATGGTGGTTCAGCTCGTCCATGACGAGCCGCATCTCGGGACTCTGACGGCTGCGCGGTGGGAACCGGCGGTCCCCGGGGACCGCCCGCCACCAGCGCTCCCGATGCGTGGACGGCTCCGCGTGCCGCGCTTCGGCCGGGTTCTCGCCCCGGTGCGCGGACCTCTCTGCGTCGGTCTCCTCGACGAAGCCGTATCTGGCCAGCTCACGCAAGTGGTAGCTGGTGGATCCGGTGTTCAGGCCGAGGGCGCGGGCGAGCGTCGCCGAGGTGGCAGGGCCGTGCAGGGTGAGGTGTTCGAGCATGCGCTGACGACGCGGCTGGGCGAGCGCCCTGAGAGCGGCGAGGTCGCCGAGTTCGACGGGGGCCGCGGAGGCGTGTTCCGCGTCCGGGGGCTCGTTGGCACCGGGTTCCTGAGGCATGCGTACACACTCGCCTGTGCACAGATGCCTGTGCACTGCGGCGGCCCGGCGTCCTCAGTGGGGGGTTGTCCCCACCCCACTGCCGGCGAACGTCTCGTTCAGAACCCCTCGTCGTCCAGGAACTCCGTGTCCTGGCCCTCCTCCTCCAGCGCCCGTCGGACCACCCGCAGGGCCATGCCCTCGGGATAGCCCTTGCGTGCGAGCATGCCGGCGAGGCGGCGCAGCCGTTTGTCGCGGTCGAGACCGCGGGTCGAGCGCAGCTTGCGGGCGACGAGCTCGCGCGCCGTCTCCTCCTCCTGGTCGGAGTCGAGTTGGGCGACGGCCTCTTCGATGAGCTCCGAGTCGACCCCCTTGGTCCGCAGCTCCTGGGCGAGCGCTCGTCGGGCCAGCCCCCGGCTGTGGTGCCGGGATTCCACCCAGGCGTCCGCGAAGGCGCCGTCGTTGATCAGCCCGACCTCCTCGAACCGCGAGAGCACCTCCTCCGCCACGTCGTCCGGGATCTCCCGCTTGCGCAGGGCGTCGGCGAGTTGCTTACGGGTGCGCGGGGTCCCGGTGAGCAGGCGCAGGCAGATCGCCCGTGCCCGCTCAGCCGGGTCCCCTGAAGGCTCCCCCTGCTCGGCCCTCGACGAGGAGGAGGCGCCTTCGTCCTCGGCGGACGGTTCTGCGAAGCCGCGCCGACGGCGCCCACGCCCACCGCGTGGACCTCCTTCGTCGCCGCGCCGCGCCCGGCCGCTACGGGGCCGGGCGTCGCCGACCGTCCCGTCAGCGCGGTGCGAGCCGCTCTCCGGCCGGTCGTCGCCGGCCTGGGCGGGGCCGCCGTCGACCCCGCCCCCCGCCCCCCGGGGAGTGTCGGGGGGGACGTACTCGGCCCAGTCCGTTCGTCGCGTCACGGATCAGCTCTTGGTAGCCGCGGCCTTGGTCTTGGCCGTCTTGGCCGCGGCAGCCGGAACCGTCTTGGCGGCGTCTTCCGCGGGCGTGCCCGGGGTGGCCGAGGTGGCCGAGGCGACCGCGGCCGGCTCGGCGGCAGGCTCCTCCGGACGCACGCCGACGCCCAGCTTCTCCTTGATCTTCCTCTCGATCTCGTTGGCGAGGTCGGGGTTGTCCTTCAGGAAGTTACGGGCGTTCTCCTTGCCCTGTCCCAGCTGGTCGCCCTCGTACGTGTACCAGGCGCCGGCCTTGCGGACGAAGCCGTTCTCCACGCCCATGTCGATCAGACCGCCCTCGCGGCTGATGCCATGCCCGTAGAGGATGTCGAACTCGGCCTGCTTGAAGGGCGGCGCGACCTTGTTCTTGACGACCTTGACGCGGGTGCGGTTGCCGACCGCGTCCGTACCGTCCTTCAGGGTCTCGATACGCCGGATGTCGAGGCGCACCGAGGCGTAGAACTTCAGCGCCCGACCACCGGTCGTGGTCTCCGGGGAGCCGAACATCACGCCGATCTTCTCGCGGAGCTGGTTGATGAAGATCGCGGTGGTCTTGGACTGGTTGAGCGCGCTGGTGATCTTCCGCAGTGCCTGGCTCATCAGACGGGCCTGGAGACCGACGTGGCTGTCTCCCATCTCGCCCTCGATCTCGGCGCGCGGGACGAGCGCGGCGACGGAGTCGATGACGATGAGGTCGAGGGCGCCGGAGCGAACCAGCATGTCCACGATCTCGAGGGCCTGCTCGCCGTTGTCCGGCTGCGAGAGGATCAGGTTGTCGATGTCGACGCCCAGCTTCTTCGCGTACTCGGGGTCGAGGGCGTGCTCCGCGTCCACGAAGGCGACCTGGCCGCCGGCCTTCTGCGCGTTCGCCACGGCGTGCAGCGTCAGCGTCGTCTTACCGGAGGACTCCGGGCCGTACACCTCCACCACGCGGCCACGCGGCAGCCCGCCGACCCCGAGGGCGACGTCGAGTGCGGTCGACCCGGTGGGGATGACCTCGATGGGCTCGTTCGGTCGCTCGCCGAGACGCATCACGGCGCCCTTGCCGAACTGCCGTTCAATCTGTGCGAGTGCGGCATCCAGTGCCTTCTCGCGGTCGGTTCCTGCCATGGGTTCCACCCGGTTTGCTTGAGTCGATCGCTTCACGTCAAAGACGCTAACGCCTGCCACTGACAATGCGCCCCGACGCCGGTCCGGCCTGTGGATAACTCGGGCGCTTCTCCATCCAAACCAGGACAGAACACCCGACCAGCGTCTCACCGGTGCCTTAATAAGAATGGATGTTCGATTTCCGTGTCAAGCGCACCACGCGGCACTTCCGAGGCTACGTTCACACGCCGACAACGCCCCCCGATCCGGCTCACGCATGCCTTCGTCCCGGGCGACCCCGGCTACTTCCCCGGACGTACGGCGGGTGTCTTCGGCAGGACGACGACGGTGGACGACGTGGCAGGGACGCTCGGTGCATGGACCAGCAGAAGACCGGGCACGCCCGCGGCGGAGCGGAGACCGGGCACCCGATCCCGCACCCACGTCCCCCGGACAGCCGGTGCCACCAGGACGTCCGGTACCCCCGATCCCGCCGATACCACCTCTACGAGGCGACGGCGCTCGCGCTGATCCTTTCCGGGCTCGTCCATCTCGCGGTATTCGCCGTCGACGGCGGCCCCTGGAGCGGACCCGTCTCCTGGCGCAAGCCGGTGACCTTCGGACTCTCCTTCGGGGTGACGCTCCTCGCGGTCGTCCGGGTCACCTCGTACGTGCGTGTCGGACCACGGCTGCGCGCCGCGCTGCTCGGGGTCTTCGCCGCGGACTGCGTCGTGGAGGTCGCCGGCATCACCCTCCAGGCATGGCGCAAAGTGCCCTCGCACCTGGACATGGAGACGCCCTTCGACACGGCCGTGTCCATGACGCTGGCGGTCGGCGGCGGGGTCCTCGTGGTGCTGCTCGCCTGGTTCGCCTTGGCGTCCTTCCGGCACCGGCCGACAGGCCCGGCCGGGATGGCCCTCGCGGTGCGCTCCGGTTTCGCGATCCTGCTCGTCGCGCTCGCCTCGGGGGCGGCGATGATCGCGCGCGGTGTCGTGCTCACCCGCACCGGACACCAGGAGGCGGCGTACCACTCGACGGCCTCGCTCAAGCCCTTGCACGGGGTGAGCCTGCACGCCGTCCTGGTGCTGCCCGCCCTGGCCCGGCTGCTGTCCCGCACGCCCTGGAGCGAGGCCCTACGCCGGCGGATCGTGGCCGCTGCGGTGGGTTGCTACACGGCCGCGGTCGTCGCGGCCGGAGCGTGGGCGGTCCTCAGGTACTGACTGCCGCTCCCCCTCAGCCGGACCCGTCCCGACGGTGCCGCACCCGCCCCCACAGCCGCCGCGCGCGCGTGAGCGGGCCCTCCCCGCGCCCCCGGTGTCCGTGGACGCGGGGGTCGTCCGTGACGTCGTAACGCTTCACGTAGGCGCCCAGGAACGCCTGGAGCGTCGCGACCGCCGGGATGGCGATCAGCGCGCCGACGGCGCCGAGCAGGGCGGTGCCCGCGATGACGGAGCCGAAGGCGACGGCGGGGTGGATGTCGACGGTCTTCGAGGTCAGCTTGGGCTGAAGCATGTAGTTCTCGAACTGCTGGTAGACCACGACGAAGATGAGCACCCACAGCGCGTACAGGGGCGAGACGGTGAAGGCGATCAGCATGGGCAGGGCGCCCGCGAGATAGGTGCCGATGGTGGGGATGAACTGCGAGACCACGCCGACCCAGACGGCGAGCACGGGCGCGTACGGGATGCCGAGGGCCTCGAGCAACACGTAGTGCGCGACGCCTGAGATCAACGCCATCAGCCCGCGCGAGTACAGATAGCCGCCGGTCTTGTCGACGGCGATCTCCCACGCCCGCAGCACCTCGGCCTGCCGGGCGGGCGGCAGGACGGAGCACAGCGCGCGGCGCAGGCGTGGTCCGTCGGCGGCGAAGTAGAACGAGAACAGGGCGATGGTCAGCAGCCGGAAGAGACCGCCGAGGACCTGCGTGGAGACGTCCAGCACCCCGGCGGCGCTGTTCTGGGCGTACTTCTTCAGCCACTCGGAGTGGAGCAGGCCCTCCTGGATGTCCACACGCCTGAGGTCGGTGTGGAACGTGGTGTTGACCCAGTTGATCACCGAGTCGAGGTACTCCGGGAAGCCCTCGATCATCTTGATGATCTGACCCGCGAGCATCGAGCCCAGCAGGGTGAAGAAGCCGGCGACCACGATCAGCAGGCCGAAGAAGACCAGGAAGGTGGCCAACCCCCTGCGCATCCCGCGGGCCGACATCCGACTGACCGCCGGCTCTATGGCGAGGGCCAGGAAGAACGCGATCATGATGTTGAGCAGCAGACCGATGAGCTGGTGGAAGGCCCAGAGGCCCAGTTGGAACACACCGATGAGAGCGAGCGCGAGCACCATGGCGCGCGGAAGCCAGCGTGGCATGCGCGCGCCCTGACCGGCGCCGCCGTCGGCCGGGGGCGGCCCGGTGGGCGGCGTCGCGCCGAGCCGGGATGTGTGCCGGGCGACCTGTCCGGTCTCGTCAGTGGGTGCCACGGGCCAAGTCTCGCCTACGCCACCGACAATCGGAGAACCGCCTGCGATCTTCTTGTGGGATCAGCGCATCTCCTGTGGAACGTTCATCACCGTGCACACCACGCGCCACACGTCCTTGGCCTCCCAGCCGTGCGCCAGCGCCTCGTGCACCGTGCGTCCGCCGAGTTCCGCCATCACGTGATCGCGCGCGAACGTCTCGGCGTACCCCGCGCCGAAGTGCTCGTCCATTCGCTGCCAGAAGACCGTCAACCGCATGACATCAGTATCCCGCGCGCGGGGGTGGCCCTCGCCGGGACCGCCTGCCGATACCGCTTTCCGCCCTACGGTCTGACGCATGGCCGAATCCGGAGCATCCCCACTCCCCCCGACGCCCCCGGCGCGCTCCCCGCTCTTCCGCGCCGAGCACTTCGTCTGGCTCACCGCGCGCGTGCTGGAGCAGCGCCTCTTCGCGCACGACTTCCTGCACGGCGCCGCCGACCCCGTCGAGACCGCGCTCGACGCCTACCGCAACGAGGACGGCGGATACGGCCACGCGCTGGAGCCCGATCTGCGCGGCCCCGTGAGCCAGCCCCTGCACACCGCGCGGGCGCTGCGCGTCCTGGACTCCGTCGGGCGCCTCGGCGGCCGGCGCGTGGATCGGGTGTGCCGCTACCTGACCTCGGTCTCGACCGGCGACGGCGCGCTGCCGGCGGTCCATCCCAGCCAGCGCGGGTACCCGGCGGCGCCCTTCATCCCGATCGTGGACGACCCGCCCAGCGAACTCCTGTCCACCGGTCCGGTCGTGGGTCTGCTGCACCGCAACGACGTATGGCACGCCTGGCTGTTCAGGGCCACGGACTTCTGCTGGCAGGCGGTGGACTCCCTGGAGCGGTCCCACCCGTACGAGATCCAGGCCGCCGTGGCCTTCCTGGACTCCGCCTCCGACCGCCCGCGCGCGGAGGCGGCCGCCGACCGTCTGGGCCGCCTGGTGCGCGCGCACCGGCTCGCCGTGCTGGACCCGGACCACCTGGACGCGTATCCGGTCGCACCCGGCTACGCCCCCGGCGAGCACCACTTCCCGTACGACTTCGCGCGGACACCGCACTCCCTCGCGCGGGCGTGGTTCACCGACGACGAGATGGAGCGCTCCCTGGACCATCTCGCCGACGATCAGCGGCCGGACGGCGGCTGGCCCATCCGGTGGCGCCGCTGGGCGCCGGGCACCGCCCTGGAGGCCCGCCCCATCGTGACGATCGAGGCCCTGCGCACCCTCAGGGCCTACGGCCGCGCCATCGGCTGATCCCCGCCCGTGCCGCCGGCGCCGCCCATCACCCGGACCGGCCGTCCTGCCCTGTCTCTCACCCACCCAGGGCCCGCACCCCCGCCGTCACCAGCACAGCGGCCGCGACGACCAGCAGGAAGGGAGCCCGCAGGATGAGGGCGACGACAGCCGCGGTGAGCCCCGCGGCCCTCGCGTCCAGCACGAGCGCCTGCCCGTCCGCGAAGGTCTGCTGGGCGGTGAGGGCGGCCAGCAGGGCGACAGGGAGCAGGGCGGCGAACCGCCTGACGACGGGCCGTTCGAGAAGGCCCGCGGGCACGAGCAGGCCGGCGAGCTTGACGGCGTAGCAGCCGAGAGCGGTCGCGGCGATCGCGATCCAGGTGTTCAACGCTTCTCCTCCCCCGTGTCGACCCGGTCGGCCCCGCCGACCCGGCGCCGACCCTCGAGGTACAGCACGACGGGCGCGGCGAGCGCGGCCGCCAGCACAGGCACTCCGGCGGGCAGCACGGGCAGCAGGCCCAGCCCCAGGAGCACCGCGAGTCCGGCGACGGCCCGCTCGGCGGTGGTCTTCAGCATGGGCGCGAGCAGCGCCAGGAAGACGGCGGGCCCGGCCGCGTCGAGCCCCCACGCGTCCGTGTCCCCGATGGCCTCGGCGCCCAGGGCGCCCAGCAGCGTGGTGAGGTTCCACAGCACGTAGAGGGTCAGCCCGGTGACGCCGAAGCCGATGCGCGCGGCACGCCGTCCGGGCTGGGCGAGGGAGACCGCCGCCGTCTCGTCGATCACCCACTGGGCGGCGAACGGGCGCACCGCGCGCGGGAGCGCCAGCGACTGCGACAGACGCAGGCCGTAGAAGGCGTTGCGCACACCCAGGAAGAAGGCGCCCGCGGCCGCCGTCAGGGGATTGCCGCCCGCCGCCAGCGCCCCGACGAGCGCGAACTGGGACGCACCGGTGAAGACGAGGAGACTGAGCGCGCAGGTCTGCCACACCGAGAGTCCGCTGCCCGCCGAGGTCACCCCGAAGGCGAACCCCGAGAGTCCTACGGCGATCCCGACCCCGAGGGCGTCCCGTACGACGGCGGCGTCGGGCCGTCCTCCGCCGTCGGCGCGTATGTCCGTGAGAGCTGTCTGTTCTGCCACGACCCCGACGGTACGAGCAGCCCTCCGGTCATGTCTTGTACGTTCTTGCGCTCACGCTGGTACGCCCCCGGAGGGACTCCGACGATCCGGGCGAAGTGCCGGTTGAGGTGCGGCTGGTCGGTGAACCCCACCGCGACGGCCGCCTCCGCGGGTGCGGTCCCCGCGTCCAGCAGCCGCCTCGCCCGCCGTACACGGGCGTCGGTCAGCCAGGCGTGGGGCGGCAGCCCGTACACGTCCCGGAAGGCCCGCAGCAGCGCGAACGAGCTGGTCCCCAGGTCCGCGGCCAGCTCCTCCAGCGTCGGCGGATCGGCCAACCGCTCCTCCAGCACGCCACGCGCGCGTGCGGCGATGCGCGCTCCGGCCGACCGCACCTCCCGCTGGGGCAGCGGTCCGCCGTTGAGCCGCAGCAGCCGCGTCACCGCCACCCGCAGCAGCGTGTCGGCGGCCAGCGCGTTGCCCTCCTCAGCGGCTCGGAGCACCTGGTGCACCAGCCCGACGGCGTACGCGTCGTCCAGCACGGGGCTGACGAATCCCGGGGCGCCCCGAAGGGTCGTGGTCTCGGCCGCGATCTCGGCCACCACCTCGGGCGACGGATACACGGCTCCGTACCGCCAGCCCTGCGGCACCCCGGCCCGCCCGGTGTGCGGAGTGTCCGGGTTGACCAGTGCGAGGGTTCCCGCCCCCGCGTACTGATCGGCCCCACGGTGGTGAAAGACCTCCACCCCCTCGGCGATGGCGGCGATCACGAAGTGCTCGTGGGTGTGCCTCACGAACGTCTTGCGGACGTACCGGGCCCGCAGCAGATCGACGCCGGGCAGCTCCGCATACCGCCAGTGCCGCGCCAGCTCACCCGATCCAGAACCCGAATGCACCACCTGCCCATTCTCCGCGACACGCCACCGGACCACCGGCCACCCGAGCCACTGTGCTCCGCGCCCCCGACCCACCGGACCTCAGCCCCTTCCCCCCCCGGCCATCCCGCGCCCCGCCGCACGGCGAACTCCGACAGTCCGGGCACGGAGGGAGCCGACAGCCTGGGCACGAGAGAACGCCGCATCTGCGCAGGTCAGAGCAATTGTCAGTGGCCGGGTGCAGGATGGACGCATGGTCAGCTCCGCACACCGAGCCCTCGACGGCTTCTCCCCCGCGACCCGCGGTTGGTTCACGGGGGCGTTCTCCGCGCCCACCGCGGCCCAGGCGGGCGCGTGGCGGGCCATCGGCGAGGGCTCGGACGTGTTGGTGGTGGCCCCGACCGGCTCCGGGAAGACCCTGGCCGCCTTCCTCGCCGCCCTGGACCAGCTCGCCTCGACGCCCCCTCCCGCGGACCCGAAGAAGCGCTGCCGAGTCCTCTATGTCTCGCCTCTCAAGGCCCTCGCGGTCGACGTGGAGCGCAATCTGCGCAGCCCCCTCACGGGCATCCGCCAGGAGTCCGTGCGTCTCGGCCTGCCCGAGCCGGAGGTCAAGGTCGGCATCCGCTCCGGCGACACCCCGCCCGCGGAGCGCCGCGCGCTGTCCACCCGCCCCCCGGACATCCTGATCACGACACCCGAATCGCTGTTCCTGATGCTGACGTCGGCCACGCGCGACGCCCTGACGGGCATCGAGACGGTGATCCTGGACGAGGTGCACGCGGTGGCGGGCACCAAGCGAGGCGCGCACCTGGCGCTCTCCCTGGAGCGGCTGGACGAACTGCTGCCCAAGCCGGCCCGCCGCATCGGCCTGTCGGCCACGGTCCGGCCGGTCGACGAGGTGGCGCGCTACCTCTCCCCGCACCGCAAGGTGGAGATCGTCCAGCCGAAGTCCGGCAAGAAGTTCGACCTCTCGGTCGTCGTCCCGGTGGAGGACCTGGGCGAACTGGGCGGCTCCCCGGTCGCCGAAGGCTCCGAAGGGGCGGAGCGTCCGTCGATCTGGCCGCATGTCGAGGAGCGGATCGCCGACCTCGTCCAGGCCCACCGCTCCACGATCGTGTTCGCCAACTCCCGCCGGCTCGCCGAACGCCTGTGCAACCGGCTCAATGAGATCGCCTACGAGCGGGCCACCGGCGAGCCGCTGAAGGAGCACCACTCCCCCGCTGAGCTCATGGGCGGCTCGGGCGCGGCCCAGGGCGCCCCGCCCGTCATCGCGCGCGCCCACCACGGTTCGGTCTCGAAGGAACAGCGCGCGCTCGTGGAGGAGGACCTCAAGGCGGGCCGGCTGCCCGCCGTCGTGGCGACCTCCAGCCTCGAGCTCGGCATCGACATGGGCGCGGTGGATCTCGTCGTCCAGGTCGAGTCCCCGCCGTCGGTGGCCTCGGGCCTCCAGCGCGTCGGCCGCGCGGGACACCAGGTGGGCGCGGTGTCCACCGGTGTGGTCTTCCCGAAGTACCGCGGTGACCTCGTCCAGGCGGCGGTGGTCACCGAGCGGATGCGTACGGGCTCGATCGAGTCCCTGAAGGTCCCCGCCAACCCCTTGGACGTCCTGGCGCAGCAACTCGTCGCCATGACGGCGCTCGACACCTGGCAGGTCGACGACCTGCTGACCACGGTCCGCCGGGCCGCCCCGTTCGCGTCACTTCCCGAGTCCGCGTTCACGGCGGTCCTGGACATGCTGGCCGGCCGCTACCCGTCCGACGCGTTCGCCGAGCTGCGCCCGCGCGTCGTCTGGGACCGCGTCGCGGGCACGATCACCGGCCGTCCCGGCGCCCAGCGTCTCGCCGTCACCTCCGGGGGCACGATCCCAGACCGTGGCCTGTTCGGCGTGTTCCTGGCGGGCGCCGACCCCAAGAAGGGCGGCGGCCGGGTCGGCGAGCTCGACGAGGAGATGGTGTACGAGTCGCGCGTGGGCGACGTCTTCACGCTCGGCACCAGCTCCTGGCGTATCGAGGACATCACCCGTGACCGCGTCCTGGTCTCCCCCGCCCCCGGTGTCCCGGGCCGTCTGCCGTTCTGGAAGGGCGACCAGCTGGGTCGCCCGCTGGAGCTCGGCCGCGCGGTCGGCGCGTTCCTGCGCGAGGTCGGCTCCCTGTCCAAGGAGGACGCCCGGCTCCGGCTGCTCACCGCGGGGCTGGACACCTGGGCGGCCGACAACGTGATCTCGTACCTGGACGAGCAGCGCCAGGCCTGCGGGCACATCCCCGACGACCGCACGATCGTCGTGGAGCGCTTCCGGGACGAGCTGGGCGACTGGCGGGTCGTCGTCCACTCCCCCTTCGGCGCCCAGGTCCACGCCCCCTGGGCCCTGGCGCTGGGTGCCAAACTCTCCGAGCGCTACGGCATGGACGCCCAGGTCATGCACGCCGACGACGGCATCGTCCTGCGACTGCCGGACGCCGACCTCATGAGCCTGGACCTGCTCGACCAGGAGCCGACGAGGGCCGGCACGGAATACGACGCCGAGCAGGCACCGGTCGGTGCGGCGGACGTCGTCTTCGACAAGGGCGAGGTCGACCAGATCGTCACCGACCAGGTCGGCGGCTCGGCCCTGTTCGCGGCCCGCTTCCGCGAGTGCGCCGCCCGCGCGCTGCTGTTGCCGCGCCGCAACCCCGGCAAGCGCACCCCGCTGTGGCAGCAGCGCCAGCGCGCCGCCCAACTGCTCCAGGTGGCGAGCGAGTACGGCTCGTTCCCGATCGTCCTGGAAGCGGTCCGCGAGTGCCTTCAGGACGTCTTCGACGTTCCCGGCCTCGTGGAGCTGATGGGCGACCTGGAGGCCCGCAAGGTACGCCTGGTCGAGGTCACCACCCCGGAGCCGTCGCCCTTCGCCCGCTCCCTCCTCTTCGGTTACGTCGCCCAGTTCCTCTACGAAGGGGACTCCCCGCTCGCCGAGCGCCGCGCGGCCGCTCTCTCCCTCGACTCACGCCTGCTGGCCGAGCTGCTCGGCCAGGCGGAGCTGCGCGAACTGCTCGACGCCGAGGTCCTCACGGAACTGGAACGGGAACTCCAGTGGCTCACCGAGGACCGCCGGGTGAAGGACCCCGAGGGCGTCGCGGACCTCCTGCGCCTCCTCGGCCCGCTCACCGACGCCGAGCTGGCCGAGCGCGGCGCCGACCCCCGGTGGGCGCAGGAACTGGCCGCCGCCCGCCGCGCCATCCGGGTCCGTATCGCCGGCGCCGACCACTGGGCCGCGATCGAGGACGCGGGCCGACTGCGCGACGCGCTCGGCACGGCCCTCCCGGTAGGCGTGCCGGAAGCCTTCACGGAACCGGTCAAGGACCCGCTCGGCGACCTCCTCGCGCGTCACGCCCGCACGCACGGCCCGTTCACCTCGGCAGACGCGGCCGCCCGCTTCGGCCTCGGCGTGGCGGTGACCGAGGGCGCCCTCCAGCGGCTCGCGGCGAGCGGGCGCGTCGTCCAGGGCGAGTTCCACCCGGCCGGCATCGGCCAGGAGTGGTGTGACGCGACGGTCCTGCGCAGGCTGCGCCGCCGCTCCCTGGCAGCCCTGCGGCACGAGCTGGAGCCGGTCCCGCCGCCCGCGCTGGCCCAGTTCCTGCCCCAGTGGCAGCACATCGGCCGAGGCCACTCCCTGCGCGGCACCGACGGACTGGTGCGCGCCGTCGAGCAGCTCCAGGGCGCGTCGGTGCCCGCCTCCGCCCTGGAGAAGCTCGTCCTGCCCTCCCGCGTGCGGGACTACGCCCCGGCGATGCTCGACGAACTCACCGCGGCCGGAGAGGTGGTCTGGGCCGGAGCGGGCGCCCTCCCCGGCAAGGACGGCTGGATCTCCCTGTACGTGGCGGACGCGGCGCCCCTGCTCCTGTCGCCGCCCCACCCCCTGGAGCTGACGGCGCTGCACCAGTCGGTCCTGGACGCCCTCGCCGGGGGCTACGGCCTGTTCTTCCGCCAGATCGCCGACCAGGTTCGCGCCACCACGCACCCCGACGCCACCGACCCGCAGCTCGCCGACACCGTCTGGGACCTGGCCTGGTCCGGCCGGCTCACCAACGACACGCTCACCCCCCTGCGCGCCCTGCTGGGCTCGGGGCGCACGGCAGGCTCCACGGCCCACCGTGCCAAGCGCAGCGTCCCGCGCGGTCGCTACGGCTCGCTGACGGCCGCGGTCCGCCCCGCTTCGCGCGGCGGACCCCCGACGGTCGCCGGACGCTGGTCCCTCCTGCCGGCCCACGAGTCCGACCCCACGGTCCGCGCCCACGCCCTCGCCCGCACGCTCCTCGACCGGCACGGCGTGGTGACGCGGGGCGCGGTCGCGGCCGAGGGCGTCGAAGGCGGTTTCTCGGCGATCTACCGCATCCTGTCCGTCTTCGAGGAGAGCGGTCAGGCCCGTCGCGGGTACGTCGTCGAAGGCCTCGGCGCCGCGCAGTTCGCCATGGACGGCGCCGTGGACCGGCTCCGCGCTGTGGCCAACGCCCGCGACCGCGGCGAGCCGCCGCCCGGCCCCAACTCGGCGACGGGTTCCTCCGACGGCTTCGCCTTCCCCGACGGCTCCCCCGGCTTCCCGTCCGCCGACGCCTGGGACGTCCCGGGCCTCGACGCCGGCTCGCCGTCCCCCTTCGACGCCCCGCCAGGCCTCGCCTCGCCGGACGAGTACGTCTCGCCCCACGACTTCGCCTCGGCGGGCGCCGGCGGCCCTCGCGGAGGCAGCGGCTTCCCGAACGCCTCAGGCGGTCGGAACGGCTCCGGCTTCCCGACCGGCTCAGGTTTCCCCGACCACCACAACCCCCGGAGCGCCAACAGCCGCGACCGCTACGGCACTCCGTCCGGCGTCTCCCGTGCCGTCGTCCTCGCCGCCGCCGACCCGGCGAACGCGTACGGCGCCGCCCTGGGCTGGCCCGAGCCACCGAGCGGCGCCGGGCACAAGCCCGGCCGCAAGGCAGGCTCCCTGGTGGTGCTCGTGGACGGCGAACTGACGCTCTACATGGAGCGCGGCGGCAAGACCCTGCTGGCCTGGCCCTCCACCCCGGACGGCGAGGACGCCCCCGCCGACGACCCACGCCTGCACACCGCCGCGGAGGCTCTCGCGGAGGCCGCGCGCGCGGGCTCCCTCGGCACGGTCACGGTGGAGCGCGTCAACGGCGCCTCGGCACTCACCTCCCCCATCGGCACCCTGCTGGAAGGAGCGGGCTTCATCGCGACCCCTCGCGGCCTGCGCCTGCGCGCATGACCGCCATACCCCGCCCGGAGCGACTCGCATGTCACCCTTGACCCATGCCCGAAGGTGACACGGTCTGGCAGGCCGCGAGGCGACTGCACGACGCCCTCGCGGGCAAGGTACTGACCCGCTCGGATCTCCGGGTGCCCAAGTACGCCACCGCCGACCTCACCGGCCGCACCGTCCTGGACGTCACTGCGCGCGGCAAACATCTCCTCACCCGCGTCGAAGGCGACCTGACGCTCCACTCGCACCTGCGGATGGACGGCTCCTGGAAGGTGTTCACGGACGGCCAGCGCTGGACCGGCGGCCCGGCGCACCAGATCCGGGCGATCCTCGGCACCCACGGCCGCACCGCCGTCGGTTACCGCCTCCCCGTCCTCGACCTGATGCGCACCGCCGACGAGTCACGAGCCGTCGGCCATCTCGGCCCCGACCTGCTGGGCCCCGACTGGAACCCCGAGCGAGCCCTCGCCAACCTCCTGACGGACCCCGCCCGCTCCCTCGGCGAGGCCCTGCTCGACCAGCGCAACCTCGCCGGCATCGGCAACGTGTACAAGAGCGAGCTCTGCTTCCTCCTCGGCGTCACCCCATGGCTCCCCGTCGGCGCGCTCCCCGCCGACCGCGCCGTGAAGCTGCCCGCCCTCGCGAAGAAGCTTCTGGAGGCCAACCGCGACCGTCCGGCCCGCAACACGACGGGCCGCCGCGGCCAGAACCTGTTCGTCTACGGCCGCGCGCCCCGCCCCTGTCTGCGCTGCGGGACGCAGGTCCGGGTCGCCGACCAGGGCGACGGCTCCCGCGAGCGCCCGACCTACTGGTGCCCCGCCTGCCAGATCGGCCCCGTGCCGGCGCCGGGCTCCCCGCCGACGCGCCGCCTCCGCCCCCGCACCATCCGGTGACGTCCCTCGACGACCGATCCGCGGAACCCCGTCGACGAGTTGACGCGCCTCGCGCAGCACCGAACAATCCCACCACAATTGACGGACCGTCAGAAACCCTCGTACCGTCCCCTCATGGCCGTGAAGGCGTACGACCTCACCGGACGCACCGCATTCGTCACCGGCGCCGCGAGCGGAATCGGCCGTGCCTGCGCCGTGCTGCTCGCCCAGGCGGGCGCCACCGTGCACGGCGCGGATCGCGACGAGCAGGGCCTGCACGAGACGGCGACGCTGATCAAGGACCGGGGCGGCACGGCCCGCACCCACCCTCTCGACGTCACCGATCGCGCCCAGATCCGGCAGGCCGTCGAGTCCTGCGAGCGGCTCGACGTCATGGCCGCCGTCGCCGGGATCATGCACAGCAGTCCGGTCCTGGAGACCCGGGACGAGGATCTCGACCGGGTCCTGGCCGTCAACTTCAAGGGCGTGCTGTACGCGTGCCAGGAGGCGGCCCGTCTGATGCTGGCGCGCGACACCGGCGGCAGCATCGTCACCATGGCCTCGGGCGCCGTGGACACCGGCGGCGCCGGCCTGCTCTGCTACGGCGTCGCCAAGGCGGCCGTGGTCCAGTTGACGAAGACGCTGGCGACGGAGGTCGGCCGACACGGCATCCGCGTCAACGCCGTCGCCCCGGGCTGGATCCGCACCCCCATGACCGACCGCCACGAACCCGGCGCACAGGCGCACACCGAGGCGCTCATGGCCCGCATGTCGCCGCTGGGCCGGGTCGGCGAACCCGAGGACATCGCCCACGCCGTGCTCCACCTGGCCTCGGACGCGTCGGCGTTCACCACGGGCCAGATCCTCCGCCCGAACGGCGGCGTAGCCATGCCCTGGTAACCACTGCCCCCGGACACCTCCCCGGCCCCCTCCATGGCCACGTCACTCCCACCCCTCCCAGACCCACCGCCCGAACCGCCTCCCCGGGCCCACCACACTCACCCCACCAGACCCCGCACCGCCTCCCAGGCCCACCACACTCACCCTCCACCCATCCCCGAACCGCCTCAACGCGCCCACACCCGGCCCCGCGCCCCCACCTGCCCTCGAACCACCTCCCGGCCCACCACACCCGCGCCCCACCCTCAACCGCCTCATAGCGCCCACATCCGAACCCACCCTGCCCGCGTCCCACTCCACCCCCAACCGCTCACCGCGCCCACACCCCGCCCGGGAGAGAATCCGGCCCCCATCCCCAGCACCTTCAACCCGGCGCCTCCCCCACAGCCCCACCGGCCCCCCGCCACCCCCCGCGCCCCGACCGTCCCCGCCGCCCTAACCGTCGACGCTCCTGCCTCCGCCTCCGCCCCCGCCCCCGCCCGCCGCGACTCCTCGCCAGGCGGCTTTCCATCGCCCCTCCCCGACCGCCCCCACCGCACGCACCTTGGCCACGCAGTGCACCGGTAGCAGGCTCAGCCCCCACCCTCCGGCGGCGACGGCTCCCTCCAGCGCCCCGGCGTCGGGCGCCACGGCGAGCCTCAGCACGGCCCACCACCACGCCGCGCCGAGCCCCAGGCCGAGCCCGAGCGCGGCCCCTCGCCCTGCTATTCGAGCCACCACGGCCGTCACCTCCAGCCCGAGCCTCACCACGACACCCCCGTAGCCCCCGTGACCCCCCCCCGCTCCTCCGCTCCTCCGCTCCTCCGCAGAGGACGCTAGACGCCCGCCTCCACCCCCGGCAGGGCGCACGGGCGGCACATCGGCGCATCGGCCGAGCCGATCCGCCGCTCGCACTCCTGGGGCCTCACACGCTCTCCGCCTGGAACATCCAGTGATGCTTCTCGAGATCGCCGGTGATCCCGATGAAGATGTCCTGGCTCACAGGATCCGCGTCACCCGTGGCCGTCACCCGTTCCCGCATCCGGGTGATCACCGCGCCCAGAGCGGCGACGAGCGTGCCCACGGCGTCGGAGTCCTTGACCCAGCCCCCCGGCGCCGCACCGATCCCGCTGCCGGCCGCCACCGTCGCCGCACGTCCGTCCGGCGAGACGCCCAGCGCCGAGGCACGCTCCGCCACGGTGTCGGAGTGGGTGCGGGCGACGTCCACGACCTCGTCGAGCTGGAGGTGGACGGACCGGAACCGGGGCCCGACGACGTTCCAGTGGACCTGTTTGGCGACGAGCGACAGGTCGACCAGGTCGACGAGCGCGCCTTGCAGCGCCTCGGAGACGGTCTTCAGATCGGCGTCGGACAGGGGACTCTTCACGACGTACATCCGTACCTCCGGTGGTTGGCCCCCGTCGTGCCCCTCCACGATGACCGCGGCACCCGACACCGGCAAACGGACGACGGACGCGAAAAACCCCGACCGCACCCTCTCCGGGTCTTCCCGGAGAAGCCCCGGCCGGGGCCTCACACATGCCTACATACGTGCTTGCGTCACGTCACACGTTCACGCGGCACACGCCCGCGCGCGTGAATGTCACGCGGCGACCACGTCCACCGCCTCGGCGGGTGCCTTGATGGTCACCCGCTCCGGTGGCACACCGGTCACCGATACGGAACCCAGCATCGGACGAACCGACGTCGGTACAGGCTCCCTGGGGGTGGCGGCAGCAGACTGAGCCAGCTCGGCGAGAGCGAGTTCGTCGCTCACTTCCCGCATGAGCTCGGACATCCGTACGTCCAGCGCGTCGCAGATGGCGGAGAGCAGCTCGGAGGAAGCCTCCTTCTGCCCCCGCTCCACCTCGGAGAGATAGCCGAGTGAGACTCGGGCGGACGAGGAGACTTCGCGCAGAGTACGGCCCTGGCGCTGGCGCTGCCGACGCAGCACGTCACCCAGCAGGCGACGGAGCAGAATCATCGGTGGCTCCCTCCTCGGACCGCGTAGCCGCATCCTTCACGCCCCACCGTACCGCCTCGCGCTGCGGCCGTGCGGGGAGCGATGTCGTGTTCACTCAGGGCTGCAAACATCAAAACCCCCCGTTCTGTTCCGTATCCTGTGCCCGCTCATTCCCGGTGTGTTCGCCCGCAAGCCCTGTCAGGAGCAGTGCGAGTACGCTCCGTACACTCTCTCTACGAATTTCCGCCCGGTCGCCGTTCAACCGCAGGGCCTCCACTTTTCCGCCGCCGGCGGAACCGGAATCCACCGCGGACGGGCCATCCACCGCCACGAAAACCGTCCCCACCGGCTGTCCGTCCTGGGGGTCGGGGCCGGCGACGCCCGTGGTCGCGATGCCCCAGTCGGCGCCCAGCGCCTTCCGCACTCCGGCGGCCATCTGGGCCGCGACCTGCGCGTCCACGGCTCCGCGTGCGGCCAGAAGGTCCGCGTCGACCGCGAGCAGTCCGTGCTTGAGGTCGGTGGCGTAGGCGGTCACGGAACCCCGGAAGACCTTGGACGCGCCGGGGACCGTGGTGATCTCCGCCGCGACCAGGCCACCGGTCAACGACTCGGCCACGGCGAGCGTCTGCTCGTTCACCGTGAGTAGTCGCACCACCTCGGTGGCCGGGGAATTCACGCTTGCGTCTCCTCCAACGCGGCCTTGCGCTCGGCGATTCCCTGCCTGCGCAGCACAACGGCCTGTCGCACGTAGTCGAGCCCGGTCACCACGGTCAGGACGACCGCCGCGGCCATCACCCACCACCTCAGGGTGGCCAGCCACCCCGTCAGCGCCAGGACGTACATCCCGACCGCCACGCCCTGCGTGAGCGTCTTCAGCTTCCCGCCCCGGCTCGCCGGGATGACCCCGTACCGGATGACCAGGAAACGCAGCAGTGTGATCCCGAGTTCCCGGCCGAGGATCACGATCGTCACCCACCACGGCAGGTCGCCCAGCGAGGAGAGACAGATCAGCGCCGCTCCCATGATCGCCTTGTCGGCGATGGGGTCGGCGATCTTCCCGAAGTCGGTGACGAGGTCGTACGTCCGCGCCAGGTGCCCGTCGAACAGGTCGGTGATCATGGCGATGGCGAAGGCCGCCCAGGCGAACGCCCGCCACGCCGGGTCGTAACCGCCGTCGGCCAGCATCAGCGCGACGAAGCCCGGCACCAGGATCAGCCGAAGCATGGTCAGCAGGTTGGCGATGTTCCACACGCTCGCCTGGTTGACGGCCGCGGCCGCCAGCTTCGCGCCCCGCGGCGGCCTGCCGGCATCCTCCGGGTCGACGATCGCGGCCGCGTCGGCAGGCACTCCCGAAGGAGCCGCCACGGCTCCCGCCGCCTGCCCGGCCTGCGAAGCCTGGGAACCCGCTGAGGTCTGCGAACCCGGTGAGGTCTGCGAAGGCGGTGGAGCCTGCGAAGCCGGTGAAGCCTGCGAGGAGCCGCCCGCAGCCGATGCCGGAACACCCGTCATCTGCCCGCCTCCTCGCTACACCCGATCGAGCCCGGCAGAGGCTCGGCCACCAGGTCGACACCTTCCGTACCGACCACCTTCGCCTCGACCATACGACCGACGCTCAAGTTTTCGCCCGATGTGAGCAGCACCTGGCCGTCCGTCTCCGGAGCCTGGTGCTCCCCGCGGCCGTACACGCCCTCCTCGTCCACCGACTCGACCAGTACGTGCACGGTCTCGCCGACCCGCTCCTCGGCGCGCTGCGAGACGAGCTCCTCGGCGAGCCGGGAGACCCGGGCGAGCCGCTCGGCCACGACGTCCACGTCGAGCTTGCCGTCGTACGACGCGGCCTCGGTGCCCTCCTCGTCGGAGTAGCCGAAGACGCCGATCGCGTCGAGCCGCGCGCCGTTCAGGAAGCGCTCCAGCTCGGCCAGGTCGGCCTCCGACTCGCCGGGGAAGCCCACGATGAAGTTGGAGCGCACACCCGCCTGGGGCGCCTTGCTCCGGATGGTGTCGAGCAGTTCCAGGAAGCGGTCGGTGTCGCCGAAGCGGCGCATCGCGCGCAGCACGCCGGGCGCCGAGTGCTGGAAGGACAGGTCGAAGTAGGGGGCGATCTTCGGCGTCGAGGTCAGCACGTCGATCAGGCCGGGCCGCATCTCGGCCGGCTGGAGGTAGCTGACGCGCACCCGCTCGAGGCCGTCGACGTCCGCCAGCTCGGGCAGCAGCGACTCCAGCAGCCGGATGTCGCCGAGGTCCTTGCCGTAGGAGGTGTTGTTCTCGGAGACCAGCATGATCTCCTTGACGCCCTGCTCGGCCAGCCACCGCGTCTCGTTCAGCACATCGCTCGGCCGGCGCGAGATGAAGGAGCCGCGGAAGGACGGGATGGCGCAGAAGGAGCAGCGCCGGTCGCAGCCGGAGGCGAGCTTGACCGAGGCGACCGGGGCGCCGTCGAGCCGGCGGCGCAGGGGCGCGCGGGGGCCGGAGGCCGGGGCGACGCCCTCGGGGAGATCGTTGGGCCCGTGCCCGGGAAGGGCCACCGACGCGGCCGACTCCTGCCGCTCCGCCGGGCTGATCGGCAGCAGCTTGCGCCGGTCGCGCGGGGTGTGGGAGGCGTGGATGCCGCCGTTCAGGATGGTCTGGAGGCGGTCGGAGATGTCGGAGTAGTCGTCGAAGCCGAGCACGCCGTCGGCTTCGGGCAGGGCCTCGGCGAGTTCCTTGCCGTAGCGCTCGGCCATGCAGCCCACCGCCACGACGGCCTGGGTTCTGCCATGCCCCTTGAGGTCGTTGGCCTCCAGCAGGGCGTCGACGGAGTCCTTCTTGGCGGCGTCGACGAAGCCGCAGGTGTTGACGACGGCGACGTCCGCGTCCTCGGCGTCCTCCACGAGCTGCCAGCCGTCCGCCTCCAAACGGCCTGCGAGCTCCTCCGAGTCCACCTCGTTACGGGCGCAGCCAAGGGTGACGAGTGCGACGGTACGGCGTTCAGGCATGGGCTCAAGACTACTTTGTCCCACCGACACCGAACGTCGACGGGGTTGGCGATCTTCGCCAACCCCGTACACCCGAAGGCACGCCTGGCCTATCCGACCTGAGGGTCGCCCTTCGTGTACGTCAGCCGCTCCACGGCGCCGGGCCGGAAATCGTCGTCGAGCTTCTTGCCGTTGACGTAGAGATCGATCGCACCGGCGTCGCCGAGGACCAGGTTGATCTTCTCGCTGTCCTGGAAGGTCTTGGAGTCGCCCTGCTTGAGCAGGCCGTCGAAGAGCAGCCGGCCGTTGTGGTCCTTGGCGGCGACCCAGCTACGACCGTCGGTGGCGCTGACCTGGACGGTGACCTTGTCCTGGGGGGCCGCGGCGATGGCGCTGTCGGACGGTTCCGGCTTCTCGGTGACGGGCTTGTCGGACTTCGTCGTGGGTGAGGCGGTCTTGCCGGTCGTGGGGGTGGCGCCGTCGGCGACCTGCTCCTTGGACCCGTCGTCGTCACCGCCGGTGAACGCGGTGAAGCCGACGAAGCCGACCACGGCGACGATCGCGGCGACCATAGCCGCGGTCCAGTTCGGCCCGCGCCGCTCGGGGCGGATGCGTTCCGCCTCGAAAAGGGGCGCGGCCGGGGTCGGCGCCGGACGGCCGCCGTGGGTGTCGTCGAACCGCTCCATCAGCGGGGCGGGGTCGAGGTGGACGGCCCGGGCCAGGGTCCGGATGTGCCCGCGGGCGTAGACGTCCCCGCCGCAGGGGGCGAAGTCGTCCGACTCGATGGCGTGGATGATGACGATGCGGACCCGGGTGGCTGAACTGACGTCATCGACGGTCAGCCCGGCCGCGATACGGGCCTGCTTCAGGGCGCGGCCGATGGAGAGGGGGGCTTCCTCGGACGGGTCTTCGAACGGACGCTCGTCTTCAGGAGAGTTGCCGATGGACACGGGGGCGCCTTTCGAGCGTGTAGCCACCTGTGCTGGAGGTTCAGTCTAGGGGGGGTGCCAAAGGGAGGGGCAACCGGGCGGTACGACTTTGTACGCCATCGGTATGGCCGGTCACACCGATGACGGGCCGGTTACGGCCCCGGCGGGGAGCCGCACCTGTCCTCTCGCTCAACTGGACGTATGCCAAAGGGAAACGGTTGCCCACTGCTCTCTAACGGGTGAGTCACGGCCGGCCTCCACTTCCCTGACTGACGTCTACCCCCCAGAGTCCCCCCGGATCACGGCGAGCACGCCGTCCAACTCGTCCGGCTTCACGAGAACGTCACGCGCCTTGGAACCCTCGCTGGGCCCGACGATGTTCCGCGACTCCATGAGGTCCATCAGCCGTCCGGCCTTGGCGAAACCGACGCGCAGCTTGCGCTGGAGCATGGACGTCGATCCGAACTGGGTGGAGACGACCAGCTCGGCCGCCTGGCACAACAGGTCGAGGTCGTCGCCGATGTCCTCGTCGATCTCCTTCTTCTGCTTGGTGCCCACGGTGACGTCGTCCCGGAAGACCGGCGCCATCTGGTCCTTGCAGTGCTGCACGACGGCCGCGACCTCGGCCTCGGTCACGAAGGCACCCTGCATACGGGTCGGCTTGTTCGCGCCCATCGGCAGGAACAGCCCGTCGCCCTTGCCGATCAGCTTCTCGGCGCCCGGCTGGTCGAGGATGACGCGCGAGTCGGCGAGCGAGGAGGTCGCGAACGCGAGCCGCGAGGGCACGTTCGCCTTGATCAGGCCGGTGACGACGTCGACCGACGGCCGCTGGGTGGCGAGCACCAGGTGGATGCCGGCCGCGCGCGCGAGCTGCGTGATGCGCACGATCGAGTCCTCGACGTCACGCGGCGCGACCATCATCAGGTCGGCGAGCTCGTCGACGATCACCAGCAGGTAGGGGTACGCCTGGAGCTCGCGTTCACTGCCCGGGGGCGGCTTGACGGTGCCCTCGCGCACCGCGCGGTTGAAGTCGTCGATGTGCCGGTAGCCGTACGCGGCGAGGTCGTCGTAGCGCAGGTCCATCTCGCGTACGACCCACTGGAGCGCCTCGGCGGCCCGCTTGGGGTTGGTGATGATCGGCGTGATGAGGTGCGGGATGCCCTCGTAGGCGGTGAGCTCGACCCGCTTGGGGTCGACCAGGATCATCCGGACGTCCTCCGGGGTCGCCCGGATCATGACCGAGGTGATCAGGCAGTTGATGCAGGACGACTTGCCGGAACCGGTGGCGCCGGCGACCAGCATGTGCGGCATCTTCGCCAGCGAGTGCATGACGTAGCCGCCCTCGACGTCCTTGCCGAAGGCGACCAGCATCGGGTCGTCGTCCTCGGCGGACTCGGCGAGCCGCAGCACGTCGCCGAGGTTGACCATCTCCCGGTCGGTGTTCGGGATCTCGATGCCGACCGCGGACTTGCCGGGGATCGGGCTGATGATCCGTACATCGGGGCTCGCGACGGCGTACGCGATGTTCTTCGCCAGGGCGGTGATCCGCTCGACCTTCACGGCGGGGCCGAGCTCGACCTCGTAGCGGGTGACCGTCGGTCCGCGCGTGAAGCCGGTGACGGCCGCGTCGACCTTGAACTCGGTGAAGACGTTCGTCAGCGAGGCGACGACCGCGTCGTTGGCCGCGCTGCGCACCTTGCCGGGGCCGCCACGCTCCAGGAGGTCGAGCGAGGGCAGCGAGTAGGTGATGTCGCCGGACAGCTGGAGCTGCTCCGCGCGCGGCGGCAGCTCGCGCGTCTCCTGGGGGGCCGACTTGGTCAGGTCGGGGACCGCTCCCCCGCCCGTCCTGAGCTTCTCCTGCTTGGGCCGCGAGGCCGGTGCCGGAACGGGCGTCGGCGTGGTCGGCTCCCCGTCGCCGCCGCTCACCCCCTGGGTGAGGTCGGCGACGATCCGCGAGGGCGGCATGCCGTGCAGGACGGCGCCGTCGAGGTCGGCCGCGGCGGCCGCGGCGATGTCCACGGCGTCCAGCCGACGGTCCATGGCCGGCTGCGGCACCGCGGAGCGCCTGGGGCGGCCGCGCCGCCGGGAGAGCGCCTCCTGCTCGGCGTCCTCGGGATCGTGCGCCTGGGGGGCGCCCGAGCGCCGACGGGGGCGCCCGGGCAGCGCCTCGCGCCACTGCTCGTCGTAGCGCGCGTCGTCGTCGAGGTCGTCGTACTCGTCCGCCGCCGGATCGTGCAGCACACCCAGCCGCACCCCGAGCTGCCGCAGCCGCTGCGGGATGGCGTTGACCGGGGTGGCCGTGACGACCAGCAGCCCGAAGACCGTGAGCAGCACCAGCAGCGGTACGGCGAGGACCTCGCCCATGGTGTAGGTCAGCGGGGTCGCCGCACCCCAGCCGATGAGTCCGCCCGCGTCCCTTATCGCCTGCATGCCGTCGCTGCGGGCGGGCGCACCGCAGGCGATGTGGACCTGCCCGAGCACGCCGATGACGAGCGCGGACAGGCCGATCACGATACGTCCGTTGGCCTCGGGCTTCTCGGGGTGCCGGACGAAGCGCACGGCGATGACCGCCAGCAGGATCGGCACCAGCAGGTCGAGCCGCCCGAAGGAACCGGTCACCAGGATCTCGACCAGGTCGCCGACCGGGCCGCGCAGGTCGGCCCAGGTCCCCGCGGCGACGATCAGCGCGAGGCCGAACAGCAGCAGCGCGACGCCGTCCTTGCGGTGCGCGGGGTCGAGGTTCTTCGCGCCGTTCCCTATGCCGCGGAACACGGCGCCGACGGCGTGCGCCAGTCCGAGCCAGATGGCGCGCACCAGCCGGTAGACGCCCCCCGTGGGACTGGGGGCCGGCGCGGGCGCGGGCTTCTTGGCCGCGGCTTTCCTGGCGGGCGCCTTCTTCGCCGGGGCCTTTTTGGCGGCGGCCCTCTTCGCCGGAGCCTTCGCGGGAGCAGCCGCCTTCCTGGCGGGCTGCTTCTTGGCTGCGGACGGACGTGAGGCCATGGGTGTGAGGTTACCGGTGGAGACCGCAGCGGACACGTGTGCCCACTGCTTCACCCGTTCGTGTCGCCGTCCCGAAGGCGCGGAACTGACACGTCTGCCTTCGGTGGAGAGGGAACTGACGCGCCCTCACGCACAACTCGATGCGTCGCACGCGTCAGTTCCGTTCAGTTCGGCGACGGCAGCGCGGCCGTGCCCCCACCGGTGCCCGGCTCCAGGGCGTCAAGCGCCCGGCGCAGACCGGTGAGTTTGCGCTCCAGGTGCGCCGCCGTGGCCACCGCCGCCGCGTCCGCGGACTCGTCATCCAACTGCTTGGACAGGGCCTCGGCCTGCTCCTCGACGGCCGCGAGGCGCGCGGAGAGCTCGGCGAGCAGCCCCGCCGACTCCTTGACGCCACCGCCCGCGGCGGCCTTGCCGCCACCACCCTCCAACTGCAACCGCAGCAGCGCCGCCTGCTCGCGCAGCTGGCAGTTCTTCATGTAGAGCTCGACGAACACCGAGACCTTCGCGCGCAGCACCCACGGGTCGAACGGCTTGGAGATGTAGTCCACCGCGCCCGCCGCGTATCCGCGGAAGGTGTGGTGCGGCCCGTGATTGATCGCGGTGAGGAAGATGATCGGGATGTCCCTGGTCCGCTCCCGCCGCTTGATGTGCGCAGCCGTCTCGAAGCCGTCCATTCCCGGCATCTGGACGTCCAGCAGAATGACCGCGAAGTCGTCCGTCAGCAGTGCTTTGAGCGCCTCTTCCCCGGACGATGCCCGCACCAGCGTCTGATCGAGCGCAGAGAGGATCGCCTCCAGCGCCAGCAGATTCTCCGGCCGGTCATCGACCAGGAGGATCTTGGCCTTCTGCACCATGGCCCGCCCTCCTCGCCCCGGCAGTGCACCGGGCGCCGCCCCTGGGGACGACTCCGTTGCGCCGCCCTTCCTTGTGCCGGTCATGGTAGCCGCACCCCGACCGTCGCCACACCCTGTCACCGTGATGTCACTGTGCACGTAGCAGGAACGCAGCAGGAGACCAGAAGGTTCCCCGAATTCCGTCCCGCTACACGACAACGGACACCCTGAGTCAGCAACTCCGGGCACCTCCCGAAGGTTCCCGCCACGCCGCAGGTCACCTCACTCGTCCCGCATCCACTGCCGCATCACCGACAGCAGGTGATCGGGGTCCACCGGCTTCGTCACGTAGTCGGAGGCGCCCGACTCGATCGCCTTCTCCCGGTCGCCCTTCATCGCCTTCGCGGTCAGCGCGATGATCGGCAGCCCCGAGAACTGCGGCATCCTGCGGATGGCCGTCGTCGTCGCGTATCCGTCCATCTCGGGCATCATGATGTCCATCAAGACGACCGCCACGTCGTCGTGCTGCTCCAGGACCTCGATGCCCTCACGGCCGTTCTCCGCGTACAGCACCGACAGACCGTGCTGTTCCAGGACGCTGGTCAGCGCGAACACGTTACGGATGTCGTCGTCGACGATCAGCACCTTCTCACCGCCGAACCGGATGCCCTCGCGCTGGTACGCCCCGGCCTCCTGCACGCGGGCCGGCCACTGCTCCGGCCGCCCCACCTGCTCGCCGCCGCTCACCAATCGACGCCGGCGCCGGAAGAGAGCCGCCGGTCCGTTCTGCGCGTCCTGGTACGACCGCACCTCGGCCGGCATCTGGATCTCCGCCTCGGACAGCTCCGACAGCTCGCGCGCCCCGTTCTCCGAGGCCACCAGGTCACCGGCCTCCAGGGCGGGCACGACCTGCTGGTAGCCCTGCGGAGGCAGCTCGCTCGGGTGCAGCGGCAGATACAGCGTGAACGTCGAGCCGCGGCCCGTCTCGCTCTGCGCGTGGATCTCACCGCCGAGCAACTGCGCGATCTCCCGCGAGATCGACAGCCCGAGGCCGGTACCGCCGTACTTACGGCTGGTGGTGCCGTCCGCCTGCTTGAACGCCTCGAAGATCACCCGCATCTTGCTCGCCGCGATCCCGATGCCGGTGTCGGTCACCGAGAACGCGATCAGCGGCGCGTCCGCGTCGGTCAGCGAACCGGCCTCCAGCAACTGCTCCCGGATCGCCACCGGCACCTCCGCCCCGGCCGGCCGGATCACCAGCTCGACCGACCCGGAGTCGGTGAACTTCACCGCGTTGGACAGCAGGTTGCGCAGCACCTGGAGCAGCCGCTGCTCGTCGGTGTGCAGCGTGGCCGGCAGCTCCGGCGACACCCGCACGGACAGGTCGAGGCCCTTCTCCGCCGTCAGCGGGCGGAAGGTGGCCTCCACGTAGTCGACCAGCTGGACGAGCGCGATACGCGTCGGCGAGACGTCCATCTTGCCCGCCTCGACCTTCGACAGATCGAGGATGTCGTTGATCAGCTGGAGCAGGTCGGACCCGGCGCCGTGGATCGTCTCGGCGAACTCGACCTGCTTCGGCGTCAGGTTGGTGTCCGCGTTGTCGGCGAGCAGCTTGGCCAGGATCAGCAGCGAGTTCAGCGGTGTGCGCAGCTCGTGCGACATGTTGGCGAGGAACTCGCTCTTGTACCGCATCGACACCGCGAGTTGCTCGGCGCGCTCCTCCAGGACCTGCCGCGCCTCCTCGATCTCGGTGTTCTTCACCTCGATGTCGCGGTTCTGCTGGGCCAGCAGCTCGGCCTTCTCCTCCAGTTCGGCGTTGGACGCCTGAAGGGCCTTCTGCCGCTGTTCCAACTCGGCCGACCGCTCCCGCAGTTGCTCGGTCAGCTCCTGCGAGTTCTTCAGCAGCTGCTCCGTCTTGGTGTTGACGGAGATCGTGTTGACGCTGGTCGCGATCATCTCCGCGAGCTGGTTCAGGAAGTCCTTCTGGATCTGCGTGAACGGCGTGAACGACGCCAGCTCGATCACCCCGAGCACCTGGCCCTCGAACAGCACCGGCAACACGATCACCTGCGCGGGCGGCGCCTCGCCGAGCCCCGAGGAGATCTTCAGATAGCCGGTCGGGGCGTTCGCGACGAGAATCGTCCGCTTCTCCTCCGCCGCCGTCCCGACCAGCGCCTCACCGGGCCGGAACGACGTCGGCATGGAGCCCATCGAGTAGCCGTACGAGCCCAGCATCCGCAGCTCGTACAGGTCCGTGTCCCCTTCGGCCGGCGGCATCGCCAGGAAGAACGCGCCGTGCTGCGCGGCCACCAGGGGCGGCAGCTCGCTCATGATCAGCGAGGCCACGTCCTGGAGGTCGCGCCGGCCCTGCATCAGGGCGGACACGCGCGCGAGGTTGCCCTTGAGCCAGTCCTGCTCCTTGTTGGCGATCGTGGTGTCGCGCAGGTTGGCGATCATCTTGTTGATGTAGTCCTGGAGCTCCTGGATCTCCCCGGACGCGTCCACGTCGATCTTCAGGTTCAGATCACCGCGGGTCACCGCGGTCGCCACGCGCGCGATGGCACGCACCTGCCGGGTCAGGTTCCCGGCCATCTCGTTCACGGACTCGGTCAGGTCGCGCCAGGTGCCGTCGACGTCACGCACGCGTGCCTGACCGCCCAGCTGCCCCTCGGTGCCCACCTCGCGGGCGACCCGGGTGACCTCCTCGGCGAACGACGACAGCTGGTCGACCATCGTGTTGATGGTCGTCTTCAGCTCGAGGATCTCCCCGCGCGCGTCGATGTCGATCTTCTTCGTCAGGTCACCCTTGGCGATGGCCGTCGTGACCATGGCGATGTTGCGCACCTGACCGGTCAGGTTGGACGCCATGCCGTTCACCGAGTCGGTGAGGTCCTTCCAGGTGCCCGCCACACCCGGCACATGCGCCTGACCGCCCAGGATGCCGTCCGTGCCCACCTCACGGGCCACCTTGGTGACCTGCTCGGCGAACGAGCTCAGCGTCTTCACCATGGTGTTGAAGGTGTCGGCGAGCTGCTGGACCTCACCGCGCGCCTCGATCGTCACCTGCCGCGTCAGGTCACCGTTGGCGACGGCCGCCGCGACCTGCGAGATGTTGCGCACCTGCATGGTCAGGTTCTTGGCCATCAGGTTGACGTTGCCGCTGAGGTCCTTCCAGATGCCCGTGACGCCCGGCACGTGCGCCTGACCGCCCAGAATGCCCTCGGTGCCCACCTCGCGGGCCACCCGGGTCACCTGCTCGGCGAACGACGACAGCTGGTCCACCATCGTGTTGACGGTGGTGACGAGCTCCAGGATCTCGCCCTTGGCGTCCACGGTGATCTTCTTCGACAGGTCGCCCTTGGCGACCGCCGTCGTGACCTCGGCGATCTGACGCACCTGGATCGTCAGGTTGTTCGCCATGAAGTTCACGGACTGCGTGAGGTCCTTCCAGGTGCCGGAGACACCCTGCACCTCGGCCTGCCCGCCGAGCTGCCCCTCCGTACCCACCTCACGGGCCACACGCGTGACCTCCTGGGCGAACGACGACAGCTGGTCCACCATCGTGTTCAGCGTGTTCTTCAGCTCGAGGATCTCCCCGCGCGCGTCCACGGTGATCTTCTGCGAGAGGTCACCGCGGGCCACGGCGGTGGCGACCTGGGCGATGTTGCGCACCTGCGCGGTGAGGTTCCCGGCCATGCCGTTCACCGAGTCCGTCAGGTCCCGCCACACACCGGCCACGCCGGGCACCTGCGCCTGCCCGCCCAGCCGGCCCTCGGTGCCCACGTCCCGCGCCACCCGGGTCACCTGGTCGGCGAAGGCGGAGAGCTGGTCGACCATCGTGTTGATGGTGTTCTTCAGCTCGAGGATCTCCCCGCGCGCGTCGACGTCGATCTTCTGCGACAGGTCACCACGGGCCACGGCCGTCGTCACCTGCGCGATGTTGCGCACCTGGGAGGTCAGGTTCCCGGCCATCGAGTTGACGGAGTCCGTCAACTCCTTCCAGGTGCCCGACACGCCGTCCACCCGGGCCTGCCCGCCCAGTCGGCCCTCGGTGCCCACGTCCCGGGCCATCCGGGTCACCTGGTCGGCGAACGACGACAGCTGGTCCACCATCGTGTTCACGGTGTTCTTCAGCTGGGCCATCTCGCCGGAGACGTCCACGGTGACCTTCTGCGACAGGTCACCGTTGGCCACGGCCGTGGTGACCTGCGCGATGTTCCTCACCTGTCCGGTGAGATTGCGGAACGCCGTGTTGACGGAGTCCGTCAGGTCCTTCCACGTCCCGGCCGCACCCGACACCTGCGCCTGGCCGCCCAGCTCACCCTCGACCCCGATCTCCCGCGCCACGCGGGTCACCTCGGCGCCGAAGGCCGACAGCTGGTCGACCATCCCGTTGACGGTGTTCTTCAGCTCCAGCATCTCGCCGGCCACGTCCACCGTGACCTTCTGCGACAGGTCTCCGCTGGCCACGGCCGTCGTCACGGCCGCGATGTCCCGTACCTGAGTGGTCAGGTTCCGGAAGACGGTGTTGACGGAGTCCGTCAGGTCCTTCCAGGTACCCGCGGCGCCCGGCACGTTCGCCTGGCCGCCCAGTTGTCCCGCGGCCCCCACCTCGTTGGCCACCCGCGTGACCTCGTCGGCGAAGGTCCGCAGCGTCTCGGTCATCTGGTTGATCGTGTCCGCGAGCTGCGCGACCTCACCGCGCGCCGACACCGTCACCTTCTGCGACAGGTCGCCGTTGGCGACCGCCGTCGTCACCTCCGCGATCCCGCGCACCTGGGCCGTCAGGTTCCCGGCCATGGTGTTCACCGAATCGGTGAGCTCCTTCCACACGCCGTCCACACCGGACACCTGCGCCTGGCCGCCGAGGATGCCCTCGGTGCCCACCTCGCGGGCGACCCGGGTCACCTCGACCGAGAACCCGGAGAGCTGGTCCACCATCGTGTTGACGGTGTTCTTCAGCTCGAGCATCTCGCCCTCGACGTGAACCGTCACCTTCCGGGACAGATCACCCTTGGCCACGGCCGTCGTCACCAGCGCGATGTCCCGCACCTGCGCCGTCAGCCGGTACGCCATCGTGTTGACGGACTCGGTGAGGTCCTTCCACGAACCGGACATACCGCGCACCTGGGCCTGGCCGCCCAGCTTGCCCTCGGTCCCCACCTCACTGGCCACACGCGTGACCTCGTCGGTGAACGTGGAGAGCTGGTCGACGAGGTTGTTGACCGTCCGCCCCACCTTCAGGAACTCACCGCGCAGCGGATGCCCGGTCCCCTCCGGCGTGTGCGTCCTGAGTTCCATCCGCGGCGACAGATCGCCCTCGGCGACCGCCGACAGCACCCGCCCGACCTCGGAGACAGGCCGTACGAGGTCGTCGACCAGCGCGTTCGAGTTGTCGACGGCCGTCGCCCAGGAGCCCTCACAGGCGCCCGTCTCCAGCCGCTCGGTGAGCTTTCCCTCACGTCCCACCATGCGCCGCACCCGCGACAGCTCACCCGTGAGATGCATATTCCGGTCCGCGACCTCGTTGAACACGGCCGCGATCTCCGACATCACGCCGTCGCCGGACACCGTGAGCCGCTTGCGGAAATTACCGTCCCGCATGGAGCCGAGGGCCCCCAGCAGCCGGTTCAGGGCCGCCGTGTCCACGACGGTCGTCCCACCAGGTGTCCGTGGCCTGCTCAGAGACTGTCCGCCTTTCGCGCGCGCCTTAGTGCCCCGCGTCGCTGCGCCAGACTCCACTTGTCCCTCCCGCAGGGGTCGACCGTTACCGCTGTGCCTGGGTACTACTGCTCGCCGTACCTGTTGCCACTCGGTTTCCCGCCCGATGAAATCAGGCGGACCCGGGGGGCTGCTGCCCCCTGTACTCAGAAGACACCCGGTCTGCCCGGACCTTCACAAGGAGCCTGCCCAGTGTTTCACCCTTGCCGAACCAGGCCATAACAGTTCGGCAGCTTCGCACATCGTCCGCACACCCTCGGGCGGAAACACTGGCGACCGGCATCCGTACGGGCCGGGAAGGTAAGTAACCTTGCATGCGGCTGTCCAGCCACGCCGGTCCGACCGGCCTGGGCGGTGGCACGAGCACGAGCGGGCATCGGAGGGGCGGCCGCACACATGACCACCGGACTGATCCCGGGGGGACAGACCCCGGACCCCCGGCCTTCCAGCACGCGCCCGCCCCACCAGCGAGGCGACCTGACCGGCCAGGGAGCCCTGCACGTCGACGACCGGCCGAGGAGTTCAGTGATCACCGCGCGCGCGGCTGCCAGTTTCGAGCCCGTCGGGAGATCTGTGGCGACCGCCCGCTCCTTCGTCCGCGACACCCTCCAGGGCTGGGGCTTCGCCGACATCATCGACGACGCCGTGGTCCTCACCAGCGAACTGGTGACCAACGCGGTCGTCCACGCGGGCACCCACGCCGACGTCCTGTGTCTGCGCAGCGCCGACGGCGTACGCGTCGAGGTGTCGGACCGGTATCCGGAACGTGAGATTCCCCTCCAGGGGTCGCTGGCCACCATGGGCAGCCCGGACCGCGAAGGCGGCCGCGGCCTCCAGCTGTGCGCGGCCATCGCCGGCCGCTGGGGCGTCGAGTACACCCCCACCCACAAGCAGGTCTGGTTCCAGCTCGACCTCCCCGACCGCCCGGTCGGCACCCGCACGGCCGGCCCCTCCCTCCCGGCCGACCTCCTCCCGCTCGCCGACAGCCGGGTACGCGTGGCCGTCGTCCAGATCGACCGGGCGGGCGCCATCTCGGCCTGGAACGAGGACGCCGAGGAACTCTTCGGCTACCCGGCCGACCAGGTCACCGGCAAACCCCTCACCGACTTCGCCGCCTGGCCGCAGACGCCCGGCACGAGCACCGGCATCGTCGAGGCCCTCCAGCTCTCCCGCTGGGAGGGCAGCTACGGCGTGCGCGGCGCCAACGGCCGTGTCACACCCGTGTACGCCTCCCACCTCCGCGTCCGCGACACCGACGGCGAGCCCTCCACGGTCTGCCTGCTCGTCCGCGACCACGAACGCGCGGTCCTCCAGACCCCGTCGCGCGGCCCGGCCTCCGACCAGGCCACCACCTCGGACGGCCAGAACACCGACCCCTTCGAGGTGTTCATCGGCTCCCCGGCCCCGGACGATCTCGACGGCCTCCTCCAGCGCACGGTCGAGCGCGCCCGCGACATGCTCGACGGCGACTCGGCCTTCCTCCTGCTGGCGACCGACGACGAGACGGAGCTGGAGGTCCGCGCCTCCACGGGCCTGCCCTCCGCCCGCCAGCGCTTCGCGCGCGTGCCCGTCGAGGCGGGCCCCGGCCGCTACGGCTCCGCCCGCATGCCGGCCGTCCACGAGGACCTCCTGGCCGTCCCCGGCGCCGTCCCCCTGCTCAACGGCACGGGAATGCGCTCCGTCGTCACCGTCCCGCTCAAGGTCGAGGGCCGCCTGACGGGCTCCCTCGGCGTGGCGGCGGAGGGCGCCGGCCGCTACTCCAACGAGGAGGCGCTGCGCCTCCAGTTCGCGGCCGACCGCATCGCCCTGGCCGTGGAGTCGGCCCGCCTCGGCGAGTTGGAACGCCTGCGCCGAGGCTCCCTCAGCTTCCTCGTCGAGGCCTCCGACCTCCTCGCGGGCACCCTGGACCGCGATCAGACCCTGGCTCTGATGGCCCAGATGACGGTTCCGACCCTGGCCACCTGGTGCGCCGTCTACACGATCGCCGACCAGGCCTCCGACCCCTACCTGTCGTACGTCCTGCACGAGGACGAGGAACTCATCGACGGCATCAAGTCGTTGCTCTCGAAGATCGCACCGCCCGACCCGGTCCCCACCCCGGGCGCCCGGGTCTGGGCGGCCCCGGCCGCCGCCGCCCACGACGCGGCCCTGCGCAGCTCCATGCGCAGCCTCGGCCTGACCGGCGGCCCGAACCACCAGGTGGCGTCCGGCATCGGCCCCACGCTCGCCACCGCCTCGGCGGTGGGCGGCGAGACGGTCGTCCTTCCGCTGGTCGCCCGCAACCGCGTCATCGGCATGCTGACCCTCGGCAAGCCCACCGACGAACACTTCCGCCAGGAAATCCTGGAACTGGCCGAGGACTTGAGCCGCCGAGCGGCCCTCGCCCTCGACAACGCCCGCCTCTACTCGGAGCGCACGGCCATCAGCCAGGCCCTCCAGCGCAGCCTCCTGCCCCCGGAGACTCCCAAGATCGACGGCGTCGAGGTCGAGGTCATCTACCGCGCGGCCGGCGAGGGCAACGAAGTCGGCGGCGACTTCTACGACGTCTTCCCCATCAGCGACGGCGTCTACGGCTTCGCCATCGGCGACGTCTGCGGCACGGGACCGAACGCGGCGGCGGTGACGGGACTGGCCCGGCACGCCCTGCGGCTCTTGGCCAGGGAGGGCTTGAGCGGCCCGGCCGTCCTGGAGCGTCTGAACTCCGCGATCCTCGACGAGGGCGCCCGCAGCCGCTTCCTGACCCTCCTCTACGGCGAGATGCGCCCGCACGAGGACGGCAGCGCCGAGCTGAAGGTGGTCTGCGCCGGCCACCCGCTCCCCCTGCGCCTGCGCCAGGACGGCACGGTCGAGGCGGCCGCCGAGCCCCAGCCGCTGCTGGGCGTCATGGAGGACCTGGAGCTCTACGAGCAGACGGTCATCCTCGATCCGGGCGACGTCCTGCTCTGCGTCACGGACGGCGTCACCGAACGCCGTGAGGGCACTCGCATGCTGGGCGACGACGGCCTCGCCGACGTCCTCACCACCTGCACCGGTCTCACCGCCGGCGCGGTCGCGGCCCGCATCATGCGCGCGGTGGAACGCTTCGCGTCCGACGCCCCCTCCGACGACATGGCGATCCTGGCGATGCGAGTGGCGTGAGAAGAAAGTACGCAGGGCATGAGAAAGCCCCCGCCCGGAAGGGCGGGGGCTTTCTTTGTGGAGCCCTCTAACGGAATCGAACCGTTGACCTTCTCCTTACCATGGAGACGCTCTACCGACTGAGCTAAGAGGGCCGGCTGCTTTTTCGAGGTTTCCCTCGCGGCAACAGAACAGATCGTACCCCGAAGTGGCCGGTGTTCCCAAACTCGTTCAGAAGGCGGGCTGAAGCAGTCCGCCGAGCGCGTTGCAGGCGGACACGATCCGCTGCATGTCCCGCTTCGTCAGCGAGGCGTCCACCGGCAGCGCCAGGGTCTCGTCCGCCGCGAGCTCGGTCTCCGGCAGGGACACACACCGCCGGAACTCGGGCAGCCGGTGCAACGGGGTCTTCACCGGCACCCGGCACTCGACTCCCTTTCCCCGCAAGGCCCGCGCAAAGGCGTCGCGATCGGGCCGACCGTTCCCCGGCACCCGTACGACGTACTGCTGATACGTGTGCCCGTCCCCGCCGTCCGGCATCCGCACCCCACGCAACCGCCCGTCCAGGTAAGCCGCCCGCTCCCGACGCTGCGCGATCTCGGCGTACGGCGCCTCGGACTCGCCCTGTTCCAACACCAGCAGCCCGTGCCGCTGACCCACCCCGTGCAACCGCCCCACATCCGCCGGCCGGCCGAAGCGGTGCACGACAACAACCGCCGCGGTGCGCGGAGTTACGACCGCTTCGACGGCGGCCGGGTCCAGGCAGTACGTCACCGGATCGACATCGGCGAACACCGGAAGCGCCCCCGCAAGGGCGACCGCTCCGGCGACTTCCATATTCCCGAAGGCCGGCACGATGACCTCGTCACCGACTCCGACGCCTGCGGCCCTGAGCATTGCGGCAGTACCCATGTCGTGGATGCTGAAGGCGGAACATGAACTTCAAGTGGCCGAAAACAAAAAAGGGTTGGTCCCTGAACCAAAGTTCAGGGACCAACCCTTTGAATGATTGTTCGGCGGTGTCCTACTCTCCCACAGGGTCCCCCCTGCAGTACCATCGGCGCTGTAAGGCTTAGCTTCCGGGTTCGGAATGTAACCGGGCGTTT
>NZ_JBIWMA010000002.1:923227-934351 GCF_044766465.1 Streptomyces sp. NPDC102259 | reverse complement strand
TCGCCGATCCTCTACTACGGCGACGAGATCGGCATGGGCGACAACATCTGGCTCGGCGACCGCGACGCCGTCCGCACCCCCATGCAGTGGACACCGGACCGCAACGCAGGGTTCTCCTCCTGCGACCCGGGCCGGCTGTCCCTTCCCGTGATCATGGATCCCGTCTACGGCTACCAGGTCACCAACGTCGAGGCGTCGATGTCGTCGCCCTCCTCGCTGCTGCACTGGACCCGGCGAATGATCGAGATCCGCAAGCAGAACCCCGCCTTCGGCCTCGGCACCTACACCGAACTCCAGTCCTCCAACCCGGCCGTCCTCGCCTTCCTTCGCGAGGCCCCCCTGGCGGCGGACGGAGGGGACGACGTGGTGCTGTGCGTGCACAACTTCTCGCGCTCCGCGCAGCCCACCGAACTGGACCTGCGCCGGTTCGACGGCCGCTATCCCGTCGAGCTGTTCGGCGGGGTCCGCTTTCCGGCCATCGGCGAACTGCCCTACCTGCTCACCCTCGCGGGACACGGCTTCTATTGGTTCCGGCTCACCAGAGCCGCGTCCCGGATCGGCCGCCGCCCGTGAGCGAGCGCCAGGGAAAGGATGGGTCACCGTGACGAAGACCGCACCCCTGCGACCGAGCAGCGCGAGCGGCGTCCGCTCCGTCGGGCCGCTCGCCGCGCTCTTGTGCGAGTGGCTGCCGCGGCAGCGCTGGTTCGCCGGCAAGGACCGGCCCCTCACCGACCTGCGCATGCTGTCGATGACCGAGCTGTACCCGGGCTGCCTTCATCTGCTCGTGCACGCCGACCAGTCGGGCGTCCCGACTCCCGGGGGCACTCCCCCGGCCGGCGACTGCTACCAGCTGCTCCTCGGCCTCCAGGAACACCTGTCGCCGCGTCTGGGACGGGCGCTGATCGGCAGGGTGGAGAGCGGGCCGCTGGCCGGACTGACGGTCCATGACGCGCTGCAGGACCCCCGGTCGGCGCATCTGCTCCTGGAGCGGATGCGGCACCCCGGCACGCTGGGCCCGCTGTGCTTCGAGTCCGACCCTTCCGTGTCGCTGCCCGCCGGGCTCGCCCCGCGGCTGCTGGAGGCCGAACAGTCCAACACCTCGCTGGTGTACGGGGACGCCTTCATCCTGAAGATCTTCCGGCGTATCCAGCCCGGGGTGAACCCCGATCTGGAGGTGCCGGTCGCGCTGGCCGGGCAGGGGTGCGGGCGGGTGCCCGCACCCGTGGCCTGGTTCCGCACGACGCATCCGCAGGAGGCCACCCTCGGCGTGCTCCAGCCGTTCCTGCCCGACGCGTCGGACGGCTGGACGCTGGCGCTGCGGGCCCTCGCCCGCGGGGAGGACTTCACGGCGGAGGCCGAGGAGCTGGGGCGGGCCACGGCGGACGTCCACCTCGCGCTGGCCGCGGCGCTGCCCGCCGGTCCGGACGCGGAGGACGGGCGGACGGCCGCGGCGATGACCGAGCGGCTGGAGGCGGCCGCGCACCACGTGCCGGCGCTGCGCCCGTTCGTGCCGGGCCTCACCACCGCCTTCGGCGCGCTCTCCGTGTGCGACGCCGGCCCGCCCGCCCAGCGCATCCACGGGGACCTGCACCTCGGGCAGGTCCTGCGCGCCGGGCGCGACTGGTTCGTCATCGACTTCGAGGGCGAGCCGTCCCGTCCGCTGGCCGAGCGCCGCAGTGCCCACTCCCCGGTGCGGGACATCGCCGGGATGCTGCGCTCGTTCGACTACGCCGCCCGCCAGCGCCGTCCGTGGCGGCCGGAGTGGGCGCGCCGCTGCCGGGAGGCCTACTGCGCCGGCTATGCGGCCCGCGCGGGCTGGGACCCCCGCAAGAAGCATGCCCTGTTGCGTGCCTACGAGACGGACCGAGCCGTGTACGAAGTGCTGTACGAGGCCCGTAACCGTCCCGACTGGCTGCTCGTACCCATGGCGGCGATCGAACGACTCGCCGTCCGAGGAGGCTGACCCCTGTGGCCCTGCGTGACACCTCTCCGCCCGAGTCGGCCGGCCCGCGCCCCCGCACGGCGCCCGCGCTCGATCCGGCCGACCGCGGGCGCCTGCTCGCGGGCGCCCACCACGATCCGCACGCCCTGCTGGGCGCGCACGCGGTGCCGGGCGGGATCGTCTTCCGGGCCCTGCGGCCCTTCGCGGACGCCGTGAGTGTGGTGATCGACGGTGACCCCACCCCGCTCGTCTCGGAGGGCGACGGTCTGTTCTCCGTCCTCCTGCCGCTCGACACGGTGCCCGCGTACACGCTGCTCGTGTCGTACGAGGGCGCCGAGCACAAGGCCGACGACCCCTACCGTTTCCTGCCGGCCCTCGGCGACCTGGATCTGCACCTCATCCGTGAGGGACG
Organism: Streptomyces sp. NPDC102259; assembly: GCF_044766465.1. Lineage (NCBI taxonomy): Bacteria > Bacillati > Actinomycetota > Actinomycetes > Kitasatosporales > Streptomycetaceae > Streptomyces > Streptomyces sp. NPDC102259. The sequence goes on along the minus strand of NZ_JBIWMA010000002.1, from coordinate 931,997 downwards.
GCACGAGGAGCTGTGGAAGGCGCTCGGCGCGGAGCCGATGGCCCACCAGGGGGTGATCGGCACCCGGTTCACGGTGTGGGCGCCGAACGCCCAGGGGGTGCGTGTCGCCGGGGACTTCTGTTTCTGGGACGGAACCGCCTTCCCGATGCGGTCCCTCGGTTCGTCCGGGGTGTGGGAACTGTTCCTGCCCGGGATCGGCGAGGGCGCCCGGTACAAGTTCGAGATCACCTCGCGTCACGGCCACCGCTTCCTCAAGGCCGACCCGATGGCCCGGCGGGCGGAGGTGCCGCCGGACACCGCGTCGATCGTCCATGCCTCGCACTACGAGTGGGCGGACGAGGAGTGGATGGCGCACCGGGGCGACGTCCCCGTGCACGTGGCGCCGTTCTCCGTGTACGAGGTCCATCTGCCCTCCTGGCGACCGGGATTGACGTTCCGTCAACTCGCAGAGGAGCTGCCGCCGTACGTCAACGACCTCGGTTTCACCCATGTGGAGTTCATGCCGGTCGCCCACCATCCGTTCTCGGGTTCCTGGGGCTACCAGGTCACCGGGTTCTACGCGCCGGCCTCCCGGCTGGGCACGCCCGACGACTTCAAGTTCCTCGTGGACGCCCTGCACCGGGCCGGGATCGGCGTGATCGTGGACTGGGTGCCGGCGCACTTCCCCAAGGACGACTGGGCGCTGGGCCGGTTCGACGGTGAGCCGCTGTACGAGCCCGGTGACTCGCGCCGGGCCGAGCATCCGGACTGGGGGACGTACGAGTTCGACTTCGGACGCGTCGAGGTGCGCAACTTCCTGGTGGCGAACGCCACTTACTGGTGCGAGGAGTTCCACGTCGACGGGCTGCGGGTGGACGCCGTCGCCTCCATGCTCTACCTCGACTATTCGCGGGACTCCGGCCAGTGGTCGCCCAATGTGTTCGGCGGCCGGGAGGACCTGGACGCGATGGCGTTCCTCCAGGAGATGAACGCGACGGTGTACCGCCGCAACCCGGGGGTCGTGACGATCGCGGAGGAGTCCACCGCCTGGGAAGGGGTCACCCGGCCGACCGACAGCGGCGGTCTGGGTTTCGGACTGAAGTGGAACATGGGCTGGATGCATGACTCGCTGGAGTACATCGGCAAGGAGCCGGTGCACCGCAAGTACCACCACAACGAGATGACCTTCTCGATGGTGTACGCCTACAGCGAGAACTACGTGCTGCCCATCTCCCACGACGAGGTCGTGCACGGCAAGCAGGCGCTCGTCTCCAAGATGCCCGGCGACTGGTGGCAGCGGCGCGCCACCCACCGCGCCTACCTGGGGTTCATGTGGGCCCACCCCGGCAAGCAGCTCCTCTTCATGGGCCAGGAGTTCGCCCAGGGAGCGGAGTGGTCCGAGTCCCACGGCCCCGAGTGGTGGCTGCTGGACCCGGGATACGCGTCCGCGGGTGATCACCGGGGGGTGCGGGACCTGGTGCGGGCGCTCAACACGGTCTACCGGGCCACCCCGGCCCTGTGGGAGCGGGACACCGATCCGGCCGGTTTCCGGTGGGTGGTCGGCGACGCCGCGGAGGACAACGTCTTCGCCTTCCTCCGCCACGACGCCCACGGCGCTCCGCTCCTCGCCGTCAGCAACTTCTCGCCGGTCGTGCGCCACGACTACCGGCTCGCCGTGCCCGACGGGGCGCCGGCCTGGCGCGAGCTGCTCAACACCGACGCCGAGTGCTACGGCGGCAGCGGAGTCGTCCACCCCGCACCCGTCGCGGTGCGGGACGGGGAGATCGCTCTCACCCTGCCGCCCCTGGCCACGATGTGGCTGGCGCCGTCGTCCGTGTGAACAGCCCCGGACGGGGCATTCGGGTGCGTACCACCCGCCAGAGAGAGGCCGCATCCCGTGCGCACCGTCGGAGTGGAGGAAGAACTCCTCCTGGTCGATCCGGAAACCGGGGAGCCCCAAGCCCTGTCCGCCGCAGTCCTCGCCCGCGCCTCCCGGCGCGGGGCGGAGGAGGACGTCTTCGAGAAGGAACTGCACAACCAGATGCTCGAGTTCAACACCCACCCGCAGTCGGGCATGGGCGAACTCGGCGCGGAGATCGTCCGCATACGCGGGGAGGCGGCCCGGCACGCGCGGGAGGCAGGGTGCGCGGTCGCCGCGCTCGCCACGTCCCCGCTGCCGGTGCGCCCGTCCGTCAGCATGAACCGGCGCTACCAGTGGATGGCGGAGCAGTTCGGCATCGCGACGCGTGAGCAGCTGGTGTGCGGCTGCCATGTCCATGTGTCCGTCGACTCGGACGAGGAGGGCGTCGCGGTCGTCGACCGGATCCGGCCCTGGTTGTCGGTGCTGACGGCACTGAGTGCCAACTCGCCGTTCTGGCAGGGCCTGGAGACGAACTACAGCAGTTACCGCAGCAGGGTGTGGCAGCGGTGGCCGTCGGCCGGTCCGACGGAGCTGTTCGGGTCGGCGGACCGGTACCACCGGCGGGTGGCGGACATGGTGGCCACCGGCACGATCCTCGACGAGGGCATGGTCTACTTCGATGCCCGGCTGTCGGCGCGCTATCCGACGGTGGAGGTGCGGGTGGCGGACGTCTGTCTGCACGCGGACACCGCCGTGCTGATCGCCACGCTGGTGCGGGGGCTCGTCGAGACGGCGGCGCGTGACGCGGAGGCCGGCCAGGAGCCGCTGGACCACAGCGTGAGCCTGCTCCGGCTGGCCGGCTGGCGGGCGGCCCGCTCGGGGCTCACCGAGGACCTGCTGCATCCCGTGACCCTGCGGCCCATGCCCGCCGAGACGGTCGTGGGCGCTCTGCTGGAGCATGTCGAGGACGCGCTGGCCGACAGCGGCGACCTGGAGCGGGCCCGCGTGTCCTGCGCCGAACTGCTGCGGCGCGGCAACGGTTCCCGGATCCAGCGCGAGGTGTGGGAGAGCAGCGGCAGTCTGCGTGAGGTGGTCACCACCTGTGTGGCGCACACCCAGGCCTGAGGCCGCCCCCGCCCAGGCCTGAGGCTGCCCCCCCGTTCCGCCGCGGTGCCCGGTTAGCGCATCAGAACGATCGCGTACGCCTCCGCGGGCGGGGTCGGGATTGACGTGATTCATGTTCTCCGAGTCCCCCCGGAGCGCCGTCTTGACGAGCGGTGGGCCGTCGGGAGCGCCGGGCGCCGCCAGAACGAGATCATCAACGCGGATTACTTATTCGTTCCAGGCCACAACCGGTCCCACCTGGGCTAGATTCGACCACCGTCGATGACTGTTCTCGTCGGCGGAGTCACAGTCCGTACACCTCAGGAGCAGCGCATGCGCGACTTCGCCCTCGCTCCCCCCGCCACCACTCCCCTGACCGGAGGGCTCGCCGACACCGTCTTCGAGACAGCCGCCCGCACTCCCACCCTCCCCGTGCTCTCGCGCCGTCCGAACGGCGCCTCCGCCGACTGGGAGGAGGTCACGGCCGTCGAGCTGCGGGACGAGGTGGTCGACCTGGCGAAGGGATTCGTGGCGTCCGGGATCTCGCCCGGCCACCGCGTCGCGATCATGGCGCGTACCCGGTACGAGTGGACGGTCCTGTGTCACGCGCTGTGGGCGGTGGGCGCCGAGGTCGTCCCCGTCTATCCGACGTCGTCGCGCGAGCAGGTCGAGTGGATCCTGCGGGACGCGAACTGTGTGGGCGTCGTCGTCGAGGACGAACAGAGCGTCATGACCGTGGGATCGGTGTGCGCGGCCCTGCCCTCGCTGCGCAACGTCTGGCAGTTGGACGCCGGGGCCTTCGAACAGCTCGCGCAGCGCGGCGAGTTGGTGCCGATCACCACGGTGGACTCGCTGCGCCGGATCGTGCTGCCCGACTCCACCGCGGTGATCGCCTACACCTCCGGCACCTCGGGCCGTCCCCTGGGCTGCGCGCTCAGTCACCGCAGCCTGGCCAGCCCCTGCGACACGCTGCTGGCCGGCTGGGGACACACGGCCGCACCCCCCGGCCGGCAGCCGAGCGTCCTCGCCTTCCTGCCGTTCTCCCACGTGTACGGGCTGATGATCCAGGGCCTGTGTCTGCGCGGCGGCATCCTCATGGGCCACCAACCCGACATCAGCGCGGAGGCGCTCGCGGAGTCGCTGCGCACCTTCCGTCCGACGTATCTGTACGCGGTGCCGTCGGTGTTCGAGAAGATCTACAAGAACTTCCTGCGGGCGGCCCAGGAGGCCGGTCGCGGCGCCCTGTTCGAGCGGGCGGCGGAGACGGCCCGGGACTTCGCGGCCGCCGTCGAACGGCAGCGGCTGGGCCGCGGCTCGGGGCCCGGTTTCGACCTGCGGCTCCAGCACGCCGTGTTCGAGCGGACGGTGTACCGCAGACTCCGGGCGGCGCTCGGCGGCCGCGTCCACCGCGCCACCTCGGGCGGCTCCCCGCTCCACCGCGATCTGTCCCTCTTCTACGAGGGCATCGGCATCTATGTGCACGACGGGTACGGCCTGACCGAGACCGGCGGCGGGATCACGATGCAGCCGCTCGGCCGGGAGAAGTCGGGCACCGTCGGACAGGCCCTGCCGGGCGTGGACATCCGGGTGGCCGACGACGGGGAGATCCTGGTGCGCGGTCCGTCGGTGTTCCAGGGCTACGTCAACGACGACGCCGCGACGCGGGCCGCGCTGTGGGGTGGCTGGCTGGCCACGGGCGACCTGGGGTTCCTGGACTCCGACGGCTACCTCACGATCACCGGCCGCAAGAAGGACGTCATCATCACCAGCAGCGGCAAGAGCGTGGCTCCGGCCTCGCTGGAGCAGCGGTTGCGGATGCATCCGCTCGTCCACCAGGCCGTGGTCGTGGGTGACAACCGGCCCTGCGTGGGCGCGCTGATCACCCTGGACCCCGACTTCCTGGCGCACTGGCGCGGGAACCTGATGCTGCACGGCGACACCCAGAGCCGGGAGGCCCGCGAGGAGAACGCCCTGCGGGAGGAGGTCGGACGGGCGGTGGCCGCCGCCAACAGCACGGTGTCCCGCTCGGAGTCGATCCGCGCGTTCCGTATCCTGCCGCAGCCGTTCGACCAGACCAACGGCCTGCTGACGCCCTCGATGAAGCTGCGTCGCGACTCGATCGTGGCGCACTACGCGGCGGAGATCGAGGCGATGTACCAGGCCCGGGCGCGGCCGCCCCGGCAGAGCGCACCGGAGGAGGTGCTGGGCTGGGACGACGCCGACGACGTGTTCCGGTGAGCCGGACGGCCGGACTCGAGACCGGGAGGGGGCCGAGGCCGGGCACGCTGCGTGGTCGACGTGCCGCGGAGGCGTGTGGCGCCGCGCCCATATGCCGTCGGATGACGGACGCGTAGCCTGGGAGCCCTCGGGAACCCTGTAGGGGCGACGCCAGAGAGCCGTACGAGAAAGGACGACGGTCCCGGACTCGAGGGACCGCACTGACGACATGGCAACCGAGCCGCGTGGAAACGACGCACTGTCCTCCTGGGCGATTCCCAGCCGTACAGCCCGCTTCGCGGGGGAACCTCAGGACGTGACGGGTGCCAGGCTGGCCACGGAGGAGTTCCTCCATGAGCTGGCCCGCACCGTGCCGCCCACGGCACCGGAGTGCTGGCACGACATCGTGCTGATCGTGACGGAGCTGGCGGCCAACGCCGTCCAGTACGCGCCGGGCCCCTTCGAACTGTGCCTGCGCCCCACCTTCGACGGGGTGCACGTGACGGTCCACGACACCAACGGCAGTCCGCCGTCCCCCCGGCCGTTCCACCCCGACAGCGGGGGTGGCGGTATCGGCTGGTACCTGGTGCACACCCTGTGCAGTCAGGTCAGCGTGGTGTCGAACGAGCCGGGGCAGGACGAGGGGAAGGACGTGCACGTCTTCCTGCCGTGGTGACCCGTCGGGCCGTCGAGGGCGGGACGGGGAGTCCCGCGCGTCCCCTCAGAGCGGTCGGTCGGTGGTCCGGATCGGCATGAACACACTGATCGTCTTCCCGCCGCCGGCCCGTTTCCCGATGTCGACGTCCTGGGCCAGGCGGACGACCAGCGGCCAGCCGTAGCCGCCCACCCGGTGGCCGACCGGACGCGAGCCCGGACCGCCCACCGCCGCTGGCGCCGCGTCGCTGTAGTCGTGCACGGCCACCCGGACCCCGTCCCGCACCGGCGTCATCTCGAAGCCCGCCAGCCCGCCGCCGTGCCGGAGGGCGTTGGCCACCAGCTCCGAGACGACGAGCAGCAGGTCGATGACGTCCTCCTCGCGCGCCGGCCGGGCGGAGTGGTTCCACCGGGCGTCCACCACGGCGCGGGCGTGGGCCCGGGCGGCCGCGGAGTTCTTCACCGAAGTCCCCGGCGTCGCCCGGACGGGCGCCGAGCGCGCGGGCGCGAGTCCCTCTTCCCTCATACCGATGGCGTTCCCCGTGGTATCAGCCGGCGGTAGTGGTCACCGACGGCGGTGAGGTACGCCGGGTCCGTCGTCTCGCTGTCGGTGTGGAAGCGGGGCGCTTCCTTGACCTCGTCCCCGGTACAGCCCAGGGTCACCTTGCGGTCCGCGTGGTCGACGCCCGTCACGACGCCCACCGGGACGACGGCGCTCCTGCCGAACAGCCACACTCCCGTGTCGACGACCAGGTGCCGCATTCCGTGCGGGTCGGCCTCGCGTTCCACGTGGCCGAGGGTGCCGTCGGCAGTCAGGACGGCGTAGTCGGTCAGGTCCCGTTCCTCGGCGTGTCCACTGTCCGGCGTGTACGACCAGATTCCGTCGATGGTCACACTGCTCCCTTCTCGCGCTCCACAGCTGCCATTACCCGCCCTTGACGCCCGCATTCAAGGGATGTCTGTCCGTTCCTGACCGAAGAGAGCGGGTATCGGCATCCGCTGGAAAAGTCTGTGCGAAACAACTGGCATGAGATCCGGAACCCGGGGCAGACGGACTCCGTCATCGACCAGCTCGACGAACGGAGTGAGCGGCATGAATGCCGTGACGGCACACGCAACGACGGCCACGGCAGTGCGGGCGGGCACGGAGAGCCCGCGAGGAGGGGTTCCGCTCATCGAGATGCCCACCCAGGTGAGCCCGAAGGACGCGCGGGAGCTCTCGCGCCGTTTCTTCGACCGGCTGGCCGTCGTGGAAGAGGGCACCCACGAATACCAGTACGTGCGCAACACCCTGATCGAGATGAACCTCTCCCTGGTGCGGTACGCGGCCTCCCGCTTCCGCGGCCGGGGCGACTCCATGGAGGACATCGTCCAGGTCGGCACGATCGGGCTGATCAAGGCCATCGACCGGTTCGAGCTGACCCGCGAGGTCGAGTTCACCTCGTTCGCCATTCCGTACATCGTCGGCGAGATCAAGAGATTCTTCCGGGACACGAGCTGGGCCGTGCACGTGCCGCGCCGGCTCCAGGAGGCACGGGTCGAACTGGCCAAGGCCACGGAGGAGTTGCAGACGCGGCTGGGCCGCATGCCCACCACGCGTGAGCTGTCGCAGCTGATGTCGCTCTCGGAGGAGGAGGTCATCGAGGCGCGCAAGGCGTCCAACGGCTACACGTCCGCCTCCCTCGACGCGGCCCTGACCTCCGACGGCGGCGCGGACGGCGAGTCCGTGCTGGCCGACTTCCTCGGCGCCGAGGAGCCGGCGCTGGAGCTGGTGGAGGACTTCCACTCGCTGGCACCGCTCATCGCCGAGCTCGACGACCGGGAGCGGCGGATCATCCACATGCGGTTCGTCGAGGAGCGGACGCAGGCGGAGATCGGCAAGGAGCTCGGCATCTCCCAGATGCATGTGTCACGGCTGATCAGCCGCATGGTGCAGCGGCTGCGGACCGGCCTGCTGGGGGCCGAGATCGCCTGATCCCAGGGTCCGGTCACGACTTTGCCCGGGACGGCTTCTGCCGTCCCGGGCAAAGCCGTGCGTGTACCCCGTTTCCGTTCGTGCATGCACGGTGACCGTCTTCTGGAATTCCTGTGTGCGTAAAGTAAGTGAGGCTTTGTTGCACCGCGCTCCAGTGGGTTAGCCTGCGGCGGATTTCTCTCATCGCGCACATCCGTGAACTGCGGAAATCCACGCACGACATGCGGGACCGTCCACCCGGGCGGCCCGGTTCCGAGTCCCCGCCCGGGGGCTCCTGGGGAGCGGAACGAGGGTAGGCATGACCAGCAACGCGACCGAGTCCTTGGACACGGTTCCCGGCGACCACGAGCTCAGGCAGCTCCTGGCCGGCCTGACGGCCGTACGGGACGGGGACTTCGGTACCCGGTTGCCCACCGACGGCGACGGCCTGCTGGGTGACATCGCCACCGTTTTCAACGGCATGGTCGACCAGCTGTCCGTCTTCACCTCCGAGGTCACCCGGGTGGCCCGGGAGGTGGGCACGGAGGGCACTCTGGGCGGTCAGGCAGAGGTGCCCGGGGTCTCCGGGACCTGGGCCGACCTGACGGACTCCGTGAACGCCATGGCGGGCAACCTGACGACCCAGGTGCGCGACATCGCCCAGGTGGCGACCGCGGTCGCCAAGGGCGACCTCTCGCAGAAGATCGACGTGCCGGCCCGGGGCGAGATCCTTCAGCTGAAGGAGACCGTCAACACGATGGTCGACCAGCTGTCCGCCTTCGCCGACGAGGTCACCCGCGTCGCCCGCGAGGTCGGCACCGAAGGACGCCTGGGCGGCCAGGCGCAGGTGCCCGGGGTCGCGGGGGTGTGGCGGGACCTCACCGACTCGGTCAACTTCATGGCCGGAAACCTCACCAACCAGGTCCGCAACGTCGCCCAGGTGACGACGGCGGTGGCCAAGGGCGACCTCTCCCAGAAGATCACCGTCGACGCCCGCGGCG
>NZ_JBIWMA010000002.1:817200-923129 GCF_044766465.1 Streptomyces sp. NPDC102259 | reverse complement strand
CGAGATCCTCGAACTCAAGAACACCATCAACACGATGGTCGACCAGCTCTCCGCCTTCGCCGACGAGGTCACCCGCGTCGCCCGCGAGGTCGGCACCGAGGGACGCCTCGGCGGCCAGGCCGACGTCAAGGGGGTCAAGGGCACCTGGCGGGACCTCACCGACTCGGTCAACTTCATGGCCGGAAACCTCACCAACCAGGTCCGCAACGTCGCCCAGGTGGCGACCGCGGTGGCCAAGGGCGACCTCTCCCAGAAGATCACCGTCGACGCCCGCGGCGAGATCCTCGAACTCAAGAACACCATCAACACGATGGTCGACCAGCTCTCCGCCTTCGCCGACGAGGTCACCCGCGTCGCCCGCGAGGTCGGCACGGCGGGCAACCTGGGCGGGCAGGCCACGGTCCGCGGGGTGTCGGGCACCTGGAAGGACCTCACCGACAACGTCAACGTCATGGCGTCGAACCTGACGGGCCAGGTGCGCTCCATCGCCCAGGTCGCCACCGCCGTGGCCCGCGGCGACCTCTCGCAGAAGATCACCGTCGAGGCCAAGGGCGAGGTCGCCGCGCTGGCGGACGTCATCAACACGATGGTGGACACGCTGTCCGCGTTCGCCGACGAGGTGACCCGGGTGGCCCGCGAGGTCGGCACCGAGGGACGGCTCGGCGGCCAGGCGCAGGTGCCGAACGTGGCCGGCACCTGGAAGGACCTCACCGACAACGTCAACTCGATGGCCAACAACCTCACCGGCCAGGTCCGCAACATCGCGCTGGTGACCACGGCGGTGGCCCGCGGCGACCTGTCCAAGAAGATCGACGTGGACGCCCGCGGCGAGATCCTCGAACTCAAGACGACCATCAACACGATGGTCGACCAGCTGTCCGCCTTCGCCGACGAGGTCACCCGCGTCGCCCGCGAGGTCGGCACCGAAGGACGCCTCGGCGGCCAGGCCGAGGTGGAGGGTGTCTCGGGCACCTGGAAGCGCCTCACGGAGAACGTCAACGAACTGGCCGGGAACCTGACCCGGCAGGTGCGCGCGATCGCGGGGGTCACGAGCGCCGTCGCGGAGGGCGATCTGACCCGGTCGATCACCGTGGTCGCCTCCGGCGAGGTCGCCGAGCTCAAGGACAACATCAACTCGATGGTGGAGTCCCTGCGCGAGACCACCCGGGCCAACCAGGAACAGGACTGGCTCAAGACCAACCTGGCGCGTATCTCCGGCCTCATGCAGGGCCACCGCGACCTGCCCGTGGTCGCCGAGCTGATCATGGACGAGCTGGTGCCGCTGGTCTCGGCCCAGTTCGGCGCCTTCCACCTCGCCGAGGACGGCGAGCATGGCCCCGAGCTGCGTCTCGTGGGCGCCTACGGCTACCCCGCCGACGACGACCGTCCCACCCGTATCCCGTTCGGCCGCTCGCTGGTCGGTCAGGCCGCGCGCAGCCGCCGGACGATCATCGTCGACGAGCTGCCGGCCGGATACGTCACCATCTCCTCGGGCCTCGGACAGGTGGAGCCCAGCGCCCTGGTCCTGCTGCCCATCGTGTTCGAGGGGCAGGTGCTCGGCGTGATCGAACTGGCGTCGGTCGGCGCGTTCACACAGATCCACCGGGACTTCCTGGAACAGCTGAGGGTGACCATCGGCGTCAACGTCAACACCATCGTGGCGAACGCCCGCACCGACGAGCTGCTCGACGAGTCCCAGCGGCTGACCGCCGAACTCCAGGCCCGGTCCGCCGAGTTGCAGTCCCAGCAGGAGGAACTCCAGCACTCCAACGCCGAACTGGAGGAGAAGGCCTCCCTGCTGGTGGCGCAGAACCGCGACATCGAGGCGAAGAACCTCCAGATCGAGCAGGCCCGGCAGGAACTGGAGGCACGGGCGCAGCAGCTGTCCCTGGCGTCGAAGTACAAGTCGGAGTTCCTGGCGAACATGAGCCACGAACTGCGCACCCCGCTCAACAGCCTCCTCATCCTGGCCCAGTTGCTGGCCCAGAACCCCTCGCGCAACCTCACCCCGAAGCAGGTCGAGTACGCGGGCATCATCCACTCGGCGGGCTCGGACCTGCTCCAGCTGATCAACGACATCCTGGACCTGTCGAAGGTCGAGGCCGGCAAGATGGACGTCTCGCCGGAGCAGGTGTCGCTGCGGCAGCTCATCGAGTACGTCGAGGCGACCTTCCGCCCCATGACGACGCAGAAGAGCCTCGACTTCACGGTGAGCACGGCCACCGGCGCCCCCGCCGACCTGCTCACCGACGACTCCCGGCTGCGCCAGGTGCTGCGCAACCTGCTGTCCAACGCGGTGAAGTTCACCGAGCAGGGCAGTGTCGAGCTGCGCATCGAGCCGGCCTCCGACGAGGAGGTGCCCAGCGGCGTGGTACGCGGCGGCACCGTGGTGGCGTTCCGGGTGAAGGACACCGGCATCGGCATCCCGGAGCAGCAGCTCGAGACCATTTTCGGCGCCTTCCAGCAGGCGGACGGCACGACGAGCCGCAAGTACGGCGGCACGGGCCTGGGGCTGTCCATCACCCGGGAGATCGCGCATCTGCTCGGCGGCGCGGTCACCGTGGACAGCACACCGGGCCGGGGCAGCACCTTCACGCTCTACCTGCCGGTCGCGCGGCGTGACTTCCAGGAGGTCGTCGACGGCGGCCGGCCGGTGGAGCGCGCCCTCGCCGGGCCGCCCGCGGCGATCCCCATCGGGTCCCCCGGCACGCCCACGGTCACCCCGACCGCCGCACGGCGTCCGCGTCGGCTGCTGGTGGTGGAGGAGCGGCCCCGCGGTCTGCTGACCCTGGTAGCCGAGAGCGTCGTGGCCGACATGGCACGCGGCCGGGAGGACGGCACGTCGGCGGCGCCGGTCGACATCGTCACCGCCGTCGGGGCGCACGAGGCCGCGGGCGCGCTGGCCGCCGAGCCCTGCCACTGCGTCGTGCTGGAGCTGGGCATGCCCGACGCGGAGGCGTCCCGGTTCCTGGAGGCCCTCCACGACGACTCGGTGCTGACGGGGGTGCCGGTGCTCGTGCACAGCGGGCACCGCGCGGACCTCGCCCAGGAGGAGAGCCTCCAGTCCCGGGCGGCCGGCAAGCCGATGGAGTTCCTGTCCAGCCTGGACGAGCTGCGCGAGCGCATCACTCTGCATCTGTCCGCCGAGCAGCCGGGGGACGTCCTCGCCCTGGTCCGTGGGGACGAGCCGCAGCATGTGGCGCCGCACCTGCCGGACGACGCCGTCGTGGGCCGGACGGTCCTGGTCGTCGACGACGACGCGCGCAACCTGTTCGCGCTCAGCGGGATCCTGGAACTGCACGGCATCCGCGTCCTGCACGCGGAGAACGGCCGTGAGGGGATCGACACGCTGCGCAACAACCCGGACATCGCGCTGGTGCTGATGGACGTGATGATGCCCGAGATGGACGGGTACACCGCCACGGCCGAGATCCGCCGCATGGCCGAGTACGCCGACCTGCCCATCGTCGCGGTGACCGCGAAGGCCATGCCCGGGGACCGGGAGAAGAGCCTCGACTCGGGCGCCAGCGACTACGTCACCAAGCCCGTCGACACCCATGACCTCATGGCCTGCGTCCGACGCTGGCTGACCGTCTGAGGACGTGCGCCCCGCCCGAGCCACCAGGCGTCCCGGCCTGCCTAGGAGTCCGTACACCGTGAGCATTCCCGCACAGCCCACCAAACCCGGCGAGGGCCGGGCCCTGTCCGCACCGACCGGAGAGCATCCCGGACCCGAGGAGGGCCTGGCCCTGCCGGAGCCGGAGGGCGCCGGCACGCCCTCACCCGTGGGCCGGCTCGCGGCCACCGTGGACCGGCTGCGCCGGGAGGTCATGGAGGCCCAGGCGGAGGCCGACGGGCGCGCCCTGGTCGAACTCGCCAAGGGCATCCTGGTGGAGCGCCTCGGCTGTGGCCCGAGCGAGGCGGCCCAGCAGCTGACCGTGCTGGCCGGGCAGTCCGGTCTCAGTCCGCTGGAGTTCGCGGTGGACGTCATCAACCAGGCGGCCAAGGACCGGGTGTCCGAGGTGACGGACGCCTTCCTGGCGGCCGTCGGGAGGCGGGAGGATCCCGCGGAGCAGTCGACGGCCGTGCGGTTGCGGGCCGCCGAGAGCGGGGCGCTGGCGGCGGCCCACGACACCCAGGCCGTCGCCGACTCGCTGCTCCAGCACGCGCTGGGCCCGCTGGGCGCGGTCGCCGTGGCGATCTGGGCGGCGGGCTCCGACGGTTCGCTGACCCTCGCCGGCAGCGCGGGGTTCTCCCCCGTCGAGGCCGAGCGCTGGCGGTACGTGCCGCCGGACGTGGCCACGGTGGCGCGCAGCGGCCTGACCGAGGGGGCGACCCAGTGGATCGAGTCACTGGCCCTGACCGGGCTGCCCACCATCGGCCGCCATCTGTTCCCGGACGGCGGCCGCGCGGCGGTGCCCGCCGGCAGCGCCGGACGTGTGAACGGGGTCCTGGAGATCGCCTGGCCGACCCCGCTGGACCGGCAGCCGCCTCAGGTGGTGCGCCAGGTGGAGGCCCTGGCGGACCTGTGCGCCCACACGCTCCAGTCGTACGCGCAGGTCCGGAGCCCCGACCGGGAGCCCCTCGTGCTGCCGGACGCGTCGGAGCTGATGGACCTGACGGACGGGCTGCACGACCCGGCCCTCGTCCTGGTGCCGCACGTCGACACGGCGGGCAAGCTGGTGGACTTCCGCATCCAGCACGTCAACGACCGCTTCCTCGACCCGGCGGGCCGGCCCCGCGCCGTGGTCAACGGGGCCCTGCTGCTCGAGGCCTATCCGATGGCCGCCGGAGGCGGTGACCTGTTCCAGCGGATCGAGCGCGTGCACGCCACCGGCGAGCCGTTCCGGGCGCGCCGGATGAGTCTGACCGCGCTGGTCGGCGAGGTGCCGCTGGCCGCGGTGGCGGACCTCAGCATCAGCCGGCACGGCAGCTGTGTGCTGCTGATCTGGCGGATCGAGGACGAGACGGCGCGCCTGGCCAGCCTGTTGCAGAACGCCCAGCGCCTCGGCCGCATCGGCGGCTTCGAGGAGGACCTGCTCACCGGCGAGACCACCTGGAACGGGCAGCTGTTCACCCTGTACGGGCGGCCCGAGTCGAGCCCGCCGGTGCCGCTGGAGGACCTGGCGGCGCACACCCATCCCGATGACGCGGTCGTCGTCGGCCGGCTGCTGCGCACGCTGCTGCACCGGCGTCGTCCGGCGTCCGCCGCCTTCCGGCTGCAGCGGCCGGACGGGGTGACCCGGCACATGCGGATCGTCGCCGAGCCGGTGCTCGACACCGACGAACGGCTGGTCGCCGTGCGCGGCGCGTACCAGGACATCTCCTCGCAGCACTGGACGGAGGTGGCGCTCGCCGCCACCCGCGACCAGCTCGCGCAGAGCGAACAGCACGCCAGCGAGCGCAGTCGGCTGGCCCTCCAGCTCCAGCACGCCATCATGCCGCCCACCCGAGCGCCCCTGGAGGCCCCCGGGCTCCAGGTGGCGGTCCGGTACCGGCCGGCCGAGGAGGAGCAGCTGGTGGGCGGCGACTGGTACGACGCCGTCGTGCTGCCGTCGCGGCTGGTGATGCTGTGCGTGGGCGACGTGGCCGGGCACGGCATCGAGGCGGCGACCAGCATGGTGGTGCTGCGCAACGCGCTGCGGGGCCTGGCGGTGACCGGGGCGGGGCCCGGTCAGCTGTTGTCCTGGCTCAACATCGTCGCCCACCATCTGACGGGTTCCATCACGGCCACGGCCCTGTGCGGCCTGTACGACCCCGCCCGGCACACCCTGCGCTGGGCGAGGGCGGGCCATCTGCCGCCGGTGCTGGTGCGGGACGCCGAGGCGGCGCCGCTGCCCCTGCTGAAGGGGATGCTGCTGGGCGTCGTACCGGAGACGGTGTACGAGGAGGAGGAGGTCCAGCTGGCGGCCGACGACACCCTGCTGATGTACACCGACGGCCTGATCGAGCGGCGCGACCGGTCGGTGGAGGAGTCGCTGGCCCAGTTGCTGGTGCAGGCGCGCACGGTGGCGCCGACGCTGGACAAGCAGCTGGACCGGCTGCTGACCTACAGCAGGTCGGACACGGACGACGACACCTGCATCGTGGGCATCCGGCTGCGCTAGGCCGTCGTTCCTACGGTCTTGATGTGTGTGTGCATGGTGGAGAGGTTCGGGGGTATCCGCCTGTGCGCGACACCAGGTCGGGATCCGCGGGCGGAAGGGCAGGACAAACGGAACATGACGATCGTCCCGTGCGGCCTCCCGCCCGCCTTCGCCCGCCGTCGCCACGCATCGGGGTCGCCCACCGGGGTAGACGCTCCCGACCGTCAGCTTTCGGAGGTACGTGTGTCCATTGCCCAGAACCCCCTGTCCGTAGAGGTGACCCTGCCTCGTGAGGACGTCGCCCTGCTCACGGTCGAAGGTCATCTCGACCTCGACACCGCGACCGACCTCCAGGCTCATCTGGCCAACCAGCTGCATCACGGCCGGCGGCACTTCCTCCTGGACCTCTCGGCGGTTCCGTTCATGGACTCGTCCGGCATGAACATCATTCTGCGGGTGTACCAGGAGGCCCGGAGCCTGCCGGGGAGCGTGCACGTGATCGCTCCCACGCCGGCCGTGCGCCGGGTCCTGGACCTCACCGGGGTCAGCCTCACGGTCCCGATATCGGAGAAGGTCGACGAGGCTCTGGAGCTCGTCGACCGGCAGCAGCTTTCGGAGGGCCCGCAGGGCTGACCTGAGGTCGTCCGCCTGCATCGGGGAACGAACAGAGACGGCCGACTGCCGTCCAATACTTGTCATTTGACAACTGTGTACGTAAGGCAACAGAGTGAGCGGGACTGTGATGCGGGAGGGAAGACGGATGTGCCCGTGGGCGAACCCGGTCCCCCGGGGACACCGTCAGGCGGAACGGGCGTCGGTGACGTCAGTGACGCCGGAGTCGTGGATCTGTTCGGCCGCGGCCGAACAGAACGCCTCCAGCCCTCTGAGCAGCGCGGCGCGCTGCGCGGCGGACATCTGCTCCAGGACGCCTTCCAGCGCGGCCTCACGGCGTGACCTGAGGTCGGCGAGGAAGGCACTCCCGCGACGGCTCAGGAAGAGCTCCAGCTCCCGGCGGCTCTCGGCGGCGATCTTGCGCTCGACGAAGCCCACCGCCTGCAGCCGGTCGCACAGGCGACTGGTGGACGGCGGGGTGGACCCGAGGAACTCGGCGAGGGTACGCAGGTTGATGCCTTCGTGGTGTTCCAGGATGAACAGCACGCGCAACTGGGAGGCGGAGACCGGCGCCGTCGAGGCACGGCCCCAGAGGACTTCCAGCAACTCCGCCGCCTCTGAGGTCACACGCGCCACCTGGAGCGGCTGCGGACGCGAGGAGGGGGACATCACGGTCACACTCTCGCAGGCTTCTCGACGGCTGTCAGCCCACCCCCACCACCGGGAACGCCACGGGCTCGACGCCACACCTCCCTGGAGAACGCAGTGACCGACCGCGGGAACAGACTCGTCGCCGCCGGACGCGCCCTGCGCTCCGCGGCTCCGCACCAGCTGCCGGACGCCCTGAGTCAGGTGCTGCGCGCCCAGTACACGGCGGAGGCCGTGGAACTGCGGCTGGCCGACTACGGGCTGACGGTGTTGCTGCCCGTGCCGCCCGCGCCGAGCGGCACGAGGTCGGCGCCCGTGCAGGGCAGCGCGCCCGGACGGGCCTTCGGGTCGCAGCAGCCGTACGTCGAGGAGCCGGCCGACGGCCGGGTGCGGGCGCATCTGCCCGTGACCGTGCGCGGCGACCGGCTGGGCGTGCTGTCCCTGACGCTGCCCGCGAGCACCCTGGAGTCCCTCGCCGAGCTCACCGAGCTGGCGGAGCTCCTGGGGCACGAGGTGGTCGTCGCCGAACGCGACACCGACCTGTACGCGCGGGCCCGCCGCAAGGAGCGGCTGACGCTGGCGGCGGAGATGCAGTGGCAGTTGCTCCCGGCCCGCTCGTGTGCCCGGGAGGAGTACGCCCTGGGTGCCCAACTCGAGCCCGCCTATGCCATCTTCGGCGACAACTTCGACTGGGAGGCGTCCGCCGACCGTCTGCTGGTCTACGTCACCAACGGGATGGGCGAGGGCATCGAGGCCTCCCTGCTGACCAGCCTCGGCATCAACGCGCTGCGCAACGCGCGCCGCGCCGGCATCCCGATCGAGGACCAGGCGGCCCTGGCCGACCAGGCGCTCTACGCCCACTACCGGGGCGAGGCGCATCTGTCGGTCCTGCTGGTGGACATCGAGCTGTCCACGGGACGGATGCGGGTCGTCGACGCGGGTTCACCGCGGCTGCTGCTCCTGCGCGACCGGGTCCTGTCCCTCGTGGACCTCGACGCGCAGCTGCCGCTGGGCATGTTCGAGGAGACCGACTACGTCGCCCAGGAGCTCACCCTGCTCCCCGGCGACCGGCTGATCTTCGTCAGCGACGGCGTCCACGGGGTCGCGGCGCCGAGCGGCGAGACGTACGGAGAGAAGGCCCTCGCGCGGGCGGTCGGCAACGCCTCCCTGCTGCCGGCGGCGGACGTCCCGGCCGCGGTGCTGCGCGGGCTGACCGGGCACCGGGGAAGGCCCGAGCCGGACGACGACGCGCTGGTCGTGTGCGTCGACTGGTTCGGGAAACGCCCCGCACCGTAGCCCGCCGCCCACCGACCGCCTCCGGCGGGCTCGCGGTGGCGACACAGAAGCCGACCAGGACTAGGAGAGAATCACGTGCCGGAGCACGAAACGGCCGCAGAGCAGAGCACACCGGCGAGCGACGTCGGGAAGTTCCTGCACCGCCGCCGTGAGCAGATCGCCCAGCGCTGGGCCGACGAACCCCTGTTCCGCACGGTGTTCACCGTCTCGCGGGACGAGGCCGTGGAGGCGGGCCGGGTCGTCGCCGACGCGCTCGCCCAGGTCGCCGACACCGGCCGGGTGGCGGACACGGACGCGGCCGGATTCACCGTGATCCGCGAGCAGCTGGCCAGGATGGCGGCGTCCCGGGTCCGCTTCGGGCTCACCTCCGGCCAGGTGTCCACCGAGGTGGACGGTCTGCGCACCCCCGCCGTGGACCTGCTGGTCGCCGACCTGCCGGACGCGTCGCCCGCGCACCTGCGGGAATGCGCCACGCTGCTGACCGTGCTCATGGGCACGCTGCGGCTGGTGGTCCTGGAGACCTCGCTGAGCGAGGGCCAGGCCCTCATCGACCGGCAACAGGTGGAGCTGCTGGAGGCCGCCACACCCGTCATCCGGCTGTGGGACGGCATCGTCGCCGTGCCGCTCATCGGCACGCTCGACAGCGCCCGCAGCCAGGTGGTCATGGAGACGCTGCTGACGTCGGTCGTCGACCAGCAGGCCCGCTTCGCGATCCTGGACATCACCGGGGTGCCGATGGTCGACTCGCTGGTGGCGCAGCACCTGATGAAGACCGTCGCGGCCGTCCGGCTGATGGGCGCGGAGTGCGTCGTCTCCGGCATCCGGCCCGCCATCGCGCAGACCATCGTGCACCTCGGCCTGGACCTGGGCACCGTCGTGACCCGCTCGAGCCTCGCCGACGCCCTGGGGTACGCCCTGCACCGGCTGGGCGCCGACATCGTGCTCGCGACGCCCGGCGGTGCGGGTCCCCGGTGAACCACGACCTCTCCCTCTCGGACACGGCCCACGTGCCGGTGCTCCGGCTCGGCGACGTCCTGCTGATCACCCTCCAGGGCGACCTGCACGACGGTACGGCCGAGCAGCTCCAGCAGGACATCGCCGAGCAGATCGTCCGCAGCCGGGTGACCGGCGTGGTCATCGACATCTCCGGGGTGGAGATCGTCGACTCCTTCCTGGGGCGGGTCCTGGCCGAGATCGCGGCGAGCTCCCGACTGCTGGCCGCGCAGACCGTGGTGGCCGGCATGCGCCCCGCCGTGGCGATCACGCTGGTGGAGCTGGGGCTCTCGCTGCCCGGGCTGCGGACCGCGCTCAGCACCGAGGCGGCTCTCGATCTGCTCGCCGCGGCGGCTCCGGGCGGCCCGCGCCGGGAGCCTCGGTGAGCGGGACGGTCGCGGGCGTCGACGCCCGCCTGCCGATCCGCTCGGACCGGGACCTGGTGTGGGTGCGGCAGCATGTGCGCCAGGCGGCCGCGGCGCTCGGCTTCGGCCTGGTGGACCAGACGAAGCTGGTCACCGCGGCCAGCGAACTGGCCCGCAACACCCTGGTGTACGGCGGCGGCGGCGAGATGGCGGCGGCGCACCTGTCCGACGGGCGGGCGCAGGGGCTGCGGCTGACGTTCTCGGACCAGGGACCGGGCATCGCCGACCCGGAGCGGGCGCTGAGCGACGGCTACACGTCCGGCGGCGGGCTGGGTCTCGGCCTGGGCGGGGCGCGCCGTCTGGTGCAGGAGTTCTCCCTCGACAGCACGCCCGGGGTCGGCACCACGGTCACGGTGACCTCCTGGGTGGTCCGCTCGCCGCGGCAACGTGAGGAGCGACGATGACGCGGGTGTGGGACGTCCCGGTGCACGACTCGACGCGGGTGCGCGACGCGCGGGTGGCCGCGGAGAGCGCGGCGGCGCTGGCGGGCCTGGACCGGTCGCGCGCCGCCGACGCCGCCCTCGTGGCGACCGAGCTGGCGACGAACCTGCTCAAGCACGCGCGCGGCGGACAGCTCCTCGTGGAGGCGGTCGCCCCGCCGAGCGGCCGGGCGGGGGACCTCCTCGTGCAGATCGCCGCCGTCGACCACGGGCCGGGCATGTCCGACGTCCCCGCCGCGCTGGGCGACGGGTTCTCCACGGCGGGCTCGCTGGGCGCCGGCCTGGGCACCTGCCGACGGCTCGCCGACGACTTCGACCTGCACAGTGTGCCGGGCCGCGGAACGGTCGCACTGGCCCGGATCGGCGGCCCGGCCAGAACCCGCGGCCGCCGCGAGCCGACGCCCGGCCAGGCCGCCGAGCAGGCCCCCGGTCAGGCTCCCGAGCAGGCCCCCGGCCAGGCCGGGGCCGCCACGCCGGGCGACGTCTCCCCCGCGTCCGCGCCCCTCTCCGTGCGGGTGGGTGGCGTCAACATCCCCTTCCGGGGCGCCGCGTGCTCCGGGGACGCCTGGACCTGCGTCCGCGACCGCGACCGGCTGACCCTGATGCTGGCCGACGGGCTGGGCCACGGCCCCGAGGCCGCCCGCGCCTCGACCACGGCGGTCCACGAGGTACGGCGCTCGCCCCACCTGCCACCGGCCGAACTGCTGCGCCTGCTCGACGCCGCGCTGCGCGGCACCAGGGGCGCCGCGGTCGCGGTGGCCCAGCTCGACCTGCGAACCGGGCGGCTGCTGTTCGCCGGCGTCGGCAACGTGGGGGCGCGACTGCGCGAGGGCGACTCCTGGCGCCATCTGCTGTCCCGGCCCGGCATAGTCGGCGCACACCGGCCCACGACCCTGCCCGAGACCGAGGCGGCCTGGGCCGAGGACCGTCTGCTCGTGCTGCACAGCGACGGGCTGCCCAGCCGCTGGGCGCCGCCCGTCGACCCCCGTCTGCTGTCCTGCGACCCCGCCGTCACCGCCGCCGCCACGGTCCGCGACGCCGGCAGCTCCGCCCGCCCGGTGCGTGACGACACCGCCGTGGCCGTCCTGTCCCCGACGCCGCCGGATGGCCCATGAACCAGACCTGGCCGATCAGCACCGTCACCGACGCGGCCCGCGCGCGGATCACCACCGCGCGAGTGGCCGCCGCGTACGGTGTGCCGCCGCTGGAACGCACCAGGCTGGGCGCCGCCCTCAGCGCCCGGCTGCGCCGGTGTCTGACCAAGGGCGGCACCTGGCAGTTCGTCCTGACAGTGGCCCGGGGCTCGCTGCGGATCGACGTCTCCCCCACCCCCGCCGACGGCGAACGGCCGTGGTGCGTCACGGCGCCCTGCCCGGAGCCTGCCGCCGGCCCCGTTCCCGACGCCGTGGCGGGTGATCCGACCGCCCTCTCGGAGGCCCTGCTCGGCGCCGACGAGGACACCGCCCTGGTGCTCGAGCGCCTGGCCGAGCAGGAGGAGCTCGTCGCCTTCCACCGGGAGGAGCTGCACCAGACCAACCAGGGCGTGCTGGCGCTGCACGCCGAGCTGGACGCCGCCGGACGCGCGCAGCGGGAGGCGTTCGCGGCCGAACGCGCGGCGCGCCGGGAGGCGGAGGACGCCCGGCGCAGGCTGACGTTCCTCGCCGACGCCAGCGCCACGCTGACGGCGTCCCTGAACCACGAGGAGATCGTGCGCCTGCTGCCCGAGCTGCTGGTGCCCGAGTACGCCCGCACGGCCGACGTCTGGCTCTTCGACGACGCCGAGGAGGAGCGGGCGCCGTCCCGCCCGCGTCCGGCGGCCGCCGTGATCGCGGCCCGCACCGGACGGCCGCAGTACGCGGCGGCTCACCCCGGGGGCCTGCCCGGGGTGGACGACCAGCCGCCGTCGGCGCTGCATCCCGGCAGGCCCCTGCTGTGCGTGCCGCTGCCGACCCGCGGCGCGCCCCTGGGCGTCGTCACGCTGACCCCGCCCGGCGAGCGTTGGAACCCGGACGACGCCGTCATGCTCGTCGAACTCACCCGGCGGGCCGGCGGCGCGCTCGACAACGCCCGCCGTTTCGAGCACAACCGGGACATCGCGGAGACCCTTCAGCGCGCCCTGCTCACCGACCTGCCGACCACCCCCGGCCTGCGGCTGGCGGCGCGCTATCTGCCGGCGACGTACGGGCTGAACATCGGCGGCGACTGGTACGACGCGTTCCGGCAGCCCGACGGCAGTCTGATCACCGTCATCGGGGATGTGACGGGGCACGGGCTGCACGCGGCGGTGATGATGAGCCAGTTGCGCACCGCGCTGCGCGCCTACGCGGTGGACGGCGGCAGTCCGGGCGAGCTGCTGACCCGGCTGCACCTCTTCCTGCACCATCTCCAGCCCGACCTGTACGCGACCGCCGTGATCGCCCGCTTCCACCCGGGCGAGCCGGTGCTGACGTGGGCGGCGGCGGGTCATCCGCCGCCCGTGCTGCGTGGGCCCGACGGCCGGGTGCGCACCCTGGACGCCAAGCCGGGGGCGATGCTCGGCATCCCGCTGGACCAGGAGATCGCCGACCACACGGTGCCGCTGGAGCCGGGGTCCACGCTGGCGCTCTACACCGACGGGCTGGTCGAGCGGCGGGCCCAGGGGATAGACCCGGGCATCGAGCGGCTGGCGGCGGCGCTCGGCGCGTGCCGTGCCGAGGAGCTGGACGCGGACCTGGACGGTTCGGCGGACCGCATCCTGGACCCGATGCTGAGCGACTCCGAGCGGGACGACGACGTCTGCCTGCTGCTGTGCCACATGGACGGTCACGCCGGCAGTCCCGCCGACAGCCACGCCGACAGCCGCCCCCGGCCCGGGTTCTGAGGAGCGGTCAGCCGTCCGCCGGCTCCTCGGACCCCTGGATCGACGTGTGCGCCTGGTGGAAACCGAAGAGCCCGAGCTCCAGTGCGGTGCGCTGGGCCGGGGACATCGCCTCGAACACGGAAGCGAGACGTCGTACGCGGCGCTCGGCGACGTCGGTGAGCAGGCGTCGTCCGTAGCCGGTCACCACGAGCTGCACCTCGCGCCGGTTACTGGGCTGCACGGTCCGCTCCAGCAGCCCGGCGGCCTCGAGCCGGTCGCAGAGACGGCTCGCCGTGGGCAGACCGACGCCCAGCTGCTCGGCCAGGGCCGTCAGATTGAGTTCCGGACGGCTCCGCACCGTCCGCAGCGCCAGCAGCTGCCGGGCGGGCAGCCGGGGTCTGGTCTCCTCCGCGGCCGTGAGCCAGCAGGCCACCAGGCTCTCCACCGCCTCGGCGAGTTGCCCGGCCTGTGTCCGACGACTCTCCCACCGGTCGTCGTCGGCGCCGTCCGCGCACCACACCGCCACTATCCTCCGGTCTCCGCGATTGCCATGTACGTCGGCCTACCCGAAGGCAACGGGCGTACACAGGCCCTTCCGGGGGTACGACGGTGACCTCAGGAGAAACGTTCGTCTGCATGCCTCGCCCGGCTGGCGGAACCAGTCCGGGCGCGGTGGGATCGATGAGGTGCGAGACGCCCGCGGGCGGGGCACGCGCAGGGCATCGGGGCAGACCGCCTGGAGCCGCAGAAAGGGATGGACATCGTGACACGACCCAGGATCCTGGTGGTGGGAGCGGGCTTCGCGGGGGTGGGGTGCGTTCGACGTCTGGAACGCGCGCTCTCCGCCGCGGAGGCCGACGTCACCCTGGTGACGCCGTTCGCCTACCAGCTCTATCTGCCGCTGCTGCCACAGGTCGCCTCAGGGGTGCTGACGCCCCAGTCGATCGCCGTTTCGCTGCGCCGCAGCAAGAAGTACCGCACCCGGATCATTCCGGGCGGCGCCATCGGCGTGGACCTCAAGGCGAAGGTCTGCGTCATCCGGACCATCACCGACGAGATCGTCAACGAGCCCTACGACTACATCGTGCTCGCTCCCGGCAGCGTGACCCGCACGTTCGACATCCCGGGGCTGACCGAGCACGCCTTCGGGATGAAGACCCTCGCCGAGGCCGCGTACATCCGCGACCACGTCATCAGCCAGCTCGACATCGCCGACGCCAGCCGCGACCCGGCCGAGCGGACCTCACGGCTCCAGTTCGTGGTCGTCGGAGGCGGCTATGCCGGCACCGAGACCGCCGCCTGCCTCCAGCTCCTCACCCACAACGCGGTCAAGCGCTATCCGAACCTGGACCCGAGCCTGATCAAGTGGCACCTGATCGACATCGCGCCGAAGCTGATGCCGGAGCTCGGCGACAAACTCGGCCGCAGCGCCCAGGAGGTGCTGCGCAAACGGGGCATCGACATCTCACTGGGCGTGTCCATCGCCAAGGCGGGCCCGGAGGAGGTCACCTTCACCGACGGGCGGGTGATCCCGACCCGGACCCTGATCTGGACGGCGGGGGTGGTGGCGAGCCCGCTGATCGCGACGCTCGGCGCGGAGACGGTCCGCGGGCGGCTCGCCGTCACCGCGGAGATGAACCTGCCCGGGAACGACGGGGTGTTCGCGCTCGGGGACGCCGCCGCCGTCCCCGACGAGGCGAAGGGCGAGCAGGGCGCGATCTGCCCGCCGACGGCGCAGCACGCGATGCGGCAGGGCAAGGTCGTCGCCGACAACGTGATCGCGACGCTGCGGGGCCGGGCGATGCGGCCGTACGTCCACAAGGACCTCGGCCTGGTCGTCGACCTCGGCGGCACCGACGCCGTCTCCAAGCCGCTCGGCATCGAGCTGCGGGGGCTGCCCGCGCAGGCGGTGGCCCGCGGCTACCACTGGTCGGCGCTGCGCACGGGGGTGGCCAAGGCGAGGGTGCTGACGAACTGGACGCTCAACGCGATCGCGGGCGACGATTTCGTGCGCACCGGATTCCAGGCACGCCGGGCGGCGAAGCTGAAGGACTTCGAGTACACGGACAGCTATCTGACGCCCGAGCAGGTGCGGGCACAGATCGAGGGGCCCGGACCGGAGAACGCCTGAGGTCGGACGGCGGGAGAGAGTACGGCGGCGTGAGGGCGGCGGCACGATCGTTCGGTGCACGGTGGCGGGATCGGATCGCGGCGTCCGACCCCGGGCTGCTGCGGCTGGCGGCCGGGCTGCGGACGGTCGGTGCGATCGCCCTCACGCTGGCCGTGCTCTCGCTGCTGGGCGCGGACGTCTCGCACCTGGTGGCGGGAGCCATCGCCGCGATGGTCGCCACGTTCGCGATCCGGGAGAAGCAGCGCGACCGGCAGGCCGTCACGCTGGCGCTGGGCCTGCCGGTGGCGTTCGCCTCGATGTCGCTGGCGACGCTGCTCAGCTCCCGGACGATGGCCGGTGACCTGTTCTTCGTGGCCCTGATCTTCTGCGCCGTCTACAGCCGCCGGTTCGGCGACCGGGGCACGGCGCTCGGGCTCGTCGGCTTCCAGGTCTACTTCCTGTCACTGTTCGTCGGGGTCACCGGATCGAGCCTGCCGGGGTTCTACGGGGTGCTGGCCGTCGCCTTCGCGTGCAGTGCGGTGGCGCGCTTCGTGCTGGTGCCGCAGACGCCGACCGGCATCCTCCAGCGGCTGCGCGAGGCCTTCCGGGCGCGGCTCGCGCAGTTGCTGGCCGCCCAGCTCGATCTGCTCGACGCCGGTCCGGACGACATCGAGAAGGCGGTGGCCCAGGTACGCGAGGGCACCGCCCGGCTGCACGAGACGGCGATGCTGATCCAGGGCCGGCTGGAGGAGGGCACGCCGGACGAGGCCACGGCCCGGCTGGTGCAGCGCCGGATCGCCGACGCCGAGATCGCCGCCGAGCGGCTCGGCCTGCTCCTGCTGACCGCCCGCAGCGCCGAACGGGCCGACACCATGACCCTGCACCTGCCGGGCGCGCCCCTGCCGGAGGGCGGCCATCTCCCCGTCCGGGACGAGGCCCTCGGCGCCCTGCGCCGTGATCTGGGGGCCTTGCGGCTGCTGGTCCGGATTCCCGTCGCGGAGGGCGCGGCCACGGCCCACGTCCGCAACCGGCTGCTCGGCTACCGGGACGAGGAGAACCTGCCGAAGGCGTCGCCCGCCGTCCAGGACGTCTTCCGGGGCGTCGGTGAGGCGGCGCGCGCGGTGCTGGGGCTGCGGATCGCGCTGGACGGGCCGCAGGACGAGTCCGAGGACAGCCCCGAGACGGCGCGCTCCCGCGAGGAACTGGACGCGGAGGACGCCGCGATCGGCGGGGGCGAGGACGACGAGGACTCCGCCGCGGCCGGCAAGGAGACGGGGCTGCGGCGGCCGACCACCCGGGCCGCCGTCCAGGTCGCCGTCGGGTCGTCGCTGGCCATCGTCGGCGGCGAGCTGCTCTCCTCGCACCGCTGGTACTGGGCGGTGCTGACCTGCTGGATCGTGTTCATCAACACCGCCTCCACCGGGGAGATCCTGGTCAAGGGCTACCGGCGACTGCTGGGCACCGTGCTCGGGGTGGTCGCCGGCATCCTGCTGGCGGGGCTCGTCGGGCACCACACGTGGACGGCGTTCGCGGTGGTGCTGCTGTGCGTGTTCGCGATGTTCTACACGGCGCCGCTGTCGTACACGCTGATGTCGTTCTTCGTGACGGCCGCGCTGGGTGTGCTGTACACGCTGCTGCACACCTACAGCATGTCGGTGCTGGTGCTGCGGGTGGAGGAGACGGCGCTGGGGGCGGCCTGCGGAATCGTCGCGGCGGCGCTGGTGCTGCCGGTGCACACGGACCGGCGTACGAACGAGCTGCTGACGACCGTGCTGGACCGGCTGACGGACGTCACCGAGGCGGCCGTGGAGCAGCTGAGCGGCGGTCCCCCGGCCGAGCTGTTGGACCGGGCCCGTGATCTGGACCAGGCGCTGGCCGATCTGCGGGCGGCCACGCAGCCCCTGACTCACCCGGTCACGCCGTTGCGGACCCGCCGGGACACGGCCCGGTACGTCGTGGCACTGCTGGAGACCTGCGCGTACCACGCGCGGACCCTGGCGGCCATGGCCGAGCTGCTGCCGACGCAGCACTCGATCGTGGCGGACCCGGGGCTGCGCCGCGCCGGGCAGCGCCTGCGGCACAACATCGGGGCGATCTCCGCGCGCGTGGCGGGCGAGCGGAGCACCGCCGAGGTGCTGACCGGGCCGAGCATCGCCTCGCTGCTGATGCCCGGCGGGCCGGGGACACCGCGCTACGGCCGGGTGACCGACCGCGTGCTGCGGCACCTTCAGCGCCTCGACGAAGCGGTGGTCGGCCTGGCCCGGCCGCTCGGCGTGCCGGTGGCGCCGCCGAAGTGACGGCGGTCGCGCCCACGGTCAGAAGTCCGTGGACATGCCGCTCGCCGCCGCGATGCCCCGCAGCGCCTCGGTGTCCTGGTGGCGCTGCCGGATGCAGCCGGCGATCTCGGCGAGTCGGTCGGGGTCGGACGCGGTGCCCGCGTCGGTGACCACCCGGACCGGGCCGGTTCCGTCGACGTCTATCTCCACCAGCTGGTTGTCCAGTCGGCCGGTGACCGCAGTGGCGATGACCAGGGCGGCCTCGTCGCGGATCTCCTGGGGCAATTGCTGGGTTTCCTGGGGGTCGAGGGCGAAGTCGAGACTCTCGGGCGGTTGTTCCTCGAGAGCGCGCAGCGCGGGTGCGACGACCTTCAGCAGCAGCTGGTAGTCCTCGCTGTCCATGCGGACGCGCAGAAGGTCGAGGTACATGTCCACGGGCCGTCCATCGCGCGGGAACTCTGATTCGTTCATCTGGTCCGTGTTCCCACGCATCCGGACGTCAGACCTTGCGCCAGCGGGCCATGGCGAACGAGAACAGTCCGAAGAGCACGAGTCCGGCGGCGACGCAGGCCAGCAGGCCCGGCCCCGCGGGTGTGCCGGCGAACGAGCGCAGTGTGTCGTCCAGACCCTTGGCCTCGTTCGGCCGGTACTCGACGGCGGCCCGTACGGCGAAGGCTCCCGCGGCGGCGAACACCACGCCGCGGGCGGCGCCACCGCCCACCCCGGTGACGTCCACCAGTCGCCGCATGCGCGGGGACATCTCCCCGAGTCGCAGCTTCTTCCGGTAGGACCGCATGACGGCACGGGCGCCGACCCACACTCCCGCGACGACGATCCCCACGCCCGCCGCGCCGACGATCCACTGCCCCGCGGGCAGTCCGAGCACACGGGCGGTGACGTCCCGGGACTGCTCGTCACCGGAGCCGCCTCCGCTGCCCGATCCGGCGGCGAAGGCCAGCACGGAGTAGGCGACGAAGGAGTAGAAGGCGCACCGGCCGAGCGCGAGCAGCCGCTTCTTGGCGCTGCGTCCATCGGTGCCGACAGCGCCGAAGACGGCCTCGGAGAGCCGCCACAGCGCCATGCCGACCAGTCCGACGCCCAGTGCCCACAGCAGCACGGCGCCGAAGGGCTTCTCCGCGATCTCTGCCAGGGCTCCCTGGCGGTCGGCCTGCTGGCCGCCGTGTCCGAAGGCGATCTGCAGCGCCAGCAATCCGACCAGCAGATAGATCACGCCTCGCGCGGCGAACCCCGCCTTGGCGGCACCCTTCGTCACGGAGCCCCGTGCCGCCCGCTTCACCTCGACCCCGCCGTCGCGCGCCAGAGCACTCGTGTCCATGCCGACCTCCCCTATGTCTCCCCGATTCCTGCGGGATCCGCATGCCCCGGCTCTCGTCGTGCACACGTCCGGCGCTCCTGGACCGTGCACGTACACAACCGTGCCCTTACACAAGAGCGGCGGGGTGGACGCGGATCCTGCGCGTCCACCCCGCCCGGTCAGGCGTACACGTGTGGGTCTTTGTCGGTCGGCGGGCGCATCGCCGCGTCGTCGGCGGCCGACGCCGCCTCGAGCCATTGACGTGCCGTCTCCAGGGCGTGTCTCACGTCGCGCGTGCCGGTGGAGACGCACAGCGTGTAGGCGAGATCACGCGCCTGTGCCTGTTCCTGCGGCGGGGCCTCGGCGGATCCGGGTCGCGTCAGCGCTTCGTACTCGTCGACGAGTCTGCGCAGGACAGCGGGATGCGGCATGAGCATCGGTCTGCTTCTCCTCCGTTCGGAATGGGTGGATGTCGCGCCGTCAGCGCAGGGCTTCCTGGCGCACCCGCTCACAGCTGCGGCTGATGAGCCGGGACACGTGCATCTGGGAGATGCCCAGTTGGTCGGCGATCCTGCTCTGTGTCATGTCCTCGAAGAACCGCATGTAGAGAATGGCGCGCTCGCGTTCCGGCAGCCGGCGCAGGCCTTCCTTGGCGGACTCGCGGTCGACCACGACGTCGAAGGAGGAGTCGGAGTCGCCCAGGGTGTCGGCGAGGCTGTAGCCGTCGTCACCGGCCGAGGTCTCGGCGTCCAGCGAGAGGGTGCTGAAGCTCTCCAGGGCCTCCAGGCCGGCGCTCACCTCGTCCTCGGTGAGCCCGGTGTGGGTGGCGATGTCGGCGACGGACGGCTCGGCCGCCCCGGGATTCTGCGTGAGCTCCCGGCGGGCGACGCGCACCTTGTTGCGCAGTTCCTGTACCCGGCGGGGCACGCGCAGCGCCCACATCCGGTCCCGGAAGTGCCGCTTGATCTCCCCGGTGATGGTGGGCACGGCATAGCTCTCGAAGGCTCCGCGCTCGGGGTCGAAACGGTCGACGGCCTTGACCAGTCCCAGCGCCGCGACCTGCCGCAGGTCCTCGATCGCCTCGCCACGGTCGCGGAAGCGGCCGGCGATGCGGTGGGCCATGGGCAGCCAGGCGGTGACGAGCTCGTCGCGTACGGCGTCCCGCTCGGGGCCCTCTTCCAGGGTGACCAGCCGGGCGAACCGGCTCATGGTGTCGGGCGCGTCGGCGTGAGTGCGCCTCAACTGCGCGGTGGCGGGGGCGGATACGGAAGGACGGCTTGTCGACATGTCGATAGGCATGCGGTATCGCTCTCCTGAACGGTGGTCTCAGGGACTGGCGACGGAAACTTTGGCCGTCCGGAGCGCGTGCGGCGCCCCGGAGCGGACAAGTCGCTCCCGTCGGCGCGCCTCCGGTCCGAAGCACGAAATTCCGTCTGCCCTACCCCCGGAGGAACAAACTCCGCGTGCGGGAAAGGCGTTCACAGGTTCGCGATCCGCATCCCGGGCCGGTCGGCGCCCGGGTCAGAACACGGGGACGACGGCGGTGATGCGCTTACCGCCGGAGGGCAGACAGGCCACCCTGACGTTGCGGGCCAGCCGGCAGACGATCGGCCAACCGCGACCGCCGGTGCGCTGTCGCCCCTGTTCGTCGAGCGGGTCGGTGGTGACCGGCAGCCGGTCGCTGCGGTCGCTGACGGAGACGCGCACGGCCGGCCCGTCCATGTCGACGTCGAATCCGGTGATGCCGCCACCGTGCAGGATCGCGTTGGTCGTCAGTTCCGAGGCGACGAGGAGGGCGTCCGAGAGGCCGTCCTCGTCGTACGGGCAGCCGATGGCTCCGCAGCTTCCGCTCACCGCCTGCCGGACCGCGCTGCGGACGTCGGCAGGACGGCACTGCTCGTGCCCTCCGCGCCCGAAGGCGCCGTCCTGCGCACCCCCGTGGTCGGTCGAGTCGTTCGTACGCATCCCTTCGCTCCCCTGGCTGGTCCCGGCTGGTCGGACGACCGCGCCTGCGCGGTGGGTTCGACACCCCATCCGCACCCGGCGCCCTCCTCCACCACACGGTGCGGTCGTCTCCCTTCCGGCTGGCCGCCCCCGCGACGGCCAAACCTCCCGGACGGGGAGCATTCGTCCCGCCGATCCGGGTAGGCGAACCACATGACCGATGTGGTGGACTCGGACGAACTGCTGCGGCGCATCCAGCGGGCGAGGGCCTGCGCCCACGAGGAGTTGCTGGCCTGGCGGGCCCGGAGCGCGGACCTCGCCCGGGCCGGCACGGAGCGCGCGGACGACGCGCGGGACGCCCGGACCCGGGGTCTCGCCTACGAAGCGGTGCTCAAGGTGCTGGACGAGATCGTGACGCCCGGCCGGAGCGCCGAGCCGCAGTGACGTGAGAACCGAGCCGCGTGGACGTGAAACAGGTCACGGGACCTGGTTTCGAGTGCACAAAATCTCCGCGAATGGTTTACGGTTCATTCATAGCTGGTGAGCGGGGTCGAAGCCACTCCTCCTCCGTGCACCACCCTTTACTGCCCTGGCTGGCCTCCCCCGTCCAGCCAGGGCTTTCCCATGCCCTCACGGCCGCCCTCATGACCCTCGTGCGAAAAGTGCGGCCCGCCGAGGTGCCCGAGGCGTCGGCAGCGGCTGAAATGGGAAGGGGAAGCAACCCCACCGATCGTCGGCGAGGAGCTCCGGGTCATGACCAAAGCGACGAAACTGCTGACCGCCCTTCCCCCGCCCCAGCGTCAGCGCCTGATGACGCTCGCCCGTGAGGTGTCCTTCCCGGAGGACGCCCGGATCTTCGACGCGGGAGGCGCCGCCGACCGTTTCTGGGTCATCCGTTCCGGCGCGGTCTCGCTCGTCCAGCAGGTGACGTCCCTGCGGCGGGTCACCGTCGCGAGCCTCGGCGCCGGCGACCTGCTGGGCTGGTCGTGGCTGTTCCCGCCCTACCGGTGGGACTTCGGCGCGGAGGCCTTCAGCCCCGTACGCGCCTACGAGTTCGAGGCGCAGCCGGTGCTCGCACTGTGCGACGAGGATCCGGCGCTCGGGCTGTCGCTGATACGGATCGTGGCCGAGATCCTGGCGCACCGTCTCGAGACGACCCGGGGCAAGCTGATGGAGCAGTACGGGGCACAAAGGCGCGGGGTGCTGTAGACCGCGCCCGGCTCGGGCGCAGTAGCGGTACCGGTTCGGACGCCGTACGGGATCAGACGCGGTACCGGCTCGGACGCTGTACCGACCCAGATGCGGTACCGGCTCAGACTCAGTACTGGCTCGGACTCAGTACCGGCTCGGATGCGGTAGGGGATCAGACGCGGTACCGGCGCAGTGCGGGCACGGCGGCCGCCAGGCCCAGCATCGACGCGACGACCAGCAGGCCGCCGCCCGCGACCGCGACCCGGGGCCCGAAGGCGGCGCCCGCGGTGCCGTGCAGGGCGTCGGCCAGCCGTGGGCCGCCCGCGACGACGACCGTGAAGACGCCCTGCATACGGCCGCGCATCTCGTCGGTGGCGGCGGACAGCAGGATCGCCCCGCGGAAGACCATGGAGACCATGTCGGCGACCCCGGCGCAGACCAGGAACACCACGGCGAGCCACAGGCTGCCGCTCAGTCCGAACCCGGCAATCGCCGCGCCCCAGGCGACGACCGCGCCGATGACCATCCAGCCGTGCCGCCGCGCCCGGGAGAACGTGCCGGAGAACAGGCCGCCCAGCACCGCGCCGATGGGGATCGCGGCGAACAGCAGGCCGAGGGCGAGCCCCTCGCCGTAGGAGGCGTACGTCTCGGCGGCGAGCTGTGGGAACAGGGCCCGGGGCATGCCGAAGACCATGGCGATGACATCGGCGAGGAAGGACAGCAGCAGGACCTTGTGCCCGGAGATGTAGCGGAACCCCTCGACGATCTCCCGCACTCCGGCGCGCCGGGCGGTGGCGCTCGCCAGGGGCGGCAGCGCGGGCAGGCGGGCCACGGCCCACAGCGTCACGCACAGCGCGACGGCGTCGAGGAGGTACAGCTCGGGCAGGCCGATGACGGGGATCAGGGAGCCCGCGAGCAGCGGCCCGGCGACCAGACCGGTCTGCATGACGGTCGAGCCGAGGGCGTTGGCGGCGGCGAGTTCGTCCGCCGGGACCAGTCGGGCGATGGAGGCGTTGCGGGCCGGCGCGTTGAGGCCGAAGAACGCCTGCTGGGTGGCGAGCAGCACCATCAGCACGGCCACCGAGTCGAGTCCCGAGACCGCCTGGAGCCAGAACAGCACCGAGGTGACGGCGATACCGGTATTGGTGACCAGCAGCAGCTTGCGCCGGTCGACGGTGTCGGCGACCGCGCCGCCCCACAGCGCGAACAGCACCATCGGCACCAGCCCGGCGAGGCTCGCGTAGCCGACCCAGGCGGAGGAGCCGGTGATGTCGTAGATCTGCTTGGGCACCGCGACGGCGGTGAGCTGGCTGCCCACGGCCGTGACGATGGTCGAGGACCACAGTCGCCGGTAGGCCGGCCGGCGCAGCGGTCGGGTGTCCATCGCCCAGCGGCGCCAGCCCCGCCGGGGCCGCTCCCGCGGACTCGGTTCGGTCTCCTCGGCCTCGGGTGCGGTGCTGCTCTCGCTCGTGTCCACGCGATTCCTGGTTGCTCGTTACATCTTTCGGTCCGGAGGTCACTATCCCAGCACCCGCTGTGCATTCACCGCTCTGTGGACGCGAGATCTCAGATTGCGGACGGCGTATGACGAGCCGTCAGCGGCTCAGGCCCCGACGACGAGCGTCACCCCGAGGACGATCATCGTGGCGGCGACGAGACCGTCCAGGACGCGCCAGGCGGCCGGCCGGGTCAGGAACCGGCCGAGCAGCCGGGCGCCGAAGCCCAGCGCGGCGAACCAGCACAGGCTGGCGAGAGCGGCGCCGAGACCGAAGGTCCAGCGCAGCGGGCCACGGTCGGCGGCGACGGAACCGAGCAGGAAGACCGTGTCGAGGTAGACGTGCGGGTTGAGCCAGGTCAGCGCCAGACAGGTCAGCACGGCCCGGCGCATGGAGCCCGCGCTCTCCCCCTCGGCCGCCAGCGCACCCGTGGGACGGAACGCCCGCCGGGCCGCCAGGGCCCCGTAGCAGAGCAGGAACAGGCCGCCGATCCAGCCGACCGCGGTCAGCGCCCCGGGCCAGGCCACCACCAGCGCGCCCACCCCGCCCACACCCAGGGCGATGAGCAGTGCGTCGGACAGGGCGCAGATCCCGACGACGGCGAGGACGGCGTCACGGCGGATGCCCTGACGCAGGACGAAGGCGTTCTGGGCGCCGATGGCGACGATGAGCGACAGACCGGTGCCGAAACCGGCGACCGCGGCGCTGAGGGTGTGGGACATGACGTCCACGCTAGGGAAGCGATCACTGTACGTACAGCTAAAGATTCTTACGTATCATTAGCTTTCGTGATGATCGGATGATGACGGACCTCCCGCTCGACCAGGTGCGCACGCTGCTCGCGGTGGTGGACGAGGGCACCTTCGACGCGGCCGCCGCCGCCCTGCATCTGACCCCGTCGGCGGTCAGTCAGCGGGTCAAGGCACTGGAGCAGCGCACGGGCCGGGTGCTGCTGCTGCGCACCAAGCCGGTGCGGGCCACGGAGTCGGGCGAGATCGTCGTCCGGTTCGCCCGCCAGCTGGCCCGGCTCGAACGCGACACGCGGTCCGAACTGGGCATGAGCGGCGAGGATGAGCCGGCCAGGGTGACGGTCGCGGTGAACGCGGACTCGCTCGCCACCTGGTTCCTGCCGGCCCTGACCCGGGTGCCGCGCGAGCCGCGGCTCTGCTTCGAACTGCACCGCGAGGACGAGACCCGCACGGCGGAGCTGCTGCGGGAAGGGCTGGTGATGGCCGCGGTGACCTCGTCGCCCGAGGCCGTGACCGGCTGCTCCGTGCGGGCCCTGGGCACGATGCGCTATCTGGCCGCCGCGACCCCGGACTTCGTCGCCCGCCATCTGGTCGACGGCCCGCTCCACGAAACCCTCGCCCGGGCGCCGGTGATGACCTTCGACCGGAGCGACGACCTCCAGGACGCGTTCGTCCGCGGGCTGCGCCGGGGCGCCGGCGGTGCGAGTGCGGTACGACAGGCCGTGCCGACCTCGGAGGGTTTCGTGGCCGCCGTGGTCGCAGGCCTCGGCTGGGGCATGGTGCCCGAGGCGCAGTCCGGCCCGCTGCTGCGCTCCGGGCGCCTGGTCTGTCTCGCCCCCGAACGCCCGCTGGACGTCCCGCTGTACTGGCAGCAGTGGAAGCTGGACTCCCCGGCACTGGCGGCGGTGGCGGACGCGGTGACGGCGACGGCGGCCGAGGCCCTCAGGAGCTGAGCCCGGCCAGCGTCGCCTGCGCACTGTCCAGCAGCATCTCCAGCGCCGTCGGATAGGCGCTGGTCACCATGCGGGTCGACAGCAGCGGGGCCGCCTCGGCGATCCGGGGGTGGGTCTCGGCGGGCAGCCGGGCGTACGTCGAGCGCCACACCGCTTCGTCGGCGCGCTGCGCGGCCCGCGGCAGGGCCAGGGACGCGGCGTCCAGGGCGGCGAAGGCCAGCGTCTGGTCGATGAAGGCGTGGTAGATCCGCACGGTGTCCGGCAGCGGGAACCCGGCGGTGCGCAGCACGTCCAGGACGGCCTCGTCGGCGGCGAGTTCGTTGGCCCGGCCGGTCACCCGGCTCGCGGTCAGCTGGGCGGCCTGCGGATGGGCGACGTAGGCGGCGTGGATACGCAGCCCGACGGTGTGCAGATCCGTGCGCCACTCCCCCGTCGGCCGCCAGCCGCGCAACGCCTCGCCGACGAGCGCGTCGCCGATGGCCAGGGTCAGCTCGTCCATGCCCCGGAAGTACCGGTAGAGGGTGCTGGGGTCGCAGTCGAGGGCGATGCCGAGACGGCGGGCGGTGAGGCCGGCGCTGCCGTGCTCGCGCAGGAGGCGCAGCGCCGCCTCGACGATCAGCCGCTCGGACAGCACGATGCCGCTCCTGGTGGGCCGGCGCCGGCGCCGCTTCTCCTCGGGTACGACCTGTTTGGCCACGGTCCTCGCCCCTCGTCCCCTCGTCCCGCACTCACCGGTCTTATGCCAACGCCATTGACCTTACGCGGACGCGCGGCGTTGTATCTCTCTCAGGGCCCCCCTTCGCACACCTTCGTTCGCAGCCTCAGCCGAGGGAGTTCTCGTCATGCGTGTCCTGCTCGTGGGCGCCGGCGGTGTGGGCACCGCCATCACCCGCATCGCCGCCCGCCGTCCGTTCTTCGAGGCGCTGGTGGTCGCCGACTACGACCCCGCCCGTGCCACCGCCGCCGTCGACGCGATTGCCGGCGACGACCGCTTCCACGCCGAGCGCGTCGACGCAGGCGACGAGGCGGCGGTGGCCGACCTGCTCGCCCGCCACCGCTGCGACGTCCTGCTCAACGCCACCGACCCGCGTTTCGTGATGCCGCTGTTCCGTGCGGCGCGCGCCGCCGGGGCCACCTACGTCGACATGGCGATGTCGTTGTCGCGGCCACACCCCGACCGGCCGTACGAGGAGTGCGGGGTCCGGCTCGGCGACGCGCAGTTCGCCGAGGCCGACGACTGGGCCGAGGCAGGCGCCCTGGCCCTGGTCGGCATGGGGGTCGAGCCGGGTCTGTCGGACGTCTTCGCCCGGTACGCCGCCGACGAACTCTTCGACGAGATCGAGGAGATCGGCATCCGCGACGGCGCCGACCTCACCGTCGACGGCCACGACTTCGCGCCCTCCTTCAACATCTGGACCACCATCGAGGAGTGTCTGAACCCGCCGGTGGTCTACGAGGCCGACCGGGGCTGGTTCACCACCGCGCCCTTCAGTGAACCCGAGGTGTTCGACTTCCCCGAGGGCATCGGGCCGGTGGAGTGCGTGAACGTCGAGCACGAGGAGGTGCTGCTCGTGCCGCGCTGGGTGAAGGCGCGCCGGGTCACCTTCAAGTACGGCCTGGGCAACGAGTTCATCGAGACCCTGAAGACGCTGCACCTGCTGGGACTGGACCGCACCGCACCCGTCACCGTGCCCGGCGAGCAGGGACCGGTGCGGGTCTCGCCCCGGGACGTGGTGGCCGCCTGTCTGCCCGACCCGGCGACCCTGGGCGAGTTGATGCACGGCAAGACCTGCGCGGGGACCTGGGTGCGGGGCGTGAAGGACGGCGCGCCACGCGACGTGTACCTGTACCACGTGGTCGACAACCAGTGGTCCATGGCCGAGTACGGCAGCCAGGCCGTGGTGTGGCAGACCGCCGTCAACCCGGTGGTCGCCCTCGAACTGCTCGCCACGGGCGCGTGGTCCGGCGCGGGGGTCCTGGGCCCCGAGGCGTTCCCGCCCCGCCCCTTCCTCGACCTGCTCACGGCGTACGGCTCCCCGTGGGGGCAACGGGAGCAGTGAACGTTTTTCCGGGCCTGCCCGGTTTCACCGCCGCCCCTGCGGTGACCCGCTCGGGAGCAACTCCGGAAAAGCACACACGACGAGATCGCAGGTGACTTCGATGGACGACTGGCGAGAGCACGCCGAGTGCCGCCACGAGGACCCCGACCTCTTCTTCCCGATCGGTACCTCCGGTCCGGCACTGCTCCAGACGGAGCAGGCGAAGACGGTCTGCCGACGCTGCCCGGTACAGGAGGCCTGCCTGGGGTGGGCCATGGAGACCGATCAGAGCCTCGGGGTCTGGGGCGGCACGAGCGAGAACGAACGACGCGCCCTCAAGCGGCGCATCAGGGCCCGACGCAGCTCGTGAGCCGCGGGTCGATGCCCGAGCCGGCGCCCGAACGGCCGGGCCGCAGATCGGCGTTCGGGCCGCAGATGGACGTCCGGGCCGGCCGGTCACCGGCCGGCCCGGCGCGGCGGCCCACGCCCGGACGGCGGCTGGGCGGCCGGCTAGCCGTCTCCGGGCGCCGTCGCCGCGGGCAGCCGCAGAGTGAAGACGCTGCCCGCGCCCGGGGTGCTCGCCGCCTGCGCCGTGCCGCCGTGGGCGTCCGTCAGCTGACGGACGATCGGCAGACCGAGACCGCTGCCGCCGGTGCGGCGGCTGCGTGACTTCTCCGCCCGCCAGAACCGCTCGAAGACATGCGGTAGATCCTCGGCGGCGATTCCCGTGCCGGTGTCGGCGACCTCCAGGACGACCCGCTCGCCGTCCCCCCGGGCGGTCAGGGTGACCGTGCCGTCGGGCGGGGTGTGGCGTACCGCGTTGGTGACCAGGTTGCCGAGCGCCTGCCGCAGCCGCACCGGGTCGGCGTCCAGCCAGGGAGCGCCCTCGGTCTCGGTGCGCAGGCGCACGCCGGCCGTGTCGGCGGCGACCCGGTGGGCGGCGGTGACCTGGGCGAGCAGATCGTCGGCGGGCACCGGTTCGCGGTGCAGCCGCAGGGTGCCCGCGTCGGCCGCCGCGAGGTCGCGCAGGTCGTCGATGACGCGCTGGAGCAGCAGGGCCTCCTCGTGCAGGGCGCCGAGCAGTTCGGTGTCGGGTTCCACGAGGCCGTCGCGGGCGACCTCCAGCCACCCCCGGATGTTCGTGAGCGGGCTGCGCAGTTCGTGCGCCACATCGCTGACGAACGCCTTGCGCTGGGCCTCCAGCCGTTCCCGGCGTTCGGCCAGGTCGTTGAAGGCCTCCGCGAGGAGCCCGGTCTCGTCGCGCGTCGTGACGGGCACGCGGACGTGCCGGTCCGGGGGCTGCCCCGCGGCCTCGGTCAGGGCGCGCAGGGGCCGTACCAGGCGGGTGGCGACGACGACGGTGACGGCGACGGTCACGGCCAGCACCAGCCCGGCCGCGCCGACGACCTTCGCCTTGTTGGCGGGGGACATGACCCAGCGGGGAGCCGCGCCGTCGTCCCCGACGCCCAGGAACAACTCGGCGACCGGGGCGACGTACGGGTCGAGCTGGGCGCGCCGGGCGCTCTCCAGACAGGTCTGGGCCGCGTGCAGGGCCGCCTTGCCGTCCCCGTCCCGGCCGCCCGCCACCTTGACGAACGCGGGCGCCGGGGTCGGGCTGCGGACGGACGTGCCGGGCAGGCCGGCGCCGAACAGCAGGGGCGTGCCGGGGTCCAGGCCCGCACGGGTCAGACAGCCGCCGGCGCGCTCCTGGAGCGCTGTCAGCGCCTTCCCCTCCGTGGGCATGGGCGTGTCGAGCTGCCGTTGCCCGTCCCCGCACTCCTCGGCCAGGTATCCGGAGGTGGTGGAGTCCGTGCCGGTGACCACCGGACGACCGCTCGGGGCGTGGGTGACGGTCGTGTCGATGCCGTAGCGGGAGAGGCAGCGCTGCCGGGCGCGGGCCGCGCCGTCGAGTTCCGCGCGTTCGTTCGGGGTGAGCCGGTAGGGGCCCACCACGCGCGGGTCGGTTCCGCTCAGCTGGGCGCCCGGCTCGCTGTAGGTGTCGGTGCGCAGCGGGTCGACGCTGGCGGCGGCGCTCGGCGGCAGGGAGGTGCCGCGCGGCGCGGAGTCGGCCAGGGGTGTGCGGTCGGCGGTGGTCAGGGCGATGCGCCGGCCGGTCCGCGCGGACAGGTCACGGACCGTCGCCTCGACGCCCGTCCATTCGGGGTGGGCGGCGGCGTAGCCGCTGAGCTGCGCGAGGATGTCCATGTCGTCGGCGAGGGCCTGGCCCTGTTCCTCCCGCAGCGCGCGGGTGGTGGTGGTGACGGCGAGCCAGGCGGTGGCGGCCACCGAGCACACGGCGATCAGGACGGACGCGATCAGCAGACGGACCAGCAGTCGCTTGCGCAGCGGTATGCGGGTGCGGGTGCGGGTGCGGGCGGGGTTCACGCGTGGCCGCCGCTGAGTTTGTAACCGACGCCGAACACCGTCAGCAGCCGCTCGGGTCTGCGCGGGTCGGCCTCGATCTTCCGGCGCAGGTTCATGATGTGCACGTCGATCGCCCGTTCCGTCGAGGCCCGGTCGAAGCCGCGGGTGCACTGGAGCAACTGACGTCGGGAGAAGACCCGTTCGGGTTCGGCGGCCATGGCCAGCAGGATCTGGAACTCGGCCGGTGTGCACTCCACCGGCTCGCCGGCGCAGCGCACCTCGTGCCGCTCGGGATCGACGGCGAGCCCCGCGGCCCGGACGACGGCGTCGTCCCGCCGGTCGGCGCCGGCCCGCCCGCTGCGCCGCAGGACGGTACGGATGCGGGCCATCAGCTCGCGTGGACTGTAGGGCTTGGTCATGTAGTCGTCGGCGCCCAGTTCCAGGCCCAGCAGCACATCGTCCTCGCCGGCCCGGGCGGTCAGCATCAGGACCGGGACGTCGTCGTCCCGGCGCAGCACCCGGCACACCCCGAAGCCGTCGATGACCGGCAGCATGAGGTCGAGGACGACGAGGTCGGGCCGGTCGCGCCGCACCGCGTCCAGCGCGGCCGCGCCGTCGTGCACGACGGTGGCGGTGTGCCCCTCGGCGAGCAGCGAGCGGCGGATGAGTTCGGCCTGCATCGCGTCGTCCTCGGCGACCAGTACATGAGCGCACACGCGACAACTCCGTTTGTTCAGCGGGCCAGAGAGGCATGGTCGCCCATGACGACCACAGGGTGCAGGGCGGGGTCCAGGGCGAGGAGCAGCTCCTTCATGTGCTGCTCGGCGATGCTCACACAGCCGTGGGTGGGGCCGCCGTGGTCGACGTGCAGCCAGATGCCGCCGCCGCGTTCGGCGCCGAGGGGGCGGGTCCAGTCGAGGGGCGAGGTGCCGGGCTCGCGGTTGTAGTCGATCGCGATCACGTAGTCGAAGGAGCCTCGCAGCGATTCGCCCTCGAATCCGGTGCCGGGCGAGGTGAAGCCGGTGCCGCGGTCGTAGGAGAGCCGGGTGCCGGGGTCGCGCAGCAGGCCGCCGGCGTCGGTGAGGCCGTAGACGCCGATGGGCGAGCGCAGGTCGCCGCCCCTGTGGTGGTCGCTCCAGCCGTGCAGCGCGTTGTGCGCGGGCCATGGCTCCCCCGCCTGCCAGCCGGCCTCGGCACGCCGGTACAGGACCACCGTGGAGAGCGGGGA
This sequence comes from Streptomyces sp. NPDC102259, assembly GCF_044766465.1. NCBI lineage: Bacteria > Bacillati > Actinomycetota > Actinomycetes > Kitasatosporales > Streptomycetaceae > Streptomyces > Streptomyces sp. NPDC102259. Next base: position 892,125 of record NZ_JBIWMA010000002.1, on the reverse strand, counting down.
GTCGCGGCCCCGGCCGGTCACCACGACCACCTGAGCCGCGTCGTCGGGCACGGCCGCCAGGGTCTTCGTCCCCAGGCCGGGTATCCCCCGCGGTGCCGCCTCGACGGAGACCACGGGCGCGGGTGTGCCGGGCGTCGCCGGTGCGCCGGGCCTCTCCGGTGGGCCGGGCCTCTCCGGTGGGCCGGCGGCGGTGGCGCCGGGCCGGTGCTCCGGCGTGGCCGCCGCGCCGCCGCCGCATCCGGTGAGCAGGAGGGACGCGGCGAGCAGCGCGGCCCGGCGACGAGGGGTGATCATCGTTCGACTGTCGTCGACAGGTGTGTGGAACTCGTCAGGTTCCGGGGCCTGTTCGGGCGCTACGGCCTGCCGGGCTTGCCCCGGCCGTACAGCCAGGTCCGGAACAGCGCGCCGAGGTCCTGCCCGGACTCCCGTTCCGCAAGCCGTTCGAACTGGGCGGTGGTGCCGTGGCCGTGGCGGTGCGCGGTGGCCCAGGCGCGCAGGACGCGGAAGAAGGCTCGGTCTCCGACGGCGGTGCGCAGGGCGTGCAGGGTCATGGCGCCGCGGGCGTAGACGGGGGTGCCGAAGATGTGCGCGCCGCTGCCGGGGCCGCCGGGCGGGAACGCCCACAGGCCGTCGGTGGCGGGGCGGGCGTACAGGGCGTCGAAGGTCTCCTGGGCGGTGCTGCCGCCGTGCTGTTCGGCGTAGAGCCACTCGGTGTAGGTGGCGAAGCCCTCGTTGAGCCAGATGTCCTTCCAGGAGGTGAGGGAGACGGAGTCGCCGAACCACTGGTGGGCGCTCTCGTGGACGAGGGTGCTCAGGTCGGGGCCCGGTCGTACACGGGCCGGGACTGGGTCTCCAGGGCGTAGCCGACGTCCGGGGCGTGGTCGACGATGGAGCCGGCGGCGCGGAACGGGTAGGGCCCGAACAGCCCGCTCTCCCACTCCAGCACGGAGGGCAGCTGCTTGAGGACGGGCGCGGCGGCCGCGGCCTCGCGTGGGTCGACGGCGTCGTAGACGTTGAGGCCGGCGCGGGTCGTGTACTGCTCGACCTGGAACTTCCCCACGGTGGCGGTGGCGAGGTAGGCGGCCATGGGTTCGCTCTGGCGCCAGCGGAAGGTCGTCCTGCCGTTCGTGGTGCGCCGGCCGAGGAGGACGCCGTTGGCGACGGCGGCGCGGTCCTCGGGGACGGTGATCGTGAAGTCGTAGGAGGACTTGTCGAGGGGGTGGTTGTTGGCCGGGAACCAGGTCATGGCGCCCTGCGGTTCGCCGGCGACGAAGGCCCCGTCGTCGGTGGGGATCCAGCCGTCGAGGGAGCCGTCGGGGTCGGTGACCGGGGCGGGGGTGCCGTGGTAGGCGACGGAGACCTGGAACCGCTCGCCCTTGCGCAGGGCGCGCCGCGGTGTGACGACGAGTTCCTGGCCGTCGCGCCGGTGTGCGGCCTTGACGTGGTCGACGGTCAGGCCGGTGACCTTCAGTCCTTGGAGGTCGAGGTCGAAGCGGGTCAGCCGCTGGGTGGCGCGGGCGGTCAGGACCGCCTGGCCGTCGAGGTGCCGGCTGCCCGGGTCGTAGCGGAGGGTCAGGTCGTAGTGGGTCACGTGGTAGCCGCCGTTGCCGGCGAGCGGGAAGTAGGGGTCGCCGACGCCCGCGGCGCCCGTCGGTCCGGCCGCGGTGGCGGGTCCGGCCGCCGTGAGCAGCGCCGCCAGGGCGACGGGGACGGTGAGGGCGACGGTTTCGCGGCGCAGAAGGGTGGTGGCGCGTCTGCGGGACTGTGTCACGTGCGCTCCTGGGGGGGTGGCGTGTGATCAAACGTCCTCAGACTAGGGACTGGGGCCCCGTTCCTCCCCCTCGTTCAGGTCAAGCCGAGCGGTGTCCGCGGGCCTGCGGGGCCTACGCTCGGCAGGACCTGCCCACCCGACAACGGACGGACGGCCCGCCCATGAGTGTCCGCGTGCGTCGCGTCTACGACCCGCCCGAGCCCGACGACGGGGTGCGGGTCCTGGTCGACCGGCTGTGGCCGCGCGGTGTGTCCAAGGACGCGGCCCGCGTGGACGAGTGGCCCAAGGGCCTCACCCCGTCGACCGAACTGCGCCGCTGGTACCACGCGGGCGAGGGGCCGTACGAGGAGTTCGCGCGGCGCTACGAGGCTGAGCTGACCGCCCCGGAGGCGGCCGGACTCCTCGACCGGCTGCGTGAGTCGGTCCGCGAGGGCCCGGTGACGCTGCTGACGTCCGCGAAGTCCCCGGCGCAGAGCCACACGGCGGTGCTGGTCCGCCTGCTGGAGGCGGACCAGCCCTGACGACCCGTGCCGGTCCGTCAGCCGGTCTGCCGGGCCGCGGCCCGGCCTGCGGCCCGGCCGGAGAAGAGGCAGCCGCCGAGGAAGGTGCCTTCGAGGGCGTTGTAGCCGTGCACGCCGCCGCCGCCGAAGCCGGCCACCTCGCCCGCCGCGTACAGGCCCTCGACCGGCTGTCCGTCGGCGCCCAGGGCGCGCGAGTCGAGGTCGGTCTGTATGCCGCCGAGGGTCTTGCGGGTGAGGACGTGCAGCTTGACGGCGATGAGCGGGCCGGCCCCGGGGTCCAGGATCCGGTGCGGGGTGGCGACCCGGCCGAGCCGGTCGCCGATGTAGCGGCGGGCGTTGCGGATGCCCTGGACCTGGGAGTCCTTGGCGTACGGGTTGGCGATCTGGAGGTCGCGGGCCTCTATCTGACGGCGCAGGCCGTCCACGTCGAGCAGCGGCTTCTCCGTCAGGCCGTTCATCTTCTCGACGAGCTTGTCGAGGGTGTCGGCGATGACGAAGTCCGCGCCGCGGTCCAGGAACGCCTGCACCGGCGCCGGAGCGCCCTTGCCGAGCAGCCGGTCGCGCAGGACGGCCCTGCGGTCCTTGGCGGTGATGTCCGGGTTCTGCTCGGAGCCCGAGAGCGCGAACTCCTTCTCGACGATCTTGCGCGTGAGGATGAACCAGGAGTGGTCGTGCCCGGCGATGTCCTCGGTCGTGCGCAGGTACTTGAGCGTGTTGAGGGTGTCGTAGCCCGGCAGACACGGGTCGGGCAGGCGGCGGCCGAGGGCGTCGAACCACAGGGAGGACGGGCCGGGCAGGATGCGGATGCCGTGGCCGGGCCAGATCGGGTCCCAGTTCTGGATGCCCTCGGTGTAGTGCCACATGCGGTCGCGGTTGACCAGCCGGACGCCGGCCTCGGCGCTGATGTCGAGCATGCGGCCGTCGACGTAGGCGGGGACCCCGGTGACCATCTCGGCGGGTGGTGTGCCGAGCCGCTCGGGCCAGTAGCGCCGCACGATGTCGTGGTCGGCGCCGATGCCGCCGCTGGTGACGACCACGGCCTGGGCGGTCAGCTCGAAGTCGCCGATCCGGTCGCGGTTCGAGGCGACGCCGCGCGCGGAGTCGTCGGGGGCGAGGACCGTGCCGCGCACCCCGCGGGCGGCGCCGTCCTCGAGGACCAGCTCGTCCACCTGGTGCCGGTGGTAGAAGGTCAGCAGCCCGTCCTTCGCGGCCTGCTTGGCGTACCGCACGAACGGTTCGACGACGCCCGTGCCGGTGCCCCAGGCGACGTGGAAGCGGGGCACGGAGTTGCCGTGTCCGTCGGCGCGCAGGTCGCCGCGCTCCGCCCAGCCGACGGTCGGCACGAAGGAGATCCCGTGCCCGGCGAGCCAGGTCCGCTTCTCCCCCGCCGCGAACTCGACGTAGGCGCGCGCCCAGCGCACCGCCCAGGAGTCCTCGTCGTCGGCGCGGTCGAACTGCGCGCTGCCCTGCCAGTCGCTCCAGGCGAGGTCGAAGGAGTCCTTGATGCCGAGGCGACGCTGCTCCGGCGAGTCGACGAGGAAGAGCCCGCCGAAGGACCAGAACGCCTGGCCGCCGAGGTTGGCCGCGTTCTCCTGGTCGACCAGGGCGACCCGCCGGCCCCTGCTGGTGAGTTCGTGGGCCGCGACCAGGCCCGCGAGGCCCGCTCCGACGACGATGACGTCCGCGTCCATGGCGTCCGCTGCCTTTCTCCTGAAAGAGGTCATTCCGGGGTGCCGCTGCCGTCGGTCAGCAGCGCGGTGAGCAGTTGCTTCAGCCAGACACGGGCGCCCTCGACGTCCTTGTCCAGCAGCAGTTGGGCGGTGACTCCGTCGTAGGCGGCGACCACGGCGTGCGCCGCGCTGTCGACGTCCCCGAGCACGGCCGGCAGGGTGGCGAGGCCCCGGGCCCGGGCGAGCCGGTCGGCGATCGCCCGCCGCAGCCGCGCCCGGTGTTCCAGCAGGGTCTGGGCGACGTCCGGAGCGCGTGCGGCGTGCACCAGGAAGTCGGTCTTCACCAGGAGCCAGTCCAGGTCGAGGAGGAGCACCTCGGTGACGCGGTCGACGGCCGCGGGCACGTCGAGGTCGGGTCCGTCGAGGGCGAGGGCGCCGGACACCTGCTCGGCGATCAGGTCGGCCCGTTGCCGGTAGAGGGCGAAGAAGAGTTCGTCCAGGCTGTCGAAGTTGGAGTAGAAGGCGCCCCTGCTGTAGCCGGCGGCCTCGCAGACCTCCTCGATGGAGACCCGCCCGAAGCCCTTGGCGGCGAACACCTCGAACGCGGCGTCCAGCAGCTTGGCCCGGGTGCGGACCCGGCGCCGGGTGACGCGCCCGGTCGTCCGTCCGGACTGCTCGGCCGTCTGTTCGGTCTGCTTCGCCGCCATCTCGGACCTCCGTTCGATACGGGAATGTATCCGATACACCGATGTATCGAAAGGCCTCTCGAAACAAGCCGCATCACCCTCGCTCGCGCGTGCGACAACCGAAGGGAACATATTTTCGATTAAGGCGTACGCTGGAACCATGACCACGCACCACCTCCAGGGCTCCCTCTTCGACCAGACCGACGAACTGCGCCTCGGCCCCCTCGACGGGATCCGCCGGACCACGCTCGGCGCGGGCGCCTGGATCGACGTGCTGCCGGGCTGGCTCACCGGATCGGACGCCCTGTTCGAACAGCTGGCCGCCGAGGTCCCGTGGCGTGCCGAGCGCCGGAAGATGTACGACAACGTCATCGACGTACCGCGCCTGCTCGCGTTCTACGGAGCCGGCGAGGAGCTGCCCCACCCGGTGCTGACCCAGGCGCGTCGGGCCCTGTCCGCGCACTACGCCGAGGAACTGGGCGAGCCCTTCGTCACCGCCGGTCTGTGCCACTACCGCGACGGCCGGGACAGCGTCGCCTGGCACGGCGACCGGATCGGCCGCGGCGCCCGGCAGGACACCATGGTGGCGATCCTCTCCGTGGGCTCCCCGCGCGACCTGCTGCTGCGCCCGGCAGGCGGCGGCGAGACGACGCGGCGCCCGCTGGGGCACGGTGACCTGATCGTGATGGGCGGCTCCTGCCAGCGGACCTGGGAGCACTGCGTCCCAAAGTCCACCCGCGCCGCCGGGCCGCGCATCAGCGTCCAGTTCCGCCCGGACGGCGTGCGCTGAAACGGAGCCGACGGTACCTGTGTCCTGACCGCGACACGACCGATGTCGTCACCGTCGTCGCGGGGCTCGGGGTTGTGTGGGCGATGCCCATGCTCTTCCTCGTGGGGTGGTCGCCTTCGCCCACGGCGTGGTCGGCTGGTCGGCGCCGATCGTCGTCAAGTACGCGGTGATCGTGACCGCTTCGCTGACGGCGCTCCTGCTGGTGTACGAGTACGGGGTGCGCCGGACCCGGGTGACGGGATCGCTGTTCGGCATGCGTGGAGCCCCACCGTCCACATCCACCCGCTGATCTGCTTTGCTGTCCCCGTCGAGCACGAATCTCCAGGACACGGGACGGCCATGCGGGCAGACGTACGGCAAGTGGCGGACGGCACCTACCTGGTGCACGGCAGCAACACCAACTGGGTCATCCTCACCGAAGGGGACGCCGTCACCCTGATCGACACCGGCTACCCGGGAGACCGCCAGCTGGTCCTGGACTCCCTCGCCTTCGTGGGCAGTTCGCCGGAGGCCGTCACGGCCGTACTGATCACCCACGCCCACAACGACCACCTGGGCTCCGCCGAGCACCTGCGCTCGGTGTACGGCACCCCGGTGTATCTGCACGAGGCCGAAGTGCCGCACGCCCGCCGGGACTTCCTCCAGCAGGTGACCGTGGGCGAGGTGCTGAGGAACGGCTGGCGGCCCGGCGTGCTGCCCTGGACGGTGCACGCGCTGCGCTCCGGCGGCACGGAGCAGCACCCGGTCACCGCGCCCGAGGCGTTCCCGGGCGACGGCGGAGCGCTCGACCTGCCCGGCCGTCCCGTCCCGGTGCACACCCCCGGCCACACCAGCGGCCACGCCGTCTTCCACCTGCCGCAGGCGGGCGTCGTCGTCTCCGGCGACGCCCTGGTCAGCGGCCACCCGACCTCGCGCCTGACGGGGCCGCAGCTGCTGCCGGACATGTTCCACCACGAGCGGGGCCGCGCGGTGGAGTCCCTGGACGTGATCGAGGGGCTGGCGGGCGACCTGCTGCTGCCCGGGCACGGCCCGCTGCACCAGGGGTCCGTGAAGGCGGCGGCCCAGCAGGCGCGCGAACGCGCCGTCTAAGGTCAGGCCATGGCTTTGCAGATCAGCGCCACCAACCCGGAGCATCCGGCACTCCTGCTGGAGCTGCCCTGGCACCTGCCCCTGGAGGAGTGGCCCGAGGAGGTCCTCGTCCCGCTGCCGCGCGGCATCTCCCGCCACGTGGTGCGCTACGCCCAGGCAGGCGACGAGGTGATCGCCGTCAAGGAGCTCGCCGAACGCCCCGCGCTGCGCGAGTACGAGCTGCTGCGCGACCTGGACCGGCTCGGCATCCCCGCCGTCGACCCGCTGGCCGTGGTCACCGGCCGCGCCGACGCGGGCGGCCTCGCGCTGGAGCCGGTGCTGGTCACCCGGCACCTGGGCGGCTCGATGCCGTACCGCTCGATGTTCGAGACGACGATGCGCCCGGCGACCATGCACCGGCTCATGGACGCCCTCGCCGTGCTGCTGGTGCGGCTGCATCTGGCCGGGTTCGCGTGGGGCGACTGCTCACTGTCCAACACGCTGTTCCGGCGGGACGCGGGCGCCTACGCCGCCTATCTCGTCGACGCCGAGACCGGCGACCTGCACGCCCAGCTGAGCCCCGGCCAGCGCGACTACGACCTCGACCTCGCCCGCGTCAACATCAGCGGCGAGCTGCTCGATCTGGAGGCGTCCGGGGCGCTGCACCCCTCGGTGGACCCGATCGAGTTCGGCACCGAGATCTGCGCCCGCTACGGGGCGCTGTGGCAGGAGCTGACCCGCGCCTCGGTCTACCCGGCGGGCAAGTACCACTACATCGAGCGCCGGATCCGCAGGCTCAACGAGCTGGGTTTCGACGTCGCCGAGATGCAGATCGAGCACTCCTCCAACGGCGACACGGTCACCTTCGTGCCGAAGGTCGTCGACGCGGGCCACCACCAGCGTCAACTGCTGCGCCTCACCGGCCTGGACACCGAGGAGAACCAGGCCCGGCGGCTGCTGAACGACCTGGAGAGCTGGATGGCCACCCAGGACGACTACGCCCCGGGCGACCCCCTCACGGCCCGCCCGGAGGTGCTGGCGCACCGCTGGGTACGCGACGTGTTCCGGCCCACCGTGCGCGCGGTCCCCCTCGAGCTGCGCGGCTCCATGGACGCGGCGGAGATCTACCACGAGCTCCTCGAACACCGCTGGTACCTCTCGGAGCACGCGCAGCACGACATCGGGCTCGACACGGCGGTCGAGGACTACATCCAGAAGATCCTGCCCAAGGCGCGGGAGACCCTGGAGCCGACGATCCCGGAGTGAGTCACTCGTGGGGCACGACGGCGACCGGGCAGTCCGCGTGGTGCAGGACGCCGTGCGCCACCGAGCCGATCCGGGCGCCCACGGCCGTGCGGTGGGCGCGGCGGCCGACCACCATCAGCTGCGCCCGCCCGGACACCGACAGCAGCACCTGCCCGGCGCTGCCCATCTCCACGTGCTCCACCACCGGCACGTCGGGGAACCGCGCCCGCCACGGCTCCAGGGCTTCGGCCAGCGCCTTCTTCTCGAACGGCTCCAGGCCGCCGGCCTCGTCCGCGAGCTTGAGCGAGCCGGGGCTGTAGGCGAACACCGGCGGGAGCGTCCAGGCCCGTACCGCACGCACGGCCGCGCCCCGGGTCGCCGCCGTCTCGAACGCGAAGCGCAGCGCCGCGGCGCTGTCCTCGGGCTCTCCGTGCTGGCCGACGACGATCTCCTGGCCGGCCACCTCGGACGAGGGCTTGTCACCGGCCCGGACCAGCACGACGGGGCACGCGGCCTCGGTGATGACCTGCTGGCCGACCGAGCCCAGCAGGAACCCGACGACCGGTCCGTGCCCGCGCGAGCCGAGCACCAGCAGCTCCGCCTCCGCCGCGGCGGCGACCAGCGTCCCGATCGGGCTGCCCTCCCGGACGTCGACGGTGACGGCCGGCCCCGGGTACCGCTCGGCGACCGTCGCGACGGCCCGCCGTACGGAGTCGCGCACCCACTGCTCCTGGGCGTCCCGGTCCGCCACGTCGGCCGCCGCGTTCGGCTGGAACCCCCAGGCGTGCACCACCCGTAGATTCAGGCCTCGCCGGACGGCCTCCCGGGCCGCCCAGGCGAGCGCCGCGATGCTCTCGTCCGTCCCGTCGACCCCTGCCGTGATCGGGCCCGTCATCCCGCCGCCTCCTCGTGTCGTGATCACATCCGTCGGGCCCCAGTCTTCACTACGCTGCGGGCATGGCCTTGGACTGGGAGCAAGTGATCGTCGACGCGACCGACCCGTCGGCGCTGGGGCGCTGGTGGGCCGCGGCCCTCGGATGGGTCGTGGTCAACGACGCGCCCGACGAGTACGAGATCCGACCGGAGCAGGACCGGACGCCGGGCCTGCTCTTCGTGCCGGTGCCGGAGAAGAAGACCGTCAAGAACCGGCTCCACCTGGACTTCCGCCCCGACGACCAGCCCGCCGAGGTGGCCCGTCTGCTGTCCCTGGGCGCCCGCCACGCGGACATCGGACAGGGCGAGCAGCCGTGGGTGACGCTGTTCGACCCCGAGGGCAACGAGTTCTGCGTGCTGGGTGCGCGGCAGCCGTCTTGACCGCGTGCGCCCTGCCCTGTGCTCAGAGCGCGCGGTCCGCCGATATCCCGGAGCGGACCGGGGCGATCGAACATACGATGGGCGGAGCCGGCGCGGGCTTCGCCGTGCCGCCGTGAGTGACGACCCTCTCGGGGTGGGAGACGTATGGCACAGGCCGCCGATTCGGCGCGGACCGTCATCCTGACCGTGGACGACGACCCGGGGGTCTCCCGGGCCGTCGCCCGGGATCTGCGGCGCCGTTACGGCGCCGCGTACCGGATCGTGCGCGCCGAGTCCGGGGAGTCCGCGCTGGAGGCGCTGCGCGAGCTGAAGCTCCGCGGCGACCTGGTCGCCGTCATCCTCGCCGACTACCGGATGCCCCAGATGAACGGCATCGAGTTCCTCGAACAGGCCCTGGACGTGTATCCGGGCGCCCGGCGGGTGCTGCTGACCGCGTACGCGGACACGAGCGCGGCGATCGACGCGATCAACGTCGTCGACCTCGACCACTATCTGCTGAAGCCGTGGGACCCGCCCGAGGAGAAGCTCTACCCCGTCCTGGACGACCTGCTGGACGCCTGGCGCTCCAGCGACTACCGGCCCGTGCCCGCCACGAAGGTGGTCGGGCACCGCTGGTCGGCCCGGTCGTCGCAGGTACGGGAGTTCCTGGCCCGCAACCAGGTGCCGTACCGCTGGTACTCCGCCGACGAGCCCGAGGGGCAGCGGCTGCTGGCCGCGGCCGGGGTCGACGGACAGCGGTTGCCGCTGGTGGTCACCGCGGACGGCACGCCCCTGGTCGAGCCGGACGCGCCCGAACTGGCCGCCCACGTGGGGCTGGCGACGACGCCGACGGCCGACTTCTACGACCTGGTCGTGATCGGCGGCGGCCCGGCCGGGCTCGGCGCGGCGGTGTACGGGGCCTCCGAGGGGCTGCGGACGGTGCTCGTGGAGCGGTCCGCGACCGGCGGACAGGCCGGGCAGAGCTCCCGCATCGAGAACTACCTGGGCTTCCCGGACGGGGTGTCCGGGGCCCAGCTCACCGACCGCGCACGGCGGCAGGCCACCAAGTTCGGCGCCGAGATCCTCACCGCGCGCGAGGTCACCGGGCTCGAGGTCAACGGCTCCGCGCGCGTCGTGCGGTTCTCGGACGGCTCGGCGGTGGCCGCGCACAGCGTGATCCTCGCGACGGGCGTGTCCTACCGGCAGCTGGCGGCGCCGGGCTGCGACGACCTGACCGGCTGCGGGGTCTTCTACGGATCCGCGCTCACCGAGGCGTCCTCCTGCCAGGGGCAGGACGTGTACATCGTGGGCGGCGCCAACTCGGCCGGCCAGGCGGCCATGTACCTCGCCAGAGGCGCCAAGTCCGTCACGCTGCTGGTGCGCGGGGAGTCCCTGGCGGCCTCGATGTCGTACTACCTGATCCAGCAGATCGACGAGTCGCCCAACATCTCCGTGCGCCCCGGCACGGTCGTCGACGCCGCGCACGGGGACGGTCACCTGGAGCAGCTGACGCTGCGGGACGTGACGACCGGCGAGACCGAACTCGTCGACGCGCAGTGGATGTTCGTGTTCATCGGCGCGGCCCCGCTGACCGACTGGCTGGACGGCACGGTGCTGCGCGACGAGCGCGGGTTCATCCTCGCCGGACCCGATCTCACGCCCGACGGGCGGCCGCCGGCGGACTGGGCGCTGGACCGGCCGCCGTACCACCTGGAGACCAGTATTCCCGGCGTGTTCGTGGCGGGCGACGCGCGCGCCGAGTCCGCGAAGCGCGTCGCGTCCGCCGTAGGAGAGGGAGCCATGTCCGTGATGCTCGTCCACCGGTATCTGGAGCAGTCATGAGCGGGCGGTTGATGCCGTGCAGCCCGACCGAGATCAGCTCGCTGTTCCTGTTCGAGAAGCTCTCCCCCGAACAGCTCGGACGGCTGTGCAGCGAGGGCCGGGTGGAGCGGTTCGAGCCCGGTCCGGTGTACACCGAGGGCGATCCGGCGACCTGCTTCTACGTGATGGTCGAGGGCACGGTGGTGCTGTACCGCCGGGTCGGCGGGGACGACGTCGAGGTGAGCCGCACCTCCCAGCGCGGGGTGTACGCCGGGGCCATGCAGGCCTACCTGGGGGACCAGGTGCCGCAGGTCTACAACAACTCGATGCGGGTCACCGAGCCGACGCGGTTCTTCGTGCTGCCCGCCGAGTCGTTCTCGGCCATCATGCGGGAGTGGTTCCCGATGGCGGCGCACCTGCTGGAGGGCCTGTTCTTCGGCTCGAAGAACACCCAGCGGGCCATCGGGCAGCGGGAACGGCTGCTGGCCCTGGGCTCGTTGTCGGCGGGTCTCACCCATGAGCTCAACAACCCGGCCGCGGCGGCCGTGCGCGCCACCGCGACGCTGCGGGAGCGGGTGGCGAAGATGCGGCACAAGCTGGCCGTCATCGCCTCCGGAGCGTACGACCCGGAGGCGCTGGCCCGGTTGATCGAGATCCAGGAGCGCACCGCCGAACTGGTCGCGAAGGCACCGGTGTTGAGCCCGCTGGAGGCCTCCGACCGGGAGGACGACCTCACCGACTGGCTCGACGACCACGGCATCCAGGAGGGCTGGCGGATCGCGCCGACCTTCGTGCAGGCCGGGCTGGACGTGGACTGGCTGGAGCAGATCGCGGCCGCCGTCGACGAGGAGATCCTGCCGAGCGCGATGGGGTGGCTCAACTACACGGTCGAGACCGAACTGTTGATGGACGAGATCGGCGACTCCACCAACCGCATCTCGCACCTCGTCGACGCCGCCAAGCAGTACTCGCAGCTCGACCGCGCCCCCTACCGGGTCGTCGACGTGCACGAACTCCTCGACAGCACGCTGCTGATGCTGTCGGGCAAGATCGGACCGCGCATCGAGGTCGTCAAGGACTACGACCGTGCGCTGCCGGCGATCCCGGCCTATCCGGCGGAGCTCAACCAGGTGTGGACGAACCTCGTCGACAACGCCGTGTTCGCCATCAACAGCATCGGCGGGGAAGGCACGTTGACGGTGCGGACGGCCCGCGAGGGCGACCGACTGCTGGTGGAGTTCCGCGACACGGGCCCCGGTATCCCGCCGGACGTCCGGGGCCGCATCTTCGACCCGTTCTTCACCACCAAGCCGGTGGGCGAGGGCACGGGGCTCGGTCTGGACATCTCCTGGCGGATCGTCGTCAACAAGCACCACGGCGGCCTTCATGTGGAGTCCGTGCCGGGCGACACCCGCTTCCAGGTGCTGCTGCCGCTGACCGCCCCCGACCCCGACAGCGCACCGGACCCCGAGACCGCCGAGGAGCCCGCATGACCGACGTAGACGCCATCGACCCGAGCGTCCCGCCCAGCAGCGCCGGCTGCGTGGACTGCGACGCGGCGGGCGGCTGGTGGTTCCACCTGCGGCGCTGCGCGAGCTGCGGCCATGTCGGCTGCTGCGACTCCTCCCCCGCGCAGCACGCCACCGCGCACTACAAGGCGACCGGGCATCCCCTGGTCCGCAGTTTCGAGCCGGGCGAGGAGTGGTTCTGGGACTACTCCACCGACGAGCTGTACGAGTCCGGGCCCGAGCTCGCCCCACCGGCCGCGCACCCCGCGGACCAACCCGTGCCGGGCCCGGCCGGGCGGGTGCCGGAGGACTGGGCGCGGTCACTGCACCGTTGAGATCGTCCCGGCCGGGCTCCGTTCCTGGTCGCGGGCCGTGTTGTCGGTGGCGCGTGCCAGGATGGAGTCGTGTCGCAGACCGTGTTCGCCACTCCGTTCATCGGCCGGGAAGAGGAACTCGCCCGGCTCTCCGGCGTGCTGGAACGGGCCCGGGGCGGTGAGTCGCGCGCGGTGCTGATCGCCGGGGACGCCGGCGTGGGCAAGACCCGGATGCTGGACGAGGTCGCCACGCGGGCGGCCCGCTCCGGCATGACCGTGCTCACCGGGCACTGCGTCGACCTCGGTGACGTGGGGCTGCCGTATCTGCCGTTCACCGAGATCCTGGGCCTGCTCGCCGCCGACGAGCGGTTCGCCGCCGTCCTGGCCGCGCACCCCCTGGTCGACCGGCTGCTCGGCGCGGGCACGGACACCGCGCGGGACGACGCGGGGCTCGCCCCTCGGTCCGGCAGCGGGGAAGGGCGGCTGAGACTGTTCGAGGGGATGGCGGCGCTGCTCGCCGACCTGTCGGACGTCACGCCGCTGCTCCTCGTCCTGGAGGACCTGCACTGGGCCGACCAGTCCTCCCGGGACCTGCTGCGCTTCCTGCTCAGCCGGGGCTTCCTGCAACGGCCCACGGGCAACGGCTCCGGTCACCGGCTGGCGGTCCTGGCCTCCTACCGGGCGGACGACCTGCACCGCCGGCACCCGCTGCGCCCGCTGCTGGCGGAGCTGGTGCGGCTGCCGGCCGTGGACCGGCTGGAGCTGCGGCCGCTGGCGGACGCCGACGTGGCCCGGCTGCTGCGCGCCCTGGAGGACCGGCCGCTGCCGGACGCCACGGTGCGCCGCATCGTGGAGCGCGCGGAGGGCAACGCCTTCTACGCGGAGGAGCTGCTGGCGGCCACGGACACGGAGGCCGGCGGAATGCCCAGCGGGCTGGCCGACCTCCTCCTCATCCGCGTCGAGCAACTCCCCGAGACCGCCCAGCAGGTGCTGCGCACCGCCGCCGTCGCCGGCCGGCGCGTGGAACACGACCTGCTGCGGGACGCGGTGGGGCTGCCCGAGGACGAGCTGGAGTCGGCGCTGCGGGAAGCCGTCGGCCACCAGCTCCTGGTCGCGGGCGACGACGGCGCGTACGCCTTCCGGCACGCCCTCGCACGCGAGGCGGTGTACGCGGATCTGCTGCCGGGTGAACGCTCCCGGCTGCACGGCGCGTTCGCCGCTCTGCTGGCCGGGCGGGGCCACCATCCCGAGACCGCGGCGGAGCGCGCCCACCACTACCGCGAGAGCCATGACCTGGGCGAGGCCCTCGCCGCCTCGCTGGAGGCCGCCGACCACGCCCGGCGGGTCGGCGCGCCCGCCGAGGAACTACGCCATCTCGAGGCCCTTCTCGACCTCTGGGAGTCGGTGCCCGCGTCGGCCCTTCCGTCCGGTGAGGGGCGCGACCGGGTCACGCTGATGCTGCGCGCCTCGGCGGCGGCAGCGCACGCCGGGGAGGCGCACCGCGCGGTCTCCCTGACCCGGGCCGCGCTCGCGGGCGTCGGCCAGGACACCGACTCCGAACTCGCCGCCCGCGTGCGGTACACGCTGGCCGGCACGCTCATGGGCGTCGACAGTCTGACGGCCGCGTTCGCCTACAGCAGCGAGGCGTTGGCGATGATCCCCGCCGAACCGCCGTCGCCGACCTGGGTGTGGGCCGCCGCCACGCATGTCCTGGCGGCCCGTCAGGTCGGTGACTCCGAGACCGCGCTGCGGGTCGCGCGCCGGGCGTTGCGCGCCGCCGAGCAACTCGATCTGACCGACGCACGTGCCGACCTGTTGGTCTCGCTGGCCAACCTCGAGGGCGACGGCCGCCGCTCCGCCGAGGGGCGCGTGAGGCTCACGGAGGCGCGGGAACTGGCCCGGCGCGGCGGCAACGCCCCGGTGGAGATGCGGGCCCTGTTCACCCTGGCCATGGGCGCGTACGAGGCCGGGGAGCTGGAGGAGTGCCTGCCCTGGCTGGCCGAGGGCCTGGACCGCGCCCGCCGGGCGGGGCTGCTGTCCTCGCCGTATCCGCTGGAGATGCGCTACCTCCAGCTGCTGGTGCTCTACACGCTGGGCCGCTGGGACGAGTGCCTGCGGACGGCGGCGACCGACCTGGCGGTGCTGCCGGCGTCGGGTGGCTTCGCGGTGGGTCCCGCCCTGTACGTGGGCCTCGCGCGCGGCGACAAGGGCGTCGTCGACCGGGCCCGGACCCTGCTGGACGGGCGCTTCGACTGGATGGCGGCGCTCGTCGCGGGCATCGTGCTGACCGACGTGGCGGTACTGAGCGGGGACGCCGAGGCGGCGGTGGCCCGGCTGCGGTCCTCGGTCGAAGCCCTCACGGACGACGTGGGCATGCTCCCGGACGTCACGGTCCGGCTCACCGCGCTCGCCCTCACGGCGGTCGCCGACGCGGCGTCCGGGGCTCGGCGCGACGGTGACGAGGCGGCGGCCGGCCGCTGGTCGGCGGTCGCGACGGAGCTCCTGGAGCCGGCCCGGGCGGTGGCCCTGCGGGGCGCGACCGGGGTGCCGCAGGGTCCGGAGGGGCGCGCCTGGCTGGCCCGCGCGGAGGCCGAGTGGGCATGGGCCACCACCGGGCCCGACCCGGCGGCCTGGGAGAGGACGGTGGCGGCGTTCGGTTACGGCGACGCCTACGAACGCGCCCGCTGCCGGCTGCGGTACGCGCAGGCCCTGCTGGCGGCAGGGCGACGCGAGGACGCGGCGGCCGAGGCCCGCGCCGCCCGGGAGACGGCCGTACGGCTGGGCGCCACGACCCTGCTGGAGCGGGCGGACGACCTGGTCCGCCGCGGGCGCCTCGGCGACGCCGGGTCCACCGCCCGGGGCGGTCCGGTCGCCCTGACGGCCCGGGAGCGGGATGTCCTGCGGCTGCTCGCGCTCGGCCGGAGCAACCGGCAGATCGGCGAGGAACTGTTCATCAGCGGCAAGACGGCGAGCGTCCATGTCTCCAACATCCTCGCCAAGCTGAGCGCGGCGAGCCGTACGGAGGCCGTGGCGATCGCCTACCGCGAGCGGCTGCTCGCACCGGAGCTCGGCGCGTCGGGCTGACCCGCCCGGCGGCCTCGGCCCGGCCACTGCGGGCGGGCGTTCAGTGGGCCGGCGTTCAGCGTGCGCGCAGCATGCGTTCAGCGTGCGTACAGACGCGGGCGAGGAACCCCGGCGGCCCGCCGACCGTTGTCCGGACAGGCCCGCGGGGCCCGTACGACGACATCGGGGCGGCAGGATGAACGTGTTGGTTCCCGGGGGCAATCTGCCCCTCCCGGGCGGCGCCCTGGCCATCAGGGTGCCCGGCCCCTTCGACGTCTGCGCGCTCGTCACGGACGACAGCGGCAAGGTCCGGGGCGACGCCGACTTCGTGTTCTACAACCAGCCGACCGCGCCGGGAGCCCTGCTCCGGGGCGACACCCTGACGCTGGAACCCGACAGGCTGCGGGCCGGCGCCACCCGCGTCACGGTGGTCGTCGGCGCGGCCGAGCCGGGCACCCCCCTGGCCCGGCTGCCCCTGCCCACGCTGCAGGTCGCCGATGTGCCGGGCCGGGTGCTGGCCCGCTTCACGCCACCGCCCACACAGGGCGAGACGGTGCTGCTGCTCGCGGAGTTCTACCGGCGTGGCGGCGGCTGGAAGCTGCGGGCGCTCGGCCAGGGGTACACGGACGGACTGGCGGGTCTGGCCCGGGACTTCGGCGTGGAGGTCGTGGCCGAGGACAGCCCGCCCACGCGTGGACGGACCGTGGCAGGGCCACCGCGCGGATACGCCGGGGAAGGCGGCGCGACCCCTGCGACCCGGCAGCCGACGACCGCGCCGCGCCCGACGACACCGGCCCCCGCCTTCGCCCCGCACGGCTCGTCCGCCCACGGCTCCGCGGTGTCCGCCTCCGATCCGGACGGCTTCCTCGCCCTCGTCAACCCCGCCCGCGCCACGGCCGGTTCGCCGCCCGTCTCCCTCGACGCCCGCCTCGCCTCCGCGGCCCGCGAGCACGCGGCCGCCCTGGCCGCGGCCGGGCGGCTCGGTACCGAGGGCGCGGACGGCGTCTCGGTGCACCAGCGGGTCGCGGCGGCCGGATACCGGTACCTCGCCATCGGCGAGCACCTGGTCTCCGGGCCCCGCACCGCCGCCGAGTTCGTCGCGTACTGTCTGCGCACCGACCGGACCCGGCAGACCCTGCACGACCCGGCGTTCACGCACGCCGCACTGGCGCGCGCCACCGACACACGCACCGGCGACACCTACTGGACCGCCCTGTGGGCGAGCCCGCTCACCGCGGACGGCCTGGCCCGGACCACGGCCGAGGTCGTCGGTCTCACCAACCGTGAGCGGGCGCGAGCCGGTCTGCGCGCCCTGGCCGTCGATCCGCTGCTCACCGCCGCGGCGCAGGCGCACAGCGCGGACATGGCGGGGCGCGCCTTCTACTCGCACACCTCGCCCGAGGGGAGCGAGCCATGGGACCGGGCCGCCTCGGCGGGCTCGACCCGGCGGACCATCGGCGAGAACATCGCCTGCGGCCAGCGCTCCCCCGCCGAGGTGGTGGAGGGCTGGATGAACAGCCCCGGTCATCGCGCCAACATCCTCAAACCCGCCTTCACCCACATCGGCGTCGGCTTCGCGGGCGGCGGCCCCTCGGGCACGTACTGGACCCAGCTCTTCGGCGCCTGACGAAGGCGCCGGCCCGGCTGGGCCGCGACCGCGCGGAGACGGCGGCCGAACTGTCCGAGCTGGGACGGGAGCTGGAGCGCATCGGCCTGCGGCACGCACTTCGCGGTGCGCCGAGACCTCTGAGCCGGACCACTGCGCGGAGGCGATTGCACCGCATTGGGAAATCCGCCGGGAGGGCCTCCGAGCAGGAATGCGTCACGGTCAAGGAGGTCGTTCCCGGGAAGCCCCGACGAGTCCGACCCGGGTTGTTTACCGCTGGTTACACCGCAGGACGGGACCAGGACGACCCTCGGCAATTACCTTTTCTCGTACATGCACTCGGCTCAAAGCAGCGCCCTTTTTGAATAAAAGACAGGAATCACGCCGGAGTTGCGCTCCAATTGAACGGACCCCCTCACGCCTGTCGTACCACTGGGAAAGGTGAGTCCGCCGGTTCAGCGAGGGATGGCCATGGTCAAGACGCACGTCTCCACGCACGAGTTGGTCGCCGGGAGGTACCGGCTGCTCGACGTCGTCCACCGGGAGACGAACCGCGTCAGCTGGTACGGCGAGTACGTCGAGGAGACCGGGGCGGCCCGGCCCTGCCTGGTCACCAGGATCGGGCTGCCGGCCGGCCAGGGCGAGGAGAAGGCCCGCCAGGCCGCCGACCGGGTCCTGCGCATGTCCGAGACGATGGCGCGGCTGTGCCCCGGCCGGATCGCCACGGTCGTCGACGCCATGGAGGAGGCGGGCTCCCTGTGGACCGTCACCGAGTGGATCGACGGCCTGCCCCTGAGTCAACTCCTCGATCAGAAGGGATCGTTCAGTCCGGCCAGGGCCGCGACGATCGGGCTGCAGCTGCTCGACGTGCTCGAGGTCGCGCACGGTGAGGGCATCACCCACGGCGAGCTGAGCCCCGGTCAGGTCTTCGTGCGGGCCCGGGGCCCCCTCGTCCTCACCGGGTTCGGACTGGCGGGCGCGACCCTCGCCCCCCGGGTGGCGGCCCCGGCGTACGCCTCCCCCGAGCAGGCCCGGGACGACCGGATCGGCCCGGCGGCCGACCTGTGGGCGCTGGGCGCGATCCTGTACACGATGGTCGAGGGGCGGCCGCCGTACCGGGACCGGGACCGGCCCGAGAGCACGCTGAAGGGCGTGGACCGGCTGCCGCTGCGCACCCCGCTGCGGGCCGGGTCGCTGACCCCTACCGTGCAGGGACTGCTGCGCAAGGACTCCCGGGAGCGGCTGACCAGGACGGTCGTACGCCAGTCCCTCACCCGGGTGCTGGACGAGGACCCGCACGCGGTCATGCACGCTCCCCGGCTGAAGCGTGCCTGCGCCGCCGCCCGGTACGTCGGTCCGCGGTGGAGCGGCCGGGCCATGGCGGCCGGGACGGCGCTGGCCGTCGTCACCGTGGCGGTCGCCGCCCTCGCCGTGACCCATCAACTGCCCGACAGCGACGACACCGCGGGGGCCGGCGCGCAGGCCCGGCCGTCCGCCTCCGCCGCGACACCCGGCGAGGACGCCGGCGAAAGAGACTCCGCGGCACCTGCACCGACCGCGCCGGGCAGCCCGTCTCCGGGCAGCCCGGCGCCGAGCAGCCCGTCTCCGAGCACGTCCCAGGAGACCTCCCCCTCGGCGCCCGCCACCGCCGACGCCCTCCCCGAGGGCTATCGCGTGTACCGCGCGCCCGAGGGCTTCTCGGTCGCCCTTCCCCAGGGCTGGAAGCCGCTGGAGACGGCGCGTGGCGCCGATCAGGCGTACCGCGTCACCTTCGGGGCGGCCGGCGATCCGCGGACCCTCGCGGTGACCTACAGCGAGACCGCCGGACCGGACCCGGTGGCCGTCTGGCGCGAGGACGTCGAGCCCGACCTGAAGCAGGACGAGGGCTTCCGACGGCTGGGCGACATCGAGGCGACGACGTACCAGGGGTACAAGGCCGCCGACATGGAGTGGCTCGTGAACGCCGACGGCGCACAGGTGCGCACGTTCGGCCGCGGCTTCCTCCTCGGCGGGCACCGCAGTTTCTCGCTGCGCTGGACGACGCCGTCCGCGGACTGGGGCAAGAGCGCCAACCGCGAGGCCCTGGACACGTTCCTGAAGACCTTCCGGCCGGGTTCGGCCGCCTGACCGGGACGCCCGGCGCGGTGCCGCGCGAGGAACGCGGCCGGCCGCGGGCCAGGGGTGGCGGCGGCTGTCCGGTCAGCGCGGACCCGGCGCCGCCTCGAACGCCGGCCACGCACCCGACTGGCCCCTCGGCCTCGCGGCAGCCCCTCGCCGCTACCGGCGACCACTGCGTCCGACCCTTACAGAACACCGTCTTATTCGATCGCACGAACACATCTCGCCGGGCAGAATCGGCGGATGCCGACCACCGCGGAGCAGCTGCTCGCCGCCCTCGAACCGCTGCCGTTCCCCGCACGCCTGACCTTGACGGCTCGGACCGCACGTCGGCTCGCGGACGAGGGGACACTCGCCCCGCTGCTTGCCGAGTGGGACGGGCGCGGGCCGTACGAGCGGCGGCTCGCGGCGTTGGCGGCCCTGGTCGGACGGGACGCGGGGTTCCTCGCGGAGCGGCTGGCCGACCCGGACCCGGTCGTCGCCGGGTACGCGCGCCGCGCCGCACGGGACCTGCCCGTACCGGACCGGGCGGTGGAGGCCGCGTACGACGACGCACCGGCCGTGCTGAGGCAGCGACTGGCCCGCCTGCTCGCCGCGGGAGGCCGCAGCGAACTCGCCGAGCGGCTGGTGGCGCGACTGCGCGCGGAGTGGGGCGACGCCGAGGCCGCGCGGCTGCTGCCGGCCTGCTCCACCTCCTTCGTGGCACGGGAGTTGCCGGGCCTGGCGTACGCCGTCGACGGCTGGACGCGGCTCGCGTGCCGGCATCCCGACCCGGTGCTGGACCACGCCGAGCAGACCCTGGCGGACCGGGCCGGCGGAGAGCAGCGGGACCACTGGTGGCGCCGGCACGCCACCACGGTCGCGGCGCTCGCGCCCCTGCGCCCCGAGCGGGTGCTGACCCTGTTGGAGCGGCACGGCCCCGGCAGTATGCCGCCCGCGCTGAACAACGGACTCGGCCCCCTGGCCACCGCCGACGCCGAGCGCGTGATCCGCTGGATCACCTCCCCCGACCGCCGGGAACAGCGCAACGAGCCGGTACCGCCGCCCGGAGTGCTGCACAGGCTCGCGCGGGCCGAACCCGCGGCACTGACCGCGCTGGGCCGTCACTGGCTGACCCGCGGCGGCCACTTCGCCGCACTGGTGAAGGCCGTCGCGCCCGGCCGACGCCCCGCGTTCGTGGACGCGGTCGCCGCCGGAGGGACTCGATGGGACCCGGCGCAGAGCGTCCTCGACCTGCTGCCGCGCGAGCGCCGGTGGGCCGAAGTCCGGCGTGCGGCGGCGGAGTTCGACGGCTCCGACTACTGGTTCGATGACCTGGACACCCTCGCCCACGGCCCGATCGACGAGGTGCGTCCCGCGCTGCTCGCCGCGATCGGACGGTCCGACGCCGACGACCGGGCCACCGCCTGGCCGATGTTCGTGGCCTGCGCCGCCCGGGACGGCGGCCGGGAGGCGATCACCGAGCTGCTGACCACGGCGGGCCGCCGGCTGCGCAACGAGCGGGACCCCGTACGCGCCGAGGCGCTCGGCGCACTCGCCCGGGCGCACCCGCGGCTCTTCGGCTCCGACGACGCCCCGCTGCTGGACGCGATCGCCGCCGACGCACTGGAGGCGCGGGACAGCTCCGCCGCCACCCTGACGGCACTGCGCACACTCGCCGTACGTCTGCTCGTCGAGCACGCCACGGACGAGGAGGCGGGTCTGCGGCACTGGGCGCTGCGCACCCTGGAGCGCATCACGAGCCGGGTCGGCGTACCCGATTTCGGCCCGCTGCACCGCGTCCTGCGACGAGGCCAGGAACACCAGGTGTGCGAGTCCCTGCGCCCCTGGCTCGACGCCGGGGCCGGGCGGGCCGACTTCCGGCTGCTGCTGGGCCTGGCCACCGCACTGGGTCCGCGCGCCCGGCGGCTGCCCGAGCTGCAGGAGCGGCTGGCCACGGCCCTGGAACGCGGCGACGACGAGACGTTCCGGGCGGCGGCCCAACTATGGCTGGCCGCACCGGCGACCCGCGACGAACGGGTCGCCAGGATCGTCGCGCTCGAACCGTCGTCGGTCGTGCTGGCACCCGTACGGCGGGTGCTGAGCCGGCGGCGCACGGATCTGCTGGACACCCTGCTCGACACGTCCGCGCCGTACGGCCGCTTCCTGGTGGACGGGGCCCGGCGCCCGCTGCCGGACCTCGCCGACAGTGCCCGCTGGCTCCCCCGCCAGCAGCGGACGGCGGTCCGACTGGCCGCGGAGGCCGTCGCGGACGCTTCCCTTTCGCTCGACGACCGGGCCGCCCTGATCCGGGCGGCGGCCCCGGTGCCCGAGTTCGGGCGGGCTCTGGCGCTCGCGCACAAGGACGACCCGGAGGTGGTCGTCGCCGAGGCGGCGCTCGGCGCGCTGCCCCGGACCGATCGGCCCCACGACATCCTGCCGGCGCTGCTGGAGCAGGCGGGCAGCGACCGGGCCCGGGTCGCCGTGTACGCGGCGTCCCGCGCCGCCCGTTTCACCGCTCCGTCCGAACTCGCCTTCGCCCTGGGCGCGTTGCTCACCGGGGAGCGGCCCGTGAAGGTGACCTCCCGCAAGGAGGCCGTGCGGCTCGCCGCATGCTTCCTGCCGCCCCGGCAGGCGGTGTCCCTGCTGGCGAGCACCTTCCACGCCCCCGACCGCCACCCGGACGTGCGGGCCGCCGTCGTCCGCGCCCTGCCGCCGCTGCTCGGCGAACCGGAGGCCTGGCGCCTGCTCGCCGACGTCGCACACGACGACGCCCTGCCCGTGCACGAGGCCCTCCTGGCCGTCACCCCCTGGGAGCTGGCCGAGAAGCACCGCCGCGCCTACGCCGCGGCGATCGTCCCGGCCTACGACACGTCCCTCGCGCTCACGGAGGGTTTCGGGGGCGGCTACGCCCTGCTGCTCGCCATGGGGGTGTGGTGCCGCTACTCACCCGAACTGGCCTTCCGTATCTCTCGTACCGTCTGCGACCTCGGCGAGCGTACGCACTGGCGGTTCGCGGGGTGGGTGCTGCGCGATCTCGCCGCGTCCGAGCCGGCGCACCCCGTGGGCGGTGCCGCGCCGGGCAGCGTGTTCCATGGCGCGGTGGCCGAGTTGCTGGCCGCGATGCGCACGCCGGAGGGCGGCTGTGACGCGCAGGAGGGCCGGGACCTGCCGGCGCTGCAGCGGCTCCGGAACCTGACGTCGTTCGGCTTCGTCGACGGAGTGCGACCCGGGTTGCTCGAAGCGGTCGCGGCCCAGCTGGCGTCGGAACCCCTGCTGGCCGCGGAACGCGCCTCCCTGCTCGGCCAGTTGGTCGATCACACCGTGGAGCCGGTCGCGCTGCTCGAACGGCTGCGGGACCTCGCGGACGCTCTCGAGGGCGCCGGGACGACCGTCGCGGTGCACACGTCCGACCGACTGCGGACGTCCTCGTCGTATCGCGCCGTTCCGCAGCGCGCCGAGACCCTGCTGACCGCGGCCGACCGGTTCGCCCGCGACGGTGGCACCGCCACGGGCCTGCTGGCGGTCGGCCTCGTGAAGGGAACGGGCGTCGCACTGGGCTGGCCCGAGGAGTGGCGGTCGCTGCTGCGCCTGCTGCGCGGGCACGGGAACGCCGACGTACGCCACGAGGCGCACAAGACCATGACGGAGAACGAATGACCGCCGCCGGCCACCCTGGAGCCGGGCGGCAGCGTGCGATGTCCCGGTCGCTGTGGACCGGGACCCGCACGGCCCTGCTCACCGGGTCAGCTCGGCTGGTCTCCGGTGTAGCGGTAGATGCCGCCGGCGGAGTTGACGACCCAGACGGTGCCGTCGGCGGCGGCACCGACGTCCGCCGCTCCGCCGGGGATGCCGGTCCAGGGACTGGCGTCGTGGCCCGTGTACCGGTAGATCTGCTGGGAGGAGTTGGTGCCCCAGACGTTCGTCCGCGAGCCGGCGGAGATGCGCGACAGGCCTCCCGAGACGGAGATCCAGTCGGTGGCGCCCTGGTCCCCGGTGTAACGGAAGATCCCACCCGCGGAGTTGACGTGCCACACCGTCCCGTCCGCGGCCACACCGATGTCCACCGCCCTGCCCGGGATCCCGATCCACGGGTTCGCGTCGTGCCCGGTGTAGCGGTAGATCTGCCCCAGGGAGTTGACCCCCCACACACATGGGTCCGCGACCCCACCGAGATGCGGGTTAACCCGCCGGCGACGCCCACCCAGTCGGTCGCGCCCTGGTCCCCGGTGTAACGGAAGATCCCACCTGCGGAGTTGACGTGCCACACCGTCCCGTCCGCGGCCACACCGATGTCGACCGCCTTGCCCGGGATTCCGATCCACGGGTTCGCGTCGTGCCCGGTGTACCGATAGATCTGCCCCGCGGAGTTGACCCCCCACACGTGGGTCCGCGACCCCACCGAGATCGTCGTCAGACCGCCGGAGATCTGCTTCCAGTCAGCCATGCCTGTCGCCCCTCTCACGTCGCACGTCGCACGTTGCGCGCTGCACCCGGTACATGCGGTGCGACCAGGACGACCAAACAGCGCTATATACCGATTGACCGCTCAAAACATCCAGAAATCGATGTTTGGCACCACCTCGCCCTCTGGCGCACGGGAGCGGGAAAGTCGGCGCCGATTCCCGGAAGACCGGAAACGCCGTAACCCACATGGAGGCACCACGGCCCCGCCGCCACGGACCGCCTACCAGCGGAACGGCCATGAGCCCGGCGGATCGCGGCGGTCGCGCTCAGACAACGGCCGGTACGGGGACGCCGACGCCCAACGCCTCCAAGCGCTTGATCTTCTTCCGCACCACGTACAACGGGATCACCCCGAACACTCCGAACGACATGTCGATCACGCTCCACCAGAAGG
Organism: Streptomyces sp. NPDC102259; assembly: GCF_044766465.1. Lineage (NCBI taxonomy): Bacteria > Bacillati > Actinomycetota > Actinomycetes > Kitasatosporales > Streptomycetaceae > Streptomyces > Streptomyces sp. NPDC102259. The sequence goes on along the minus strand of NZ_JBIWMA010000002.1, from coordinate 867,811 downwards.
GAATCCCCCGGACGGGTCCGCAGATCAGCGCGAGCGGGATGATCCCGGCGCAGGCGATCATCGAGAACTCGACGACCCAGATGTTGCGCACGGGGTCACGGTAGGGGCCGTAGAAGGCGACGGCGATGACGAGATGAGCGAAGGCCAGCCAGTCCGTTCCGTAGAGGAGGAAGGGATGGTCGGCGTCGGCGGTGTCGAGCCCGCGCCGGACGCGCTCGATCCATTCCATGAGGCCGGGCAGATGCTCGGGGACGGACAGGTGGGGCCATCACCACTCGCGCCGCCGACCCCCTATCGCAAATAAGACATACCGACCTAAGATGCTTGGAACCTCTGCCGGGTCGCGGCGCTGTCGCGCGCCGTGCCCATCGCTTGCCCTGCCTTCCGGCGGCCTTGAGAGGTGCACCATGACCGGCCCATGTTGCGAACACCCGGCAACGTCCGACTGGCGCGATCAAGCCGCGTGCGTCGGAGAGGATCCCGAGATCTTCTTTCCTCTCTCGGACCTCGCGACGCCCGGCGCGGAAGCCGCACTGGCCCGAGCGGTATGCCGCCGCTGCGCCGTACTCGTCGCCTGTCGCGACTGGGCGCTCGAACAAGGCGAGGACGACGGAATCTGGGGCGCCACAACGGCTGCCCAACGCCGTGCCATACGACGAGCGACCCTGGAGCCGACTCTTGCCACCAGACGCCGGCGGCATACAAAATCTGGCCAGGACGCAACTGCCGACGGCTGAAACTCGTCCCTTCCTCCCGAGCCGACGAAGCTCACGGAGATCTCAGACAAGCAAGATGGGGGACGCATCATGAACCTGACGCCGAGGAAGAGCCGTCGCAGACCGGGCGCCGTCCGAGCGGTCGTGCTGGGCGTGTGCGCCGCGGGCGCGCTGAGCCTCACGGGCTGCTCCGGTGACGACGGCACGACGGACGCCGGCAGCGGCGCGAAACCGAGCGCGACGACGGCGAGCGGCACCAGCGCCAAGCCGGGGGCGGATGCCGACACGACGGGCAAGAAGCCCGGCGCGGAGTCCTCCGCGGGCGCGGGCGGCGGCGTCAAGTCACCCAGTGTCGTTCCGATCGCCTCAAAGTCCCCCGCTCCCCCGGCGAAGGCCTCGGCGGGCGCCGAGGGTGACGGGGGTGCTGACGGTGACGACTGTGACCACAAGATGCCCATCTCCCCCGACGAGGTCGCGGTCTACCGCTACACGCCGGAAGGCGGATCGCTGAGCCTGATCGTCAAACACGGCAACTGGGGGTGCGGCTCTCCCGACTCGGACGGCGCGCCGTTCGAGACCGTCGGCAAAGAGATCTACATCCCGATGGATCAGGCCGCGTACGTCACCGTGACCAACCCCATCGTGGAAAGCACCGAGAACCAGCCCCTCGGCGTCCAGGAGTTCCTCGACTGGCTCGAGGCCCACCCGAACTCCGGGCTGGTCTTCACGTACCACCTGGGCGGCGACGGGGCCATCGACCGCCTCGACGAGGTCTTCACCCCCTAAGTACTCCAGCCGTAGATCGTGACCTTCATGCTTGATCGGCTTGTCGCCGGTAGTGGCTGGTCTGGGATCGGGCCTGGTGGCGGCGTCGCCGGACGGACCAGCCAAGCCGGTGGACGGGGTCAAGGACGGGCCGGTCATCAGGCCCTCGAACGCTTCCTGCCAGCGTGCAGGGTCTACGCTGTGACCTTCGGCCACCGCATGATCTTCAGTCTTCACACAGCGATGATCAACGGTGGCCGCCCCCGTCTCCACAGCGCGTCAGGGTCGTGCAGCGTCTGCCTGCCGTCCTGTGTCTGGAGGACTTGTGCAACGTGGCGAAGTCTGGTGGGTCCAGTTCGACGAGAGGAGGTTGGTCGTACTGCTGTCGGGAGACGACACGTCCGGGATCCGGGTGATGCAGGTCGTCGCTCCGGCGGGCGTCGACATCAGCGGTCTGGGCATCGAAGTGATGGTCGGCGCCGGTGAAGGACTGCCGTTCGAAGGCGTGCTGCGGCTCGCGTTCCCGCGTCCAGGCTTCACCCCTTGCACATGGCTGACCACTGTGTCCCGCGACGACCTGATAGAGCGGGCGGCCGTCCTGTCCTCCCTGAAGCTCAGCGAGATTGACAACGCCCTCCGACTCGCTGAACAAGCGCAGGAGCCGACCCCGGCAACGACCGCGAAGCTCAGCGAGATGAGGGATGCCCTCCGTCTCGGAGAACTCGGGTAGACGGAGAAGGAGCCGACGCCCGCGACGGCGTGGGCGACCTCGGGCGGGATGATCGACGCCGGCCACCTCTCGCCTCAGCGCCCCTCACCACCGAGATCGCGGGGGGATGGCCACGAAGCCCCCTGAAGGCCGGTGGATCCAGGCTCAGGCGAATACAGTCACCGTCGTGGTGGAGATGTTCAGGAATCCCTTCGCAAAGCATGGATCAGCCATGTGTACACAGGGATCAGATTCGGTACCACCTGCCAGCCGTTGACGATCCACACCAGCCGCCAGTACTCATCCACGCGGGGGTCATAGGCGACTTCGAACTGCTGGGCCAGCCAGTCCCGGAATTCCGCGTCCGGGGCGCGCGTGAACACGTCGGCGAAACGTTGCACGAGATCGTCGACGATGGGTGTTGCCTCATTGCCGAGCGGATCGATGCCAGTACTCCTGGCTTCGACAAGCTTTTGACGGGTGAACTCCATCAATTCTTCGCCGGCTTCGACCTCGATACCGAGCGTGTGCTGATCGGCCTGGAAGGTGGCCACCCGTCGCATTTGTGTCCGGAAGTCCTCGTCGCTGAGCAACTCGGCAAGCTCCACCCAGGCGGCGACCTGTTCAGTGGACGGGTCCTCCGGAAGATTCGGAGTGGCAGCGCGAACCATGGCCACCGCATTCGCGTCGGCGTCCTCCACTCCAAAGGTGCCATCGATGAAATCGTCGATCAGATGACGACGCTCCTCGACGGACAATTGCGCGAGCTTGTGCATGAGCTTGGTCTCCTTGGGACTGGATCCGAGTTTTGCCGCGGCTCGCAGAACACTCCGACGCAGATGCAGCATCTGGATCTGAACATCTACGGCGTCGGCGTGGGCCGAGAGGACTTCCGCCATCGACAGTTCGCGGTTCAGTACTCGCTGGACCGTGGGTAGGTCGATCCCCAACTCGCGTAGCGTGCCAACGAGTTCCAAGCGACGCAGTGCGTCGACATCGTACAGTCGATATCCGGCGGGAGTGCGGCTGGTCGGCGCTACCACCTTCGCATCGGAGTAGAACCGGATTGTCCTCACTGACAAACCGGTGCGCCGGGAGAGTTCCCCGATCGAATAGAGAGTCGCGCCGTCCATGTCGCCCATCCTGATGTCTCCAGTCGCTGGAGAGTCAAGGCTGTCTTCGAGCCGTGCGGACGGAGTCCGTCGATCACCCAGATCCCCAGGCCCTCCCGGGGCGCGGCCGGCGGCCGGCGGCCCGTTCAGGCCGCCCGGTCCCACCGCACGTGCAGGGTGCTGGGCTTGCGGAAGACCAGGCCGTACGGGGCCGCGGGGTGGTCGGGGTCCAGGCGCAGGGCGGGGAGGCGTTCCAGCAGGCGCTGGAGGGCGATGCGGGTCTCCAGACGGGCGAGATGTGCGGCGAGGCAGTAGTGCGGGCCGTGTGCGAAGGCCAGTTGGAGACGCGCGTTCTCGCGGCGGACGTCGAACAGGTCGGGTTCGGGGAAGACGGCCGGGTCGCGGTTGGCCCCCGTCAGGGAGACGGTGACGAGGTCACCGCGGTGGATCACGGCGGGGCCGAGGACGGTGTCACGGGTGGCGTAGCGGTCCACGACCGCCGCGCCGGGTTCGAGGCGCAGTGACTCCTCGATCGCGCCGTCCAGCAGCTCGGAGTCGGCCCGGACAAGGGCGAGTTGGTCGGGGTGTCGCAGCAGGTGCAGCAGCAGGTTGGTGATCATCGCCTCGGTGGTCTCGATGCCTCCGAACATCAGCACCGCGGCATTGGACGCCACCTCGGGCACTGTCAGCTGCCCGGCGGCCGAGCCGAGGAGGGAAGAGGAGCTCCGGTCGGCGACGGTGGCTTCCACCGCGGTGCGCAGCTGCGCGTACGCCGCGACGCCGGCGGGCCCCGCCTCGTGGCCGGCGGTGATGTCCGAGACCGACCGCACAATGGAGTCGTACCAGCCGAGCACCGTGTCCCCGGTGGTGCCGGCCAGCCCCAGCGCCTCGGTCACGACCGCGACCGCGAGGGGTCCGGCGAAGGCGCTGCGCAGTTCGGCGGCGCCCGTCGGCTCCAGCGCGGTGAGGAGTCGGTCGGTCTCCCGCTCGATGAACGCGGCGAATCCGTCGCGCACCGCCCGGGGGCGGAAGGGCGCCGTGAAGGGCTCGCGATGCCGGGTGTGGTGGTCGCCGTCGAGGGACAGCATGCTGGGGCCGACGACCTGCGCGGTGGAGAACCGGGGGTCGTCGACGGTGAAGGTCTCGGCGTCCCGCATCACGCTCAGCGCGAGGTCACGGCGGGTCACCAGCCAGCCGTCCAGCTCGGGGAGCCAGGACACCGGCTCCCGCGCGCGCAGCAGCGCCAGTCGCGGATGCGGATCCCGGGCGAGTTCGGCGAGCGTGGTCGCGGCACCGAGAGGGCAGGAGTCGACGACGCTCATGATGTGCCTCGGCCTGGCAGGGAAGAACTGTTCACGCCGGCGAGGCTAACAACCCGCTCCGCAGATGAGGAGGTTGAGGGAGCTTCGACGAGGCCGGTCGGACGAGGTCCTGGCCGTTCCCGGTCTGGAAGCCCTGTCCATCGGCGTGTGGGACAGCGCGCCCCTCAGCCTCGCCCCCGTCGCCGGGCTGCCCCGCCTGCGTACACTCACCGCCTACCCGGGCACGCTGGCCGACCCTCTGGAGATCGCCGAACTCCCCGGCCTGGAGTTTCTGCAGCTCGGCCCCCAGGAGTGGCGCGTCCTCCTCGACGCCCGAGCCGTTCCACGCAGTCTGTCGGCCGCCGCCATCGTGGTGCACGGGAACCAGGACCCGCTGCCCGTCGTGGCCCTCGCCAAACGAGATCCTGGCCCTCTGGGACCGGCCCCGGATCGTGCAGACCGTCCTCGAAGGGGCCGTTGGCCCTGGCCCTGGCCCTAGCCCTGGCCCCGGGGCCGGCCCGGGGCCGGCCGACGGTCGGCCGGGACACCTCAGTGAGCGGTGAGCATGCCTTCGCGCAGCCGGGCGAGGGTGCGCGACAGCAGCCGGGAGACATGCATCTGTGAGACGCCCAGGTGCTCGCCGATCTGGGCCTGGGTGAGTTCCTCCACGAACCGCATGTGGATGATCTGCCGGTCCCGCTCGCCGAGTTCGGCGATCAGCGGGGCCAGGGCGTGGAAGTCCTCCACGAGTTCCAGGGACTGGTCCGGGAGGCCGATGAAGTCCTGCAGCGCCGCTTCGCCGTCCTCGCTGCCGCTGATGGCGGCGTCCAGGGAGGAGGAGTTGTAGCCGTTCGCGGCGAGGCGGGCCTCGCGCACCTCTTCCTCCGGAAGGCTCATCAGCTCCGACAGCTCCTTCACCGTCGGGGTGCGGCCCAGCCGGCTGCGCAGTTCCTCCGTGGCGCGCGCGAGCTGGACGCGGGCTTCCTGGAGTCGGCGGGGCACGTGCACGGCCCAGGTGGTGTCGCGGAAGAACCGCTTGATCTCACCCACGATGTAGGGGATGGCGAAGGAGGTGAACTCCGCCTCCCGGGAGAGGTCGAACCGGTCGATCGCCTTGATCAGGCCGATCATGCCGACCTGGACGATGTCCTCCATCTCCTCCGGCCCACGACTGCGGAAGCGGCCGGCCGCGAAGCGGACCAGGGACATGTTCATCTCGATCAGCGTGTTGCGCGCGTACTGGTGCTCCGGCGTGCCCTCCTCCAGCACCGCGAGCTGGTCGAAGAACAGCCTGGAGAGTTCGCGCGCGTCCCTGGGCGCGACACGAGAGGGATCGGCGACCTCCGGCAACTCCCGTGCCTGTGTGTCCTCAGCCGTCGCGCTCATGAACGCCATGACCTACCCCTCCCACCATCGAAGCCGACCACCACTGCCGGCGGATACGACCGGCGCCATCGCGCGGATACCCTCACCTGGTGCGTCCATGCCTGCACTCACTCCCCTTTTTTTCTCGCCCCCCTTCTCCTCGCCGCCTTCTCCTCGCCGCCGCCCGAGCAGGCGCCGGCGGGCCGGTCGCGGCGGTCGAGAGGCGGGAACAGGCGAGAACAGGTGGGATTCATCGGTGCAGGGGCAGTCGGGAAAGGCGGATACGTCGTACGGGCGTGCCGCCCGTCAGCTGAGGAGATCAGGGCATGGCAGGACCGGAGGACACACAGGGCCACGGCAGACGGCTTCTGTCGGCGCCCGCATCCGCGGTCGCCGAGGTGCTGCAAGCCATCGGGGCCGGGGCTTACCTCGTGGACGAGGAGGGCCGTATCGTCGCCGTGAACTCCCGCGCCGAACAGTTCCTGGACCGGCCCGCCGAAGATCTCCTCGGCCATGACGCGCACGACCTGCTGCACCGGGACGCCCACGGCCATCCCTTGCCGAGAACCCAGTGCCGTATGCGGCTGGCTTTCCACGCCGGGCGCACCGCTCAGGCCGAGGAGGACCACTTCGCCTGCGGGGACGGCTCGGTGCTGCCCATCTCGTGGCTGATAACCCCGTTCGATCTCCCTGAGGGTGCGGGCAGCACGCTCGTCCTCTTCCATGCCCGGCATCCGCGGGAGGCCGACACACGGCCGGAGCCGGCGGCCACGCTGCTGCCGGACCTCGAACGACTCGCGCTGCTGGCCGCGACCACCACCCAGCTGACCTCGACCCTTGATGTCGAAGAGGCGCTGCGACGACTGGTGACTCTGGTGGTGCCCCGGCTCGCGGACTGGGTCATCATCGACCTGATCACCGAGCGCGACGAGGTGTGGCGCACCGTGGTCGTCGAGGCGACCGGTGACTCCCTGGTGGCCCACGAGGAGCTTCAGGGGCCGATGCCGCCGATCCCCGAGGAATCCCCGATGCCCCTGTCCAGGGCCCTGCGCGGAGTCGCCTCGACGCTGGCCGGCCCGCAGACCTACCAGGGGCCGCCGGATTCCGGCATCGCGGTCGAACAGCGCCGTCTGTTCGACGCCACCGCTATCCACTCCGCGGCCATCGCGCCCATCCGCAGCACCCGCGCCGTCCTCGGCGCACTGACCCTGGGCCGTGCCGGGCAGCCGGGGGACTTCAACACCGCCGACCTTCCCCTGATCGAGGACATCGCCCGCCGCGCCGGCCTCGCTCTGGACAACGCGCGCCTCTACCAGCGCCAGCGCAAGGTCGCCGAGACCATGCAGAACCATCTGCTGCCCCAGATGCCGCGCGTGTCCGGGCTGCAGATGGCGGTCCGCTACCTGCCCGCGCCCGACGCCTCGCAGGTGGGGGGCGACTGGTACGACGCGTTCTCCCTGTCCGACGGCGCCACCGCGCTGGCCGTCGGCGACGTCGTCGGTCACGACCTGGAGGCCGCGGCCGGCATGGCGCAGGTGCGCAACATGCTCCGCGCCTACGCCTGGGCCTTGCAGGAGCCCCCCAGCCAGATCGTCGAACGCCTCGACGAGGCGGTCCTGCACATCACCGACGTCACCATGGCCACCATGATCCTCGCCCGGGTCGAGGAGACCGACGAAGGCCGGTGGAAACTGTCCTGGACCAACGCGGGCCACCCGCCGCCGCTGCTGATCAGCCATGACGGCCTGGCCGACTACCTCACCGGCGGCCACGGCATCCTGCTCGGCACCGGCGTCGGCAAGCCCCGCACCGACGCCACCGCCCTGCTGCCGCCCGGATCCACCCTCCTGCTGTACACCGACGGTCTGATCGAGGAACCCGGCCACACCCTCGACGAGGGCCTGCAGCGGCTCCGCCAGCATGCCGCCGCCCTCGCCCACCGCCCGCTTACCTCCTTCACCGACCAGCTGCTGCGCCGGGTCCGCCCCGCCGCCAACGACGACGACGTCGCCCTGCTCGCCGTGCGGGCACCCGCGCGGACGTGATCCACGCGCCGCGGTGGCGAGGCCTCCGGCGGCTGCGCGAAGCCCCGTCGGGGGCCCGGCTGAAGGAAGTCGGCGAGGGCGAAGGCCCAGTGCTTCGGGCGCCTGTTCGGCGACACGGTGTCCGGAATCGACGCGACAGCTGCTCTCAGCGGCAGGCAGTCCAGGAACGCCACCCGGGAACGCGCCCCTCCGCCGAAGCGGATGAGGACGGAGGCCTCACCGACGCCGATCCGCGCCGTCTCGAACCCCTTCGCACACCGCGGCCTCCCTGGACCCCGACACGCACCACCGGCCGCGGCCGCGGCCGCGGCCGGTGGTGCGTGTCGGGGTCGCCGCGGCTCACCGCCGCGGGTCGGGTCTGGTCTCGTCCGGTCGGCGGCGATCGCCGTGCCAGTCCAGTATCAGGACCGTGGCGTCGTCCTTGAGGCTGCCGTGGCAGGCGTCGAGCACCGCGGCGGTCAGGGTCCGGACGGCTTCCCGCGGGTGCAGCTCGCGGGTGTCCTCGATGACCGAAGCCAGGTCGACGGCCGCGGCGCCGCGTTCCTGCATTCCGTCGGTCAGCAGGACCAGGCGGTCCCCGGGGCGCAGTTGCAGTTCCTGTAGGCGGTAGGCGGTGGGTGCCACCACGCCGAAGGGCAGGTTGACGGCGAGACGGACCTCTTCGACGACGCCGTCGCGCATCCGCAGCGGCCGGGGGTGGCCGGCGTTGACCAGTTCGCACAGGCCCGTGTCGAGGTCGACGCACAGCAGTTGCCCGGTGGCCAGACCGCGGCTGTGGCTGAGCAGGGCCTCGTGGGCGTGCCGGGCTTGCTTGAGGGCGTCGCAGCCGCTGCGCCGTGCCCGGCGCAGTGCGCCGACCAGCAGGGTGGCCAGCAGCGCCGATTCCGTGTCGTGGCCCATGGCGTCGGTGATGGACAGGTGCAGGGTGTCCCGGTCGAGGGTGTAGTCGTAGGTGTCGCCACCGATGTCGTCCGCCGGGACCAGCCCGGCGGCGAGGGTGAACTGGGCCGCCTCGCAGCAGGGCGCCGAGGGAAGCAGCTGGTGCTGGATCTCCGCGGCCAGACTGGTCTCGGTGGTGCGCCGGCCCAGGTGGTACAGATCGGTGAAACGGCGGTCCGTGACGATGATGTAGGCCAGCGCGTGTGCCGCGTCGCGGACCTGTCGGAGCACGGTCTCGTCGGCGGACTGGAGGGTGACCTCCAGGACTCCGATGCAGTCACCGCGGTTGGTGACCGGCGTGATGACGCGCCGTCCGCCCTGGCCGTCCGGTTCCACATGCTGGCGCTGGCTGCGCAGCACGCCGTCGTAGACGCTGCCGTGCAGGTCGATGGGCTCACCGTGGTCGGCGGGCTCACCGCCTGCCGGGGCGAGGCGTACCAGTCGCTGACCGATGAGGTCGACGAACAGGAATGACACACGCTCGGCTCCGAACCGCTTTTGCAGATCGTGTGCCACCACATCGACGGACTCACCGGGCGGGGCTGCTTCGGCAGCGGCAAGCAACTCGCCCAGTTCCAGATCTCCACCCTCCACGACAACCTCCTATCGGTTGCCGCAACTTCTTCCCCGAGTCTCCGCAACATCACCTAATGTGCCCATCTTGCCTGGTCAGGACAGTGGGTTGGGGAAAGGAGACGCTGCCCCGCGGGGGGATCAGCCCAGAGATGCGGGTGCGAAGCGGCGCAGCTGAAGGGGTGCCACGAGGTACTCGTCCTCGCCCGGCAGCACCACGGGCTGGTCACGCCAGTGTTCGCCGACGTAGCCGACCAGATCCTGCTCGCTGCGCCAGCGACTGACGTACAGCAGTGAATCGGGCGGCGCGAGCAGTACCTCGTGGTCGATCAGCCCCGGGTAACGGCCGGGAAACTCGCGTACCGCGGAGACGATCATGTCGCGGAATTCCTCGAACCGTTCAGGACGTACGCGTGCCTCGCTCACCCTGATGATCACGGTCGTCAGGGTGTCACGCGAGCGGACGCGGCTCCACCTTCCTGCCGGGTGCCCCGGCGCCCGCTGCCGCAGCGGCGCGGATGAGCCGTCGCTCGCGGTCCGGACGCCGCGACGAGGTGGCCGTCGTCAGACGGTCGGGACGTGTCCGACCTCCGTCGAGGCTTCGGCCTCCGACGAACTGATCACCTCGGAGCCTCCGTTCCCACGGTCCGTGAAACCTCCGAGGAGGGCGAGACCGAGGCCTCCGGCGGCGAGGGCCGCGCCGACCAGGGCGGGCGAGGCCCAGCCCCAGCCCGCCGAGATTGCCAGGCCGCCGAGCCAGGCGCCGCCGGCGTTGGCCAGGTTGAAGGCGGAGTGGTTGGAGGCCGCCGCCATCGTCGGGGCGTTCTTCGCCTTGGCCATGAGCAGCATCTGCACGGGGGTGGTGACGAGGGCGCCCATCGCGCCCATGAAGGCGAGTGTCACCAGGGCGGGGACGGTGCTGTGGACCGTGAAGTAGAACGTCACGAGCGACGCGCCGAGCACGGCGAGCCCGCCGTACAGCGTCGGGCGCAGGGCACGGTCCGTCAGCGGGCCCGCGATCAGTGTGCCCAGCGTCATTCCGACGCCGTAGAGCGCGAGGACCCAGGTGGTCGAGGCGTCGGAGAAGCCCGTCAGGTGCGTCAGGATCGGCACCAGGTAGCTGTAGACGGCGAAGAAGCCGCCGAATCCCACGACGGCGGTGGCCAGGCCGAGGGCGACCTGCCTGTTCCCCATGGCCCGCAGCTCGTGCCGGATGCCGGCCTGGTCGCCGCGCGGCTGGTGGGGGACGAAGGCGGCCAGCGCGGCGAGGGCGACGAGGCCGATGACGGCGACGGCGCAGTAGGCGTACCGCCAGCCCAGTTGCTGTCCGAGGGCCGTGCCGGCCGGGACGCCGACGATGTTGGCGATGGTGAGGCCGAGGAACATCCTCGACACGGCCCGCCCGGCTCGTTCGGGGGCGACCAGCCGGGAGGCCACGACGGCGCCCACGCCGAACAGCGCCCCGTGGGGCAGGCCCGCCAGGAATCGTGCGGCGAAGAGCGAGCCGAAGTCGGGAGCGAGGGCGGACGCGACGTTGCCGACCACGAACAGCCCGGACAGCAGGAGCAGGAGACGCTTGTGGGCGATGCGCGCGCCCATGGCCGTCAGCAGGGGGGCGCCGACGACGACGCCGAGGGCGTAGGCGGAGACGATGTTGCCGGCGTGCGGTACGGACACGCCGACGCCGTCGGCGATCTGGGGCAGCAGCCCCATCGTGGCGAACTCGGTCGTACCGATACCGAACGCGACGAGTGCAAGGGCCAGCAGGGCCAGTGGCATGGAGCGGGAGTACCTTTCGCGGGCGGCGGTCCGGATGCGGTGGAGCGGGCGGGACCGCGATGGCCCTGCTCCTGTGGTCAGTCGCGCCGGCCACCGTTGCCCGGTGCGCCCCCCAGGACAGGGGAGGCCCACGAACCGTGCAGCCGTGGCGCAGGCTCACGCATTCCAAGATCGGCCGACCGGAATTATGGCCTCCATCACACTCCGACGGACGGGCTCCCCCTGCTCCCACTCCTCGGCTCCGTGCCCAGTGCCGACGACCGGCCGGAGACGCACCCCCGGCGAGGTTCCCCGGCCGACCAGGAGCCGGGGGCGGCGGGGCGGCAGGCCGGGGGTGCGCTCGGGGAAGAGGTCAGTGGCGCTGGATTCCGAGCTGGCTCGCGGCGGCGTCCACGGTCTGCGCGAGCAGGACGGCGATGGTCATCGGCCCGACGCCGCCGGGCACCGGGGTGATCAGACGGGCGCGGGTGCGGGCGGTGTCGAAGTCCACGTCGCCCACGTTGCCCGGGTTGTAGCCGGCGTCGATCACCACCGCGCCGGGCTTGACGTCCTCGCCCCGGATCAGCCGGGGCCGTCCCACGGCCGCCACCACGACATCCGCTTCCCGGACGATCCCGGGCAGGTCGGCCGTGCGGGAGTGGCAGTACGTCACCGTCGCGTCCTTGGCGAGCAGGAGCATCCCCACCGGTTTGCCGAGAATCGCGCTGCGGCCCACCACGGCGGCGTGTTTGCCGGCGAGGTCGACGTCGTGGGCCTCCAGCAGTCGCATGATCCCGCCCGGGGTGCAGGACACGAAGCCCGGCAGCGCGAAGCTCATCGCGGCGAAGGAACGCGTCGTGACCCCGTCGACATCCTTCTGTGGGGCGATGGCCTCGAACGCCGCCCGCTCGTCGATGTGCGGGCCGCAAGGATGCTGGAGCAGGATGCCGTGCACGTCCGGATCCTCGGACAGACCGGCGAGGGTGTCGATCAGCTCGGCGGTCGTGGTGGTGGCGGGCAGCGCGAGGTGCCGGGACCGGATGCCCGCCTTCGCGCACCGCGCCCGCTTCATGCGGACGTACGTGACCGAAGCGGGGTCCTCTCCCACCAGCACCGTCGCCAGACAGGGACTGGTCCCCGTGCGCCGTGAGATCTCCGCAGCCTGGGCAGCGGCCTCTTCGACGATGCGTGCGGCAGGACCGGTGCCATCCATGAGCCGGGCCGTCTGAGTCAGGGACATTGTCGCCCTCCGGGTGTGGCTGACCACTTGCCCAGGCGCACGGCGACAACGACGTCTCGTCAGACCGCTCCCCGGTGGTGCTCCACCTCAGCGCCAGTCACGGCCCACGCCGCACTGTAGTGCACGCGACACGCTTCCACCGGTCAACGCCCGCAGCCGGCAGGCGACTTGCCGACGAGGGGGGGCGGCAAGGCATACGGGTCGTGCGCGGCCCGCGCGGGTCGGCGACCTCCGCCCGGTAGCGGTACGGCAGCCCGTCCACATCGGCGACGGCGGCGCCCACGCCGTATCCCACGACCCGTGCCGGACACGGGACGCGGGACACCGGGCGAGCCTGTGGCGCGATGCCGCCGACAAGTGCGTCGGCGTGAGCGGCAGGGCATGGTTCCGGCTAGTCCTCGAAGCCCCAGCTGTGGATCCGCCTCGGGTGGACGCGGATCACCTCCTCGCTGAAGTGCGGGCCCAACTCATGTGGCCCGGTGAGGAGTTCGGCCTCGCCTCGGATGTCCACACCGCGCACCTTCCAGGGCTGCAGGCTCACGATGTCGTCCACGACGAGCGCGACCTTCGGGTTCTTGCTGAGGTTGCGCCACTTCTTCGTCTCCCCCATGGCGTACCCGCCGATGAGGATCGTGCCGTCCTCCTGCAGGAAGAACGCCACGGGATTGGCCTGCGGCTGCCCCGACGGGTCGACCGTCGCGAGGCGCCCCAACCGCTGTGACTCCAGGTACGCGCGCTCGGTCGCGCTGAATTCGGTCATGACAGCAGCCAAGCATGTTCCCGACCGCACGCGCATCGGATCAAGGACCTAGGTCCGGAGGCTGAGCCCTCCGCTGCCGCCCCGGCCGCCCCCCTCCACCATTTCAGCCGACCGGTGCGTCGGGGGCGGGACACACGTTGCGTGGAAACCTGCGGGCGTGCGGGCGGCTCGTAATCTGGTCGGGTCTCATCGCCTGTGGGAGAGGAGTGCGCTCGTGCCGCCGTACGGGGAAGGACATTCCGGCTGGGCCGCACGATGCCGTCGGCCGTGAGCACCCTCGGCCGACGGGGAGACCTGGCGTTCGGCGGCCTGCGCCGGGTGAGCGGGCAGGAGCTGCGGGGCGGTGCCCGGATGGTCGTGTGCGCCACGCTGTCGTGGTACCTGTCGGTCGAGTTGGGCATCAGCGGCGCCCCGGTCGCCGCCGTGCTGCCGGCGGTGTTCACCCTGTCCGGGATCCCGCTGTGGGCGCCTCGGCTGGGGCTCTACCGTCTGGGCGGCGTCCTGCTGGGGGTGGGCATCGCGGCGATCGCCCTGCGCTGGCTTCCCGTGTCCACCCTCTCCCTGGCCGTGGTGGTGAGCGTCGGATACCTCGCCGGCCTGCTGCTGCGCATCGACGGCGCTCCCAGTCCACAGGTGCTCGTCAGCGCCGTGCTCGTCTTCGGTGTGCCCGTCTCCGGCTACCCGGAGCAGCGCGTCCTGGAGAACCTGGTCGGCATCGCGGTCGTCGTCCTCCTCGGCCCCCTGCTGTGGCCTCCCGACCCCTGCCGCCTCCTGGCCGCTCGGCTCGACGCCTACCGCGACGGCCTGGACCCTCTGCTGAAGGACCTGGACCGCCACTCCGACCGGCCCCCGCTTCGACGGGGGGCGGGGCAGACCGGGGATCTGTGGCAGCAGCCCCATGACCTCGGGCGGGATCTGGACCGGGCCCGGCGGGCGCTGCGCTGGAGTGTGACGCGTCGCCGTTCGGCCGCCGCGCTCGACGAGGTCGGACACCGCATCCACCTGGCCGAGCGCACCGCGGCTCCCTTGCACTGCCTCACCGACCAGCTGCGTGCCGCGAACGGGCTGCCGACGTCCGGCCCCCCTGCCGGTCGCGCCTCGGACAGTCCCGGCCCGTTGCTGGACGCCGTGCGGCACACGTTGATGCGCGCGCTGGAGGGCGCCGATCCCACGGAGCCGATCGCCCGGGCCCGGGCGATCGGCGGACAGGACGGGCTTGCCCGGAGCGGTCGGCACGACAGTCTCCTCAGCGGCATTCTGCTGCTCGTCCTCGACCGTCTCGACGACTACCGCGAAGCGCACTTCGCCCGCCGATGACCTGCCGTCGGCAGCACAGCGCCGACGCGGGGCGGCCCCGGGGTGGGATCTGCGCGGGCGTGCGGTGTGTGCGGAAGGCAGGACTGGGGACTTGAATGTGCAAGCCGGGTTCAGCGGCGCTTCCCTTGGGGCGCTGGCCTGGCCCAGGCCTCGCTGGTTCAGCCCACGAGCCAGGGAGGCCGCCCGCTTCCTCCGCGGTTACGGCAGGCTGCGCCCCGCGCAGACCATCCGGGCGACTTCACGGAGTTTGATGTTGTTCTCCTGCGAGTAGCGGCGCAGTACGTCGAAGGCCTGCTCCTCGGTGATGTGGTGGCTGCCCATGAGGATGCCCATGGCTTCGCCGATGGCGTGCCGGGTGGTGATGGCCTGTTCCATCTGGGCGTGGGTGCGGGCGCTGGAGAAGGCGACCGCGGCATGCGAGGCGAGCAGCCAGCCGGCCGTCTCGCTGGCCTCGCCGAACGCGCCGGGCTTGCGGGAGTAGAGGTTCAGCGCGCCGAGGTCCTCGTCCTCGGTGAACAGCAGGAAGCCCATCATGCTGCCCACGCCGAGCGAGTGGGCCCTGGGGGCATAGGCGGGCCAGCGCTGCCGCTCGCAGGTGAGGTCGGCGATGCGGAAGACCCGTTCGCCCCGCGCGCTGCGGGCGGCGTCGAAGCAGGGCCCTTCGCCCAGCCGTTCCTGGAGCCGGTCGCTGTCGAGGACCAGCTGGTCGGTGGGGGCGAGGGTCTCCACCTTCGCGTCGTGCAGCACGAGGATGCCGGCCGCGTCGCAGCCGTCGACCAGCTCGGTGGCCGAGGCCGTGATCCGCTCCAGCGTGTCGTCGACCGAATCCTGCGCCAGCAGGTCACGCGCCATCGAGGCCATCTGCTGCCCGAACCGACCCCAGTCCACTTCGACTCCCGTCCATAGCCCGCCTGGACAAGCCTCCTACCCAGCCTTTCACGCAACCTGCACACCGACGCCGGTGAGTGACGTACCGGACAGGACGCGTGAGGACTGGGCGTTTCCCGCATCGGGTCCGTTTCCTCCCCCGGCGGCCGGGGACTCGGGCTCCATGGTGCAAATCGGATACACGATGATGACCGAACAGGCCGGCCCCCGCGATCTGGTCGACCACGTGGTGCGGGCCGAGCAGGCGGGCTTCGACTTCTCGGTGACCTCGGACCACTACTTCCCGTGGCTGCGCTCGCAGGGCCACGCGCCGTACGCGTGGAGTGTGCTCGGCGCCGCCGCCCAGGCCACGTCCCGCATCCCGCTCATGACGTACGTGACGTGTCCGACCTTCCGCTACCACCCGGCGGTGGTGGCGCAGAAGGCCGCCACGATGCAGCTGCTGTCCGAGGGACGCTTCCGGCTGGGGCTGGGCTCCGGGGAGAACCTCAACGAACATGTGGTGGGCGGCGGCTGGCCCTCCGTGGACGTGCGGCACGAGATGTTCGAGGAAGCCGTGGAGATCATCCGCGCGCTGTTCGAGGGCGGCCATGTGACCCGGCACGGCACCCACTACGACGTGGACTCCGCCCGGCTGTGGGACCTGCCCGACGAACCGCCGCCGATCGGCATCGCCGTCTCCGGCGAGCGGTCCTGCGCACTCGCGGGACGGCTGGCCGACCTCGTGATCGCCACCGAGCCGAAGGCGGACCTGCTGTCCTCGTTCGACCGCCACGGCGGCACGGGCAAGCCGCGGGTGGGCCAGCTTCCGGTCTGCCACGACCCCGACCGGGACGCGGCCGTGAAGCGGGCGCACGACCAGTTCCGCTGGTTCGGCAGCGGCTGGAAGGTGAACTCCGAACTGCCCCATCCGGACTCCTTCGACGCGGCGACCCAGTTCGTGACGCCCGACGACGTCGCCGCCTCGATCCCGTGCGGCGACGATCCGGACGACTTCGTCGAGGCCGTACGTCCGTACGCCGAGGCCGGGTTCACGGAGATCGCCCTGGTGCAGATCGGCGGGGACTCCCAGCCCGCGTACCTGGACTGGTCGGAGAAGACGCTGCTGCCCGCGCTGCGGAACGCCTTCGGCTGACGGGCCGCCCGGCCCGCGCGCTGGTCCGGCAAAACATCGCCAAGCGGTGCATATAGGCTGCCGGTCTGCACGTTCGCAGTGCCGATCCTACGTCCAGCAGCCCGCAGAGGAGAGTCATCCGTGACCCTGGCGATCGATCTGCCCGAGACGTCCGCCCAGACGTCCCCCGCGCCCCTGTCCGACCTGGTGGCGCGGGACGCCCGTGAGTTCGGCGTCTACGCGCGGACCGGCGGGTGGGCCTTCGGCCTGATGGTGGCGCGCAGCGTCCGGCCGGGCGGGCAGAGCGCGGACGAGACGCCGAAGGTGCCGGCGAAGGAGTTCGCCGCGCTCGCCGGCTGCTCCCCCGACCGCGTCATGCGGTACTACAAGGCCTGGGACCGGGCCGCGGACGGCGGCCTCGTCCCGCACTTCGAGGAGCTCGCGCCGGGCCAGGAGGTCGAGCTGCCGGACGCCGAGGTGTGGCTGACCTACTACGTCTCCCGCTCCAGCGCCGGCTCCGAGCGCGGTACCGCGATCGCGGAGGCCGCCGAGGCCGAGGGGATCCGTCCGACGAAGGCGCTGGAGGTCGCGGAGAACCCCACCGCCCTGCGCGCCGCGATCCTCGCCGACCCCTCGACGGCCCGTGCGGCCCGCGCCGCCCTCCTGGACCGCATCAAGGAGGACCCCGATCTCCAGGTGGAGCTGGCCCGGGACGTCGTACGCACCGACGACCTGAAGAAGGCCGTGGCCACCGAGAGCCGCTCGGCCGACCGCATCGGGTACGTGCGTCAGATCGCCGAGTCCGGCCAGATCAAGACGCCCGCCGGGCAGACCCTCGACGCGCCGGCCGAGCTGCGCCAGGAGGCCGAGCGGCACCTCTCGCTGCTCGACGAACTGAACGACGACGAGGACGCCGGAGAGTGGGCGAGCGACGCCTACGACACGATGAAGAGCCTGGTCGTGGAGACCGTCGAGGCCGACCCCGAGCTGCGCGTCCAGGAACGGCGCACGAAGTTCTACAGCAGCCTCCAGCGGGCGACGAAGGTGTTCGAGGAGCTGACCTTCGACGACGCCGACGCGCAGGAGTTCTACGAGGACGACATGGTCCAGCGGCTGGAGGAGCTTCAGCAGGCGATCGGCAGCTGTATCACCGCGTTGCGCGGAGCCCGGGGCACCGCGCCCGAAGCCGGCTAGTCCGGCGGCAGCGCGTCGTGCGGTCCGGCGTCAGCGCGTCGTGTAGCGGCGCCGGGTCCACAGCGGCAGCACGAACCAGCACAGCGCGTACCACGTGAACACACCCGCGACGAGATAGGGCACGAACGCGTCGTGGGTGGCCACGCGCAGGATCAGCAGCAGCGAGGCGGTCATGGTGGCCAGCAGCAGGAGCAGGCCGACGAGGGTCAGCCGGGACGCCCACCGCACCGCCTGCGGTTTCACCCGCCGTCCGGAGACCAGGCGGTGCAGGGAGACGGGACCTATGAGGGCGCCGGTCGCACAGGCGCCCAGGACCACGGTCACGATGTAGATGACCTGGTCGACGTGCTGGAGATCCGTGTAGCGCGGGGTGAACACGACGGTGAGCAGGAAGCCGAAGAGGATCTGCACACCCGTCTGGGCGACCCTGATCTCCTGGATGAGCTCCCCCCACATGCGGTCGGCTCTCTCCTCCTCGGTCTCGTCCCGCCCCGTGCGCTGCTCGGCCTTCGTCGCCGTATCGGTCACGTGTGCTGTCCTCCCGGTTCGAGTGGTCGGTCCCCTCTCGCCGCGAGTACCCCGTGGGCGGCGGTTCTCTCCGGTCCGCCGCCCTGTTTCCGGCTACCAGCGCCCTTCGACCTGCTCCTTCACCCGCCGGTCGTAGAGGTCGCGGACCGCCGCGAGGGTCTCCCCGGTCAGCTCCGGGAGCTTGGCGGCGGCCGCGTTGGCGCGGGCCTGCTCGGGCGAACGGGCGCCCGGGATGACGGTGGTCACGCCGGGCTGCTGGATGATCCAGCGCAGGGCGAGCTGGGCCGGCGTGTACCCCTCGGGCGCGAGTGCCGCGAACTCGACGGCGGCCTCGACGCCGGTGGCGTAGTCGACGCCGGAGAACGTCTCGCCCTGGTCGAAGGACTCGCCGTGCCGGTTGTAGGCGCGGTGGTCGTTCTCCGGGAAGACGGTGTCCTTGGTGTACTTGCCGGTGAGCAGGCCGGAGGCGAGGGGGACGCGGGCGATGATGCCGACGCCGGCCTCTCGGGCCGCCGGAAGCACCTCGTACAGGGGCTTCAGCCGGAACGGGTTGAGGATGATCTGCACGCTCGCCACCCCCGGCCGGGCGATCGCGGTGAGGGCTTCGGCGCAGGTCTCCACGCTGACGCCGTAGTGCGCGATGCGCTCCTCCTCGACGAGGGTGTCGAGGGCGTCGAAGACCTCGTCGCTGGAGTAGACGGGTGTGGGCGGGCAGTGCAGCTGCACCAGGTCGATGCGGTCGACTCCGAGGTTGCGGCGGGAACGGTCGTTCCAGGCGCGGAAGTTGTCCAGGACGTAGTTCTCGGGGATCTGGTCGACGCGGCGGCCCATCTTGGTGGCGACCAGCACATGCAGGTCGGGCCGGCCGCTCAGGAACGTGGCGATGGTCTGCTCGCTGCGGCCGTCGCCGTAGACGTCGGCGGTGTCGAAGAAGGTGACCCCCGACTCGGCCGCCGCCTCCAGAACGGTCAGGGCCTCCTTGTCGTCGACGTCTCCCCAGTCGGCGCCCAGTTGCCAGGTGCCGAGACCGACGACGGATGCGTGCTGACCAGACCTACCGAATTCGCGCTCGTCCATGACGTCAGTCTGTCATCCGTCGTGACCTGGTGCGGAACGGGCCGCTCCGGGCCCCACCTGTGAATCTTTCACCCTCACGAGTGTCGTTGTTCGACACGGCGGCCGTATGTGCCGACAGGCCCCTACCGTGAGCGCGTGACCGATCGTTCACTGAGCAACCATCAGCCGGGGGACCCCTCCTGGACCCGTCGTGGCTTCCTGGGCACCGCTGCCGCCGCCCTGGCGGGCGTGCCTCTCCTGGTGGCCGCCGATCCGGCCGTCGCGGCGCAGGAACTGCCGGACTTCCCGCCGGACGTGCCCCTCTCCCGTACGGCGTACCGCAACTGGGACGGCGAGATCACCGTGACCGGCCTGTGGGCCTGCGCGCCCGAGGACCACGCCCAGGCGGTGGACGTCGTCAACTGGGCCTGGCGGCACGGCTGGGCGGTCCGGCCCCGGGGCGCCTCGCACGGCTGGTCGCCCCTGACCGTCCCGGCGGGCCTGCCCGCGGACGCGCCGGTCCTGCTCGTCGACACCGCCGCGCACCTGACCGGCCTGTCCCTGGAGTCGGCCGACGAGGTGCGGGCCGGGACGGGGGTCACGCTGGAGGTGCTGCTCACCTACCTCGAAGGACACGGCCTCGGCGTCACCGCCGCACCGGCCCCCGGCGACCTCACCCTGGGCGGCGCCCTCGCCGTCGACGCGCACGGCACCGCCGTACCGGCGCGGGGCGAGCAACGGCTGCCCGGGCAGACGTACGGCTCGCTCAGCAACCGCGTCCTCTCCCTGACGGCCGTGGTGTGGGACGCGGACAGCGGGGCCTACGCCCTGCGGACCTACCGGCGCGACGAGGCGGACTGCGCGGCGCTGCTCACGCATCTCGGGCGGTCGCTGGTCACCGAGGTGGTGCTGCGGGTGGGGGCGAACAGCAACCTGCGGTGCGTGAGCCGTACGGACATCCCGGCGAAGGAGCTGTTCGCGGCGCCCGGCGCGGACGGGCGGAGCCTGGCGGACTTCCTGGAGGCCGAGGGGCGGGTCGAGGCCATCTGGTTCGCGTTCACCGAGTTCCCCTGGCTCAAGGTGTGGTCCGTCGAACCGACCAGACCGCTCACCTCGCGGCGCGTGACGTCGCCGTACCCCTACCCCTTCTCCGACAACGTCCCGATGCCGGTGGCGGACCTGGCCGGGCGGATGGTCGCGGACGCGGCCTGGTATCTGGCGCCGGTGCTCGGCAACGCGCAGCTCGACGTGGCCGCGCTCGGGCTCGTGGCGACCCTGTCGGCGGACGTGTGGGGGCCGTCGAAGAACACGCTGCTGTACATCAGGCCGACCACCCTGCGGGTGCACGCCAACGGGTACGCGGTCCTGACCGGCCGGGACCAGGTCCAGCGGGTCGTCTCCGAGTTCACCTCCTTCTACCGCGAGCGGCTGACCGCGTACGCCGCCCTGGGCCGCTTCCCCGTCAACGGGTCGGTGGAGATCCGGGTGACCGGTCTCGACGATCCGGCGGAGGCCGGACTCACCGGCGCCCTGGCGCCGTCGCTCTCCGCGCTGCGGCCCGACCCGGACCACCCCGAGTGGGACACGGCCGTGTGGCTCGACGTGCTGACGCTGCCGGGGACGCCGTACGCCGACGCGTTCTACCGTGAACTGGAACGCTTCCTGCTCTCGACGTACGACGGCACGCACGCCCGTACCCGGGTGGAGTGGTCGAAGGGCTGGGGTTACACGGACGAGGCCGCGTGGAGCGACGCGGAGGTGCTCGGGACGGTGGTGCCGGAGTCCTTCGGCGGCGCCTGGGACCAGGCGGCGGCCGTGCTGGAACGGCTGGACCCGCACCGGGTGTTCCGCGCGCCCCTGCACGGGCGACTGTTCCCCTAGGGACGGCCGGGGACAGTCAGGGACGGTCGGGGGTGGTCAGGGCCTGTCGGGACTGTCCAGATGGGCCTGCACCGTCGGCCCGTACCGGTCCACGATGTGCTCGATCGGCGCGGCCCTGAGTTCGCGCCCGCGGGCGATGCCGAACATCACGCCGAGTCCGACCACGGCGGCGACGGCGAGTTCGGCGCGGATCCCCGGGTCGGGGCCGGTGAGGCGGGCGGCCAGGCGTTCGGTGACCTGGGTGCGGAAGTTGGCGCGCAGGATGTCGCCGTGGTCGCCGTGCAGGGGCGCGAACGCGATGCGCAACACGGGGTCGGCGCCGCGCTCGCGCTGACTCGCCACCACGTGCCGGACCATGTGCGGGCCCAGCTCCGCCAGCGGGGCGTCGAGCAGGGCGTCGGCGTCCTCCTCGAAGGACATCACCCGGGCGAACAGGGCGTCCTTGTTGCCGAAGTACTTCAGGACCAGCGGCGCGCTCACCCCGGCGCGTTCCGCGACGGCCTTGAGCGTGATGTCGGCGTGCGCCTGGCGGGCGAGAAGGTACCGGGCGGCTCGCAGGATCGCCGCCTTGGTCGCCTCGGCGTCGCGCCGGGCGGGGGACGGGGGCTCGGTCGCGGCCGAGGCGTCGGGTGGAGTGCTCACGGCACTCATGTTCCCTCCAACGCCCCGTCGCTGACGGAGCGGGTACGGCCACGGGCTCGCCGTGTGCCGTCCGGTCCGGCGTCTCCGTGCGGTCCGCCGTCGCCGGGGATGCTGAGCGCCACCGCGCAGGCGGCCAGGGCCACCGCGCCCGCGACGCCGAACGCCAGCAGATAGCCGTGCAGGGTCGGTACCGGTGCTCCGCCGACGAGGCCGGTGTGGTGCACGAGGACGGCGGCGACGGCGGCGCTGGAGGCGGCCTGGCCGATCGTGCGCATCAGCACGTTGAAGCCGTTCGCCGAGGCGGTCTGTCCGGGCGGGACAGCACGCAGGATCAGCGAGGGCAGCGCCGAGTACGCGAGGGTGGTGCCGGTCGCCACGACCGTCGCCCCCACCATGATCATCCACAGGTCGCGGCTGTCGACGATGCGCACGGCGTACCCGGAGGCGATGACGGCGGCGCCGAGGGCGAGGGTGATCCGCGGTCCGCGCCTCTCGGAGATACGGGCGGAGAGCGGCGACAACAACAGCATGGTGATGCCGCCGGGCAGCAGGCACAGGCCCGTCTGGACGATGGACAGCCCGAGTCCGTACCCGCTCGCCTCGGGCGCCTGCACCAACTGGGCGGTCACCAGGGAGTTTGCGTAGAAGGCGAAACCGGTCAGGAGCGCCGCCACATGGGACAGGCCCACTCTCGGCCGGGACACCAACCGCAGGTCCACCAAGGGCTGTTCGGTGCGCAGCTGGTGCCACCACCACAGGCCGAGGGCGATCACGGCGGCGAGGAACAGGCCCACGATGCGGGCGCTCCCCCAGCCCCACTGACCGCCCTGGGACACGGCGAGGAGCAGACTGACCAGCCCGGTGGCCAGCCCCAGCGCCCCCGTCACGTCGAACCGGCCGGGCTCGCGCACGGGCGACTCCGGCACCGCCCACCGGACCAGCGCGACACCGGTCGCACCCAGCGCGGCGGTCACCCAGAACATCACGTGCCAGTTGGCGTACTGCACGACCACGGCCGCCGCCGGCAGCCCGAGCGCGGCGCCGATGCCGACGGTGGAGCTCATCAGCGCTACGGCGGATCCCCGGCGTTCCGGCGGCAGTTCGTCGCGCAGGATGCTGATGGACAGCGGGACGACGGAGTACGCGGCGCCCTGGAGGGCCCGGGCCGCGATGAGCACGCCGATGTCGGAGGTGAGGGCGCAGATCACCGAGCCGGCGGCCATCAGGCCGAACGAGACGAGCAGCACCCGCCGCTTGCCGTACATGTCCCCGGCGCGACCGAGGACGGGGGTGAGGACCGCGCCGGACAGCAGCGAGGCGGTCACCATCCACGAGACCGCGCCCGCCGAGGCGCCGGTCAGCCGGGGCAGGTCGGGCAGCAACGGGACGACCACGGTCTGCATGACCGCCATGAGGATGCCGCAGTACGCCAGGACCGGGATGGTGAGGCGGGACCGCAGACGGGCGGCTCCCCCGGCCGGGGCGGGTATCGGAGCGGGCGACGCCATGGGCACTCCAGCGGCCTGAAGGAAACGCGAAAGGGTGAATGACAATTCACCGTAGCAGTGAATTGTCATTCACCCCATGCTCGCCCGAACCGCCGCGACTGTCTCCCGGCTACTTTCGCGAGGTCAGAGCCCTGGCGTGCGCGCCGCGCGCCACCTTCGGCCCCAGCCAGCGCTTGAACCGGCGCAGGGCTTCCAGCTGCCCGGCCGCCCGGTCGAGCCGGTAGTACAGCTGGGGCGGGACGTAGGGCAGCAGCGGGGAGTGACGCTGGCCGAGCAGGGCGAACATCTGCTCCGGGGGGAGGTCGATGTAGCGGGTTAGGTTCTCGTACCACTGGGCGCTGTAGCGGGCGGCGCTCTGCGGCGACAGCAGGGCGGACTTGCGTTCCTGTTCGTAGCGGGCGAGGGCCCCCGGCAGGTCGGTGCTCTCGCGCAGGGCCTCGGCGAGGGCGATGGCGTCCTCCAGGGCGAGGGTGGTGCCGGCGCCGATCGAGTAGTGGGTGGTGTGGGCGGCGTCGCCGAGGAGGACGAGGTTGCCGCGGTACCAGCTGCGGTTGGTCAGGGTGCGGAAGGTCAGCCACTGGGTGCTGCCGTCGGCGGCGGCGCGGCCGATCAGGGGCCGGCCGTCGAGGATGTGCGCGAAGAGCTTCTCGAGGCGGGCCAGTCCGTCCCCCTCGCTCGCCCGGTCCAGGCCGAGTCCGGCCAGGGTCTCGGGGGCGCACTCGATGACGCAGGTGCTCTGCTCGGAGCTGAAGGGGTAGCCGTAGCACCAGATCCAGCCGTGCTCGGTCTCCACGAACGCGAAGGTGAAGGAGTCGAACACCTTCGTGGTGCCGAGCCAGATGTAGGCGTTGCGCCCCGGGGTGAGCTCGGCGCCGAAGTCGTCGGCGTGGTGCGTGCGCAGGGCACTGTGGACACCGTCGCCGGCCACGACGAGATCGGCGTCCGGCAGGTTCTCGGCGGTGATCCCGCTCTCGTACTCCAGCCGCACACCGAGGGCGCGGGCGCGGGCGGCGAGGATCTCCAGCAGCTTGTGCCGGCCGATCCCGTGCCCCTCGTCGCCCGGCTGACGGGTGGCCAGGTCCCGTACGTGGGCGACGCCCTCGTTCCAGCGGACGGACTCCGCCTCGATCGCGTGCGCCGACTCGGGGTCGCAGACGCGGAGTCTGTCGAGAAGCCCTTGCCAGTACGTGACACCCCAGCCGTAGGTCGAGCCCTCCGGGTCGCGCTCGTGGACGGTGACGTCGTGGGACGGATCCTGCCGCTTGAGCAGGATCGAGAGATACAGGCCGGCGGGCCCGCCGCCGACACAGGCGACCTTCACGCACACTCCCAGGAGTTACCAGACGTGGTTGATTGACGACGCAGGGTAGCAGGGCGTAACGCACGTCGACGGACGCCCCACCTGTCCGATCACGCCACTTTCCCCACGTGGGCCACGCCACCTCGGACGGGCCGGCGCGCGAAAGATCACCGGAAGCGGTGCCTTCACGGACAGGAATTGCCCCTTCCGCCCGGCCCGACCCCTCCCGCACAACAAGATCATCTTCGTTCAAGATTGCACGACATGTAATTGATTGTCCTGATCGCAGCCAACCCCTCTCGGGCGATTTCTCCCTTTCTCCCCCAGGTCGATAGGCATACGGGGTCGCCAACCGAACGCACCCCAGGAGGTCCCGCATGCCGGAACTCAACCGTCGTCGCGCACTCACCGCGGCGGCCGTCGTCGCCGGTGCCCCGCTGCTCGCCGTCCCCGCCGCCCGGGCGGCGGAGCACGACTCCCACGGCTCCCACGAGTCACACGGCTCCTCCGGCTCCCCCGAGGCCTTCGACGAGGTCTACAAGGGCCGCCGGATACAGGGCCGGACCGCCGGCGGGAGCGGCCACCACCACGGCGGCGGCTACGGCGTGTACGTCGACGGGGTCGAGCTGCACGTGATGCGCAACGCCGACGGGACCTGGATCAGCGTGGTCAGCCACTACGACCCGGTGCCCACCCCGCGGGCCGCCGCCCGTGCCGCGGTCGACGAGCTCCAGGGCGCGCGACTCGTGCCGTTCCCCGCCGGCTGACCGGCCGACCGCCCCCCTTCCGCGCACACTTGGAGCACCGCACATGACCGTCCGCAAGAACCAGGCGTCCCTGACCTCCGACGAGAAGCGACGTTTCGTCGCCGCCGTCCTCGAACTCAAGCGCAGCGGCCGTTACGACGCCTTCGTCACCACGCACAACGGGTTCATCCTGGGTGACACCGACAACGGCGAGCGCACCGGCCACCGTTCGCCCTCGTTCCTGCCGTGGCACCGCAGATTCCTGCTGGAGTTCGAGCGGGCGCTCCAGTCGGTGGACGCCTCGGTGGCGCTGCCGTACTGGGACTGGTCCACCGACCGCTCACCGCGTTCCTCGCTGTGGGCGCCGGACTTCCTCGGCGGCAGCGGGCGCAGCCGGGACGGCCAGGTGATGGACGGGCCGTTCGCCGCCTCGGCGGGCAAGTGGGCCGTCAACGTCCGCGTGGACGGCCGCACCTACCTGCGGCGCGCGTTGGGAACCGGCGTCCGCGAACTGCCGACCCGGGCCGAGGTCGACTCGGTGCTGTCGATGGCGACGTACGACATGGCCCCCTGGAACAGCGGTTCGGACGGTTTCCGCAATCATCTGGAGGGCTGGCGCGGGGTCAATCTGCACAACCGGGTCCATGTGTGGGTCGGCGGGCAGATGGCGACCGGGGTGTCCCCCAACGACCCGGTGTTCTGGCTGCACCACGCCTACATCGACAAGCTGTGGGCCCAGTGGCAGCGTCGGCATCCCGGGTCCGCGTACCTCCCGGCCGACGGGACGCCGGACGTGGTCGACCTCCACGAGACGATGAAGCCCTGGAACGACACCACCCCGGCGGACCTTCTCGATCACACCGCCCATTACACCTTCGACACCGACTGACCGCCGCTCAGCCTGATCACCGCTTCAGCCTGATCGCCGCTCAGCCGGCGTCGGCGTCCGCCGTACGGCACTCCGGGTGCCCCCAGCCCTGCGCGTTCTTGGCGATGTCCTCGCCGGCGGCGTACGGGCGTCCGCACACACAGCGGCCGGGGAACTTGGCCTTGATCGTGCGGGAAGCCGAACCACCGCTCCGCCGGGGGGACTTGCCCCCGGCGGGGCGGCCGGTTTTCGCGGACTTCGACTTCGGCGTGTCCGGCGAGGCCGGCGGCTCCGGGGAGCCCTGGTCGCTGCCGGCCGGCTGCTGGACGATGGCCGCCTGGCTGGCGGCGCGGTCGGCGAAGTCGTTGAGCGGATCGCCGTCGACCTGGTGCGCGGGCACATAGCGGAAGTCGACCGAGCGGCCGTCGAGCAGCTCGTCGATGCGGACGACCAGCTCCTGGTTGGCCACCGGCTTCCCCGCGGACGTCTTCCAGCCGTTGCGCTTCCAGCCCGGCAGCCAGGTGGTGACGGCCTTCATGGCGTACTGCGAGTCCATCCGGACCTCGAGCGGCACCGCCGGGTCGGTCGAGGCGAGCAGGCGTTCCAGCGCGGTGAG
This sequence comes from Streptomyces sp. NPDC102259, assembly GCF_044766465.1. Classification (NCBI taxonomy): domain Bacteria; kingdom Bacillati; phylum Actinomycetota; class Actinomycetes; order Kitasatosporales; family Streptomycetaceae; genus Streptomyces; species Streptomyces sp. NPDC102259. Next base: position 840,870 of record NZ_JBIWMA010000002.1, on the reverse strand, counting down.
TTCGGCGATGTTGTTGGTCGCCTTGCCGAGCGGACCCGCTTCCCAGCGGGTCGGTGTCTCCGCGTCGTCCGCGACCACCCATGCCCAGCCCGCCGGTCCGGGATTTCCCTTCGAAGCCCCGTCGCACGCGGCCACCACTCGTTCACGCATGCGCCCGATCATGCCACGGCCGCGCAGGTGCTCCGCCGGGTGGCTAGGACACGTCCGTGGTCCGCGGCATGTCGCCCGCGGTGGTGGTGACGTCGATCACCGAGAAGCTCGCGCCCTGCGGGTCGCTGATCGCCGCGAACCGTCCGAACGGGGTGTCCATCGGGCCGAAGCGCAGGACGCCGCCCAGCTTGGTGGCCCTGGCCACGGCGTCGTCGCAGTCGTCGACGGTGAAGTACACGTTGACGTACGACGGCACCTCGGGCGGGAACTCCTCCGTCATCTTCATACGGCCGAGGACGGTCTCGCCGCCGATCTCGAACATGCGGAAGTCGACCGCGTCGTCCTGCATCTGCTTCGCCGCGTACGGGAACACGGCCGGGAGGAACGCGTCCGTCTTCTCCGCATCGCGGGTGAAGACCTCGGCCCAGCAGTAGGCGCCGGGCTGCTCGGGCGGCGCCTCGAAGCCCTCGTGGACGCCCGCCTGCCACACGCCGAACACGGCGCCACCGGGCTCGCGGCCCAGGCACATCGTGCCGAAGTCACCGACCCGCATCGGCTCCATCAGCACCTCGCCGCCGTTCTCACGGATCTTGCCGGCGGTCACCGCGGCGTCCGCGGAGGCGAGGTAGAGGCACCACTGCGACTGGCCCTCCTGGCCGGGCATCGGCGGGACGACGGCGGCGACCGCCTTGCCGTCCACGTAGGCCTGGGTGTAGTTGCCGTACTCCGACGACGCGTCGCCGAAGGTCCAGCCGAGAACCTCGCCGTAGAAGGTCTTGGCGCCCTCCACGTCGCTGAACATCGCGTCGGCCCAACAAGGGGTTCCCTCTGGTCGTACGACCATGACCGCAGCCTTCCGGTGAGACGGGTTGTCCGGTTCCTCACGCTAGCCACCCGGCCGTCCGCTCGCGCGCCGAACACACGGGTAACCCGGAGTGACCCCTGTGCGCTCCGGCGCGCGGGAGCACTCGGGGGAAGCGCTTGCACACGCGGGGCGCCTTCCGCCCCATCAGGCAGGTTTGCACCCTCCGGGCCACGAAACCGCCCCCTTCACGCCGTACCCGTCCGTCACTCAGGGTGTTTGGCTGGTGCACGCGGATCACCGAACCGAACTCCGGACGGTCCGCCCGTCTCCGTGCACCTCCTGGAGGGAATGTGTCCACACCGGACAGCGCCACCGGTCCCGCCCTAGACGAACCCGCCCCCGAACCCGCTGCCGACGCGCAGCTCACCAGTCTCAGCACCCAGGCGGCCCGCCAGCTCGCCACGACCCACAAGTCCGAACCGCAGATGCAGGGCATCAGCTCGCGCTGGCTGCTGCGGATGCTGCCCTGGGTGGACGTGAAAGGCGGCGCCTACCGTGTCAACCGGCGCCTCCAGCTGCGCGTCGGCCGGGGCCGGGTGCAGTTCGAGCACAACGGCGGGAACGACGTACGGGTCATCCCGGAGACCCTCACCGAGCTTCCGGTGCTGCGCGGCTACTCCGACAACGGAACCCTCGCGGAGCTCTCCTCCCGGTTCCAGGCGCGCGAGGTCCGGGCCGGGCAGGTCGTCTTCGAGGCCGGACAGCCGGTCACCGAGGCCTATCTCGTGGTGCACGGCCGGTTCACCCGCTTCACCGCCGGCAAGTACGGCGGTGAGGAGATCGTCGGGATGGTCTCCGGCGGCGACCAGCTCGGCGACGAGGCCGTCGGGCAGGACGACCCGCTGTGGCTGACCTCGGTGCGCGCCGAGACCTCGGGCGTGCTGCTGGCGCTGCCCTGGGACACGCTGCGGGAGTTCGTCGGGCGCGTGCCGTCCCTCGCCGCCCATCTGGAGACCTACGCCGCCCGGCAGAGGCTTCCGATGAACCGCAGGGGCGAGGCCGACCTGCCGTTGCAGGCCGGGCACAGCGGGGAGCCGACGCTGTCCGGGGGCTTCGTCGACTACGAACTCTCGCCCCGCGAGTACGAGTTGTCGCTGACCCAGACCGTGCTGAAGGTCCACACCCGGGTCGCCGACCTCTACAACAACCCGATGAACCAGACCGAGCAGCAACTGCGCCTGACCGTCGAGGAGATCCGCGAACGGCAGGAGTGGGAGCTGGTCAACAACCGGGAGTTCGGGCTGCTGCACAACGCCGACTACTCCCAGCGCGTCAGCACGTTCACCGGACCGCCGACCCCGGACGACATGGACGAGCTGCTGTCGATGCGGCGCAAGACCAAGCTGTTCCTCGCCCACCCCAAGGCGATCGCGGCCTTCTTCCGGCAGTGCAACCGGCGTGGCCTGACGCCCGGTACGGCCACCGTCCAGGGCCACGAGATCCCGGCCTGGCGCGGGGTGCCGATCTTCCCCTGCAACAAGATCCCGATCAGCCCGCAGCACACCAGCAGCATCATCGCGCTGCGCACCGGCGAGGCCGACCAGGGGGTCGTCGGCCTGTACCAGACGGGCATCCCGGACGAGTTCCAACCCGGCCTGAACGTACGGTTCATGGGGATCGACGCCAACTCGATCATCCGCTACCTCGTGACCGCCTACTACTCGATGGCCGTCCTCGTGCCGGACGCCGCCGGGGTCCTGGAGAACGTCCAGGTCGGCCGGACGGCCGAGTGACGGCGGGGAGTTCGCGATGACCACACCCACGAGCACCGGGAGCGCGCTGCCCGGCCCGCCGAACCTCGCCCGCAGCATGCGGGCCCGGCGCGGCGGGGCGATCCCCGGCCTGCGGTACCGCGAGGTCGAGCCCGCCGACCCGGAGAAGGCCGCGGAGATCGACCGCAGGCTGGAGGAGTGGGCGCGCGGCCTGGACCTGTTCCCGGCGGCCTGGAACGGGGACTTCACGGGCTTCCAGTTCGGGCGCGCGGTGGTGCTCCAGCATCCGCGCGCGCTCGACCTGGAGCGCCTCACGGTGGCGGGCAAGCTGCTGCTGGCCGAGAACATCGTCGACAACTGCTACTGCGAGGAGGACGAGGACAAGGGCGGCTCGCGCAGCGGACTGGGCGGCCGGCTGATCATCGCCCAGTCGGCGCTCGACCCCTATCACGGCCCGCCCGACCTCCAGGAGGAGTGGGCACGCGGCGTACAGGCCGACGGGCCGTTGCGCTCGTACCACTGGGCGCTGAAGGACTACGCGGCCGTCGCCACGCCCAGCCAGAGCGACCGGTTCGTGCACGACATCGCTCGGCTGCACCTGGGCTACCTCGGCGAGGCGGCCTGGGGGGAGACGCGGTACGTGCCGCGGATCTGGGAGTACCTGGCGATGCGGCAGTTCAACAACTTCCGGCCGTGTCTGTCGATCGTCGACGCGGTGGACGGCTACGAACTGCCCGAGCAGCTCTACGCCCGCCCGGAGGTCCAGCGGGTCACCGCGCTGGCCTGCAACGCCACCACGATCGTCAATGACCTGTACTCCTTCACCAAGGAGCTGGCGGCCGACCCGACCCATCTCAATCTGCCGCAGGTTGTCGCCGCCAACGACCGGCGCGGGCTGAAGGCCGCCTATCTGAAGTCGGTCGAGATCCACAACCAGGTCATGGAGGCGTTCGAGGAGGAGTCGGCCGTGCTCGCCGCCGCCTCACCGCTGCTCGAGCGCTATCTCCAGGGGCTGTCGGACTGGGTGGCCGGCAACCACGAGTGGCACGCGACCAACGCCCACCGCTACCACCTGCCCGACTACTGGTGACCGCCGCTTTCCTGGCCCACCGTCACGTACAGCACCATGAGGAGCCACTGTTGACCACAGCCCACGACGCCGGCACCAAGCCCGTCCCGGTGCCCACCCAGTCCACGTACCAGAACCGCGTCGCGGACTACTGGAACGCCGAGGAGAACCCGGTCAACCTCGAACTCGGCAGGATCGACGACCTCTACCACCATCACTACGGCGTCGGCGCGGCGGACTGGACCGTGCTCGACGAACCCGACGCGGACCTGCGCCGGAACCGGGTCACCGCCGAGCTGCACCGGCTGGAGCACGCCCAGGCCGAACTGCTGGCCGCGCGCCTCGGCCGGCTCACTCCCGCCGACCGCGTCTTCGACGCGGGATGCGGACGCGGCGGCGGCAGCGTCACGGCCCATCTGCGCTACGGCTGCCACGCGGACGGCGTCACCATCTCCGCCAAACAGGCCGAGTTCGCCAACGAGCAGGCCCGTAAGCGGGGCATCGACGACCAGGTGCGCTACCACCACCGCAACATGCTCGACACCGGCCTGGAGACCGGCGCCTACGCGGCGTCGTGGAACAACGAGTCGACGATGTACGTCGAGCTGGACCTGCTGTTCGCCGAGCACGCCCGGCTGCTGCGCCGCGGCGGACGCTACGTCGTCGTCACGGGCTGCTACAACGACGCCTACGGCCAGGCCTCGCGCGAGGTGTCGCTCATCAACGCCCACTACATCTGCGACATCCACCCGCGCTCGGCGTACTTCCGGGCGATGGCCCGCAACCGGCTGGTACCGGTCCATGTGGAGGACCTCACCGAGGCGGCCATCCCCTACTGGGAGCTGCGCAGTCAGGCCGACCACCTGGTCACCGGCATCGAGGAGACGTTCCTTACCGCCTACCGCAACGGCAGCTTCCAGTACCTGCTGATCGCGGCCGACCGGGTCTGAATTCCGTTGGACAGCAACGAGGTCGGTCCTCTGCAATGGGGCGCATGTGCGCTGTGAGGATGCATTCGGACGAGGCCGACCTCGATGCCCCGCTGGTGAGCCGGCTCGTCGCCACCCAGTTCCCGCGGTGGGCCGGGCTGCCCGTGCGGCGGCTGGACTCCTCCGGGACGGAGAACGCGATGTTCCGGCTGGGGGCCGACAAGGTGGTGCGGCTGCCCCGGCATCCCGGCGCCGTCGAGAGCGTGGCGCACGAGCAGCGCTGGCTGGCCCGGCTGGGGCCGGCGCTGCCCCTCTCCGCGCCCGTGCCGCTGGAGCGGGGCGGGCCGGGTGAGGGGTTCGCCTGGCCCTGGTCGGTCTACCGCTGGCTGGACGGCCGCAATCCGGTCGCCGGCGCCGTCGAGAAGCCCCAGGCGCTGGCGGCGGACCTGGCGGGGTTCGTCACCGCCCTGCGCGGGATCGAGACGGAGGGCGGGCCGCCGAACCACCGGGGTGTCCCGCTGGCCGAACGGGACACCCCCACGCGTGACGCCCTCGCCCTGTTGGAGGGGCGGATCGACACCGCCGCGGTCACCGCCCTGTGGGAGGAGGCACTGCGGGCGCCGGGGCGGACACAGCCGCCCGTCTGGGCCCACGCCGACCTGTCGCCCGGGAACGTGCTGGTCCGGGACGGACGGCTGACGGCGGTGATCGACTTCGGCTGCGTCGGGGTGGGTGACCCGGCCGTCGACCTGATCGTCGCCTGGAACCTGCTGCCCGCCTCGGCGCGCGGAACCTTCCGGGAGGCGGTGGGCGCGGACGACGCCGAGTGGGCGCGCGGCCGGGGCTGGGCCCTGTCGATCTCGCTGATCCAGCTGCCGTACTACTGGGAGACCAATCCGGCGCTGGCGGAGAACTCCCGGCATGTGATCAAGGAGATCCTGGCCGAGGCCCGTTGACGAGCGCCCGTTGACGCGCTCCCGCCCCCGCACCCCCTGCCGCCGGGCGCCTACTCGCCGTCGTAGGCCTTCTTCAGGGCGGCGACGTCGAGCTTGCTCATGGCGTACATGGCCTTGGTGGTGCGGGTCGACTTCTCGGGGTCGGGGTCGCTGATCATCTCGATCAGTCCGTCGGGGATGACCTGCCAGGACAGGCCGTACTTGTCCTTGAGCCAGCCGCACGGGCCGGGCTCGCCGCCGTTCTCGGTGAGCCTGGTCCAGTAGTGGTCGACCTCCGCCTGGTCCGCGCAGTAGATCTGGAAGGAGATCGCCTCGCTGAACGTGAACTGGGGGCCGCCGTTGATGCCGACGAACTTCTGTCCGTTGGCCGTGAACTCCACGGCCAGCACGGAGCCGGCCGGACCCGGACCCGCCTCGTTGTAGCGGCCGATGTCGCCGATGCTGGAGTTCTTGAAGATCGAGACGTAGTAGTGGGCGGCTTCCTCGGCCTGGCCGTCGAACCAGAGACACGTGGTGAATCCGTCGGTGGTCATGAGTACCTCCTGGGCGTGGAACGCGGTCATCAGTGTCGACTGCCGGCCGTCCCGGAACTCATCGCTCGGGCCGTGGGGTGACCCGGACGGCCGATTCGTCCGCCCGGACGGACAAGGACCGAGTCCAAGCACCGAGGCCAAGGACCTGGTCCGGGCGAGGGCGAGAGGTGCTCTGCCCCTGGCGGATCTGCCACGGGCAGAGAACCGCGTGCGGGCGCTCCCCGAGGTCAAGAGTGGAGTCGACGGCAGTCACGCCACGACGAGGAGAACCGATGACCCCACTCACCATGCTCGCTCCCCGTGCCGAGGAGGGCGACACCTCGCCGACCCGCTTCGACGACCAACTCGCCGCCCAACTCCTCGGCCAGCGCATCGTGTTGCTCGGCACCCAGGTCGACGAGGTCTCCGCGAACCGGATCTGCGCGCAGCTGCTGATCCTGTCGGCGGAGGACCCGCGCTCCGACATCGTCCTCTGCATCAACAGCCCGGGCGGGTCGGTGCACGCGGGACTCGCCATCTACGACACGATGCAGCTGATCCCGAACGACGTCTCGACGCTCGCCATGGGCTTCGCGGCCAGCATGGGCCAGTTCCTGCTCAGCGTCGGCGCACCCGGCAAACGGTACGCGCTGCCGAACGCGCGGGTCATGATGCACCAGCCGTCGGCCGGGATCGGCGGGACCACGGCGGACATCGAGATCCAGGCGGAGAACCTGGAGCACACCAAGCGGACCATCGAGCGGATCACCGCCGAGCACACCGGTCAGTCCCCGGAGACCATCTCGCACGACGGCGACCGCGACCGCTGGTTCACGGCCGAGGAGGCCAGGGAGTACGGCATCGTGGACCGGGTCGTGGACTCCCTCGCGGACGTCCGACCGGCCGCGCAGAAGCGACGGGTGGGGCTGTGACATGGGGACCTACACGATTCCGAACGTGATCGAGCGGACCCCGCAGGGCGAGCGGTCCTACGACGTGTTCAGCCGGCTGCTGTCCGAGCGGATCATCTTCATCGGCACCGAGATCGATGACGGCGTCGCCAACGTCGTCATCGCGCAACTCCTCCATCTGGAGTCGGCGTCACCGGAGAGCGAGATCTCGATCTACCTCAACTCCCCCGGTGGCTCGTTCACCTCGCTGATGGCGATCTACGACACCATGACGTTCGTCCAGGCGCCGATCTCGACGCTCTGCGTCGGGCAGGCGGCGTCGACGGCGGCCGTGCTGTTGGCGGGCGGGGACCCCGGCCGGCGGCTCGTCCTGGAGCACGCGCGCGTGCTGCTCGGGCAACCGGCCAGCGGCGGCCGCCAGGGCACGGTCTCCGACCTCGCTCTCCAGGCCAAGGAGATGGTCCGCGTCCGCGCCCAGGTGGAGGAGGTGCTGGCCCGCCACACCCGTCACGACCTCGCCACCCTGCGCGCGGACATGGACCGCGACAAGGTGTTCACCGCGCAGGAGGCGGTGGCGTACGGCCTGGCCGACGAGGTGCTGAGCCGGCGTCCCGTGACGGTGTGAGACGCCGGCCCGCGTGGCCCGTCAGGCGGCCAGGCAGAGGCCGTCGTACGACGACGCCATGGTCGTACGGCTCCGGGCGGAGTGCCGGCTGCTGAGCCGGACCAGCTCTCCCTGGGCCCGCGCGAGCAGGTCGCCCAGGCTCAGGCCGAGGGCGTGGGCGGCGGCCGCGAGAACCTCCGAGGAGGCCTCCTTGCGGCCGCGCTCCACCTCCGACAGGTAGGGCATGGAGATACGGGCCGAGTCGGCGACGTCCTTGAGCGTGCGTTCCTGGGCCTGGCGCTCACGGCGCAGGACGTCTCCGACCAGGTCGCGCCACAGGGGCTCGCGCGGCACGGGCCGTCGGCCGGGCGCGGGTGCGGTGGGAGACGCGGGTGCGGTGGGAGAGGCGACGGCGGCGATGCCCGGGCGCTCGGCAGGCGGGCGCAGCGGGATCACGCGGGCTCGGTTCGGCGCTTGGTTGCTCACCTCCCCAGCCTAGGAAAGCGGGCCGCCCGCGGAAGACCCGGGGGTTGCGCCCTCGGTGGAATCGGACGAAGCGCCCCTGGGTCGCGGCGACGCGAAGCCCGCATGCATGGGTCCGCCCGGACGGGGTAGTCGCACCGGGAGTGGGTCTGCTCGTAGGTGCTCGCTCACGGACCGGGTACGCCAGACGTCGCACCGTGACCTTCCTGGGAGACGCAATGGAGACCGCCGTGATCCGGACAGAGGCCGAGGCCGTCGAGGACACCGCCGTAACCATCGGCACGGCCGGCGCGCCGCTCCCGGGTATCGAGGCGCCCCGGAGCGTGGCTCCGCGGGACGCGCGGGAGCTGTCCCGTCAGTTCTTCCAGCGGCTGGCCGTCCTCGAAGAGGGAAGCGACGAGTACCAGTACGCGCGCAACACCCTCATCGAGATGAACATGTCCCTGGTGCGGTTCGCCGCCGGCCGGTTCCGCGGTCGTGGGGACGACATGGAGGACATCGTCCAGACCGGGATGATCGGCCTGATCAAGGCCATCGACCGGTTCGAGGTCTCGCGCGAGGTGGAGTTCACCTCGTTCGCGCTGCCGTACATCGTCGGTGAGATCAAGCGCTTCTTCCGGGACACGACCTGGGCGGTGCACGTCCCGCGGCGGCTCCAGGAGCTGCGCGTCGAGCTGGCCAAGGCCCGTGACGAGCTCTCCAGCCGTCTGGACCGGGACCCGACCGTGCCCGAGCTGGCCACGCTGATGAACCTGGCGGAGAACCAGGTGATCGAGGCGCAGATCGCCGCCAACGGCTACAACTCCTCCTCCCTCGACGCGGCGCTCACCGGGGACGGCCCCGAGTACGGCGAGGCGGTCCTCGCGGACTTCATCGGCGTGGAGGAGGAAGGGCTGCGGCTCGTCGAGGACTTCCACTCGCTCGCCCCGTTGATGGCCGAGCTCAGCGAGCGCGACCGGCAGATCATCCACATGCGGTTCGTGGAGGAGGCCACCCAGGCGGAGATCGGCGAGCGGCTCGGCTGCTCGCAGATGCACGTGTCCCGCCTGATCAAGCGGATCATCATGCGACTGCGCCACGGGATGCTGGGCGAGCTGGGCTGCGCCTGATCGCTCGGCCCGCGGGGCGCCAGTCCCGCGGGGCGCGCGTCCCGCGGGACTAGGGTCCGAAGGTGAGCACCGCCCGCACCCGCTTGCCCACCGGCACCCGCTCCGCGGTGACCTCCGCCGCCACCGCGTGCACGATCTCCAGACCGTGCCCGCCGATGCGCTCGGGGTCCTTCGGGAACCGCAGCGGCAGTGCGTCGCTGCTGTCGTACACGCAGACCGTGACCGAGTCCTCCGAACCCTCCAGCTCGAGGATGTACGGCCCGTTGCTGTGCCGGTCGGCGTTGGTGATCAGCTCACTGACCACCAGCAGCACCTCGCCGATCGCCCGGTCGCCGATCGTGGCGCACCACTCCGTCCTCAGCTGGTCGACGAAATGTGCTGCGAAGGCGCGGGCGTCGGCTATGCAACCGGGCTCGCCGGTGTAGTGCGCCGCCCGCCGCAGCGGTTCCACGGGTACGTCGAAACCAGTAGGTATCACTGCCCCGTCCAGGTACTCGATCATGCGTTTCTCTCTCGAAGGCCGGAATGGCCGGACGCCGCTGGGTGTGCATCTGTGCTCGTACCCCGTGTCGCGCCGCGCAGTCCAGGTCAGTTTTCCTCCTGTACGCGGGACGGCCACGGTATGCCTCACGCGCCCGGCGGGTCGGCCGGTGAGCCGGGGGCCGGAGAGCTGCCGCCGGAGGAAACCGCCGAGGTCGGCGGCGACTGGCTCGTGCTGTCGCCCGTCAGCGGCTGCCGCGGGGGCGAGGCCGGGGAGCTCTCGGGTTCGCTCGTGGGTTCGGACGGTGAGCTCGGCTTCGTCTCGGATCCCGGCGAGTCGGGCACCAGCTGGTGGGGGGACCGGGGCGCGGAGGAGGGGGGTTCGGAGGACGGGGACTCGGAGGACGGGGGTGCGACCCCCCTCGACTCCGGGCCCGAAGACCGCGAGGACGGCGGTTCCCCTGACGGGGGTTCCGACGACGGGGGTTCCGAGTGCGGCCGTTCCGAGGGCGTGGACGAACCGGAGGACGGCGGCAACGGACAGCCCGGCGGCCGGTCGGCGGGCGAGACGCACGGCGGGGACGTCCGCGCGCCGTCGCTCGTCGGTGGGCTCGGCGTGCTGACCGTGATGGACGGCGTGAGCCTCGCCGGCGGCCGGGTCGGCCGGTCCCGGTGCGGCTTGTCGCCCGGCTCGCGGGCGAACCAGTGGTGGTCGTGTTCGGGGTCGTAGAGCACGAACACGTCGATCACCGCCACGGACGGCTTGACCACGACGGTGGTCGAGGGACTGTACGAGGGCCACGACTCGCCGGTCCGCTTGAAACCGGACCGCTGGGCGAGCGGCGGGGTCAACGGGTTGCCGCAGGCGCAGCGCACCCGCGGCACGCCGTGCCGGTCGACCAGGACGGCCGTACCGGCCTGGAGGACGGCCTGGTAGGTGGTGGCGGCGCCGTCGCGATAGCCGTGATTGGTGACCCGGGTGTCCAGACGCAGCTGCACGGGGGTGAGGGAACGCAGGTGGGCCGGGACTCGGGAGGGGGCGACGCCGGCCACCGAGGCGAACGCCCTGTTCTTGGCGGGATCCGCCTGGAGGGCCTTGATCTGCCGCTCCACGTCGCAGCTGGAGACGTTGCGGGTGCCGCCGTAGAGCCCGTCGTCCCCGCCGTCGACACCGGGGGCGGTGTCCATGGGCGGGGAGGAGCCCGACGGGGCGACGGAGGCCGGTGGGAGGGAACTGTCGGTGGCGGCAGGCTGCGTGTAGGGCTCCGGGCCCGTCTTGGCGGCCGGCTGCATGAAGATCTCGCCGACCTGGCCGGAGTCGCCGCCGGATCCGGAGCCGCCTCCCTTCACGAGGGTGAGCACCAGGGCGAGCGCCGTCACGGCCACGACCGCGGTGGTGATCAGCGCGATCCGGGGCGCGGACTTCCACCGGCTCCGGCGCGGTCCGTCGTCGTCGCCCCCCGGGGAGCCGGCGTCCGACGGCTGGGAGGGCGGACCCGAGGGCGGCCCCGGAGGGGGCTGGGAGGGCGGTCCCGACAACGGGCCGGAGGGCGGTCCCGTGGGGCGGCCGGAAGACGGCGGTTCGACGCTCACGAGCACTCCCGACGTGGGTTTCCCGCGGCGCTTCGACAGATGGCCCTTGCAGACCCGACAGGAATCGACAGGACTCGACAGGGGCGACTTGTCAGAGACGCGCCGCTTTCTTCCACAACGCACCATTGTGTGCGCCGGTCGGGTGCGACTCGCAAGCGGGGCGCGGACGGCCCTCCCGACAGGCGGGCTCTCCCGGCGCTGCTTAGCGTGGCAGGGTGAGCTCGCACACCCCGCACGACCAGGCAGTCTCCCGCCACGGCTGGGTGCGGGCGATCGTCGTGGCGCTGGCCGGACTGATCGCCATGGCGGTGGTGGCCGCGCTGGGACTGTGGGCCGCCGGAGCCACGGACCTGCCTCAGGGCGCCTTCCCGCGGGTCGTCGCGGCGACCGTGGTGACGGGCGTCGGCGGCACGGTCGAACTCTCCGGGAACGCCGGCGGGCTCGCCGACACCCAGGCCGGTCTGACGGTGATCCCGCTGTCCGTGACCCTCGTCGGGGCGCTCGTGGTGGGCGTCGGATTCCTGCGGCCGCTGCGGCACCGGGCGGTGGCGGGCGCCGCGGAGCTGGCCGGGTGGGCGGCCCGGATCGCCGTGGTGTGGCTGCTCGGCCTCCTCGGCCTGGCCCTCGCCGGACGGCAGACCTTCAAGGTCTCCCTCGGCGACGACTCGCTGAGCGACCTCGGTGACCTGTTCGACGTCAGCCCCGAGGCCGGCTTCACCACGGACGTCCCCGTCACCCTCGTCGTCGGGCTGGTGTGGCTGGCGGGTGTGCTGGTGCTGGCGCTGCTGGTCTCGCCCGGCGCTCCGTTGCCGCCGCGGTTGCTGCGCCTGCAACGGTCGGTGCGGCCGGCCGCGTACGCGATGGTCCTGCTGCTGCTCTGCTGCGTCGTCCTGGGCCTCGTCGTCGCGCTCGTCGTCGCGGCGACCCGCGGGCATGCCGCCGAGACCTTCGCCGTGATCCTGCTCGGCCTGCCCAATCTGGTGTGGCTCACCTTCACGATCGGGCTGGGCGCCACCTGGAACGGCCGGGTCGAGGGTCCGTTCCGGCTGCCGATGCCTCAGGTGCTGGACGAGGTGCTGCGCAGTCCGGACGACTCCCGGCTGAACCTCGGCACCCTCGCCGAGCACGACAGCCGTGTGTGGTGGCTCCTCGCCGTGGACGCCGTCCTGCTGCTGGTGGCCGCGTTCGTGATGGCTGCCCACTCCCCCGCCGGGACGCGCGCCTGGCGGCACGCGGTGCACATGGCGGTGGCGCTGGTGCTCACGGTGCTGATGATCTGTCTGGTCGGCCGGATCTCGGCGCACTACGGCCTGTCCGTGCTCGGCATCGGTGATCTGGGCGGCGATCTGTCCGGGGAGCTGTATCTGCGCCCCGAGGTGTGGTCGGCGCTGGGTCTCGCCGCGTTGTGGGGGCTGGTCGCCGGTTTCCTGGGCGGCCTGCTGGCGGGGCGGCGCGGAGCCGGGGCCGGGGCCGCACAGGAACCCACTGAAAGCGGCGCCGGGCCCTCCGGTCACTCGGGTCACTCGGGTCGCTCGTGACCGCTCGGGACACTCGTGGCCCTCGGGTCACGGGGGACCGAGGGGGTGGAAGACCGGCCGGGCCCAGCGCGGAGGCTGCGGCGCCGACACCGGGGTGCCGGCCAGTTCGGTCGGCGGGTGAGCGGGCCTGAGCCCGCCGCCCGCCGTCGGCCTGAGCTCGGCGACGAAGGCGCCGCAGGTGTCATGCCGGGCCTCGGGGCTCTTGGCGAGGGCCCGGGCGAACACCGCGTCCATGTGCGGGGGGAGGCCGGGACGGGCCTCCGTCAGCAGGGGGGGTTCGGCCTTCTGGTGTGCCCAGAGCAGGGCCACGTCGTCGTCGCGGAGGAAGGGCGGGCCGCCCGCGAGGCACTCGTAGACCACGCAGGCCAAGCCGTAGACATCGCAGCGTCCGTCGACCGGTTGCCCGGAGATCTGCTCGGGGGCGACATAGTCGAGCGTGCCGACGAACTGGCCGACCGAGGTGAAGCCGGTCAGGGAGAGCGACTTCTTCGTCAGGCCGAAGTCGGTGAGGTAGACGTGCTCGGGGTGGTCGCTGTCGGTGCCCCGGGCGACGAGGATGTTGCCGGGTTTGACGTCCCGGTGGACCAGCCCGTGCTCATGGGCGGCGTCCAGCGCGGAGGCGACCTGCGCGGCGATGCGGACGGCGGTCGCTGGGGGCAGCGGCCCCTCGCGGTCGAGGAGGTGGCGCAGATCGCTCCCCTCCACGTACCGCATGGCGATGTACAGGACCCCGTCGGTCTCGTCCGCCTCGAAGACGGGCACGATGTGCGGGTGGTCGATGGCGGCAGCCACCCGCGACTCGTGGGTGAAGCGCTTGCGGAACACATCGTTGCGGGCCAGCTCCGGGGCGAGCAGTTTGAGCGCGACGGTCCGGTCCAGCCGCAGGTCGTGGGCGCGGTAGACGACGGCCATGCCGCCGCGTCCGATCTCGCCCTCGATGCGGTAGCCGGCGATCCGCCGGCCGACCAGTTCGGAGGGCCGGCCGGAGAAGGGGGTGCTTCCGCGGGCCATCAGGAACCCCGGCCGGGGTTCACGACCCGGGTGGCCGTGTGGTCCCGGTCCTCGGCTGCCGCGTCCGGCGCCCGGTCCGTCGCGTAGGTGCTGAGACGGGTGCCGTCGCCGTACAGCCAGCTCTCCCGCGCCGGGTCGTACAGCCACACGTCCTCGCCGTCCACGACCACGCCGATCCGCAGTCCGTGGGTGCGGCGCCGGAAGGACTCGCCGTCGAGGCCCGCGTCGGCCAGTTCCTCCACCGCCGCCCGGTACCGGGCGAGGGCCTGTTCGGCGCGGCCGAGGAGCGGGCGCGGGTCGGCGGCGGTCGCGAGGGGGACGTCGGAGCTGGGCGGGTCCTGGGGGACGGCGACCAGATAGCGGCCGTCGACCCAGGCCGACCAGCCGTTGGAGCACAGCACGCGCCCCCAGTCGCCGCGCCGCTCCATGAGCCGCACCGGCAGCAGCGGATCGAGGGGCACGGTGGGGCGGGCCGGGTCGGGGGCCTCCCAGGCGGGCATGCCGTGCTGGGGGACCACGTGCGTGGGCCGGAATCCGGGAGTCGTCATCGGCCCGACCTACTTCCGCATCACGGCGGGCTCGTGCCGGCGCAGCAGCCGGGAGACGAGGAATCCGCAGACCGCCGAGAGCACGACGAGCATGCCCACGTCGAGCAGCCACACCGCCGCCGAGTGCTCGAACAGCGGATCGGCGGTGATCTCCCCGGGCACGATCCTGGCCAGCTCGATGGTGCCGGCCATCGCGCCGAGCGCCCAGCGCGCGGGCACCAGCCACGACAGCTGCTCCAGACCGGGCACGCCGTCCAGGGTCAGCAGCGCCCCGCAGAAGACCACTTGGACGATGGCGAGCAGCACCAGCAGCGGCATCGTCACCTCCTCCTTGCGGACGAGCGCGGAGATCAGCAGGCCGAGCATCATCGCCGTGAAGGCCAGCAGGGCCACGGCGACGGTGATCTCGATCAGGGGTGGCATCAACACGCCCTCGCCGCCGGGAGCGTTGAGGTCGACGCCGAGCAGGGCGACGAGGGTCAGTACCACCGCCTGCACGACGGTCACCGCGCCGAGGACGACGACCTTGGACATCAGGTACGCCGATCTGGACAGGCCGACGGCGCGTTCCCGCTGGTAGATCACGCGTTCCTTGACGAGTTCGCGCACGGCGTTGGCCGCGCCGGTCAGGACGCCGCCGACGCACAGGATGAGCAGCACGTTCATCGCGTGCTCCCGGTCGAGCTCGCCGCCGGACAGGGCGCGGGCCATGGCGCCCATGACGAACGGCAGGGCGATCATGATCGCGAGGAAGGTGCGGTCGGCGGCGAGCGCGGCCGCGTAGCGGCGGACCAGGGTGCCGAGCTGGGCGCTCCTGCTGCGGGGCCGGGGCGGCGGCGGCATGACGACCGGGCCGGAGCGGGGCAGCCGGGGCTGATCGCTGTCGTTGACGACGTACTGCCGCCGGAACGGCGAGTCGAGGTACTCCCCCGCCCAGTCCCGGTCCTGGTCGCGTTCGAAGGCCTCGAAGGCCTCCGGCCACTGCTCGAAGCCGAAGAAGGCGAGGGCGTCCTCGGGCGGCCCGTAGTAGGCGACCCTGCCGCCCGGCGCGAGCACCAGCAGCCGGTCGCAGACGTCGAGGCTGAGGACGCTGTGCGTGACGACGATGACGGTACGGCCGTCGTCGGCGAGGCCGCGCAGCATGTGCATCACCGAGCGGTCCATGCCCGGGTCGAGGCCCGAGGTCGGCTCGTCCAGGAAGAGCAGCGAGGGTTTGGTCAGCAGTTCCAGGGCCACGCTGACGCGCTTGCGCTGGCCGCCGGAGAGGCTGTGCACGGGTTGGGTCGCGCGCTGTTCGAGCCCCAGCTCGCGGATGACCTCCTCGACCCGGTCGCGGCGCTCGGCCTTGGCCGTGTCCTGCGGAAAACGCAGCTCGGCGGCGTAGACGAGGGCGCTGCGCACGGTCAGCTGGGCGTGCAGGATGTCGTCCTGCGGGACCAGTCCGATGCGCTGGCGCAGCTCGGCGTAGTCGCGGTAGAGGTCACGGCCGTCGTACACGACCGTGCCGTGATCGGCGGGGCGCTGGCCGGTGAGGGCGCCGAGCAGCGTCGACTTGCCGGCGCCGCTGGGGCCGACGACGGCGAGCAGGCACTTCTCCCCCACCGGGAAGGACACCCGGTCGAGCAGGACCTTGCGGCCCCGGTCGACGGCGACCGTCAGGTCCTGTACGTCGAGGGAGACCTCGCCGGTGTCGACGTACTCCTGGAGCTGGTCGCCGACGAGGCAGAAGTCCGAGTGGCCGATGCCGACGATGTCGCCGGGGTCGAGCGGGGCGCGGGTGACGGGCAGCCCGTTGAGGTACGTCCCGTTGTGGCTGCCGAGGTCGACGATCTCGTGGCCGCCCTCGGGCAGCGCGCGCAGTTCCGCGTGCCGGCGCGAGACGACCAGGTCGTCGACGACGAGGTCGTTATCGCCGGCGCGGCCGATGCGGACGGTGCGCGCGGGCAGCGGCCGGACGGAGGTGGGCTCCCGGAAGGTGCCGGTCACGCCGGGCATGGAAACCCCCGACGGGCGTTCCGCCGCGGGCGGGGGGCGGGCCGACAGGACGAGGCAGGGGCCGTCGTCCGGGCTGCCGACGCGGATCACGCTGCCGGGGCCGACGCCCCACTCGTCGATGCGCCGGCCGTCGGCGTAGGTCCCGTTGGTGCTGTGTTCGTCGGCGACGGTCCAGTGGTCGCCGTCGGGCCGCAGCATCGCGTGGTGCCAGGAGACACGGGTGTCGTCGATGACGATGTCGCTGAGCGGGTCCCGTCCGACGCGGTAGTCGTGGCCCGGGATCAGCACGCGGGAACCCGTCTCGGTCTCCAGCACGAGTTCGGGCGCGGTCGAGGAGACCGGTCGCTCCACCATGTCCGAATTCTATCGATTGACACCCTTGTGTGCCCAACGGGCGACAGGGTCTCAGCAGACGAGGCCTCAGCCGACGGGGAGGAAGAGCGCCGGGACGGTCCGCTGCATCCGCAGCGCGTCGACGGATTCGGCGAGCAGTTCGTACTCGGTGGTCTCGTCGCTGATCGCGATCCGCACCAGCCGGCCGCCCGCCAGCTCGTCGGCCACCAGCTCCTGGCGGCCCATGTCGGCGCACCAGGCCCGCAGCAGTTCGGGCACGTCCGGCACATTGTCGGCGACCGGGACCAGCGCGCCCGGCGGGATGTGCTCGCTCTCGGGCCGCGGATCCAGCCGTTCGGCCATCCAGGAGGCCCGGTCGCGCAGCCACCACAGGGCGAGCGCCAGCGTCGGCGCACGGTAGGTGCCGAGCGGTACGCCGATGCGCCGGCCGTCGCAGACGCCGTACGCGGTGACATGGCACAGGAATTCGTCGTGCACGTCTCTCTCCCCCGGTGCTCGCCGGCCGGTCGTGCCTCGCTTTCCGTGCGGCTCCTATGGGGTGAACTGCCCCTGACCTTTGAGTATGTTCACTCTTGAAACACTGTCACCATGACTTTCCGGCCAGTCTCTTGGCATATTCCGTGCCGTTCATGGCCGAAATCCGGCGAGCACCGGATCCCGTCGTCATTACCCGACAGGTAATCGACCCGGACGGCGGGCGCGGGCAAGGTGGTCACACCGGATCGGCGATAACCGAGATCCGGGACCTGACCAGTATCGATGACCTCATTGGAGGCTGATTCACGATGTCCGCGAACACCGCCCGTTACGAGAATGCCGTCGCCCGCTACTTCGAGGCCTGGAACGCGCGGGAGCCCGAGGCTTTGGCCAAGGCTGTTACCGCCGCGTGGGCCGTGGACGGAGGCTACACCGACCCGCTGGCCGACGTCCGGGGCCATGAGGGGATCGCGGCCGTGATCGCGGCGGCGCACGCGCAGTTCCCGGGCTTCGCCTTCCGCCCCACCGGCGCCGTCGACGGGCACCACGACACGGCCCGCTTCTCCTGGGAACTGGTCAGCGAGGCCGACGGGTCGGCGCCGGTGGCCGGATCCGACGTGGTCGTCCTGGACGCCGAGGACCGGATCGTCTCCGTCCTCGGATTCCTCGACCGGGTGCCCGCCGGATCCTGAGCCGGCGGGCGATGAATTCCTCCGCCCGCGGCGGTCCACCCTTCAGGAGATCACCGCGAGCGGAGGACGTCATGAGCGCAACCGGAACACTGAATACCGAATTCACGGCCGTCCTGCGCAAGAGCCCGGCGAAAGGCGGCTGGACCTATGTCGTCTGGCCCGAGTCCGCCGAATTCTTCGGCACCCGCGGACTGGTCAAGATCCGCGGGACGGTCGACGGACATCCGTTCCGGAGTTCGTTCATGGCCCTCGGGGACGGCACCCACAAACTTCCCGTCGACGCCGAGGTGCGCAAGGCGATCGGAAAGCGGGAGGGCGATGCGGTGACCGTACTCCTGACGGAGCGGCTCAGCCGTTGATCACCGCGTCGATCCGGGTCAGCTCCTCGGCCTCGAAGTCCAGGTTGGCGAGGGCGCCGACGCTGTCCTCGATCTGCCGGGCGCTGCTCGCGCCCACCAGCGCGGAGGTCACCCGGCCGCCGCGCAGCACCCAGGCCAGCGCGAGCTGGGCGAGGGACTGGCCGCGGGACTTGGCGATGTCGTCGAGGGTGCGCAGCTTGCCGGTGAGCTCCTCGGTGACCGCCTCGGAGTTCAGGAACGGGCTGTCGCTCGCCGCCCGTGAGTCCTCCGGGATGCCGTTCAGGTAGCGGCCGGTCAGCAGGCCCTGCTCCAGCGGCGAGAACACGATCGACCCGACCTGGAGCTCGTCCAGGGCGTCGAGCAGGCCCTCGCTCTCCGGGCGGCGGTCGAGCATCGAGTAGCGCGGCTGGTGGATGAGCAGCGGGGTGCCCAGCTCACCGAGGATGCGGGCGGCCTCGCGGGTCTGCTCCGCCGAGTAGTTGGAGACGCCGACGTAGAGCGCCTTGCCCTGCTGGACCGCGGTGTGCAGGGCGCCCATCGTCTCCTCCAGGGGAGTCTCCGGGTCGGGGCGGTGCGAGTAGAAGATGTCGACGTAGTCCAGGCCCATCCGGGTCAGGCTCTGGTCGAGCGAGGACAGCAGGTACTTGCGCGAGCCCCATTCGCCGTACGGTCCCGGCCACATCAGGTAGCCGGCCTTGGTGGAGATGACCAGCTCGTCGCGGTACGGCGCGAAGTCCGCCGTCAGCGCCTCGCCCAGCGCGGACTCGGCGGCGCCGGGCGGCGGCCCGTAGTTGTTGGCCAGGTCGAAGTGGGTGATGCCGAGGTCGAAGGCGCGGCGCAGAATCGCCCGCTGCGTCTCGACCGGACGGTCCGGGCCGAAGTTGTGCCACAGTCCGAGCGACAGCGCGGGCAGCTTCAGGCCGCTGCGTCCGGTGCGCCGGTAGGGCATGTCGGCGTAGCGGTCGGGATGTGCGGTGTACAACGCGACTCCAGGAAGGGTTGGCACGCCAGGAAGGGTTGGCACGGAAGTGGGGGTTCGGGAACCTTCACCCACTCTGGTCGACCTGCGGGTAGTGGTCCAACAGAAGAATCCGATGGAATTGTGCGGCTACGCTTCTCAATCATGGAACTGCGCCACCTCCAGCACTTCGTCGCGGTCGCCGAGGACCAGCACTTCACCCGGGCCGCCGAACGCCTGATGGTCTCCCAGTCGGGCCTCTCGGCGTCGATCCGGGCCCTCGAGCGGGAGCTGCGTGCCCCGCTGTTCGTGCGGACCACCCGGCGGGTGACGCTCACGGAGGCGGGCCGGGCGCTGCTGGCCGAGGCCGAGCGGATCCTGGCGCAGGTGCGGGCGGCCCACGAGGCGGTGGCAGCCGTGCAGGGAGTGGTGCGCGGCACCCTCTCCGTGGGCACCGAGCAGTGCATCGCCGGAGTGGACGTGGCCGGGCTGCTGGCGGCGTTCCGGCGGCGCCATCCCGATGTGGAGATCCGGCTGCGGCAGACCGGCTCGGGCGCGCTCGGCGAGGAGGTGGCGGCCGGGCGGCTCGACCTGGCCTTCGCCTACCGGACCCAGACGGACACCGACCAGCTCCGCTGCGCGCCGCTGGCCACCGAGCCGATGTACGTGCTGTGCCATCCCGAGCACCGGCTCGCCGGGGTGTCGGCGGCGCTGACCCCCCAGGACGTCGCGGGCGAGGTGTTCGTCGACTTCCATCCGGACTGGGGACCGCGCCGCGCCACCGACGCCGCGTTCGCCGAGGTGGGAGTGCGCCGCACGGTCGCCCTGGAGGTCAACGACGTGCACAGTCTCCTGGACCTGGTGGACGAGAACCTCGGCGTCGCCGTCGTACCGCGCCACTTCCGGCACAAGCGGGAGGCGCTCACCGCGCTGCCCCTCAAGGGCACCGGCGAGGCGGTGTACGAGACGGTCGCGCTGCTGCCGCCCGCCAGGTCGACCAGCCCGGCGGCCCGGGCGCTGATGACGCTGCTGGAAACGGGGAGCGGGTGAGGGCGGGGTGCGCGATGGTGGACGTATGCATGCCAAGGACATCCTCATCGACGGGTACCACCGCATCCAGGAAGAGGTCCACGCCGCCGTCGAGGGCCTGGACCCCGACGACCTCAACGCCCGGCCCGCCGACGGGGCCAACTCGATCGCCTGGCTCGTCTGGCATCTCACCCGCGTCCAGGACGACCATCTCGCCGACGCCTTCGGACGCGACCAGGTGTGGCTGGCCCAGGACTGGGAGAAACGGTTCGGCCTCGACCTGCCGCGCCAGGACACCGGGTACGGGCACAGTGACGCGAAGGTCGCGAAGGTGCGGGTCTCCGACGGCGGCCTGCTGACCGGGTACCACGACGCCGTGCACGCGCAGAGCCTGGAGGCGCTGCGCGCACTCACGGCGGCGGACCTGGAGCGCGTCGTGGACGAGCGCTGGGACCCACCCGTCACCCTGGGCGTTCGGCTGGTCAGCGTCCTGTCCGACGATCTCCAGCACGTCGGACAGGCCGCCTACGTCCGCGGACTGCTTCAGAGCGCGGCGGCGTAACCCGGAAGGACGACGTCCTCGATGAGGGCCTTGCGCTCGTCGAACGGCAGGAACGCGCTCTTGAGGGCGTTCACCGTCACGGTGCGCAGGTCCTCGAGGGTCCAGCCCGCCTCCTGGACGAGCAGCGACATCTCGCGCGTCATCGTCGTACCCGAGACCAGACGGTTGTCGGTGTTGAGCGTGACCCGGAAGCCGAGGTCCTTCAGCGCGGTGATCGGGTGCTCGGCGATCGAGGTGGCCGCGCCGGTCTGGAGGTTGGAGGTCGGGCACATCTCCAGGGCCACCCGGCGGTCGCGCACCCATCCCGCGAGCCGCCCGAGCTTGCCGTCCACGATGTCGTCGGTGATGCGGACGCCGTGGCCGATGCGCTGGGCGCCGCAGACCTGGAGGGCCTGGTGGATGCTGGGCAGGCCGTGGGCCTCGCCCGCGTGGATGGTGAAGGGGACGCTCTCGCGGCGCAGGTGCTCGAAGGCGGCGAGGTGGTCGGCGGGCGGGAAGCCGTCCTCGGCGCCGGCGATGTCGAAGCCGACGACACCCGCGTCCCGGAAGGCGACCGCGAGGTCGGCGGTCTCCCTGGTCCGGTCGAACATGCGCATGCCGCAGAGCAGGGTGCCGACGCGGACCGGGGTGCCCGCGGCCGACGCCTTCGCCATGCCGGCCGCGAGGCCCTCCTGGACCGTCTCGACGACCTCGGGGAGCGTGAGCTCGCCGTTCAGCATCAGCTCGGGGGCGTAGCGGACCTCGCCGTAGACGACTCCGTCGGCCGCCAGGTCGAGCACGTACTCCTCCGCGGTGCGCAGCAGGCCCTCGCGGGTCTGCATGACGGCGAGGGTGTGCTCGAAGGTGGCTATGTACCGGACCAGGTCACCCGAGTTGGCGGCCTCGAAGTACCAGGCGGCGAGTTCACCGGGGTCGGTGGTGGGCAGAGCGTGGCCGACCGCGTCCGCGAGCTCGACGACGGTGGCGGGGCGCAGGCCGCCGTCGAGGTGGTCGTGCAGCACCGCCTTGGGCAGACGGCGGAGGGTGTCGGTGTCGATGTGGTGCGCGGTCATGAGCGTGTTCCTCGGCAGCTGGTTCTCAGGTGGTTTCTCGAGCGGATTCTCAGACGGTGGCGGGCTGGAGCAGGTCCCAGCGGTTTCCGTACAGGTCCCGGAAGACGGCTACGGAGCCGTAGGCCTCGTGGCGGGGCTCCTCCAGGAAGGTCACCCCGGCGGCGAGCATGCGGGCGTGGTCGCCGGCGAAGTCCTCGGTGTGCAGGAAGAACCCGACGCGGCCGCCGGTCTGGTCGCCGATCCGGGCGCGCTGGGCGTCGCCCTTGGCCCGGGCGAGCAGCAGCCCGACGCCCTCCTGGCCGTCCCCCGGCCGTACGACGACCCAGCGGGCGCCGTCGGGACGGGGTTCGTCCTCGACGAGCCGGAATCCGAGCGCCTCGGTGTAGAAGCGGATCGCCTCGTCGTAGTCGTCGACGACAAGCGTGACCAGGGCGATGCGACTCATCATGGCCTTTCGGGGAGCGTGCGGGAAGGTGTGGGGAGGTGCGATTGACGGGTGAGGTTATACGTAAAACCCTCCGCACGCCAGTCGCCTCCGCGAAGGCGCCGAGATGGGGCCCGCCGTCTCCCTCGGGTGGATCAGGTCGCGCGTCGCGGCGGGGGTGGGGCAGGCCTAGGGCCTTTCTTTCGGATCAGGTCGGCTTGGAGCGGCGGTGCCTTGTTCGCGACCCGAGTGGGGTCTGGTGCGTGCAGCTGCAAGGCGGAGGAGGGAGTCGACGCGATGGGGGTCCCCCCGCGCGAGCGCAGTCGAGCGTGGGGGAGTCGGCGACCGACGACAACGCCGCAGATGGGCGTCCACACCCCGCGAGCGACGGCAAGATCCGAAAGAGAGGCCCTAGGTCGCGAGCCCGAGGCCGGATCGGGACCGCGGCCCGAGGCGGAGGAGGCCTCGCCGTCGCTACCGTCCCGGGCATGAAGATCACGGAGCCGCCCCGCACCTCCGGGCAGCGCAAGCGGGAACTGCTGGACCGGCTGGAACGCGATGTCGACGTCTGGGTCGCCACGGCGGACCGGGAGGGGTTGCCCTGTCTCGTCGCGCTGTGGTTCGTCTGGGACGGCGAGCACCTGTGGCTGTCCACCCGCCTCACCAACCCCACCGGCCGCAACCTCCGGGAGGGCGGCCGGGCCCGCCTGGCCTTCGGGGACACGCGGGACGTGGTCCTCCTCGACGCCGAGGTCGAGACGTACACGCGCGAGGAGGTACCGAAGGAGGCGGCCTCGGCGTTCCTGGCGAAGACGGGCTGGGATCCCGGCCGGGACAGCGCGTCGTACGCCTACTTTCGGGTGCGGCCGGTCGCGGTGCAGGCGTGGCGCGAGCAGCACGAGCTGTCTACGCGGCATCTGATGCGGGACGGGGTGTGGGTCGGGTAGGGACGGGGTGTGGGTCGGGTCGACGGACGCCGCCACCGAGATCCCGCCGCCGGACGCCGGTCCCGGCTCCCGCCGCCAGACGCCGTACCCGGATCCCGCCGGGCGGCGGAGTCCGGGACGCTGTCGGCGTCCGGCGACGTGCCAGGACCGTCGGACCCGCACGAACCGGCCGACCCGTCGGACCCACCCGACTCGTCGGACCCGGCCGACCTGTCGGACCCGCGGGACCCGGCCAGGCGGCGGGGCCCGGGAACACTGTCGGCGTCCGGCGACGTGCCAGGACCGTCGGACCCGCACGAACCGGCCGACCCGTCGGACCCACCCGACTCGTCGGACCCGGCCGACCTGTCG